>NZ_FNTV01000001.1:0-605431 GCF_900105965.1 Arthrobacter alpinus
TGCTTGCCGCGGTGTTTGTTGTCGCCTACACAATCGGCGGCACCGTGATCATGATCGGTGTCGCCGTTGTGTATTTCCTGGGCATTGGCATCCTGATGGGGGCCTACAAGGAGAAGACTGGACTCTGGATCAATGGGCTAAAGGCGGGCAAGGCCAGCTGGTGGACGGTTCCCCTCGTGTTGCTCATGATCATTTGCATGATTGGTGCCTACTACTTTCATGCCGAGAAGGGGTTCCACTGGCCAGCATGGGTGGCCGGGGCCATCGTTTTTGTGGCCGTAAACGTCTTCGGGCGGCTCTTTGACGGCGCCTTGCGCACACAGCTGCGGACCGCCGAATGACGCCCGCCCTGAACGAGGTGATCCACGCGCCTAACAGGCTGCGCATCTGTGCTTTTCTCAGCAGTGTGGAACAGGCCGAATTTGGCGTTATTCGCGACATGCTTGGCGTGGCCGATTCGGTGGCCAGCAAACAGCTCAAGGCGCTCCAAGAGGCCGGCTATGTGAGACTCACCAAGCCCACGGGCAAGGGCCGCGTGAAGACGTGGGCGTCGCTGACCGCCGAGGGCCGGGCCGCCTATGAGGATCATGTCGCGGCGCTGAAGGCACTGATCGCCGGAGTCTCGACAGGCCGGACAACCGAAGAATAACAACGACGCCGGGTGGTCACCTTTGCTGACAAAGGTGACCACCCGGCGTCGTAGTTGATCGAGAGCCGAGAAAGCTAGCCGGCCAGGCCGGCCATCCAGGCCTCAACTTCTTCGGGCTTGCGCGGAAGGGCGGCGCTCAAGTTGACCGGGCCGGTGGCGGTGATGAGGATGTCGTCCTCGATGCGGACTCCGTGGCCGCGGAACTCGGCCGGAATGGCCAGATCCTCTTCCTTGAAGTACAGGCCGGGCTCAATGGTGAAGACCATGCCTTCGGTGATGATGCCATCGAGGTAGAGCTCGGCACGGGCCTGGGCGCAGTCGTGCACGTCCATGCCCAAGTGGTGGCTGGTGCCGTGCGGCATCCAGCGGCGGTGCTGCTGGCCCTCGGGCGAGAGCGCAACCTCGGCGGCAACTGCAGCAGGCCCCAAGCAGCCAGACGGTCTGCCAAAACCTCCATGGCTGCCGTGTGCACCTCGCGGAACTTGCGGCCCGGGACTGCCACGGCGAAGGCTGCATCGGCAGCATCCAGAACGGCCTGGTAGATCTTGCGTTGAACATCCGAGTACGTACCGTTGACGGGAATCGTGCGGGTGATGTCCGCGGTGTAGAGCGAATCAGCCTCAACGCCGGCATCAACGAGCAGCAGCTCGCCCTCGTTGACGGTTCCGGTGTTCCGGTTCCAGTGCAGCACGGTGGCATTGTTACCGCCGGCGGCGATGGTGTCATAGCCGAGCTCGTTGCCTTCTTCGCGCGGCGCGGGCAAAGAATGCGCCTTCAACCACGCGCTCTCCGCGCTGGTGGGCAACCGCGCGTGGCAGGGCCCTGACGATGTCCTCGAAGCCGTTCACGGTGGCCGCGACAGCAATCTTCATCTGCTCGATTTCCCAGGCGTCCTTGATCAGGCGCAGCTCGGAAAGCGCCTCGGCCAGCTTGCCGTCCAGATCATCCAATGCGCCGAAGTCCAGGGAATCCGGGTTCTTGGCCGTGTTGTAGCGGGCAGTGTCCACGAGAGCGTCGATGTTCTCGTCAACCTTGCGCACCAAGCGGATGGACGTGCCGCCCACGGACGTCTCGCCGACGTTCTTGGTGACGGCAACCTCAAGCTCGGTAACATCGGCCGTTGGCAGACCAAGCTGGGCCTGGAATTCGGCCAGGGTGGGGCGGCGGCCAATCCAGAACTCTCCGCTGCGGGCATCGGCGTAAAACGCCTTCGTGTCCCGGCCAGCCATGGGGCGGAAGTAGAGGGTGGCGCGGTGGTGGCCGCCGTCGTCCCCGGCACCCTCGGCAACGGGGTCCATGACCAGCACGGCGTCGGGCTCGTGGTCAACGCCCAGACCGGTCAGGTGCGCGAATGCGGAGTGCGGGCGGAAACGGTAGTCGCAGTCGTTGGAGCGGACCTTCAACGGGCCGGCGGGGATGACCAGGCGTTCGGTCTTGAACTGCTCGGAGATGGCACGACGGCGGCGGGCGGCATGGTCTGCCACCTCGGCACGGGCGGGGAGTTCAGTGGACGACGGCGCCCAGCTGGAAGCCATGAAGGAACGGAAGGCGTCAGAGTCGGGCCGCTGCGAACGGTTGTTCACACGCTCCTCGAGGGGCTGATCGCTTGAGTGGTCGGGGTGCGCGGAGGATTGCTCAGTCTGGTTCACCCCTTAAGTCTCCCACCGCTTGCGCCTTGGGACAAAGAAGCACACGGGATGCAGAAGCGACGTAGGCTTGGAACGTGAGAATCGATTTGCACGCCCACTCAAATATTTCCGACGGCACCCAGCGCCCTGCCGAGCTTGTCGCCGCCGCCGCAAAGGCCGCCTGGATGTGGTTGCGTTGACAGATCACGACACCACCGACGGCTGGGCCGAGGCCAGGGCAGCCGCGAAAGACCACGGCGTCGGCCTGATTCCGGGCATGGAAATCTCCTGCAAAACCTCACTGGGAATCAGTGTCCACCTGCTCTGCTACCTCCACGACCCCGCCAACCCGGCGCTGTTGGAGGAGATTACCAAGGCCAAGGTGGCCCGGCTGAGCCGTGCCGAACGCATGGTGGAACGCCTCGCTGAGGACTACCCGCTGAACTGGGACGACGTCAGCGCCATGTTGCCCCCGGAGCCACGGTGGGCCGCCCGCATATTGCTGATGCCTGGTAGCGGCGGGCATCGTGGGGACAGGAACGAGGCTTTCGCCAGCATCCTCACCTCCCATTCGCGCTATTTCGTCAGCCACTACGCGCCGGATCCGGTGCACGCCGTGGAATTGGTCCGTGCCGCCGGCGGCGTCCCGTGTTTGCGCACCCGCTGGCGTCGGCCAGGGGGCGTGTGGTTGCCCGGGGATTTTTCACGACATGATCGACGCCGGATTGCTCGGTTTGGAAGTGGAGCACCGGGACAATCCGCCCGAGGGTCGCGCGTGGCTGCGCAGGCTGGCGCAGGAAACCGGCCTCTTCATGACCGGGTCCTCGGACTATCACGGGGCCGGCAAGCCCAATTTGTTGGGCGAAAATCTCACAACGCCTGGGGCGCTGGACCGCATCCTGCCCAGGGGACAGGTTCCGCGCCGTTCCTGCATAACGGCGAAGTATGCACCATCAGTACCCTTGTGAGGGCATAGCGGCCATGTTCAATCACGGGCACTGTTACAGTCACAAGAGATGATTGGTTCGAAAGTGTGGCGAAAGTCCCCTTTTGAGCCGTTGTAATCCCGTTGCCGGCTGAACGTCAGCCGTTGATTTTCGGTAGTGAAGATAAGCCTTGAAAGCACTTCACTTTGGGCCGCCTGCGCAGAAATCTCTGCTTGCCTTGGCGGCTGGTCCCGGGCGGGAAGTGCGCCTGACAGGTCCTCACCGGATTACCTCATGCACCCTTATTTGGCGGCGCACGCTGATTGTTGGCGGAATGCCGGTGAATTCCGTCTATCGAAGGGACAAGAATGGTGCCGAATGGCGCAGGACTTCACCAACTGGGAAGTTGGACAGTAATTGGACTATTAGTGCTGTTTTACGGCGGCACACTGCTAATGACACTGTTCATTGGCCGCAAGAATGAAAACGCTGACGGCTACATGACCGCCGGCAACAAGGTCGGTTTTGGGATATCGGCCGGAAGCATGACCGCAACATGGATCTGGGCGTCGTCAATGTACGCCTCGGCCACCTCCGGCTACACGTACGGAATATCCGGGCCCATCCACTACGGTTTGTGGGGCGCGTTGATGATCTTGTTCATCTACCCGTTTGGCAAGCGAATCCGCGCCGTCGCCCCCAAGGCCCACACCTTGGCGGAGGTCATTTACGCCCGGCACGGCAAATCAAGCCAGTTGATGCTCGCCGGCTCGAACATTGTTGGATCGATGGTGAGCATCACCTCCAACTTCATCGCCGGTGGTGCGCTGATTGCGTTGCTGTCCCCGTTTAGCTTCACCCAAGGCATCCTGTTTCATCGGCGGCGGCATCCTGCTGTACTCGCTGTGGTCAGGGTTCAGGGCCTCCGTGCTCACCGACGCCGCGCAGGTCTTTGCCATGCTCGGGGCCGTGGTGATCATTATTCCGGTGGTTTTCTTTGCCGCCGGCGCCCCGACATGTTTGTCACGGGCGCTTCGAGGTTGACGCCGCAGCAGTCCAACTTCTTCTCCTCCGACGCGTTCATGAACCAGGGTGCACCGTACATCGCGGCCGTTCTGGCCTACGCCATCGGTAACCAGACCATTGCCCAGCGGCTCTTTGCCGTACGTGAAGACCTCATCAAGAAGACCTTCGTGACGGCCACGGTTGGCTATGGCGCCACCATTATTGGGATTGGCATGATGGGTGTCATGGCCCTGTACGCCGGTATTCTTCCGCTGGATGGAGACACCAACAACCTGATCCCGCAGATGGCCGCGACCTATCTCAGCCCGGTGCTGTTGGGGATCTTCCTGATCATGATCGTGGGTGCGCTGTCCTCCACGGCTGATTCAGACCTATCTGCCATGTCTTCAATCATGATGGCCGATGTCTACGGCCAGAACATCGCCAAGGAGGGCAAGGCGAACCCCAAGACCATGCTGTTCATTGGCCGCATCACCATGATTGTGGCCACCGGCGCCGGCCTGTATTTTGCCAGCGGACAGCTAAACATCCTTGACCTGCTGGTGTTTGTCGGAGCCTCTGGGGTGCCCTGGTGTTCCCCGTCATTGCCAGCTTCTACTGGGAAAAGATCACCAACAAGGCCTTCACCATCTCGGTGCTTGCCGCCCTCGCCTGCTTCATCCCTGTGCGGTTTGAGTGGATCTCCATGGGCGGCGCCACCGGAATCGTGGTGGATGTACTCTCCGTTGTCGGCATTGGCGTGGTCCTTGGCCTAATGGCCTTCGGGTTCTTTGGCCTCAAAACGGCCAAGATCGTGGCGGCCGTTGCCATGCTCGCGGCCGCACCATTCGCGATCGGCGTCCTGCACGATTACACGGTGCTCTCGGGCTCGCTCGTTGCCTACGCTGTCAGCACCCTGGTGTGTTACTTCATGTGCTTCCGCAACCAGGCGACCTTTGACTTCGACACCATCAAGGAGCGCATCGGCGACTTCGACAACCGGGAGGAAGCCAACCACAACACCCCCGGAACCCTTCTCGAGAAGAAAGCCTAGGCACTGTTCATGACCGTATTTTTTCTATCCCTCTATGTTCTGATCTGGCCGGTCATCGTTGCTGGCGTGCTCTACGTGCTGGGCAAAGCCTTCCTCCAGGAAATCCTGGACGCCCGGCGTGAAGGCCGACCGCTGATTTAGCGGCCACAACAAAAAAACTGCCCTGCCGGTTCGTCAAGAAGATTTCTTGATGAACCGGCAGGGCAGTTTGCGTGGTGCCGGTGAGTTCTACTCGCCGGACTCCTTGGCTACCGTCTCACCGTTGCGGCGGCGGGTGCGGGTCCGGCGTGCACGCGGTGCCGCGGCCTCGGCCGAGGCCGCCACAGGGGCACTGTTTTCGGCCGGCGCGGCACTTTCGGATGATGGACGACGGCGGCTCCGGCCGCCCTCGCGCTTCTCACCTGTGCTGCTGGCGGCACGGCTTCCGCCGTCACGGCCGGACTCCTCGCGGCGCTTCTCACCGTGGCGGGCACCGGTGTGGTTGCCACCGCGGTTGGCGTTGCGGTCGCCGCCACGAGAGGAGTCCTGCTTCGGGGCGTTGCGCTTACCGGTCTCGCCCAGATCCTCCAGCACTTCGGCGTCAATGCCTGCGTGCGTGCGCTTGTCGCGCGGCAGGCGGCCCTTGGTACCGGCCGGAATATCCAGATCCGTGTAGAGGTGAGGGGAGGAGGAATACGTCTCGATGGGCTCGGGAACGCTCAAACCCAGTGCCTTGTTGACGAGGGCCCAGCGAGGCATGTCATCCCAGTCAACGAAGGTCACGGCCGTGCCCTTGTTGCCTGCGCGGCCGGTACGGCCCACGCGGTGCAGGTAGATCTTCTCGTCTTCAACGCACTGGTAGTTGACCACGTGCGTGACATCATCGACGTCGATGCCGCGAGCGGCAACGTCGGTGGCCACCAGAACGTCAACCTTGTTGTTACGGAAGGCCCGCAGGGCCTGCTCGCGGGCACCCTGACCCAGATCGCCGTGAATGGCTGCCGCAGCAAATCCGCGGTCAACCAGCTCCTCGGCCACCTTGGCTGCGGTGCGCTTGGTCTTGGTGAAGATGATGGAACGGCCACGGTCCTTGGCCTGCAGGATCCGGGCCAAAACCTCGATCTTGTCCAGGTTGTGGGCACGGTAGATGAGCTGGCGGATGTCGCGCTTGGTCAAGCCCTCGTCGTCCGGGTCAGCGGCACGGATGTGCGTGGGCTGGGTCATGTAGCGCCGTGCCATGGCAACAACCGGGCCGGGCATGGTGGCCGAGAACAACAGTGTCTGGCGAACCGGAGGAGTGCCGGCAATCAACGTTTCAACGTCGGGCAGGAAGCCCAGATCCAGCATTTCGTCGGCCTCGTCGAGGATCACGATGCGTACGTGCTTGACGTTCAGGTGGCGCTGCTTGAGCAGATCGATCAGGCGGCCGGGCGTACCAACAATAAGTTCGACACCCTTTTGCAGGGCCTCGACCTGGGGCTCGTAGGCGCGGCCACCATAAATTGTGGCGATGCGGATGCCGCGGTGCTTGGAGGCGGTGGTGAGATCTCCGGCCACCTGCACGGCAAGCTCGCGGGTGGGCACAATCACCATGGCCTGGGGGGCGCCCGGGGCGGCAAGCTTTGCAAAGCCTTCGTCCTTGGGGGCCACAATGCGGTTCAATGCCGGGATGCCGAAACCGAGCGTCTTGCCCGTTCCGGTCTTGGCCTGGCCAATGATGTCGTGCCCGGTCAACGCGATGGGCAGGGTCATGGCCTGGATCGGGAAGGGGTGGAGGATGCCGGCCTCGGTCAGGGAGGAAACGATCTCGTGGTGCACGCCAAAGCTGGCGAACGTTTCCTTTTCTTCGTGCCGGGCAGGCTCGGTGCTGCTGAGGGATCCGTCAATTTCAACGATCTCGTTGCTGTCTTCTGCCTGCAGGAGTGAATCTGCTTCAATGCTCAAATGCTTACCATTCAATTCGTCTATACAAGGTGCCGTCAGCCGGGCTCAACGCTGGCGCTTGGAAGGCCTCACGGAACGCAGGTCGGCGGCACTATCTAGGGAAGCCGATCGCGGGCTAACAAAAACTTAGCCCTCCCTTTTGTCAGAACGACGGGTTTGGGAGGAGCTGAAAAGACGCGCGTTGGGGCGGGTTTGTTGAATCAATACTTTTTAATCAACGACCGGGCATCCATGTCTACCTCTTCAGTCTAGCCGCACACCCTAACTTTGCGCTGACGGCACGAACGTTACGCTGCGCTTGGCAATATCGACAGCGGTAAGCCGTACCCGAACCACGGTTCCCGGAGTCAGGTCACCTTCGCAGTAGGCGGTCACGGCAGGGACGCTGATCTGGATGGAACTGCGGGCGGTTGCGGACTTGGAATTGTGGCCGTTGCTGCGTGGCCCGGCAAGGACGACGGCGTCAAACTCGCCTCCCACCTGGTGGCTTAGCAAGGCCGCCTCAACAGTGTCGATCGCCGCCTTGTCCACCTTGCTGGCCAGCTGGTTTGAGGCACTCATGATCTCAGGCAGTTCTGCCAGTGCCTCAACGGCCCACACCGGAACCTCTTCCTGGGCGCACAAGGCGGCGCAGAGGGACAGTACGAACCGGTCGACGAGCCTGCGCAGGGGGGCGGTGGTGTGCGCGTAAGGCGCGGCAACCGCGGCCTGCATGATTTCTTGGGGAACCGTGCCGTTGAATGGGGTGTAACCGGCGCCCCTGAACAGGCTTGCCGCCGCGTGCATCAGGGCAAGTTGCTTGGGATCCTCGGTATTGAGACTACGCAGATATTCCCCATAGGCGATGTCCTTGGTCCACGGGGTTCCCAGGGCCACGGTTTGCAGCCTGTACGTGGCGATCGATTCTTCATCCGGGGTGGGCATGGTGCGAAGGATGCCCACCTTGCCTTCGATCATGATCGTGGCAGCGGCCATGCCGGTCAGAAGAGAGATCTGGGCATTCCATTCCTCGATGGGCAGGTTGGGGCGGAAACTCAGGACGTAGCGGCCGTCGACGAATTCCACTTCCTGGCCCGGCACGTTCAGGCTGGCGCCGCCCCGGGCTCGTTCCAGGGCGATGCGCTTCGTCCCAATCTCGGCCAACAGTGCCAAGGTGTCGGCGAAAGCGGCGGGCGCAGTCCCGGCGTCGTACATTTCCTGGGCTTGTTCGTAGCCAAGCTTGGCAACACTTTTCACTGTGGCGCGGCGGACCGTGGCGGTGGTCTGTGAACCGTCAGCGGCAAGATGGATCTGCCAGACGTAGGCCGAGCGGGGATCGTTGGCGAAGAGGCTGGCGGCGCCCTCACTCATTGGAGCGGGGTGGAGGGGAATGCGTTGGCCAGGCGTGTAGATGGTTTGGCCACGTCGACGGGTCTCGGCATCGAGCGGACCACCGGCGGGGACAAAGGAGGGGACATCGGCGATGGCGTAGTGGACAATGTAGCCGTCGTCGTTGCGCTCCAGATACATGGCCTGGTCGAGGTCCTGCGAGGTGGGCGGATCGATCGTGATGAAGGGCAGCGCCGTGAGATCGGGTGCGGGCAGCTGATGGGCCGCAATGACCCGGTCAACCTCCGCCAAGACGTCAGGGGAGAACTCGCCGGGCAACTTGAACTCCTCGCTCAGGGCGGCAAGGGCTTGGGCAAGGGACTGTTCTGCGGCGCTGCTTCTGACGCCAATGTGAGAGTACGGCACCGTTTCAGCGTAAACGAATCCTGCCCGGGAACAAGGGCGGCGCGGCACGGACTATTCTGGGGGTATGAGTATTTCAGCTTCCGACGCCGATGATTCCGTTTCCGCAGGGGAATTGAGCGCCCGCTACGACAACTTTGTGGTGGATCTGCTCGGCAGCATCGCTTACGGGGAGCTTTCCGCGTTTGAGCGTTTGGCAACCGACGCGCGCCACTCGCCGTCGCTGGCCGACAGGGCGGTGCTGGGAAAAATGGCCGTGGCGGAGTATGGCCATTACGAATCCATGTGTGCACGGCTCAACGCCATGGGCATGGATCCGGAACTGGCCATGGCACCCTACCAGCGCATGGTTGATGCCTTCCACGAGCGGACCCGCCCCGCTGATTGGCACGAATCGCTCATGAAGGCCTATGTGGTTGAGACGATCACTGAAGAGTTTTACGCTGCAATTGCCGAGCACCTGGATGAGCCCACCCGTGAGGCAATTGCCCAGGTCCGCACAAGTGACGAGCAGATTGAGGTGTTGACCTCGCTGCTGAGAACCATGCTGGCCGAGGACCCGCGGCTGTCCTCGCGCTTGGCGTTGTGGGGGCGGCGCATGGTGGGGGAGGCCCTGACCCAGGTGCAGCGTATCGGTGCCAAGCACAGCTTCCTCGTGGGGCTGCGCCCGGACGCCACACATGAGCAGGCTGCGGCAGAGGTATCGGCCATCCTGAGTGCGCTCACGCGAAACCACTCCAAGCGCATGAGCAAGCTGGGGCTGACGGCTTAGGCCCGACGTTTGTGCCGAAAACGGTGTCAACTCGCCAAACGCCCCACAAGATACGCCGTTCTGACGGGTTTGCCCCGTTTTCGCGGCGGGCCGCGACTACCGGCTACCGTGAGCCGTTGCGCACGTCGTTGAGGATGCGGGCCACCGTTTCGGCCAGCGACTCCTCCGCCGTGATCGGCCGCTCCTCGATTCCCGTCAATGGGTCCCAGCCGTGGTACCAGCCACGCATGGCCTTCTCGCCGAAATCGGCCTGCTTGTGGGCGCGGGTGGCATGCCGGCGAAGCGTTTCCTCGAGCGTGAGGTCATATGCGTAAAAGTGGCTGGCGCCGGCGTGGTTTTCTTGCAGCCTGCGGAAAGAGCCGCTGTATTTACTGGCGTTGAACATGCCATCGGCAATCACGCTCCTGCCGTGGTTCAGGGCCAGGGCAGCGGATTGTTCGATCAGCTCAACCGTCAGCGCCGAATAATTTCCACTTTCCCCAGGACGGTGCGGCGGAAATAATCCTGCTCTATCCACACACCGGACAACTCCTGTTGCAGGGCGCGGGCAACAGAGCTCTTCCCGGAGCCGGAATTGCCACGCACCACAATGAGCAGGGACATGCTTCCATCCAAGCACGTGTGGCCCCGCAGGCGCACCTGGGTGCATTACGGGGCCACATGCCAGTTAGCGAACGGTGTTGCAGGGATCAGGCTGGAATCACTGCTACGGCGTCAATCTCCACGAGGAAGTCACCCAGAAATGAGCCCACCGTGGTTCGCGCCGGGTAGGGTGCCTGAACAAATTCCTCGTAGGCGGCGTTGAATCCGGCAAAATCTCGTGCCGGATCCTGGAGGTGAACGGTTGCCTTGACCACGTGCGAGAAGTCCAAACCGTGAGCGGCGAGCACGGCCGCCAGGTTTTCCATGGCGGCCCGTGTCTGCTCGCCAATCGTTTCCCCCAGGGTCTCATCCGTGACGGGGTGGTGCGGTGTTTGGCCCGCGGTGTAGAGGAAACCGTTGGCGGCGATGGCCTGGGAGTATGGGCCTGCCGGAACCGGCGCCTTGTCAGTGATGATTTGTGTGCGGAGCATGGGGTTTTCCTTGATGTTCGACGGCGGTCGGGTGCGGCCGCGCTGTTGGGTGCGTCTGCCGGTGGTGGCAGGGAAGCGGATTACAAAACCTTGGAGAGGAATGCCTTGGTGCGCGCGTGCTTGGGTGAGCCAAGAACTTCTTCGGGCGGCCCGCTCTCCACCACCACGCCCATGTCCATGAAGATGACCTGGTCGGCCACCTGCCGGGCGAAGGCGAGCTCGTGGGTGACAACCACCATGGTCATGCCCTCTGCCGCGAGGTCCTTCATGACCTCCAGGACCTCTCCGACGTTCTCGGGGTCAAGGGCAGAGGTGGGCTCGTCAAAGAGCATGAGCTTGGGCTTCATGGCCAGGGCCCGGGCAATGGCGATGCGCTGCTGCTGGCCGCCGGAGAGGTCCTGCGGGTAGGAATGCCCCCGGTCGCCCAAGCCAACCCGGTCCAGCAGGACCTGGGCCTCGGTGATGACTTCCTTCTTGGGCCGGCCCAGGACGTGAACGGGAGCCTCGATGATGTTTTCCATGACCGTCATGTGCGGGAACAGATTGAAGCGCTGGAACACCATGCCCGCGGTCAGGCGGGACTTGGCGGTCTGGCTTTCCTTCTTTTCGTACAGGCGGCCGTTGCGTTCGGTGTAACCAACCAGCTGCTGATCCACGTAGAGACGGCCGGCGTCGATCTTCTCCAGGTGGTTGATGCAGCGCAGGAATGTGGTTTTGCCGGAGCCGGACGGGCCGATCAGGCAGGTCACCGTGCCTTGTTCAATTTTCAGGTCGATGCCCTTGAGGATTTCAATGGCCGCGAAGTTCTTGCGAACTCCCTGGGCCTCCACCATTGCTGTGCTCATGATGCTTTCCTTCTCTTGGGCCGGCGAACCAGGCGGGTTGCTGTGTCAAAGCCGCGACCGTAGCGCCGCTCAAGCTTGTTTTGGAAGTAGCTCAGTACGGTGGTCATGAGCAGGTACCAGAGGCTGGCCACAATGAGCAGCGGGATGGTCTGGTAGTTGAACGAGTAGATGATCTGGGCCGAGTACAGCAGGTCGGAGATGGCCAGGACGCTGACCAGGGAGGTGCCCTTGAGCATGGAGATGACCTGGTTGCCCGTGGGCGGCAGAACCACGCGCATGGCCTGCGGCAGGACAACACGCAGCATCAGCTTGCTGCGGTTCATGCCCAAGGCGCGGGCGGCGTCGTACTGGCCCTTGTCTACAGAGCTGATGCCGCTGCGGATGATCTCAGCCATGTAGGCGGCCTCGTTCAAAGCCAGGCCCAACAGGGCCGCACCGAGCGGGGAGATCAGGACGTTGGCCGAGCCGATGACCACGGAAGGTCCACCGAACGGCAAGCCCAACGCAATCACCGGGTACAGGGCTGCAACGTTGTACCAAAAAATCAACTGGACCAACAGGGGAGTGCCGCGGAAGAACCAGATGTAGGCACGGCTGAGCGTCCTCAGAATGGGGTTGCTGGACAGGCGCATGATCGCGAGCACCGTGCCGAGCAGGATGCCCACCGTCATGGAGACCACCGTCAGCATCAGCGTCAGCCCGGCGCCGCTCATGATCTCCGGGGAGAACAGGTAAGAGACGACGACGTCCCAGTGGTAGCGCTCATTGGTGGATACATCCAGGGCCGCGCTCGCGGCAACGAGGATCAGGACAATGGCGAGGGCGTTGCGGATGGGGTGGCGCAGGGGCACCACCGGGACAGAACCACCCGTTGCTGCTGGGGGAACGTGGTGCGAATCAGTGGATGAAAGCGTTGGTTGTTGCTGCATGGTGTTCACCTCCTATGGGGTGGAATCTATTGGGCGAAATTGACGCGGGGATCGGCGATGGCACTGCCATCCAGGCCGTACTTCTTCAGAACTAACTGGTAGGAATCGCTTTTGACGATGTCCACCATGGCGGTGGAGACCGCCTTGACCAACCCGGACTCGATGGGCAGGCCAACCCCGACCGGGGTGAAGTCGTATTGGGAGGAAATCTCGATGGCCGGGTTGGCCTTGGCGGCAAAGTCCAGGATGGGGGAGTCGGCCAGCACCGCGTCCAGGCGGCCGCTTGTCAGGGCGGAAATGGCCTGCCGGGTGTCTTGGAATTCGCTGTCCTGAATTGGCTCCTTGCCCTCCGCCAGGCATTTCTCGTTGGCGGCAGGCACGTTGGCGGTGAGCTGGTAGGAGCCGATCAACAGCCCCACCTTCTTCCCGCACAGGGCTGCTTCCTCCGTGATGGCCCCTGGGTTGCCAACGGGCACAGCAATCGAGTTGCCCATCTGCAGATAATCCACAAAGTCCAGAACCTTCATCCTGTTTTCGGTGGGTGTCATCGAGGCAACCGTCATGTCATAGCGGCCGGCTGCCATGCCGGGAATGATCGAATCAAAGTTGGTGACCTTGATGTCAACCTTTACCCCCAGGGCCTGGCCGATCAGCCGGGCGATGTCCGGGTTGCTGCCCGTCATCTCACGGGTGCCCTCCTTGTAAAACTGGGTGGGCGGTTCGTTGGTGGGGATGGCCACCGTGAGCACTTTGGCTGCCTTGATGGAATCCGGCAGTTGCGCCGCGGCGGCTTCATTGAATGCCATGGCGGGAATGTCTGTGCCCAGTTCCGCGATGCCGTCGCTGGCCGTCGAACTTCCACACGCTGTCAGGGAGAGCAGCAGGGCTGAGGAAAGTACGACGGCGGCTGCCTTGCGGACTGCGATTGGCGTGCCCATCAGGGGGTTCCCATGTCGGCCAGGGACAATTCCGGTTCCGGGGCGGCGGCAACCTGGTTTGATTCAGCGGGGCCGGGGACAAACAATTCTCTGCGGTGGCGGATGAGCTCGCGTCCGCCTTCCTTCAGCTCTGCCACGCTGGTGACACCCAGCAGGGCCATGGTTCGGTGCATTTCAGCCTTGAACAGCTTAAGTACATGGGCAACTCCTGCCTCGCCGGCGGCCGCGAGCCCGTACAAATAGGGGCGGCCAATGGCGCATGAATCGGCACCCAGGGCCAGGGCCTTGATGACGTCAGAGCCGCGGCGGATGCCACCGTCCACAATGATTTCCATGCGCCCGTCGACGGCCGCCACCATCTCCGGAAGTACGTCCATGGGGGAGGCCATGTGGTCCAGCTGGCGGCCACCGTGGTTGCTGGCCTGGATGGCGTCGAAGCCCATGCCTGCGGCAATGGCGGCATCCTTCGGGTTGACGCAGCCCTTGAGTATGATGGGGCCGTTCCAGCGGGCGCGGATTTCCGCCAGGTCGTTCCAGTCTGTGGGTTCGTAGGCGCCGGCCAGCAGCGTGCGCCACATGTCGGGGGTGCTGGTGAGCGGACCCGTCGGGACTTCTGCGTCAAGGTTGGGGAAGGCAATGGCGTCGCTGGTGATGAAGCCCAGTGCCCAGCGGGGGCGCAGAGCTCCTTCAAGCACGGTCTTGGGCTTGATGGACGGCGGTGCCGTGAAGCCGTTGCGGTAGTCGCGCTCGCGGTGTCCGATGTCGCGGCAGTCAATGTTGACGATGAGTGCCTCGTAGCCGGCGTTGGACACGCGGTCCAGGACTGCCTGGAGCAAGGCCGGATCATTGGTGGGCTCCATGTTGAACCAGCGGCGCAGCCCGGGGGTTGCCTCGGAAACGGCCTCCATGGTGGTGGTGCTCAGGTGTGCCAGGCCGTATGGAACGCCTGCGGCACGTGCTGCCCGGGCCGCGGCAATCTCGCCCTGCGGGTGGAAGAGGCGGGTGCCGCCGGTGGGGGAGAGCCAGAGCGGCATGGACGAGGGGCCGCCCAGGATGGTGGTTTTCAGGCTGAGGTTTTCCACGGAGCCCCACTTGGGCATGAAGGACCAGTCGTTGTAGGACTCGATGTTGCGGCGCATGGAGGCCTCGTCCTCGCCGCCGCCCTCGATGTAGTCAAGAATGCTCTTGGGCAGGGCCTTGGCCGCCAATTTCTGCATGTCCCCAACGCTGTAGCAGCGCCTGTTCAGGCGTTCGGCAGTTGATCTCGCCGGGCCTTGGACCGAAGCCAGTGCTGTGATGTCCTTGAATTTCATCTCTGATTCCTTTTGTTGCGCTGCAGCTTCCGGGTGGCCGGCTGCTACCGAGAGAATTAGTGTGTCCCGCCTCACTCAATGGTGACGTGGATCTCCTGTCTGCTATATGTGAAAATCTCCAACAGTTTTCGGAATCGGCTGTGATAACGTCCAAGCATGGACGTTGAGGATCAGAACCAGGGGCAACGCGGCACCCATGATGGAGCCGTTTCCCTTGCAGACTGCATCACCTTGATGCAGGCGGACCTGGTGCATGTCAATCCCAGCCCATCGACGTCAGGGCACCGCGTGGCAGGTGTTCTCATGTACGATCCCCTGGCTGAAATGACAACGGTTGCGGACAGCATCATCCTGGCGGTTGGGCTTAGCTGCGAATCGCCAGGCTTTCTCACACTGCTGGAGCGGGCAACCCGGGGGAATGCTGCGGCAGTGGTGGTTAAGGCTTACGGCGCATCCATGGGCCGGATGCGTGCCGCTGTCGAGCCTTTCGGGTTGGCCGTGTTGGTTGCACCGGATTCCGCTGAGTGGAGCAGGTTGGTCACCTTGGCGCGGGCCGCGGTGGGTGGGGCCGGAACAGACTCGGTCTCGGGCGTGCGGCTCGGTGACCTCTATGCCTTCGCCAATGCGGCGGCGTCCATCGCCAATGGCGCCGTCAGCATTGTCGATCCCCTTGGGCGCGTCCTTGGTTATTCCACCCTGCCGGGCCAACCCATTGACGAGCTTCGCCGGGTCACAACTCTTTCCCTTGAAGAGACCACGGCGCCAGCGTTCGACAAGGATTTCAAGACCGTCTACGACTCCGCCACAGCCATCCTCATCCCCGCCACGGATCAGGAGTTGGGCAGATTGGCGCTCGCCGTCCGCGCGGGGGACGAGCTGCTGGGTTCCATGTGGATCATTGATCCGGGGGCGGAGCGTCGCGGTGCTGCCCTTGCTGCCTTGGACAGGATGGCGGCGCTGGCTGGGCTGCACATGCTCCATGCGCGTGCCGCCCTCGACTTTGGCCAGCGCAGAAACGCCGATTTGATCAGGACGCTCCTGGATGACACCGCCCACGCCTCATTTGCGGCGGCCCAACTGGGCCTGGATGCGGCCAAGGGCTTTGCCGTTGCGGCATTTTCGATAGTCCGGCCCAAGACGGGAAACCTGGAATCGATACAGGAAATTCAGAAACTCCTGCATCTGGTCACCACAGTCTGCACGGTGCAGTTTGGCAGCAGCCACAGCGCCATGATTGATTCGGTGGTTTACGCGCTGCTGCCATGTGAGGGCAACACGCCACGATCGGTGCACAGGCGCGTGGTTGCCGACATTGGTGCGTATTCCCAGACCATCAGCAGCTACCCTTTGATTGCCGCGGTCGGTGGGATTGCCCTCGATGTTGAGGATCTCCCCGCCTCCAGGGCCCAGGCGTTGCAAACACTGAAATTACTTGTGAGTCGCCAACCCGTCAAGGGCGGCGCCAAATCTGCTGCCAGCCTGTATGAGGACCACCGGGTTCCGCTGAATCTGTTGCAGATCGGGGCATTCATTGATGAGCAGGACATGGCTGATGCTGATGACCTTGCCGCGCTGCAGGCCCACGACAACGAGCACCAGAGTGAGTATGTGGATACCCTGCGGGCCTATCTGGAATCCAATGGGAACATCTCCGCCATGGCCGCACGGCTTCATGTGCACAACAACACCGTCCGCTACCGACTCACCCGGCTGGCGGCAGACTTTGGGCTGGACCTGGACGATCCGCACAAGCGGCTGTGGCTGTGGCTGCGGCTGGTGACCATGGATCTTGCCAGCCGTTAAGCCCAACCCGGAAGCGGCATGTGACGGCATTGTTTCCTGGGCCGAGGGACGGATGTGGCGCGGCCACCGCGCGTGGCTAGGCTTGGCCGGTGATCTTTAAACGTGCGACGACGACCGGCAGCAGTTCTTTCAGCCGCGCCTTGGCGCTTTTGGTCGCCGGCACGTATTTCATGGAGATTCTTGATGGCACCATCATCGCCACGGCCGCGCCCGGCATTGCCGCAGATCTAAGCGTCCGTCCGGTCGATATCAACCTGGCCATGACCGCGTACCTGATCACGCTGGCGGTGGGCATCCCCATCAGCGGTTGGCTGGCCGAGCGATTTGGAGCCAGGAAAGTTTTTACGGTAGCCATTGCCGTCTTCACAATCGCGTCCTTGTTGTGTGCGCTCAGCCCAAACCTTGCTGTCCTGTGTGGTTCCCGTATGCTCCAAGGTCTTGGTGGAGCCATGATGGTCCCGGTGGGCAGGCTCGTGGTTTTGCGCGATGCCGACAGGAAAGAGTTCCTCGAAGCCATCGCCTACCTGACCTGGCCGGCCCTCATTGCGCCTGTTCTGGCCCCGGTCCTCGGTGGACTCTTGGTCACCTACGCCAGTTGGCACTGGATCTTCCTGATCAACGTGCCCCTTGGGATTCTCGCCTTCCTTGTGGCACTCAAGGTTGTGCCTGACATCCGTGCCCGCAGGGTCCCGCCACCGGATTGGGTTGGATTCATCCTGACAGGAGCAGCGCTGGCTGCGTTGGTGATCGGCATGGAACTGGTGGGTTCGGCACCCACGCCGTGGGTCGCCGTCGTTCTTTGGCTGGTACTCGCCATTGCCTGCACGGCCGGGGCCCTGTGGTGGTTCAAGCGCTCACGGCACCCGTTGCTGGATCTGAGGGCCCTGCGCATACAAACCTTCAGGGTGGGCAATGCCGGTGGTGGCATGTATCGGCTGATTATCAACGCCGTACCGTTCCTGTTGCCGTTGATGTTCATGCTGGGATTTGGCTGGAGTGCGTTTCAGGCGGGCCTGATGACCATGGCGGTGTTTGCCGGCAATGTCCTGATCAAGCCGGCCACGTCCCCGCTCATTAGGAGCCTCGGATTCCGGAATGTCCTGCTGGTAAGCAACATCGGCGGGGCTTTGGTGCTGATGGCCTGTGCATTCCTGGGCCCGCAGACACCTTTGGCTGTGATTGCCGTGGTGCTTTTTGTCAGCGGTGTGCTGCGTTCGATCGGATTCAGCGCCTACAACACCTTGCAGTTTGCGGATGTTCCCAAGGCTCGAATGGCTGGAGCCAACACCCTTTCCTCTACGATTTCCCAGATCGCCACCGGCCTGGGCATTGCCGTGGGTGCGCTGATTTTGCGAGCCGCGCAGACGCTGCTGGAGGGAACCGCTGTCACCGACGCCGTGGTGAGCTATCAGTGGACCTTTGCGGTGTTGGGCATCATCATGATCTATCCGGTGGTGGAGGCGTTGCTCATGCACCGAAGCGGCGGAGACCAGGTGCGGACTCGGTAGCTTTTCGCTCACCGGCATTGCGAGCCGGAAGCAGCACCATCGCGGCCACCGCGGCGAGGAACATCAACACGGCCAAAACAGCCACCATCGCGCTCCAGCCGCTGTGCTGAAACACCAGGCCGGAACTCCAGCCAACCACACTCGAGCCGGCGTAATAGCTGAGGTTGTACAGCGAGGAAGCCTGGGCCCGGCCCGTGGTGGCCAAGGCTCCTGTCCAGCCCGAGGCGATACTGTGCGCACCGAAGAAACCAGCCGTGAACAACACCAGGCCCACCAGGATCATGACCACGGGACTGGCCAGCGTCAGGGCCAGTCCCGTGACCATGGTTGCCGTACATGCCAACAGCACGGTGCGGCGGCCCCAGCGACTTGCAAGAGATGACACTGCTTTGGAAGAGATTGTTCCCGCGAGGTAGGCCAGAAAAAGCAAGGCCACAGCCGACGCCGGAAAAAGGTAGGGCGGTGCCTCCAGCCGGAAGCCGAGGTAGTTGTAGACGCTGACGAATGTCCCCATCAGCAGGAAGGCCTGTGCGTACAAGGCCAGCAATTTGGCGTTGCGCAGCTGGGGGATCAACTTGCCCAGAACGGCACCAAAACCTTCGGTCCGCGATGGAACAAAACCCCGCGGTTTGGGGGCCAACACAAGAAAACCGGCGGCCGCAGCGGCCGCGCAGAGCGACACTGCCAGGGTGCCCATGCGCCAGCCCGCAACGTCAGCGACAGGTCCGGCCAGCAGCCGCCCGAACAGGCCGCCCAAGGTGGTGCCGGCAACGTAGGCGCCCGCGGCAGCTGCTGCGTGGCGCGGGCTGACCTCTTCGGTCAGGTAAGCAATGGCAAGGGCCGGGATCCCGCCCAACGCGGCACCCTCCAGAACGCGCAATAGCAGCAGGACCTCAAAGGTTGGAGACAGGGGGACCAGCAGCCCCAAGATGGTTGCCAGAATGACGGCCAGCCCCATGGTCCGCACGCGCCCCCAGCGGTCCGCCACAAAAGACCAGGGCAGGACGGCAACGGCAAGGCCTACCGTGGCCGCCGAAATACTGAGGGACGTCTGCGCTGCTGTGACATCCAGATCGCGGGAAAGCAGGGGCAGGATGCCTTGGAGTGAATATAGCTGCGCAAACGTTGCCACGCCCGCACATGCCAAGGCGGCTAGGACTCTGCGGTAGCCGGAGGTCCCTTGGAGATGCCCGGCCCACGAAGTGTCCGGGGCAGGCCAATTCGCACTCACTCGTGTGAGTCCTATGCGGTTCATCGGGGGGTCCTGGTCCATGTCAATCACATATTCAACCGTAGAACTCACAAATCAATGCGTCTAATGCATTGAAATTGGTTCATTTATCCATTTTTGGATGACACGCGGGTGGTGCCCATGGTTCCATGAGGCATGGACAACGACAACCACGATCTGGCCAAACTACTGCCAGCCTTGCCCATGCTCGTTGAGCTGGGGGCCAGCCGTCATGTGACTGCCACGGCCGAGGCGCTGGGGATTCCGCAGTCCACCGTGAGCCGAACATTGGCTCGCGCGGCAGAAGTTGTGGGTACGCCACTGGTGCTGCGCAAAGGGAGAGGCGTTGAGCTGACGCCGGCTGCGCTTGCCCTGATCCCGCGGGCGGCAGAGGCCCTGGAGGCGATCCGCGAAGGATTGGCCCAAGCGCGGGAAGAATCCGGGCAACAGTTTGGCCGTATCCAGGTGGCTTTTCAGCACACCTTTGGAGAGGTTGCCCTGCCCATACTTATTCGCGCGTTTGCGCAAAACCATCCGGGCGTCACGTTCGACCTGCAACAGGGGAGCCGGGCTTTTTGCCTGGATCTATTGGCCACCGGATCTGCCGACCTGGCACTTGTGGCCCCGCCTCCTGCTCCGAGCAGGACAATAGGGTCCGAGGTGCTGTATTCGGAGCCGTTGAAGTTGGTGGTTTCCAGCGGGCACCAGCTGTTTGGTTCTAGCGGGGTAAGGCTCGACGCTGTTCGGGACGAGCCTTTCATCATGCTGGAACCCGGCTACGGCATGCACTCGATTGTTGAGTCCCTGTGCCAACGCGCGGGCTTCCGTCCACGGGTGGCCTTTCAAGGCCAGGACCTGCATACGGTTCGCGGACTCGTCTCAGCGGGCTTGGGCATTGCCGTGGCACCGCCGGAAAAGTTTGTTGCCCAGGCCGCGCCCGGTGGCGGCTTGGGGTGGTGCGAGGTGGAGATCATTTGGCCCAGCGCGCATCGGGACGTGGGACTTGTCTGGCGGAACCGTGCTGATACTTCAGCCCAGGCCACCCGATTCAGGGATATGGTCCTGGGCGAGGGGCGGGATCTGTTGGGTGCGTCCCAATCCAGCACTGGATTGGGACGCGACCAGCGGAGCGCTGGCTAGCGCAGGACTACAGTCCGGTTCCCTGACAGGATGATTCGGCCTTCGGCATGCCAACGCACGGCATTGGTGAGTGCCTTGCACTCTGCATCCTTGCCAACTGCAACGAGATCCGCAGGGCTGTACGTGTGGTCCACGTCGATGACTTGTTGGGCGATGATTGGGCCTTCGTCCAGTTCGGCATTGACGTAGTGGGCCGTTGCACCTACCGTCTTGACGCCACGATCGTAGGCCTGGTGGTACGGCTTGGCGCCCTTGAAGCTTGGCAGGAAGGAGTGATGGATGTTGATGGCCCGTCCGGATAGTACAGACGTAAGGTTGTCGCTGAGAACCTGCATGTAGCGTGCCAGAACAACCAGCTCAACCTGGTACTCCTCGACCAGTGCCAGCAACTCTGCTTCGGCGGCTGGCTTCGTTTCAGGCGTTACTGGGATGTGGTGGAACGGGATGCCGTGCCAATCAACCAGGTCCTTGTGGGTCTCGTGATTGGATACGACGGCAACAATTTCCACCGGCAATTCACCGGTTCGGGCGCGAAAAAGCAGATCGTTGAGGCAATGGCCAAATTTCGAGACCATGACCATGATGCGTTCCTTGCGGCCCTGCGGTTCAAGACGCCAATTCATGCCCCATTGCTGGGCCACCGGCCCGAATTCGTGCCGGAGGTCGTCAGGACTTGGCCCATCAGTTCCGGCTATGAAGTGAACTCTCATGAAGAAGTGCCGCACCTGCTGGTCACCAAATTGCTTGATGTCCACGATGTAGCATCCGTGGTTCAGCAGGTACTGCGCCACGGCGTGCACGATGCCCGGAGATTCGGTGCAATCAAGAGTGAGGATGAATGCCCCACCCTCCTGAGGATTCGCAGGAGCAATGTCCGACGGCGTCAGCGGACCGGTGCTCATTTTCCTGCCGAACTCTCAGCTCCGAGTTGGCTCTGCGCGTTGACTCGTTCAGATTCAAGGTCTTCCTTGAACTTCGCGTAGCGGGCCCGGTGACTGGGCGTCTTGCCGACGAGGTACCAAACCACCGCGAGGGCAATAAACCAGATGGGTGTCACCAGCAGGGCAATGAGCGTATCCACCTGAGTGGTCAGGGCCCACAAGACAAAGGCAAAGAAGGCGAAGACAACGTAGACCATGGGAATGCCGCCAGGCATTTTGAACTTCGAGGATTCATGCAGTTCGGGGCGGCGCCGGCGGAAGGCGAGGTAGCTGGCCAGAATGATGGACCAGACAAAGACGAAGCAGACGGCGGCCACGGTTGTGACCATTTCAAAGGCCTTGCTGACGTCCTCGCCAACGTACAGCAACACGATGCTGGAGAGGAGCAAAACGCAGGAGAGGAACAGCGCATTGTTGGGGACCTTGCGCTTGGACAACTTGGAAAACCGGAAAGGGGCATCGCCTTCCTGCGCCAGGCCGTAGACCATGCGGGAGGTGGAGTAGATGCCGGAGTTGGCTGAGGACATCGCGGACGTGAGGACCACAAGATTGATGATGGTGGCGGCCGCTCCGAGTCCCGCCATGGAGAACATGGCGATGAAGGGGCTTTGGCCTGCGGCGAACTGCGTCCAGGGAATGACCGACATCAGAATAACCAAGGCGCCTACATAGAAAAGCAGGACGCGGATGGGAATGGAGTTGATGGCCTTGGGCAGGTTCTTTTCCGGATCCTTGGCCTCGGCTGCTGTGGTTCCCACGAGCTCAATGCCCACGAAGGCAAAGACGGCGATCTGGAATCCGGCGACAAAGCCCATGAATTCATTGGGGAAGAGTCCGCCGTGGCTCCACAGGTTCGTGAAGCTGGCCGTTCCGGTTTCAGATTGGAAACGGCTGAAGATCATGAACAAGCCCACACCGATCAGGGCGACAATTGCAACGATCTTGATGAGGGCAAACCAAAATTCCGTTTCGCCAAAGGCCTTCACGGTGGTCAGGTTCAGGACCAGCAGAATTCCGATGGTGACTACCCCGGGGACCCACAGCGCGATCCCCGGCAAGAGCACCTCCGAGTAGGCTGCGATGGCGATGACATCGGCGATCCCGGTGATGACCCAGCAGAACCAATACGTCCAGCCGGTGAAGAACCCGGCCCAGGGACCCAGCAGGTCCGCGGCGAAGTCGCTAAAGGATTTGTAGTGGAGATTGCTCAGGAGCAGCTCTCCCATGGCCCGCATCACGAAGAACAGCATGAAGCCGATGATCATGTACACAAATATCACTGATGGTCCGGCTGCCGAGATGGTCTTTCCGGAGCCCATAAACAGTCCGGTTCCGATGGCGCCGCCGATGGCGATGAGCTGGATATGCCGGTTGCTCAGTTGCCGCTCAAGGTGGGGCTCGGCATCGGGTGTGGTGATGGATTGGTGGATCGTCAAAGGAAGGCCCTTCGTTTAGGTGGCAGGGTGCACCACGAAGATTTGCTTCCTCCCCACTCTGTCTTGGACCTGAGAGTTTCCGCGTTTCCTTAGCAATCAAGGGGACGCTTGCACCTTCGGTGAGCCCGGATGTTCGGGCTGCTTTCCAGAGTTGCCTCGCCACGGCGGTACATGGGCCTGAGAGATTCCCGGGGAGGGTTTGCTCCTTCGGCGCCCACTGGATGTCTGCGCTACACGCAGATGTACCGGCGGAACTCTCCCGCCGCGGATCATAGGCACTTCAACAACTATATTGGTGACGCGAGTCACAGATTATCCTGTGCCGTCACCGCGTGCAAGACGCGTCCGGCATGTGATGAAACTTCCCGCCGACGCGCTGCCTGGAGACGGTTCATCGAGTGGACATTGTTTGGCTGGCCGCCAGACGTCGTGTAATGTGTGCTTCGAATCACCCAAATTTTAATATGCCTTTTGAACCGTGGCGGGAGAGTCCTCCCAGCAATGTGGCGGCGCCGTAGGAGCAAATCCTCCCCAGGAATCTCTCAGGCCCCCGTACCGTCATGGCGAGGCAACTCTGGAAAGCAGTCCATAAATTGTGGGCTCACCGACGGTGCAAAGTGGCTGAATAATCCACGGAATCTCTCAGGTCCAAGACAGAGCGGGGAGGAACCCCACCCATGCCGTACCTCTTGGTCCGGCCGTATCTTGGAGTTCCTGATGACGATCTCGTCCCGCCCCACAGTGTTTGCAGACCGGCATATTGGTGCCCGCCAGCAGTCCCACATCGAGACCATGCTCAAGGCCATTGGCTATGACAGCGTCGATTCCCTCGTGGACACGGCCGTTCCTGATTCCATTCGCCAGGCCAAGCCCTTGGAACTGAAGTCCGCGCTGAGTGAAGTAGAGGTTCTTGCCGAACTTCGTGGCCTCGCCGCCAAGAACATCACGGCCGTGCAGCTGATCGGCCAGGGCTACTACAACACCGTGACCCCGCCGGTGATCATGCGCAACATCCTTGAGGCCCCGGCCTGGTACACGGCGTACACGCCCTACCAGCCCGAGATTTCCCAGGGCCGTCTCGAGGCGCTGTTGAACTTCCAGACCATGGTGAGCGACCTGACCGGTTTGCCCGTGGCAAACGCGTCACTGCTCGATGAAGCAACCGCCGTGGCCGAGGCTGTGCTGCTTATGCGTCGCGCCAACAAGTCCAAGACCGCTGCCAACGGCAAGACTGTTTTGGACGCAGACCTGCTGCCCCAGACCATCGCCATCGTCAAGGGCCGCGCTGAAGCGCTCGGCTTCGAGGTGGAAGTTGCCGATCTGGCCCAGGGACTGCCCGACGGCGACATCAACGGTGTGGTTCTCCAGCAGCCAGGTGTTTCAGGGCGCGTCTTCAACCACGCTCCCGTCATCGCAGAAGCCAAGGAACGCGGCGCGCTCGTCACGGTTGCCGCCGATCTGCTGGCACTGACCCTGATCACCCCTCCCGGTGAGCAGGGCGCGGACATCGCCGTCGGAACAGCGCAGCGCTTTGGTGTTCCCCTCTTCTTCGGCGGCCCGCACGCCGCCTACATGGCCGTCCGCAACGGCATGGAGCGTTCACTGCCCGGCCGAATTGTTGGTGTCTCCACCGACAACACCGGCCTGGCCGCATACCGTCTGGCCCTCCAGACCCGCGAGCAGCACATCCGCCGCGAGAAGGCCACCTCCAACATCTGCACGGCACAGGCACTGCTGGCGATTGTGGCCTCCATGTACGCCGTCTACCATGGCCCCTCAGGCTTGAAGGCCATCGCCGAAACGGTCAACGGCCACGCCCGCACCTTGGCAGCGGCACTGCAGGCCTCCGGCGTCGAGCTGGCACACACCTCCTTCTTTGACACCCTCACGGTCAAGGTTCCGGGACGCGCTAGCGCACTCGTGGCCTTGGCCGAAAAGGATGGCATCAACCTTCGCCCCATCGATGCTGACCATGTTGGCATCTCTGTGGATGAAACCACGACGGCGGACATCGTGGCTCGCGTCGCCGCCGTGTTTGGTGCCGCACCGGCCGGAGACGGCACGGATCAGGGCAGCGTTTCTGACTTCGCGCTGGCCGCAGACACCGTTCGTGGCTCGGATTTCCTGACTCACCCCGTGTTCAACACCCACCGCTCCGAAACCCAGATGCTGCGTTACATCCGACGCCTCAGTGACCGCGACCTGGCCCTTGATCGCACCATGATCCCGTTGGGCTCGTGCACCATGAAGCTCAACGCCACGGCCGAGATGGAAGCCATGTCCTGGCCGGGATTCGCCTCCATCCACCCGTTCGCACCGGATTCCCAGACCGAAGGCTGGCGTGAACTAATCGGTGCACTTGAAGCCGATCTGGCCGAGATCACCGGTTACGACCAGGTCTCCATCCAGCCCAACGCCGGCTCACAGGGCGAGCTCGCAGGCCTGCTGGCCATCCGCGGCTACCACCTCTCCCGTGGCGACGAGCAGCGCACCATCTGCCTCATTCCGCAGTCTGCCCACGGCACCAACGCCGCCTCGGCTGTGCTGGCCGGCATGAAGGTTGTTGTTGTGGCCACGGCTGCTGACGGCACCATCGATCACGCCGATTTGAACGCCAAGATTGAAATCCACAAGGATCAGCTCTCGGCCATCATGATCACCTACCCGTCCACGCACGGCGTGTACGACGCCGATGTGCGCGAGGTGTGCGATGCGATCCACGCAGCCGGCGGCCAGGTCTACGTTGACGGTGCCAACCTGAACGCCCTTGTGGGCCTTGCCCAGCCCGGAAAGTTCGGCGGCGACGTCAGCCACCTGAACCTGCACAAGACCTTCTGCATCCCGCACGGCGGTGGCGGCCCCGGCGTGGGCCCCGTTGCAGCCAAGGCCCACCTGGCACCCTTCATGCCCGGCGATGCCAACGCGGCCTCACACGATGGTGCCGGAATCCCGATCTCAGCCTCACGCTTCGGCTCGGCCGGCGTTCTGCCCATCTCCTACGCCTACGTCAAGCTCATGGGCGGCAAGGGACTTACCGAGGCCACGAAGTCGGCGCTGCTCGCGGCGAACTACATTGCCGCCCAGCTCAACGAGCACTTCCCGGTCCTCTACACGGGTGCCGGAGACCTGGTTGCGCATGAGTGCATCCTGGATCTGCGCGATCTCACCGCCAAGACCGGAGTCACGGCAGAAGACGTGGCCAAGCGCCTCATCGACTACGGTTTCCATGCTCCCACCCTGTCCTTCCCGGTGGCCGGCACCTTGATGGTTGAACCGACCGAGTCCGAGGATCTGGCTGAGATCAACCGCTTCATTGCCGCCATGATCAGCATCCGTGCGGAAATCGACCAGGTTGCCGAAGGCGCCTTCACATTGGTGGACAGCCCGCTGCGCAACGCTCCCCACACGGCAGCTGCCGTTGTGGATTCCAACTGGGACCGCGGCTACCCGCGTGAACAGGCAGTGTTCCCCGTGGACAACCTGCGCCAGGACAAGTACTTCCCGCCGGTTGGCCGCATCGATGGCGCCGCCGGTGACCGCAACCTGGTCTGCTCCTGCCCTCCTCTCGAAGACTTCGCCGAAGAATTCGCCAACTAACACCGCAAAGGAATTCCCATGACTGAGAACCACACAGCCCTTTACGGCGAGCACCAGAAGGCCGGCGCGTCATTCACCGACTTCGGTGGCTGGCAGATGCCATTGAAGTACTCCTCCGAGTTGGCTGAGCACCACGCGGTCCGCACCGCAGCTGGCCTCTTCGACCTCTCCCACATGGGTGAAGTTTGGGTGAGCGGCCCCGACGCCGCAGCCTTCCTTGACTACGCATTGGCTGGCAAGTTGTCAGCTGTGGCAGTGGGCAAGGCCAAGTACTCGCTCATCTGCAACGCAGACGGCGGCATCATTGACGACCTGATCTCTTACCGCCGCAGCGATGAGTTGTACCTGGTTGTACCCAACGCCGGCAATGCCGCGACTGTTGCTGGCCTGTTGGCCGAGCGTGCCGCAGGTTTTGACGTGCAGGTTCAGGACGTCTCCGCGCAGACATCGTTGATCGCCGTTCAGGGCCCCAACGCCGAAGCCATCCTGTTGACCCTGGTACCGGCCGATCAGCACTCACTCGTCACGGAGCTGAAGTACTACGCGGCCGTTGAGGTGGGCATCACCGTCGGCGGCACTGTGCAGGAACTGCTGCTGGCACGTACGGGTTACACCGGCGAAGACGGCTTCGAGATCTACCTCCCCAATGACGACGCCGCCGCCTTGTGGCAGGCGCTCCTGGCCAACGGCCAGGACCAGGGGCTGATCCCGGCAGGCTTGGCCTCCCGTGACTCGCTTCGCCTGGAAGCTGGCATGCCGTTGTACGGCAACGAGCTTTCCGTAGGCGGCCACGCGTACTCCGCAGGATTGGGCCCGGTGGTCTCCCTCGCCAAGGAAAGCGACTTCGTTGGCAAGGCTGCCTTGGCTGCCATCAAGGAAGCGGGCGACGGCGTCTCCACTGGCCGCAAGCTCGTTGGCCTCAAGGGTGCCGGCCGCCGTGCGGCCCGTGGCCACTACCCGGTGCTCAAGGATGGCGTCACGATTGGTGAAGTCACCTCGGGCCAGCCCAGCCCCACCCTCGGCTACCCCGTGGCCATGGCCTACGTTGACGTAGCTCACGCAGAAGTTGGAACCCAGCTCGACGTGGATCTGCGCGGCAAGGCAGAACCGTTCGAAGTTGTTGCACTGCCGTTCTACAAGCGCCAAAAGTAACACCTGCCTGGTCTGTCGCCGGGGTCGCACTTGTCGAGACCCCGGCAACGGACCGGCGCTTTCGCGAAGGCCGAACTCGTGACGCAGCGACGACGGAGCCGGTGTTTTCGAAGGCGACGTAAAGGAGGCCCCCAAGGCCGTCCGCGGCCGACGGGCCGGATGGTCGCCGAGGAAATTCCGGTCCGTCGGCGCACCCACCACATTTTTACCAGACGAATTGAAAGGTTTACCCCATGAGCAAAGTAGCTCCTGAACTGAAGTACTCCGCCGAACACGAGTGGATCGCGGCCGATGGTTCCGGTCCCTCCACGATCGGTGTCTCTGCTGTTGCAGCCGACGCCTTGGGCGACATTGTGTACGTTGACTTGCCCGAGGCCGGGTCCACCGTCACGGCAGGCGAAACGTGTGGCGAGATCGAATCCACCAAGTCCGTCTCCGACCTGTTTTCCCCGGTGACCGGCGTCGTCACCGAAGTAAACACCGCCGTCGTCGATGACCCTGCCGTGGTCAACGCAGACCCTTATGGAGCCGGCTGGCTCTTCAAGGTTGAAGTTGAGTCCGTTGGTCCGCTGCTCAGCGCTGAAGAGTACGCAGCTTCCAATGGTGGCGAGCTGTGAGCGGCGTAAGCTCCACCGCGGATTCCGCGGTGGACTTCCTTCAAGTGGTCTCGCCGAGCCTCGATGCCCAGCTTTCAGCATTGGATCCCGAAGTAGCCGTTGCGATTGACGCCGAACTGAATCGCCAGCGCACCGGCTTGGAAATGATTGCTTCGGAAAACCACACAGCGGCGGCCGTCATGGCTGCCCAGGGCTCGGTTTTGACCAACAAGTACGCAGAGGGTTACCCGGGCCGCCGATACTACGGCGGTTGCGAGCACGTCGACGTGATTGAGAAGTTGGCCATTGACCGGGTCAAGGCCCTGTTCGGCGCCGAGTACGCCAACGTTCAGCCGCACTCCGGTGCTCAGGCAAATGCCTCGGTCATGCACGCACTCATCAAGCCCGGCGATACCATCATGGGCCTGAACCTGGCCCATGGCGGACACCTGACGCACGGCATGAAGATCAACTTCTCCGGCAAGCTCTACAACGTGGTCCCGTACCAGGTTCGCGAAGATACGCACCAGGTTGATATGGCCGAAGTTGAGCGCCTGGCACTGGAACACAAACCGGCCTTGATCGTTGCCGGCTGGTCGGCCTACGCCCGCCAGCTCGACTTCGCCGAATTCCGCCGCATCGCCGACTTGGTGGGTGCCTACCTCATGGTGGACATGGCTCACTTCGCCGGACTCGTGGCCGCGGGCCTGCACCCCTCACCGGTGCAGCACGCCCACGTCACCACCTCCACCACGCACAAGACCCTGGCCGGTCCGCGCGGCGGCATCATCTTGAGCAACGACGAAGCCGTGGCCAAGAAGATCAACTCCGCTGTCTTCCCCGGACAGCAGGGTGGCCCGCTGGAGCACGTGATTGCCGGCAAGGCTGTGGCCTTCAAGATTGCCGCGTCACCGGAATTCAAGGAGCGTCAGGAACGAGTTCTGGCCGGTGCCCGGATTCTGGCCGAGCGCCTGATCCAGCCCGATGTCGCTGCCAAAGGAATCTCCGTGATTTCCGGCGGTACAGATGTGCACCTGGTGCTGGTTGACCTGCGCCATTGCGATCTCAACGGTCAGGAAGCAGAAGACCGCCTGGCCGCGATTGACATCACCGTCAACCGCAACGCCGTGCCGTTCGATCCCCGTCCGCCCATGGTGACCTCGGGGTTGCGCATTGGTACGCCGGCCTTGGCGACCCGCGGATTCGGCGAGGCTGCGTTTGTTGAAGTGGCAAACATCATTGCCGAGGCGCTCATCACGGACGCCGCAGCGGATCTCTCGGAATTGCGCGCACGCGTGCAGGCCCTCGCCGCTGCTCACCCGTTGTACCCGTCCGTAGGGAATCTTTCCTAGCGGTACAGTTGCTCACTGCGGTGGCCACCTTGGAGGGTGTCCATCGCAGTGACCGGCCATACTTGCACCGACGTGGTGCATGCGGCCCTCCGGCCGAATTCGCACCGGAGTAGTATTTGCACTTGAGTGAGGTACTCACATGTCTGTAGGCGTTTTTGACTTGTTTTCCGTGGGAATTGGCCCGTCCAGTTCCCATACTGTGGGGCCCATGAGGGCCGCCGCAGCCTTTGCACGTGAGCTTGCAGCGAAGGGCTTGCTCGAGAGCGTGGCAAGTGTTCGCGTCGACCTCTATGGCTCGCTGGCCGCCACCGGCCGGGGCCACGGCACCATGACCGCAGTGCTTCTGGGCCTTGAAGGGCGCGAGCCAGAACTGATTCTTCCCGCCGAGGTGGAATCCCGACTGGCCGCCTTTGCCACCGGAGAACCGCTGCTGCTGGGCGGCAGCGTTGCCCTTTCCTATGGTGCCGATGACATCATCTTGCACCCCCTGACCATTTTGCCCCGGCACACCAATGGTGTGAAGTTCAGTGTGGGCGATGAAGCTCAGACGCTGTTGCACGAGGCCACCTACTTCTCCGTTGGCGGCGGGTTCATCATTCGGGAGGGCGCCGTTGACGAGGCTGTGGCAGAGCTGGAATCCTCCAAGGCGCTCCTGCCGTACCCGTTCCGCACCGCTGCCGAATTGCTGGCACATTGCGAAACAACAGGCGGGAACTTCAGCGACGTCATGCTTGCCAACGAGCTTGTGGAGCGTAGCGAAGATGAGGTCCGTAGCGGTCTGCTGCACATTCGCGACGTCATGGAAGAGTGCAAGGATGCCTCTTTGACCCGTGAAGGTTTGCTGCCCGGTGGCTTAGGCGTCCGACGTCGGGCCCCAGGTTGGCATAAGCGCCTCCGTGAGGAGGATACCGACAGGGATCCAAAGTTCTGGCAGGAGTGGGTCAACCTCGTGGCGCTGGCCGTCAACGAGGAAAACGCGTCCGGCGGGCGCGTGGTTACTGCCCCCACCAACGGTGCGGCCGGCATCATCCCGGCCGTCATGTTCTACGCGACCCACTACACCGACGGCATGCGCAATGCGCCCAAGGAGGCCATTGACGCCGTCGTGGTTAAATTCCTGCTGGCTGCCGGCGCCGTCGGGGTGCTGTACAAGGAACAGGCTTCCATCTCCGGCGCCGAGGTTGGTTGCCAGGGCGAGGTTGGATCGGCGTCGTCCATGGCGGCGGCAGGCCTGGCCGAGGTCATGGGTGGCACACCGCAACAGGTGGAAAACGCCGCCGAGATTGCCATGGAACACAACTTGGGACTGACGTGCGATCCCATTGGCGGGTTGGTGCAGGTTCCATGCATCGAGCGCAATGCGATTGCTGCCGCGAAGGCCATCAACGCCGCGAAGATGGCTCTGTGGGGAGATGGCCAGCACCGCGTCTCTCTCGATGAAGTCATCATCACGATGCGTGAAACGGGACGCGACATGTCCTCCAAATACAAGGAAACAGCCATGGGCGGACTCGCCGTCAACGTGGTGGAATGCTAAATCCAACAGCAGTCGGCGCATCTTCCGTGCCGGGCGAAGGAGTTTTTTCATGACGTTGGCACCCGAGGGACGTAAGTTGCTGCGTATTGAGCAGCGTAATGCTGCTGTTCCGGTTGAGCGTAAGCCGGAGTGGATGAAGGCCAAGGTCGAGATGGGCCCGGAGTTCATCGCGATGAAGAACCTGGTCAAGGGCCAGGGCCTGCACACCGTGTGTGAAGAGGCCGGCTGCCCGAATATTTTTGAGTGCTGGGAAGACCGTGAGGCGACATTCCTCATCGGTGGCTCCGAATGCACGCGGCGCTGTGACTTCTGCCAGATCGACACGGGCAAGCCGTCCCCGATTGACCGGTTCGAGCCCACGAAGGTCGCCCGGTCCGTGGTGAAGATGAACCTGCGCTATGCCACGGTGACGGGGGTGGCCCGTGACGACCTGGCCGATGAGGGTGTCTGGTTGTACGCCGAGACGGTGCGGAAGATTCACGAACTGAACCCGAACACGGGGGTGGAGTTGTTGATCCCTGATTTCTCCGGCAAGCCCGAGCACATTACGGCGATCTGTGAGTCCAAGCCCGAGGTGTTCGCACACAATGTGGAGACGGTGCCAAGGATTTTCAAGCGGATCCGTCCCGCGTTCCGGTATGAGCGTTCCCTGGATGTGATTAGCCAGGGTCGTGATCATGGGATGGTGACGAAGTCCAACCTGATCCTGGGCATGGGTGAGACCCGGGAGGAAATCTCTCAGGCGCTGCAGGATCTCCATGACGCCGGGACGGATCTGATCACGATCACCCAGTACCTGCGTCCTTCCGAGCGGCACCTGCCGGTGGATCGTTGGGTGAAGCCGCAGGAATTCCTTGAGCTCTCGGCCGAGGCTGAGGAGATGGGGTTCCTGGGTGTCATGAGTGGGCCGTTGGTGCGTTCCTCCTACCGGGCGGGGCGTTTGTGGGCCACGGCCATGCGGAAAAAGGGTCGCGACATCCCCGAACACCTCGCGCACATCGCCGAAGGCATCGAAGATTCCGGTCATACCCGCCAGGAAGCCGCCTCCCTGATCGCAAGCCACTAGCCATGGCTGCGGGTTTCGGGGCAGATTCAGGCAGCGGTTTGGGCGATCCGGCAGAACAGCCGGCGCTGCCCTCGCGCGTGGAAATCATTCCAACCGCCGGCATCGTGGAATCGGTGGTTGCCCAGCTTCCCGCTGGCACAACCGTCACGGTGACGTGTTTGCCCAACCACGGGATTGAGCGAACCGTGGCGGCGTCGCTTGAACTTGCCGGTCACGGCTACAACGTTGTCCCGCACCTTGCCGCGCGGTCCATTGGATCGCGCGAACAGCTTGCATCCATTCTGCGTGATTGCCGCGCGGCAGGGATTGCTGAGGTGTTCGCCATTGGGGGCGACAAGGCGCAAGCAGCGGGCCCGTATGACTCGAGTGACGTACTGGTCCGTGACATCGCAGAATTAGGCAGTGGGAACTTTCGGATCGGGGTGGCCGGTTATCCCGAAGGGCACCCGAATATCAGTGACCAGCAGTTGCTGGACTCGTTGCGGGCCAAGGCAGACGTTGCAGACCGCATCGTGACCCAGATGTGTTTCTCTGCTGAGCTGATTGGCACGTACGCGGCCATGCTGCGGACCGAAGGAATTACGATTCCGGTTTGGGCTGGCGTTGCAGGATTCGTGCCGCGCACCAAGCTGATTTCCCTGGCCACCAAAATTGGTGTGGGAAGCTCCCTGCGTTTCATCAGCGGCAAGGGCGCCTTGGGATTGCGATTGATGGGTGGCACCCGCTACAACCCGGATGCGCTCGTGGCGGAATTAACCGCCCTGCCAACACCTCCGGCAGGCATCCACCTTTATAGCTTCAACAACGTGGGAAGCCACGCCCCGGTACCGGCCTGATCTGCGGGCAGGCTCGGGAGAGTGGTAAACTAAATTGTCTCGAATCTTTGTACTAGGCGGTGATGGTGTGTTTGGCATGGATCCGACTCCCAGAAGGCCGCCCGGCACGGAGGCCAGCGGTTTTCCTTCTCCTGCCCGTGACTACTTTGACGGCGGGATAGATCTCAATCGTCACCTGATCCGCGACCGCACCAGCACGTTCATCATGCGCGTTTCCGGAGACTCCATGGCAGGCGCCGGCATAGCTGACGGCGACGAAATTATTGTGGACCGGGCAGTGACTCCGCGCAACGGTTCGGTGGTGGTGGCCGTTGTCGAGGGTGAACTCCTCATCCGCCGCCTCTCCATGAACGACGGCGTGACTTCCTTGGCTACCCAACCCGCCAATGCCTCATCCCCGGCAATGCTGCAAGATGTTGTGGGTGAGGCTGCATTCTGGGGCGTCGTAACCCGGTGCCTGCACCACGTGTAAGCTCCACTTTTTCGCTAAGCGGGGATTGCTTTAGATTTGTTCCTCCTGGTAGCTGAACCCGAGCGGTAATAAGTCGCTCGCGAGTACACTCACGAGTCCTTCCGGGGCTGGCATAATCACGCGCATGGATGGAAAATAATCAGCGAATATTTGCCGGTCACGTCCGCAAGGGCTTTTCACGCCACGCCCATGATTGCCCACGGCCACGATGTGAGTTGGCTGGGTGGCGCCCGCGGCGCGCGCCGACCCGAGGGCGACTAGCTCCGCGCACGGGCCGCCGGTGAAATGAAATAGGTTCACGCCACTAAATGTCCGGCCGTCTACTGTTCGGACTGCAGCGCCCATCGTGTGAATGCCGTCTTCGCCCGGACCGGCATCCGTGGCGGCGTCAATTGTTGCCCGCGCAACCTTTATGAGGTCAAGCTCGTGGTCTGAGAGCGGGCGCGCGGAGGGCGGAAGATTAGTGGCCATGGTGAGAGCTTAGTAGTCCAAGTTCAGGAGGCGATGCGATCCACCTGCTGGATGGCGTTGGTTCTTCCTCCGGCCGCGCCCAGGGATGGGTTGATGGCGGCCCAGACTTCGTCAAGTGACAGCCCGAGCGCGGCGGCAATGGCCGCGATCGTGGAGAATGCGGGCGTGGCAATGCGGCCGGTTTCGATCTTGCGAAGTGTCTCGGGAGAAATTTCCGCGGCCACTGCCACATCCAAGATGGAGCGGTCCTTGCGTGCCCGGCGCAGGAGCGCGCCGAGTAGTTGTCCGCGTTCAAGCTCGGCGGCAGTGAGTGGAAGTCTGACCATGCGTCCAATTATAGTACCGGTATAGTATTACCGGTATAGTTATTGGTTTCTTGGAAGGGAACTGCAAATGATCGAGATTTTTAGTCCAACGGACCTCGAGCGGGCCAAGGCAAGCGGACGGTTCATCGCCACAACTCTCCAGAGCCTGCAAGACCGCGTCGAAGTCGGCACAAACTTGCTGGAGATTGATGAATGGACCAAGGAGATGATCTCCCAGGCGGGAGCTACGTCCTGCTACGTTGACTATGACCCTTCCTTTGGCGACGGACCCTTTGGGCACTACATCTGCACCTCCGTCAACGATGCCGTCTTGCATGGCATGCCGCATGACTATGCCCTCAAAAACGGTGACCTGCTCACCCTTGATCTGGCCGTCTCCCTCAACGGAATCGTGGCCGATGCGGCCATCAGCTTCACGGTTGGGGAATTGGCTGACCCGGCTGACGTGAAAATGATCGAAGCCACCCAGCGAGCCCTAGCAGCCGGTATTGCCGCGGCTCAACCTGGTGCGCGCATCGGAGACATCTCTCATGCCATCGGGTCCGTTCTGACTGCAGCCGGGTTCCCCGTCAATACTGATTTTGGTGGCCACGGCGTGGGAACAACCATGCATCAGGAGCCGCATATTTCCAACGCGGGCCGACCTGGTGAGGGATACAAGCTCCGCCCTGGCCTGCTGTTGGCCATTGAACCCTGGATCATGGCTGACACGGCCGAACTTGTCACTGACGCTGATGGCTGGACCCTTCGCAGCGTAACGGGAAGCCGCACCGCCCACACCGAACACACCATAGCCATTACGGATAAGGGGCCCGTCATCCTCACCACCGTGGACTGACGCCTCCCGACATGGATGCTCCTTGCTCGGGCTGCTTGGGCTCTTGAGCTCCGGGGCAGTGGGTCTGGTGTTTATGCTGGGTTGCTCTGGCCTAGGGAGGGGTTTTCGAGTGCGTGTTGGATGGCTTCTTGGATGAGGATTTCTTCCTCCTCGGCGTTGGCTGGGAAGAAGCCGGGTGGGGGTTCGGGCATGCCTGCCGGTCCCCAGCTGCCGTCGTCTTCTGGTGTGTCCAGTAGTTCTTGTTCCCAGTGGTGTTCAGATTGCTCTGCGAGCTTTTGTGCGAGCTTGGCGTCCATGCCCGTCTTGATCCACTTCGGGTAGGCGGGAGCTTGCTCGAGTTCCGGTTCCGGAGGGCAGTACCGTCCGGAGGGTGAGGTCCAGGAAACGCGGCCGTCTTCTGCGCGTCTGGGTGTCCAGCCGCGCAGGTGGAGATTGTTCCGTTCGGGTTCGTTGATGGATCGATACTGGCCGTCATGGTTTTTGTCGTCTTTGAAGTGCTTCATGTGGTGGTGGCGTTTGCAGAGATGTTCGAGGTTTGCTGGGGTGGTTTTCCCGCCTGCGTTGAAGGCTTGGATATGGTCGATCTCGGAGGTGGAGGCTTTCGCGTTGCAGCCGGGGAATTGGCAGTATTCATCCCTGATGCGCAGCATGGTCCGCATCGTTTTGGTGATCCGGTAGCAATCCATGCCCGCCTCGAGGGGTTTGTTGCTGATGGGATCGACCAGGAGCCGGTAGATGCTTGGCGCGGATTCACTCATTCTTCGGGCGATGTCCATGCTGATGGGTCCGGCGCCTTCCATCCACGCCGGCTCATTCGTAAGCCCCAATAGCGAGAATACGGGAATCAGCACGACAGGTAGTGCCTGTGGCAGCGGCGGATACTGGGTGTTGTGGCCGTTGTTGGGTTCCGCACCGGGGTCTGTTTCGGGTTCCTCACCGGGTGGTGCTTGAGACTGGGTGGGGAGAGCCGTGGGGAGGGGTTCGAGGCGGATGACGTCTAGTCCTGGATGCCACTGCGGATTGTTTCTGATGTCCGGTTCCCTGAACCCGGGGGAGGAGTAATCGGGGTCGTCAAAGACCGGAGTCACCCCTTGTTCTAGGGTGAAGGCGCCGTGATGCGGGTCGGGGAATTCTCCGACAGTGCAAGGATCGGGCTCCGTCGGTGCAAACCACGGATCCCCAGCATGAGCGCTGGCACCTGGATCAGCGACGTCGTCGATATTTGTCTCGGGGGCGGGGCGGTAGATGTGGTTCTCGCTCATGGTTTGGTTCAGGAGCAGGGCTGCGGCCACGTCTGCGCGTAGTTGGGTCAGTGTCCGGGTTTCGTGGGGGCCTTGAGCCGCGGTGGCGGTCAGGGTGCATTGGTCCCAGATCGCCTCGATCGCGGGGGAGGGTGCGTAGAGGCTGAGCCAGGACATGCCATCGGTGCTGTGAGTGATCCCGAGCCGGCGGTCGGTGTAGGCGTGGCGGGTGCGGGCGGGGATGGTTTCCGGGTGGGAGCGTTCCCGCAGGCGACGTGCTTTCTCACGAAAGCTCCGCAAGGTACTGCCCTCAGCCTTGCTTAGGAGTTGTTGCTCAAACCCGGCCACGGTTTCCGTGTCGAGGCCGGTGGCGCGCAGCAGCTCTGTTTCCTCGGCGATCACCACTGCGTAGTCCCAGCCAAGATCCCCAGCCCGCAGGGCCGTCATGGTTGCGGGGAGTTGGCGAACGAGAGTGCTGGCGTGCCCCATGAGCCTGCCGGCCGCACCTTCCGGGATGTGGAGGGTGATGGCGATTTCGGCACGGACCTGGTCCAGGGAGTGGGTGCGTTGCCAGGGATCCAGCGTCAGCAACTTCCCTTCGATCAGGGTGGTTGATTCCAGGCGGTCCACGAGCGTGATCAGCAGTGCCGCGCACTGGTTCTGATGCCGGTGCAGGGCCGCGACGGCGTGCAAGCACTGATCCATCAGGGACCGGACCCCATCCAACTGCGAATACGAGGCTGGCCCGGTTTCGCGGGGGGCCGGACGTGGGGGCAGTTCATGGAGGGCGTGGAGGCAGTGCTCGAGTGGCTCGACCCTGGGCAAGGGGAGCGCGGCAATCAGCTCCGCCACACTGGCTGTGGTGGATGAATCACCCCGAGGAACCGGGAAATCCGTTGAACTACCCATACCACAATTTTAGCAAGCATATTCTTGAAAAGCCATAGATTTGTCACCACTACTCGAATATATGTCTGGTAAATGCTTGGGGATGGGTTTCGGCAGCCTCAATCAACAGTGCTTGTTTGCGCCCTCGGTGGGGGTGTGGACTCCTGATGCCTCCGCTTGCCTATGCCGTGTCAGGAGGGCTAGCTACTATGTAGGCGGCCAGGGGAGGATCGTCAGGGAAGGCCAAACCTCAGCCCAGCGTTTGGTCTTCGCCTCGTAGACCTCTCGGGGCGCGAGTACCGGATTTGGCACCACTCGCAGTGCGAACAAATCATCAAAACCGTGTGGAGCGTAGGTCTGAAGGGTGCCTGCCGAATCAGAACTTACGGCAAAGCAGCACGTTGTGGCGGCGAAATGATCAATGGCATCGGCTGTGCTGCTAAAGGCGAGCGCTGGCACGCCAAAGTGCTCCTTATACCAAAGGTGAACTCTGGCCTCGTTGCGGACCTCCACGTCAACACCGAGATCGCCGAATAATTCCTTGGCCCGCAGAATGACGGCGTTCTCCGCTTCATAGGAAGTGTCTTCGTCGAAATAAAAGAGATCGTAATCCCGAATCCCAGCCTGCGGATCCTTGCCTTCAAGGACATTCCAAACTGTTTGAAATAGCGCCCCGGCGGTCAACCACCAATCCGAAACTCCCAGCCGCGGTGCCAACCGCAGTATCTCCCTATTGCTCGGGTTTTGATGGATGTAGCCCAGAAATAGCTGTTCGTCGCGGTTGGTCACGGCTCCATCCTGCCCCAATTTTGTGGTCACCGGGGTTAGCCGCTTGACTTGATGAATGAAGCCCCTCTTTTCGCTCCGATCCGCCACCGCCACTGATGCTCGGTGGATTGCTGAGCTTCGTGCCGTGGTGCTCAAGACTGACCTTGAGCGGCTGGGCCGGTACGACCCGATGCGCGTTCGTCAGCGTTTCCTTGACGGGTTCGATGCCGACCATACGCAGGTAATCATGGTCGACGGCGAAACGGCGGGCAGCATTGCCGTCCGGCCTGATCTGGGTAGCCAATGGATTGAGCACTTCTATCTGGATCCTGGGCAGCAGGGTAAGGGTCTTGGCGGAGCAGTGTTGACTCTGGTTATGAGGAATGCGGCAGACTCCCGGCCATTCCGCCTCAACGTTCTCACGGGAAGCCCCGCGCAGCGGTTGTATCTTCGCCATGGCTTTTCGGTTGAGTCGCAGGACGCGGTGGATGTCTTCATGGTTGCGGATGGCACTTGCCCTTGACCCCACATGTTTGGGAACATAGATTCGATAGTGGTCCGTTAATAAATGACCCGGCGAGGTGGCACGAATGAGTGAAAGAGTCGCCCTGATTCCGGCCAGCTACGTCATTTTTCGCCGCGGCGCCTCGGTCCTGCTCCAGCTACGCCAGGGGACGGGCTATATGGACGGGAACTGGGCAACGGCAGCCGCAGGTCATGTCGAAGCGAATGAATCGGCGGAGGCCGCAGCGCTGCGTGAAGCGCTGGAGGAGCTTGGTGTGCAGATCGCTGCCGAGGACCTGGTTCCACTCACCGCCATGCACCGCTTCCTGCCTCGAGGCCAGGCTATTGAACAACGTGTGGATTTCTTCTTCAGTACCGAACGGTGGTCCGGCAACCCACGCATCATGGAACCGCACAAGGCGGCGGATCTGCAATGGTTCCCGCTCGATGAGCTGCCTCCGCTGTTGGTGCCGCATGAGCGGTACGTTCTGGAACGCCTCGCCGCCGGCGTAGCGCCAATCATCAGCCTTGAAACATCAATGCCGGGAAGCTATGTGAACCCGTGAGCAACGCAAGGATCGCGCTGGTAGACGTCAACAACTTCTATGTCTCCTGCGAGCGGGTCTTTGACCCTAGGCTGGAAGGCCGTCCCGTCGTCGTACTTTCCAACAACGATGGCTGCGTCGTGGCCCGCTCGGCCGAAGCCAAGGATTTGGGCATCGCCACGGGCACTCCGTGGTTTCAGCTGCAATCGCAGGCCAAGGCATGGGGTTTGATCGCACGCTCAAGCAATTACGAGCTGTACGGGGACATGAGCGCCCGGGTGATGGAGGTTGTGGGCCGCCACGGCACGTGGCAGGAGGTGTATTCGATCGACGAATCCTTTGCGGGTCTGGTGGGGGAGCCTGCCCAGTTGGAGGCGGCCGGACGTGACATCCGGGCCGCCGTGATGACCCATGTGGGTATGCCCGTCTGTGTTGGCGTGGCCACAACCAAGACGCTGGCAAAATTCGCCAATAGGATCGCCAAGCAAAATCCCGCCTTGGGTGGTGTCTGTGCGCTCGAGGCCATGCCGGAAGCTCATGTTGCCGGGATTCAGGCACGCGTGCCAGCCTCCGGTCTCTGGGGCGTGGGCGGCAGGACGGCTACCAGGCTGAAGATGATGGGTATTGAAAGCATCGCCGATCTCAAGGCTGCCGATCCCGCGCTCATTCGCAAGAAGTTCTCCGTGGTGCTGCAGAGGACTGTCATGGAGCTCAACGGCATTGAATGCATTCCCCACATCGAGGAACGCGCCGATAAGCAACAAATCATGTTCTCCCGCAGCTTCTCCGCACCCGTCACCACAGTTGCTGAGATGGAACAGGTCATGACCGTCTACGCACAACGTGGCGCGGCCAAGCTTGGTGAGGAAGGGCTGCGGACCTCATCCATGACGGTAACGGCAGGAACCAGCCGCTTTGCAGGCGGGGAGGGAAGCTTCCCCGCCGCCACGATCCGCTTCGCCACGCCCACGCAGGACCCCATTGTGCTGGTCCGCGCAGCGGTGGCAGCCATGCGTCAGAGCGCAGTTGCCGGGGCATCGTACCTGCGCGCAGGCGTCATGTTCCACGGGCTCGAACCTGTCACCGGCCCGGCCATGCTGGACGTCTTTGGCGCCGGGGCGCCATCGCCAGATGTGGGCGGGGTGTTGGGCGATGTGCGCAACAAATTTGGGGCCATGGCGATCGGCATTGGAATTGGCGGCATGGCCGAGGCCCCGCAATGGTCCATGAAGCGTGAACATTCCTCACCGCGGTACACCACGGAATGGAAGGAGCTGCCCGTGGTGCGGGCTTAAGCGCCGCAAGACGCAGGCCCGCTAGACTCGAGCCCATGCCTTCAACCAAGATCCTCATGACCCGGCGCCCGGCACTCCTGCTGGCAGCAACAGTTGTTGTCATCCTTGGTCTGGCGATCCACTTCTTTGTTGCCGGAGACACTGCGAGCCTCGTGGCTGATGCCCTCTACACGGTGCTCGTGTACCTGGTCCTGGCCTTCATCCTGCCCAAAGCCGGGCGCCATTGGATGGCGATCGCAGCCTTTGCCGTCAGCGCACTGGTTGAGCTGGCCCAGTTGACGGGCATCCCGGAACAGCTGGCGGTGGGCTTCCCGCCGTCGCGCCTTGTCTTTGGCACAACGTTTTCCGCCTTGGATTTGGTGGCGTACGCCGTGGGGGCAGTGGCGGTCTACTTCGCCGATTCTGCCCTGTCACGCAACAGTGGCACGTGGCGTCGAACACAAACGGAATAGCGCGGATGCGCGGCCAGTTTGACCACTATAGGAGGCAAAGATGCTTGAAGTAGTGGTTATTGGTGCAGGACAGGCCGGACTTTCGGCAGCGTATTACCTTGCCCGCCAGGGGCTCGCCCCCGGCGTGGACTTTATTGTGCTGGATGCGAACCCTGCTCCCGGCGGGGCTTGGCTGCACCGTTGGTCCTCGCTGACATTGGGTGCCGCCCACGCCGTTCACGACCTCCCCGGCATGAAATTGCCACCGGCCGATCCCACTGAACCCGCGTCTGCGGTTGTGGGACGCTACTACGGCAGCTACGAAAAAACCTTTGATTTACCTATCCGCCGGCCGGTGAAGGTGCGCGCGGTTCGCCCGCTTGCCAGGCATCTCCCCGGAGACGACGCCGGTGTCCCCGCCGACACCTCCGGCCAACCGCTGGTGGTGGAAACTGACCAGGGCGATTTCACCACGCACATGGTCATTAACGCCACCGGGACCTGGGACAAGCCGCACTGGCCTCACTATCCCGGAGTTGAGACTTTTACCGGCCGCCAAGTACATACCCACGATTTTCGCGCGGTGGAGGAATTCGCCGGGCAACGGGTTTTGGTGGTGGGTGGCGGCACCTCGGCCGTGCAGTTCTTGTTGCAACTAGCGCAGGCAGGCGTTGAGACGGCCTGGTCCACGCGACGCCCGCCGGAGTTCACCACTCGCGAGTTCAATCCTGACTGGGGACGCGACGTTGAGGCCCGTGTTAACGAGCGCACGGCGGCCGGGCTGCCTCCGTTGAGCGTTGTGGGTGTTACCGGACTGCCGTTAACACAGCAGTACCAAAACGGCATCGACGCAGGCACGCTCGTGTCCCGCGGACCTCTCCTGCGGCTCACCGCTGACGGCGCAGTGTTTGAGGACGGTTCTTCTTTTGCCGCCGATTCGATCCTGTGGGCCACGGGTTTTCGGGCCGCCATGGATCATCTGGCACCGCTCAAGCTCCGAGAACCGGGCGGTGGAATCATCATGGACGGCGTAAAGGTTGCCCGCGAACCCCGTTTGATCTTGGTGGGGTACGGGGCGTCGGCCTCCACGCTCGGCGCCAATCGCGCAGGCCGGGCAGCAGCGCTGGCGGCCCTCGAGCGGCTAAGTGTTCCCGTCGGGGTTTGACGTGCGGATGACCACCTTGGTGGGGACGCCGTCGTTGTCCAACTCGAAACTAACGCCCTTGGGAAGATCGCCGGGGGAGGGGATGGGCGCGCGCTGGCGGGTTTGTTCCTCGCGATCCAGCTTCGCATTGGCCGCCTGAGGGTTGAACACGGCATCAAGGCCCGCGATGGCACCACCCATGGCACCCAAGTTTCCGTGCGCACCGGGTTTGGACATGCTGCGTTGGAACAAGGTAATCACCACAATGGCAGCCACGATCATGCCGACCATGATCAATGCCGTCCACAGCCATTCCATGTGACAAGTCTAAAGCCGCTGGGTGGAAATATCCCGGGGGACTTGGCGGTTGGCGCAAGAGAGACCACTTTGAAAGGCACCATTCATGACACTCCCTATTTCCATCCTTGACCTTGCCCACGTGGGCGAGGGCGGCATCGCCGAAAGCTTTCGGGCGTCCGTGGAACTGGCCCAGAAGGCTGAAGGGTGGGGCTACACGCGCATTTGGTTTGCCGAACACCACAACATGCCCTCAATTGCTTCCTCAGCCACGAGCGTGTTGATTGCGCATGTGGCAGCTCATACGAACTCGATCCGCCTCGGTGCCGGCGGCATCATGCTGCCCAACCACTCCCCGTTGCAGATTGCCGAGCAGTTTGGCACCTTGGCGACACTTCATCCCGGCCGCATCGATCTGGGCTTGGGCCGGGCCCCAGGCAGCGACCAAAACACCATGCGGGCATTGCGCCGGGACCCGACGGCGGCGGACACCTTCCCTTCCGACGTGCAGGAACTGCAGGCCTACTTTGACGGCGAAACCCGCATCTCAGGCGTCAACGCGTACCCGGGCAAGGACACCGAGGTGCCGCTGTACATCCTGGGATCCTCGCTGTTCGGCGCCCGCCTGGCCGCTGCCCTGGGCTTGCCGTACTCCTTCGCGTCCCACTTTGCCCCGCAGGCGCTTGAGGATGCCGTGCGCATCTACCGCCGCGAATTCAAGCCGTCGGCCGCGTTGGCACAGCCGTATGTGATTGCAGGGGTGAACGCGATTGTGGCTGACACCCAGGAAGAAGCCGAGAAGCTGGCGCTGGAGGCGCGACGACGCCGGGTAGTTTCCCTTGTGGGTCGCGGGCAGAGCTTCACCGAGGCAGAAATGGACCTGTTGCTGGATTCTCCGGCGGGCCACCAGGTGAACACCATGTTCCGCTATGCGGCCATTGGAACCCCGGCTGTGGCACGCACCTACTTGGAAGATTTTGCCAAGACGGCCGACGCCGATGAGCTCATCGTGGCCACGCAGGTCACCGACCGCACGGCATGGGTGCGCAGCTTTGAATTGCTGGCAGGGGTTATGGAACTGGCCCCGTCCGTGTAGCGTTCAGGCATGGCAATTGCGCGGTTACCCGGAGTGGTTATTGACTGTCCGAAACCAGCCGAGCTGGCGGACTTTTATGGTTCGTTGCTCGGCTGGGAGGCCACAGCGGAGGACGGTTGGGTTGAACTGCGCTCCGACGATGGCAGTAGTTGGCTGGCGTTCCAACAGGTGGATGCCGGCTATCAGGCGCCAGATTGGCCGGGTCAGAAGAAACCGCAACAGATGCATCTGGACTTTGTGGTTGACGACCTCGACGAAGGTGAGGCCGAGGCTCTGAGGCTTGGCGCCACGAAGCCGAAATTCCAGCCGGGGACATCATTTAGAGTCTTCCTGGATCCGGCTGGCCACCCGTTCTGCCTCTGCGAGTCCTAAGCCTCGTGAGATTCCTTGGGCAGGTGGTGGCGATCGGCCAGCGAGATGCTCAGGGCCGCAACCAACGTTCCGATCACGACGCCCACAAGAGTGTCGGCCACCCGGCTCAGCGCGGCGTCAGGGCCCAGGTGAGTTCCGAGTCCGGTCATGATCAGCGCCATGGGCGTCACGGCAATGGTGGTTAGCGTGTAGTTCTTCAGCACCAGCAGTTCGGCCAAAACCTGGAACAGGACCACCAGAGCTACCGATGGCCAGAATCCCAGCGAAAGGGACAACAGAACCACTGCCACGGCGGCACCAACTACGTTGCCCACCAAACGTTGAATGCTGCGTTGGACGGTGCTGGCATAGTTCAATCCCTGCAGGGCGGCAATGGCACCCATGGTTGCCCAGAGCGGATGCCCCAGGCCAAGAGCTACAGCGACCCAACCGGACAACGCGGCAGCAATGGCCATGCGCAGCGCCTGGTGAAAACTGCTCCGCGATGCGAATTCGCACCGAGCTGCTGCCCAGAAGGCCGGCGGCGTGGTTCCGCGGCTTGACGGTGGGTTTTCTCCCGCGGTGCTGGCGGCTCCCGTCTGCCGCAGTGAAACCTTCGGGATCCCTCGGACCTTGCGCAGTTCTAATTCATGCTGCGTCAGGAGGGTCAGCGCATCAGCATGTGATCCACTGCCGGGAACATCGAATAGTGCAAGCGTGGCTTCGGCGTCATCCAGCAAAAGGTGCAGATGGTCTGCGTCCTGATGGAGACGGCGCGAACGTGAGCTGTTTTCACGCAAGGAACCGGCACTCACCGTCACCGAGTCGCGCGCAGAGCGCAAGGCGGCGGCAGCGGCGGCCCGGCGAGGACCGGCGTCGTCCGTTCCCAGGCTGACAACGGCCGCGATACCGCGCGCAACTGCCAGCCGGGAGGGGGCCAACGGGACCCACACAACAGGTGCCATGGCGGCGAACCAGCCCACCACCACACCGATCGCCACTGCAATGATCGGCGGGGCCACGTCGGCAAAGGAATGTGCGTAACCCGAACCAGCGCCGGCTGCGAACACGAGGATCACGGCGCCGGGGCCGGAAATGCGGAAGGCCGTGAACACGTGCGATGCAAGGCCGGCCAGGAGCGAGAGGATCACGATTTGAAGTGCCATCGGGACTCCCGTGGCGCCCAGGAGCACCCCAATCGCCATGGCCACGATCATGCCCACGCCCACAATTCCCATCATGCGCCCGAGCCGGCGGTAGGGCTGGTAGCGACCAAAAGCGCTGGTCAACGCCCCAAGCGCTGCCATGCCGGCAAGCTGCGGCTGGCCCGCCAAGCCACCCGCAATCAGCACCAGTGTGGCCGCGATTCCCACCTTGATGGCCGTTGTGAAAATGGCATCGGCCGGGCGCATGGAGAAAGCGCCGCGCCATGTTGCTGGTGCGAGCGAGTGGGCCAGGGCGGTGCCAGTGTGGCGAAAACGGGCGTTGGAGGTCATTCACCCATCCTACAATCTATTTTACTAGTAAAATAGATCCGAAGCATGTGAGTGTGATCTCTAGACTGGTGGGATGACGGTGAAGGAAACGGACTTTGTGGACGGCGCGCGGCTTGGGTGGGAGCGATCACGCCCGGAGCTGGACGTCTCCAGTATTGAGGTGATGGCGCGAATTGGCCGTATCGGCGCCCTTGCGGCGCAGCGCGTGGGGCGTGAATTATTGCCCGCGGAGGTGACCCGTGCCGAATTCGATGTTCTCTGCACGCTGGCCCGCGGCGACGGCCCCATGAGGGCAAGCGAAGTCACGGCTGCAACCATGCTCAGCGGAGCATCCACAACGAAGAACGCCGAACGTTTGGTCAAGCGCGGGCTCATTGAACGCCTGCCCTGGGAAAATGACGGCCGGGTGGTCCTGATGCAGCTGACCGCTCAAGGTGAAGAGCTGATTGACCAGGAATTTCCGCGCATGTTGGCCGGCGATCGGCAGATGCTCGCCGGCCTGACCGAGCGCGAGCAGGCGCAGTTGGCGGCACTGCTGCGCAAGCTCGCACTCACGGTTGAGGCAGTCGACTAACCTTGGGTTCGCCACCACGCAATGGTGGCGCGGGCGGCCGATTCCAACGGGGTCGGGGACAGGCCCAGTAGTTTCTCGCTCGCCGTAGAGTCCATGACGAACGGGCCCTGAAACTGGTAGAGCATCTCAGTCATTTCCCGCATTTCCGAGGAAAAAATCCCCGCAGCCCTAACGATCCAACCAGGAACGGAGCTGACTCGCGGCGCTGGAACACCAGCTGCCGTGGCGAATGCGTCAGCAAGTTCACGCTGGCTCAGAGCCGACAACGTAGGCGCGTGCACGATCGAGTTCCAGGCCTCCGGAACCGTCGCTGCCTTGATCATTGCGGATGCCAAATCGGGGACGTAAGTGAATGAGTGCGGGCTCTCCGTACTGCCCATCACCTGAACACGCTTGCCGCCTAGAATCAGCGGCACCATGCGGTCGCCGGCGTGGGCCATACGTACTTGTGGGCCGAAGAAATCCGAGGCCACAACGCTAACGGTTTTCGTTGGGGACGCTGCCCGCGCGGCCAAAAGAGCCGTGCGGACGCCGCGTTTCCCTGTAGAAGCAAGGCGGGGGCTGCGTTCCGTCATGACGTTTTCCGGGGTGCTGTATGCGTAAAGACTTTCCGGGAAAACCACGACGGCGCCGGCCTCGCCCGCCGCTTTCATTACTGCGGCTTCCGCGCGAGGGAGCTCCCTCCGCCACGCCTCCGCGGCGTATTTGGAGCCATGGATGCAGTGAAATACGGCATCCGCACCCTCCATGGCTGTGTGCAGCTGTGCGGGATCTCCGACGTCGGCGCGTAGCCGCTCGATCAGCGGGTGTGCCGGGCCCGAACCGGACCGGGTCAGTAGGCGGACCTGATGCCCCTCGTTGGCGAGTTGGCTGGCGACGTTCCAGCCTACTGGGCCCGCGCCTGTGACTATCTTGATGGCATCCATGGGTTCTCTTTCTCGTGACGTGCTGCACTAGAGAGCAGTGCTCTCGAATAAAGAATGCCCGCTTATGGCAAGACTGTCAAGAGCACTGCTCACTTAAGTTGACGATGTTCTCGATTGCAGTGAAACTAGGGACATGACGCAAACACCGCGGGAACGGGCACGCCAGCAGACCATGGCTGACATTGTCAGTATTGGGCGCCGCCATTTGGAACGCCACGGTGCGGCCGGGCTGTCACTGCGGGCCGTGGCCCGTGACCTGGGTGTGGTTTCATCCGCCATTTACAGGTATGTCAAGAATCGTGATGACTTGCTGACCTTGCTGGTTGTGGACGGTTACAACGCGCTCGGGGATGCCGTGGATGAGGCGTTGGAGCGGACGCCGGCCGAAGACTTCGCGGCCCAGTTCAGGGCTGCAGCCCGGGCGGTTAGGGAATGGGCCTTGGCTGAGCCTGCCCGCTACGGACTACTTTTTGGTGCACCTGTGCCGGGTTACGAGGCACCTGCGGAGCAAACCACCGGGCCAGGCGTACGGGTTGTCACCCGGCTGGTGCTGATCTTGGAAGGGGCCCACGTGGCAGGGCAGCTAGCCGGTCGCGGTCGGCAGCTGGATCCGCGTCTGGCCAACGACTTCGCCGTGATTCGCGAAGAGATGGGGTTGACTATGGACGATCACGTCCTGGCGGCCGGTGTTTTACTCTGGTCAGCGCTTTTTGGTGCCGTCAATTTCGAAGTCTTCGGCCAGTATGGAGCATCGACATTCAGCAATCCAGCAGTCCTTTTTGAGTCTCATTTAGATGGTCTTGAAGCCATCGCGGGATTGCGGTAATTGAAGGTACGGTGGCATAGAGCTGGTGGGATTGCATGGCGTTTGTGGCCCTCATGGGGAATAGTGGCAGGCATGGATGACAAAGCCGTACTTCTGAATTACCTGCAGCTTCGCCGGGCAGATTTACTCTCAAAAATTGATGGCCTGAGCGACTACGATGCCCGCCGCCCGATGACGCCCACCGGGACCAGCCTCCTTGGCCTGCTCAAGCATGTTGCCAGCGTTCAGCTCGGCTACTTTGGCGAGGTCTTCGGCAGGCCCAGCGAGAAGAAATTGCCGTGGATTGACGACGATGCACCCCTCGATGCGGACATGTGGGCCGGAGCGAAGGAGAGTAGGGCGGACATCGTCGAACTCCACGAATTATCCGCCCGGCACAGTGATCAAACCATCGACATGTTGTCCCTCGATGCCAAGGGTGAGGTGCCCTGGTGGACGGGCGAGCGGCGCCATGTCACGCTTCATCAAATCTTGGTCCACATGTGCGTCGAAACGGCCAGGCATGCAGGGCACGCCGATATTCTCCGTGAACTCATCGACGGTGCCATTGGCAACGGTCCCAAGGACCCGAATGTCTCACACCGGACTGCCGAAGAGTGGGTCGCCTACAGGGCGGAATTGGAGGCGGTGGCCCGGACTTTTCGTTAGAAGGGCGTAAAAAAAGTTACCCGAGCGCGGGCAGGTGCGAGAGCAATTCCTGGGCTGCCGCCGTCGGATCTTGCGCCTCGGTGATTGCCCTCACCACCACAATCCTTGATGCCCCGGCCGCCACCACCTCATCCACGTTGCTCAAATCCACCCCACCAATGGCGAACCACGGCTTGGTGGTTCCAAGTGATGCAGCATGCTCAACGAGGGAAAGTCCGACGGCGTCCCGGCCCGGCTTGGTGGGTGTTGCCCACAGCGGGCCAACACAGAAATAATCGGCGTCGGGATCGGCGGCGGCTGCCGAAACCTGGGCGGGATCATGGCTGGAAAGACCCATGGACACGTTCGCTCCAACCAAGGAGCGCGCGGCTGGCAAGGGAAGGTCCTTTTGGCCTATGTGAAACACCGGAGCGCCACTCAATGAGGCAATGTCTGCCCTGTCATTGACGGCCCACAGCTTGCCGAACTCCTGCGCAACGGAGCGCAAAACGGCCAGTAATTCCAGCTCAGCGGCAGCCTCAAGAGACTTGTCGCGCAGCTGGATGATATCCACGCCGCCAGCGTAAGCGGCCCTGAGGAAATCGGCAAAATCGCCCTGCTTGGCGCGTGCATCAGTGCACAAATACAGCCTGGCGTTTTCCAATGAGGGGGTGGACGGTGTGGTCGATGCGTCATGGATGAGAGAAGTTGTGCTCATGTCTCATAGACTAGTGCAGTACCGCGGGAGCCAGTGAAGCTGGCTGAGAGGGCGCCGAATGCGCCGACCGATTGACGTCCTGCAAGGGCGTAATAACCTGATCCGGATCATGCCGGCGTAGGGAAGGAGAGCACTGTGGCACCCGTTGCGCGTGAAAATTTGACCACCGAGGTGGCCGTCATTGGTGGCGGCATCATTGGGCTCGGGATCGCCTGGGAAGCCCAACGTGCAGGCCATGCGGTCACCGTGATCGATCCCGCACCAGCGACCGGCGCCACCTTTGCCGCCGCCGGAATGTTGGCTCCAGTCAGCGAACTTCACTACCAGGAAGATGAGCTGCTGAAGCTGACACTCGCCTCAGCGGCCCGCTGGCCAGAGTTCGTGGCATCCTTGCCGAAGGCCGCCCATACCGGATTCAACACCTCGCCAACATTGGTCTTGGGCGGGGACCCTGGCGACCGCAAGGCGCTGGCCGATCTGCGCGATGTCCAGGCCAGTCACGGCTTGGAGGTGGCCCAGCTGACCATCCGCGAAGCCCGTGCGTTGGAGCCCATGGTTGGCCCACAGATTTCCTGCGCTTACAAAGTGGAACAGGATCATCAAGTTGATCCGCGCGCCATGGCCGAGGCACTTCGGGCGGCGTTGCTGTCGGCTGGCGGTGCTGCCGGCGGTGCTGCTGCCTCCGCGCCCGTTTTCATCGAGCAGTCCGCCACCGGGCTGTTGCATCGAGACCCCGGGGACACCCTGTCGCCGGTGACAGGCGTGCTGCTTGCCGATGGCAGCGAAGTCCACGCGCGGGAGGTCATCGTGGCCAACGCCTTGGGTGCAGCCAAACTCGGAGGGCTTCCCGAAGGGCTGAAGCTGCCGGTCCGTCCCGTGTACGGCGACATCCTGCGACTTCGCGTACCCGAGCACCTGCGCCCGCTCATTACTGCAACGATCCGCGGCATGGTGCGTGGCCTGCCGGTGTACATCGTCCCGCGCGAGGATGGCACCGTGGTGATCGGAGCCAGTAGCCGAGAAGACGGCAACCCGGGTGTCAGCGCAGGGGGAGTGCACCAGCTATTGCGTGATGCCCAGGTGCTGGTACCCGCCGTGGCGGAACTTGAACTGATGGAAATGACGGCTCGTGCCAGGCCCGGAACCCCGGACAACGCGCCGTTGCTGGGCAGGGTCGCGGGCACCCGCGGTAAAGACATCCCAGGGCTTATCATCGCCACGGGATTCTTCCGCCACGGCGTCCTGCTCACGCCCATCGCTGCCCACATCACCCGCCAGTTGCTGGGCAATATCACCGATCTGGCCTGGGAATGTTTCCGCCCGGACCGCTTCTCACCAGCCCTTCAGCCAACCCAGCCTTCCTCCCGGCCCGCCGCCGGTCAACCCGCGCAGGAGCACCCATGAACAGCATCAACATCAACGGAACAACGCAGCCACTTGCCGACGGAACCACGGTGGCAGACCTGGTCACGGCCATGACCGGCAAGTCCCTGCTGGCCAATGGCCAAGCTGTGGACGGCGGACGTTTGGGTGTTGCCGTGGCACGCAACTCTGACATTGTGCCGCGCAGCCAGTGGTCCGCAACATCGGTGCAGGCCAATGATCAGTTGGAGATTGTCACGGCGGTGCAGGGTGGCTGAACACCGCCCCAAAACACAAGAAAACGCTCCAACAACCACTCATTACTTCGCTGTGAAGGTGTCCAACTCATGACTGAAACAATCATTACCAACGACGCACTGGTTATTGACGGCGTGGCACTGGGCTCACGGCTCATCATGGGCACCGGAGGTGCGCCCAGTCTGTCCGGCTTGGGGGAGGCCCTCCTCGCCTCGGGCACCGAGCTGACCACTGTGGCGATGCGCCGATACTCGGTGGACAGCAACGGCGAATCCGGCACCAACTTGTTTCAGCTGCTGCTGGAAAACAACATTCGCGTCCTGCCCAACACGGCCGGCTGCTTCACGGCGCGCGAAGCCGTCATGACGGCGGAACTTGCCCGTGAGGCGTTGGAAACTGACTGGGTGAAGCTGGAAGTGGTCGCCGATGAGCACACCCTGCTGCCCGATGCCCTGGAGCTGGCGGACGCCACCGAGCAGCTGGTCAACCGCGGCTTCAAGGTCTTCGCCTACACCAATGACGATCCGGTTCTGGCGCTGCGCCTGGAACAGCTCGGTGCCGTGGCCGTCATGCCGCTGGGTGCGCCCATCGGAACGGGACTGGGCATCCTGAACCCGCACAACATTGAGCTCATCGTTTCTCGCGCAGGCGTCCCCGTGGTGCTCGACGCCGGAATTGGCACGGCCTCCGACGCCGCCCTGGCCATGGAGCTGGGCTGCGACGCCGTGCTGCTGGCCACCGCCGTCACCCGGGCCCAGAATCCGCTGGTCATGGCGCAGGCCTTCAAACACGCCGTGATCGGTGGCAGACTGGCAGCACAGGGCGGCCGCATTCCCAAGCGTGCCCATGCGTTGGCTTCCTCGGCCATGGCAGGCCGCCCCGACCTGTAACCAAAGCAAGGAGCCAGTCATGGCCGCGAAAGATGTCTTGACCCGTGAGCAGATCGACGCCGAGCTCGACGCTCTGCCGGGGTGGAGGCTCCGCTTGGGTGGGCTGGCGACGGTACTGAAGTGTCCGACGTCGGCCGCCGCACTTGAGCTGTTTGCCACCATCGGTGAGCTGGCGCAGAAAGCCAACCACCACCCGGATGTTGACTGGCGCTATGACACTCTGTTTGTGGCCCTGACCTCCCACGATGCGGGCTCCAAGGTGACGGCGCGTGATGCGGCACTGGCCAAGTCCATCTCGGCGGCCGCGCAAGACGGGGGTGCCGTGGCACAGCCACAGCGGCTCAGAAGCGTCGAAATTGCCTTGGATACCAATAATATGGCGGAGGTGGCGCCTGTGTGGGCGGCGGCCCTGGGCTTTGTCGCGGGGGCGCCCGATGAGTTGAAGGACCCCGCCGGCATGTTGCCGACGTTGTGGTTTCAAGAAACGCAGACGCCTAACGCCAACCGTTTCCACTTTGACATTCACGTGCCTGCCAGTGAGGCGCAAGAGGTGCTCGCCGCGATAGCAGAAGCCGGGGGCACCCTGGACCATTCCAATGCCCCACAATTTGTCATCGCAACCGATCCTCAAGGGAACCGGCTGTGCATCTGCACGGAAGAAGGCCGAGACGCTTAGAAACACTTAAATGGGTAGGCGCAGGACTCAATGTGAGTCCTGCGCCTACGTGTTTAAATGATGCGGTTTAGTGAATCTGCAAGATCGCGTTGGTCCGCGCCACATGCTGCTGGTGGCGGGTACGGCCCACAAAACCGGCCGTGGCCCAAGCCGCTGCACCGCCCACAACGATCGAGAGAATCCACGGGATCCATGCAGTGGCAGGATCATTGTCCAGTCCCACGGCCATGGTGACGATCCAAACCAACAGCGCTGCAGTCACCGCGGCACCTGCCGGCAACAAGGCGCCGAAGGTCTGGCGGTGCTTGTCCACGGCCCAGGAGAGGGCGCCGAGAGCGCCTGCAATCAGGGCAATAATGACCAATGCGACCATGAAATGGAACCGTCTCTCTCAGGGAAGTTTCTTGTGTTTTTTACAGGGCGGCGAAGCCGACGCTGCGAGCCTTCTCGCCGCCGAGTTCAACGTAACCCAGGGCAGTGCCGGGGATAATCACAACGCGGCCCTTTTCGTCCTTGAGGCTCAACGAGGTGCCCTTGGTTAGGGCCTCGGAGACCAAGGCGGCGACGTCGTCGGCCGTTTGATCGGATTCAAGGACAATTTCGCGGCCAATGTTCTGGATGCCGATCTTGATTTCCACAGTTGTCTCCTCGGTGCAAGTTACAAATAGATCTAAGTACAAACCACTTTAGGGGCAGGCGGTCAGGATTCCTTGGGGAAGCGGCTAATTCCGCGCCAAGCTAAACGATAGACAAGATCGCTGGCTACCTCGATGTCCAAATCACCGTTGGCCTCGAGCCAGTAGCGGGCACTGACCTGGGCCATGCCGGCCAAGGCGCGGCCCAAAAGGGTGGCCTCGACGGGGGGCAGTTTGGTGTCCTCGGCAATGACCTGGCCAATAGCGTCGGCATAGTTGGCGTTGAACTTTTCGAGCCGGGCGGCAACCTCGGTGTCGTTGACAAGGTCGGATTCAAAAACCAGCCGGTGGGCTTGGTCATCGTTGGCCATGAAGAGGAAGTAAGCCTTCATCGTGGCTTGGACGCGCAATTTGTTGTCAGTGGTGGAGTTCAAGGCGGCGACCAACATTGTGGTCAGCGCCTCCAAGTGACTGTCCAGGAGGGCAAGGTACAGCTCGCGCTTGCTGGGGAAGTGTTGGTACAACACGGGCTTGCTGACCTTGGCGGTCTCTGCAATCTCGTCCATGGCGGCGCCGTGGTAGCCGTGGTTGACGAACACTTCAAGCGCGGAGGCAAGAAGCTGGGCCCGGCGTTCGTCCCGGGGCATACGGGCAGGTGCCGTGCGTGCTGCGGGGCGCTCCTTGGCGGAAGGATCCAAACTCATGGTGGCAGCCTTTCTCGTAAGTTGCCCCGTGGTTGGCGCTGGGCTGGTGTGTGACATTCTACCCGCCAGTAGAGGGCAAACGGGGGATCGCTTCTTGAAGACGTCCCCCGTTGCCCACCCGTTGGCCGGAGCGTAAAACTAGGACGCGGGGATAACCAGACCCTTGAACTCGGCCTGGATGAAGTCCTTCATCTCCTGTGAGGTGAGCAGCTTGAAGAGCTTCTGCACGCGGGGATCATCCTTCATGTCCGCCCTTACGGCGAGCACGTTGTAGAAGGGGCTGTCTTCGCCCTCCACCAAGAGCTGCTTGTCCGAGCTCAGGCCTGCCGGCAGGGCGAACGCCAGGGTGACGATCGCTGCGTCCTTGTCGTTGAGGGCCTGCGGGAGGCTGGCGTTCTCAATCTCCGTGAACTTGAAGTTCTTGGGGTTGGCGGTGATGTCCTTGAGCGTAATGGGGTTTTCCTTGACCTCGATCAGACCCTTGGAGGCCAACAGCAGCAAGGCGCGGCCTTCATTGGTGGGGTCGTTGGGGACCGCGATGGACGCACCCTCAGGCAGCTCGCCAAGAGTGGCAATCTCGTTGGAGTAGAGGGCCATCGGGGGAAGATACACCTTGCCGACGCTGACCAGGTCCTTGCCGGTGGCCTTGTTGTAAGTCTCCATGAAGGTGGTGTTCTGGAAGAGATTGGCGTCGATGTCGCCGTCGCTGAGGGCAGCGTTGGGGGTGTTGTAGTCGCTGAATTCCTTGTAGTCGACCGTGAGCCCTTCCTTGGGGGCGAGCTCCTTGGAGACATGTTTGAGCATGTCGCCGGCCGGGACTGCCAGTGCCCCCACCTTGATCGTGTCGGCAGCGGACGAATCCGGGCCTGTACCGCAGGCAGTGAGCGCGAAGATGGCGGCTGCACCGACGGCGGCGGCCTTGAAAAGGGTGGAACGGATCATGGTGATTCTTTCGATAGAAGTGTCTGCAGGCGCGGATCGGTCCGCAGCGTGCGCAGTTGACGTGCGGAGCCTAGCGGTGCGAGAGACGCCGAGCAGCAAAGTTGCCAAGGGACTGGAACAGCTGGACAAACAAGATCAAGATGATGACAACGGCAAACATGTATTCCGGGCTGTAGCGCTGGTATCCATAACGGAAAGCGACATCTCCCAGACCGCCACCGCCCACGGCGCCAACCATGGCCGAATAACCAATGAGTCCCACGACTGTCGTGGACAGACCCAAAGCGAGGGCAGGAACCGCCTCAGCCACCATGACCTTGGCAAGGATCGTCCAGCGTGTTGCGCCCAACGATTCGGCGGCCTCGATGAGCCCAACAGGTACTTCACGGATACCGATCTCCACCAGCCGGGCGAAGAAGGGAATGCCGGCAACAGTCAACGGCACAATGGCTGCTGTGGGACCGATGAAGGATCCTACGAGCAGTCGCGTGAACGGAATCAGCAGGATCATCAAGATGATGAACGGGATGGATCGGCCTACATTCACCAGAAGATCAAGGACCCTGTTGATGACGATGCCAAGTGCGCGGCTGCCGAGGGGCTTGGCCAGGAGCCCGCCAGCTTCAGTGGTCACCAGGACCACACCGGCGGCAAGACCGAAGACGATGGTGAAAATCAGGCTGAAGCCAACTGTGTACAACGTTTCGCCAGCGCCCTGCAGGATGGTCTCGAAGAGATCGGACCAAAAGGACGGGTCATTGCGATCTAGCATCCGATTACCTCCACAAATAGTCCTTGACTGCGCAGATCAGCGATGGCCGCAGCGACAGTTTCTTGGGCACCGGGAAGTTCCAGCCGGGTTCTGCCCGTTTGACGCCCATGGATGGTTTCGATGGCGGCACCGAGGATGCCCACATCTATGCCATAAGTTCGGGCCAGCTGTGCGATGACGGGACGGTCCGCAGTGACACCGTTGAAGGTGATCTCAATGATCGTGTTGCCGTTTTTCGGGATCTCGCCAAGCGGGAACAGCGCCTGCCCCAGCAAGGACTTCTCGGTGGTCAGCAAGCCCTCGACCGAGCCCTGTTCCAGGATCCGGCCCTGGCTCATGACCGCGGCGGAATCGCAGATGCGCTTCACCACGTCCATCTCATGGGTGATCAGCATGACGGTCAAGCCCAATTCGCGGCTAAGCTTGCGGATGAGATCAAGGATCTGCTGAGTGGTCTCTGGATCCAAGGCGGAAGTCGCTTCATCGCTCAAGAGCACCGAGGGCTTGGAGGCAAGCGCGCGGGCTATGCCAACACGCTGCTTCTGTCCTCCGGAAAGCTGCGAGGGGTAGGCCGTGGCTTTGCCCTCCAGGCCAACGAGCTCAAGGATTTCCGCTACACGTTTGCGCCGTGCGGCACGGTCCATGCCGGTGATCTCCAGCGAGAGCTCCACATTGGACTGGACCGTCCTGCTGCTCAGCAAGTTAAAGTGCTGGAAAATCATGCCGATGTTGTGGCGGGCAGATCGCAGCCCCGCGCCGTGAAGGAGGCTGATGTCCTGGCCATCGACAGTGACAGTGCCGCTGTCTGGCCGTTCCAAGGAATTGATGGTCCTGATCAAGGTGCTCTTGCCGGCACCGCTTTGGCCTACGACGCCGAAAATCTCGCCCTTGGCGACGTTCAGGGAGACGTCGTCGAGTGCACGAACAGCATTTTCCCCCGAGCCGTAGCTCTTGCTGATCCGGTCAACTGAAATCATGTTGCTCCTGTCTCCGCTGATAATTCCGGCTTGTCCCTCTGACTCGCACAGGCCATGCGGACCGCATAAAATTCTCCCAAATGGTGGAGTTGAAGCAAAATTAGAACTATTGCAGGCTCAAGGCAGAAATGGCGGCACTTTGTTCATTCAAAGTTCCAGCAGCGTCGTGGTCCGGGCCACCACGGTCAGTAACGGCAGGACAATCATCACGGTGATGGTCGCCACCTGGAACTGAGACCTTCCTCACATGATTCGGTGGCTGGCCACTTGCGCGGGCACCCCCTAGATTTATAGTTATGGTTTCCTTGATCCAGCCTCTTCCCACCAAAAGCCCCTCCCTTCCACCGCTCGTTGAGCCCGGCCCGCCGCTGGCCAAGGAGGAATTGGAGCGTTATTCGCGCCACGCGCTGATCCCGGAAATTGGTCTGGATGGCCAGCGCCGACTGCGCAACTCGCGTGTTCTGGTCATTGGCGCAGGCGGGTTGGGATCGCCCGCCCTGCTGTACCTGGCGGCGGCTGGCGTTGGCACTTTGGGCATCGTCGACGACGACACCGTTGAGCTGAGCAATTTGCAGCGTCAGGTCATTCACGGCGTGGGTGACATTGGCCGGACCAAGCTGGAGTCCGCCCGCGATTCCATCCTTGAGCTGAACCCCGGCGTCAACGTGGTTCTGCATCCTCTTCGCCTGGATTCCAGCAACGCGCTGGACATTTTTGCCGACTATGACGTCATCTTGGATGGTGCCGACAACTTCGCCACCCGCTACCTTGTCAATGACGCCGCGGCGCTCCTCGGCAAGCCGTATGTGTGGGGTTCGATCCTGCGCTTTGACGGGCAGGTCAGTGTCTTCTGGGACAAGTTCGGCCCCAATTACCGTGATCTTTACCCCGAGCCGCCGGCCCCCGGAACCGTACCGTCCTGCGCCGAAGGAGGAGTTTTCGGCATGCTGTGCGCCTCGATTGGGGCCATGATGGTCACCGAGGCGGTCAAGCTCATCACCGGGATCGGGCAATCGTTGCTGGGCCGGCTCTTGATTTTCGACGCCCTCACAGCGCGTTGGCGTGAAATTCGCATCGCCAAGGATCCGCAGGCTCCGTCCATCACCGAGTTGGTGGACTATGAGATTTTCTGCGGCTTCAGCCCTGCCACCTCGGCCGCGGACAGGGACGATCTCATCTCAGCCGAGCAGCTCGCCGAACGCTTGGTTCGCCGAGAACGGGGCGAGGACAACTTCGTCTTGGTTGATGTGCGCGAACCTGTGGAATTCGAGATCGCCCGGATCCCAGGATCAGTATTGATCCCCTTGGCCGGGATCCGGGATGGTTCGGCCCTTGGGCAGGTGCCTCGCGGAGTGCCGCTGATCCTGCATTGCAAGGCAGGCACCCGCTCGGCCCAAGCGCTGGCGAGCCTGACCTCGCAAGGGTATGACGACGTCGTCCATCTTGACGGCGGAATCGATGCCTGGGCCAAGGCCGGGCACTGACGGCGACAAACACGGCATAGAGGAGTACATTGCGCACAAAGGGTTCTGCTTGCCCGCGAGCGGACCGCACCCATGGAAGAGGCGCATCATGAATCGCGTAAACCATCAGCCGACCTTGCAACAGCCCCTCGGGTCAGGGTTTGGCCACGACAGCACGGCGCTTTCCGTGGTCGAAGCCATGGACCTCACCGGTTGTGCGGCCATCGTGACAGGCGGATATTCAGGCCTCGGGCTGGAGACCGTCAGGGCGCTGGCAAGTGCTGGTGTGGCGGTGAGCGTTCCTGCCCGTCGTGCCGATCATGCCCGCGGGGTGCTGGCAGCAGCAGATCTAGGCAGTGTAGACGTCTTTGAACTGGATCTAGGTGATCAGGGCAGCGTCAAAGCGTTCGCTGCCAAATACTTGGATTCCGGGCGCAGGCTGGACATCTTGGTCAACAACGCCGCCATCATGGCCTGCCCCGAAACGCGGGTTGGCCCCGGGTGGGAGGCACAATTCGCCACTAATCATTTGGGTCACTTCACGCTCGCCAACGAGTTGTGGCCCATCCTTGCCGACGGCGGTGCACGCGTCGTGTCGCTGTCATCCACCGGCCACAAGCGTTCCGGCATTCACTTTGATGATCCCCAATTCACCAAGGGCTATGACAAATGGCAGGCCTACGGCCAAGCAAAGACCGCCAACAGCCTCTTCGCCGTAGAGCTTGATGCCCGGGGAGCCGAACATGGGGTGCGGGCCTTTGCCGTGAACCCCGGCGGCATCATGACCGGGCTGCAGCGCCATTTGACCAGAGATGAAATGGTGGCGGCCGGATGGATGAACAAGGCAGGAAAGCTGCGGGAAGGGTTCAAGACCCCGGAACAGGGAGCCGCAACGTCCGTCTGGACCGCAACGTCACCTCAACTCGACGGCAAGGGGGGTGTGTACTGCGAGGACTGCGATATTGCCCGTCCCACTGATCCGCAATCCGAGCTGGCCCGCTTTTCCGGAGTCGACGCACACGCCGTGGACGCCGAAGACGCCAAGCGATTGTGGGAGCTGTCGGCGGAGCTGACAGGGGTCAACGCCCTCGGCTGAGAGGTTTCGAACTAGACGGCGGTTTCGCCCTCGACGCGGCTCGTGATGGCCGTGCTGATGGTTTCGGGAGAGATTTTCAGGCCGTAGAGCACATCGAGGGCCGCGAGATAGCTTTCTGCATCGCCGGCTGCAGCGATTTCCTTGGCCCGGACGGTGGGGACGTGCAAGAGCTGTTTGACCATGCGCCGCATGGCGAATTCCACTTCATCGGCGGCCGCGGTGCAACCGTGCTGCTTACGGACCTTGGCAATTTCATCGTCAAGAACTGCCATCGTGTGACGGCGCAGCGCCACGATGGCGTGGTCCAGCGAACGGGAATTCTGAGACTGTTCAAAGGTCCGGGTGGCCTCCGCAACCATGGCCGAGGCCTCCGCCAATGTTGATTCCTGTTCGGCGGGGGCCGCCTGACGCACGGTCTCGAGCGTGAGCAGGTCTACGCCCGGAAGATCGGCGATATCTGGCGCAAAGTCATGGGTCAAGGCCAGGTCGATAGCGGTTAATTGCTGCGTGGAATCGCTGCGCATTTCGCCCAGGTCCGTGCTGGAAAGCTGGTGGTCCGAGCCGCTGCAGCCAACCAACAGCGAGGCCTTCGCCACCGCGGCGGGCAGGGCCTGATCATCCAAGGCGGTGCCACCACGGGAAGCAACAAATGTCTCGGCCCGGCCCGAGGAGGAATACACCGAAATGTCGGTACATCCGCGTTGGATCAGTTGAGCCATGGCGGCACCGGCATAGGCGCCCGTGCCAAAGAGGACAGCAGATTTACCAGCCAGAGGGCCGGAAACTGATGCGGCGTTGGCCGACTCGCCAACGGAAGAGGATGCGGCGTCTTGGAGGTCAGAAGCTAGATCCAGTGCCACGGAAACGATCGACATGCCACGGCGGCCAAGCGCCGTCTGTGCACCTACATCCTTGGCCGTCTTGGCTGCAGCCTGAAAGAGCCGGACCAACGGCGGGGAGGTCACGCCCTGTTCCTGGGCGGTGCTCAGCGCTCGGCGTACCTGCCCGGCAATCTCGCGTTCGCCCACGACCGCGGATTCCAGGCCCGTGCTGACAGCAAAAAGATGGCGGGGGACCGCATCCGAATGCAGGGTGTTCAATGCTTGGGAAACTTGTGGTTCGCTCAGTCCCGAGTGCTTGCTGACGGTCTCAATCAAGGAGCTGCGCGCAGCCTCAACATCTTCGTGGCTGCGGGCGTGGACATAGAGCTCAAAGCGGTTGCACGTTGCCAAAGTGACAAGACCGGCAACGGCGTTGTCCTTCTCGATGACGTCAGCACTGACAGCCGCGGCACCGGCACTTAGGCGGGCAACGGTTTCCAGATCAATGGATGAATGAGAGGCAACGAGCGAAAAGACGACCACAATTTCACAATGGTAGACCCCCAACCTGATGGTTTGCGGACAGGGAAGGCAAAAGCGTCACCAAGAATCTGTGATGCTGCTTACCCCCACCGCGCCGCCATGCCTTACTACGGTGACAGTTTGTGCACAAAAGAACCCCAGATTGGCTCTGTATGGTGGTGCCATGACACTGAGCCCCAGCCACCCCCTGATGGATGGCCGCACCGCCAATTCCCCCCTGATCACGGCCTACCGCGGTGGCACTCCCAGCCGCCGTCCCGTCTGGTTCATGCGCCAGGCAGGCCGTTCACTGCCTGAATACCGTGAGCTGCGGGTGGGCACCACCATGTTGGAGTCCTGCCTGAAGCCGGCCATGGCCGCCGAAATCACCCTTCAGCCGGTTCGCCGCCACGACGTTGACGCGGCCATTTTCTTCTCCGACATTGTTATTCCCCTCAAGCTGGCCGGTGTGGGCGTTGACATTGTTCCCGGGGTTGGCCCCGTCCTGGACAAGCCCATCCGCACGGCCGAGGACATTGCAAACCTGCCCGAGCTGACCGATGAGGCGCTGGATCCGATCCGTGAGGCTGTTGCCTTGACCGTTGCCGAACTGGGCAGCACCCCGCTGATCGGCTTCGCCGGCGCCCCGTTCACGGTGGCCGCCTACATGGTTGAAGGCAAGCCGTCGCGCGACCACCTGGGCCCGCGCACCATGATGCACGCGGAGCCGGAACTCTGGGCCGGGCTGATGAACTGGGCAGCCGACGCATCGGGCAAGTTCCTGCGCGCCCAGATCGAGGCCGGAGCCAGCGCCGCTCAGCTTTTCGATTCCTGGGCAGGTTCGCTGGGACTCGCCGACTACACCGAGCACGTTGCTCCGGCGTCGGCCAGGGCCTTGGACCATGTCCGCGATTTGGGTGTTCCCCTGATTCACTTTGGCACCGGAACCAGCGAACTTCTCCCCGCCATGTACGGCGTGGGCGTGGACGTCATGGGCGTCGATTACCGCCTGCCGCTGGACGAGGCCAACCGCCGCCTCGGTGGCACCGTGCCGCTGCAGGGCAACATTGATCCGGCCCTGCTCAACGCGCCCTGGGAGGTCCTTGAGGCGCATGTGCGCGCCGTCGTAGCAGCCGGAGCCGCGGCGCCCGGCCATGTGGTGAACTTGGGGCATGGAGTGCCGCCCGAAACGGATCCCGCCATCCTGACCCGCGTGGTGGAACTCATTCATTCCATCTAGAGCAATCCATTTAGCACCAGCGCAGCCCAGCACCAGCCGTAAGGGGACACCATGGAACACCGCAAACACGCAGCGAAGCAGCACAGCCATCCGCTCGCCCAACGTGCCGTGGTGGTTGGCGGCGGCGTCTCCGGGCTGCTGGCCGCCAAGGACCTCCAAGCCGCCGGTTTCCAGGTTGCCGTGTACGACGCCGCCTCCGCCTGGGGCGGCTGCGTGTCCCAGCACGAGGTGGCCGGGGTGGTGCTCGACGGCGGTGCGGAATCGTTCGCGACCCGCACCACCGCCGTCGCTGATTTGGCCGCGGAGCTGGGGCTCGCCGCCAAGATTGTGACGCCCAATCCCGCCGGCGCCTGGGTCTGGTTGCCGGATGGCCCCGTGCCGCTGCCGCGCACTGGTGTTTTGGGCATCCCCTCTGATCTCAACGCGCCCGAGGTCCGCGCGGCCCTGGGCGCCTCCGGTGTGCTGCGAGCGGCCCTGGACGCGAAGATGCCGGCCACGATCGGCACCACCGAGGCCGTGTCCAGCGTGGCCGAGCTGGTCCGCGCCCGCATGGGCAAGCGAGTCCTCGAACGGCTCGTGGCACCCGTGGTTGGCGGGGTGCACTCGGCGGATCCCGAGCTGCTTGATGTGGACATGGTGGCCCCGGGCCTGCGCGCGGGCATCCGCGAACATGGCTCGCTGGCCGCCGCCGTGGCAGCCCAACGAGCAGGTGGCAGCAAGCCCGGCTCGGCCGTTGGCGGTCTCATGGGCGGGATGCACACTCTTGTGACGGCGCTGGTGGAGCAACTGCTGGCTGCGGGAGTCCAAATGCATGCCGGATACCGGGTCAAGGCCATCTACCGCGACCCGGCAGAATCCGCCGGACCCGCCGAGCCTTTGTCCGCGCCCTGGAACGTCGAATGGGAGCATGGCACCGAACAGGGGAGCGATGCCGCTTCACTGCTGGTGGTAGCCACAGACGGCCCGACCGCGGTCAAGCTGTTGTCCACCGAGCTGCCCCAGCTAGTGCCCTTTGCTCCTGCCCCCGGACCAGACATCCGGCTTGTCACCTTGGTGGTGGACGTACCCGAACTCGATTCAGCACCGCGTGGGACAGGGGTGCTGGTGGCCCCCGGCGTGGAGGGCGTCAAGGCCAAGGCCCTCACACACGCAACGTCCAAGTGGGGCTGGCTGGCCGATTCCACAGGCCCTGGAACTCACGTCCTGCGGCTCTCCTACGGGCGTGCCGGCGTCAAGCGGTCAGATGCGGTGCGCCTCACCGCAGCCACGCCCACCGAGGAAGACCTGGTGCCCACCGCATTGGCTGATGCCTCCACCCTGCTGGGCATTGAGGTAACCGAGGCCGATCTCCTGGGCGCGGACATTGTCCGGTGGAAGGGAGCCTTGCCGTTTGCCGCCGTCGGACATCAGGCGAAGATGGCGCAGGTGCAGGCCTTGGCCGCCGCGGTGCCGGGGCTCGCACTGACCGGGGGCTGGCTGAGCGGCAACGGGCTCGCGGCCGTGGTGGCCGGGACCCGACGAACCATTGGCACGCTAGTCCAGGACATGGCCAAAGAGTGACATTGGGCACTTTCTACGCAATGTAGAGAACCTTGATTTAAGCTTTCGGGCCGCTGGGGTGCAAACTTGAAACCATGAGCCACACAAATGCAGAATCTGTCACTAAAACCCCGAGTGAGACCCCGTTCACGCTGTGGACAGTCTTCAAGCGGACCGGATCCTTCACCGGCGCGGATGCCGCCATTGCAGAGTTTGATGACCTGGTGGCCGCGCTGGCTGCACAAAGCATCACCCTGCGTGGAGCCTACGATGTCTCCGCCATGCGCAATGATGCGGACATCATGGTGTGGCTCGTCGGCGCCGATGCCGAAGGCCTGCAGCGCGCCGTGCGCTCCATCCGCCGCACCGAGCTGTTCGCCGCAACCGAGATCGCCTGGTCGGCCATGGGCGTGCACCGAGAAGCCGAGTTCGCAAAGTCCCACGCGCCCAGCTACATGGGCACCAACGAGCCCAAGGGCTGGGTCTGCGTCTACCCGTTCGTTCGCTCCTACGACTGGTACATCCTGCCCGCCGAGGACCGCTCCCGCATGCTGCGCGAACACGGCATGCTGGGCCGCGAATTCCCGCAGGTCCAGGCCAACACCGTCTCCGCCTTCGCGCTCGGTGACTGGGAATGGCTCCTGGGCCTGGAAGCTGACAACCTCATCGACCTCGTCGACATGATGCGCAGCCTGCGTTACTCCGACGCCCGCCTGCACGTGCGCGAAGAAGTGCCCTTCTACACAGGCCGCCGCGTTGCCAGTGCCGAGGTTGCCGAGGTTCTCCGATGAGCGCCCCGGTTTCCGCCCCGGCCCAGTACGACGCGATCCTGCTCGCCTCCTTTGGTGGTCCCGAGGGCCAGGACGATGTCATTCCCTTCCTGCGCAACGTGACCCGCGGTCGCGGCATCCCGGACGAGCGCCTCGAAGAGGTCAGCCACCACTACCGCAAAAATGGTGGCATCAGCCCCATCAACGCCCAGAACCGTGCCCTGAAGGCGGCCCTGGAGGCCGAGCTGGCCAGCCGCAACATCGCGCTGCCCGTACTATGGGGCAACCGCAACTGGGACCCGTACATCCCCGCCGTGCTGCAAGAGGCGTACGACGCCGGGCACCGCCGACTCTTGATGGTCACCACCAGCGCCTACTCCTCATACTCGAGCTGCCGCCAATACCGTGAGGACATTGGCATGGCCCTGACCGAGACCGGTTTGGATGGAAAACTGGCCGTGGACAAGGTGCGCCAGTACTTTGACCACCCCGGTTTTGTTGAGCCCTTCATCGAAGGAACGGCCGCATCCTTGGCGAAGGTCCGTGCCCAGCTGGCTGGGGCAGGGACTCCCGAGGCCCCGGTTCACGTCATGTTCGCCACGCACTCCATCCCCACCAGGGACGCCGAAGCCTCGGGCCACTCCGAGCTTGAACTGCGCGAATTCGCCGAAAATTCGGCCTACGTGGCACAGCACCTTGCTGCCGCAGAGGCCATCATGGCTGCCGTTGACCCCAACCAGGAATGGTCTCTGGTGTACCAGTCGCGTTCAGGTGCCCCGCATGTGCCGTGGCTGGAGCCCGACATCAACGATGCCCTGGCGGATCAGGCTGCTGCCGGCACCAAGGGTGTTGTTGTGGTTCCGCTGGGTTTTGTCAGCGACCACATGGAGGTCCGCTGGGATCTGGACACCGAAGCCGCCGAAACCTGCGCGGAACTGGGCCTGGCCTTTGACCGTTCACCCACCCCCGGCACGCATCAGAAGTTTGTCAGTGGACTCGTGGACTTGATCTGTGAACGCACCATTGAGAACCACATTGAAGAACGCCCCGCCATGACCAAGCTGGGTCCGTGGTTTGATGTGTGCAACCCAGGTTGCTGTGCCAACTTCCGTGGCGAAAAGCCCGTTATCTCTGAGGTTGGCAGCACCGTTGGCCTCGTCTCCGCATCCACCCAGGCTGGTTCTTAATTCCCATGGCTGACACAATGGCAAGCGTGAAAATTGGAACCCGCGGGAGCAAGCTGGCCCTGAGCCAGACCGGACAGATCACCGACAAGCTCAGTGCTGTTGGCGGCTTCACGGCTGAGATCATCCCCATTAAGACCGACGGCGATGTCCTCACCGGTCCGCTCTCCCAGATGGGCGGCACGGGCGTATTTGCCGCCGAATTGCGTGCTGCCGTTCTGGACGGCCGTGTTGACGTGGCCGTGCACTCGCTCAAGGATCTGCCCACCGCGGCCGTTCCAGGTCTGGCCCTGGGTGCCATCCCTGTGCGTGCCGATGCTCGGGATGCCCTGTGTGCTCGGGATGGCCTAAAGCTGACGGAGCTGCCCGAAGGCGCAACTGTTGGCACAGGCTCGCCGCGCCGTGCCGCGCAGCTTTTGGCGGCACGCCCGGACCTGACCGTCATCGATATCCGTGGCAACGTCGATACCCGCCTGGCCCGAGTGCCCGGCCTGCCGGGCAATGCGGCCGCCGAGGTTGTCCCCGGCAAGGTTGCAGATTTGGACGCCGTAGTTCTGGCCGCGTCCGGCCTGGGCCGCATCGGACGTCTGGACACCGTCTCCGAATTCCTCGACAGCGACGTCATGCTGCCAGCCCCCGGCCAGGGCGCGCTTGCCCTGGAATGCCGCACCGCCGACACCGACCTCACGACCGTCTTGGGACAGTCACTTTCTGCCATTGACGACCAAGACACTCGCCTGGCCGTCACCGCAGAGCGTGCCCTTCTGGCCCGCCTCGAGGCCGGCTGCAGTGCACCCGTGGGAGCCCTGGCCCACCGCAAGGGCTCCATGTTGTACCTGGAAACCGTTGTCTGCTCCTTGGACGGCACCCGTTCGATGCGCCTCAAAAAGGCTACTGACGGTCTCACCAGCGTGGGCGCCACCCTTCTGGGGATCGAGCTGGCCGAGGAACTCCTCGCCGGCGGTGCAGGAGACTTGGCAGATCTGGCCGGCTCCGCGAAATGACCGACCCCGCGGCGGTGGTCGCGCCCGATAAAGCCGCCAGCTCGCTGTCTGGCTTGCGCGTTGCCGTGACCCGCAGTGCTGACCGGGCCGGGGCTTTGGTTGAGGCCTTGGCTGCGGCCGGGGCTGAGCCGGTCTTGGTTCCCCTCATAGATTTTGAGGTTGGTGATCCGGAAGCCCTGGGTGCCGCGCTGCGCCGTTTGGCTGCGGGGGAGTACAGCTGGCTCGTGGTCAGTTCCATCACCACGGTGCGGGCCATGAAACAGTGGTGCGAAGCCGCTGGAACTACGCTGGCAGAGCTTATTCCGGCCACGACTTTTGTGGCGACAATCGGGCCCACCTCGGTTGCCGTCTTGGCGGCCGAAGGCATCAACGCTTCGCTGGCGCCGGTGGACATGCAATCGGCAGCCGGGCTCGTGGAGTTGTGGCCGGTCATGGCTCCGGCCGACGGCGGATCCACTCGAGTTCTCCTGCCTCAGTCAAACCTCGCCGAGCCCACCCTGGTGAACGGGCTCACCGACAAGGGCTGGGAACCCGAGATCGTCACGGCCTACAGGACTGTGGACTATCCGGCCGATCCGGTGAGGCGACTGACGGCCAAGCTGGAGTCGAAGGCTCCGGAGCGGGGATGGATTTCAGAGGTCGCCCTGCGACCGAAGAAATCTTACTGCCCGCGAGGAACCTCCGGCTCCAGCGTCCCTGAAGTACTCACCCCAGCCGAAGCGGCACAGGAGATCCAAACGGGGGCGATCAACGCCGTCGTACTTGCATCCGGGAGTGCAGCCCGCCGGGTGGCGGAAACCATGGCGCCGCTGCCTCCGAGCTGCCTTGTGGTGGCGATCGGGCAGCCAACCCGCGCTGAAGCCCAACGGCTGGGGATGCACGTGGCCGCCACAGCAGGACAACCAACGCCTGAGGGTATCGTGGCCGCATTGGCCCGGGCCCACAACAATTTACACAACCAGTAATTTAGGAAGTCATCATGAGTTTCCCCCAGCACCGCCCCCGCCGCCTGCGCAGCACCATTGCCATGCGCCGTCTGGTCAGCGAATACTCCGTAGCGCCTGCGGACTTGATCCTGCCGGTGTTCATCCGCGAAGACCTCACCGAGCCCAGGGCCATCACCTCCATGCCGGGCGTGGTGCAACACACGACTGCCTCGCTCATCGAGGCTGCGCGTGAGGCAGTGGCGCTGGGTTTGGGCGGCATCATGCTGTTCGGCATTCCGGCCGAGCGAGACGCAACAGGGACTGCCGGCATTGATCCTTTCGGTGTGCTGAACAAGGCGATCCGGGACGTACGCGCCGCAGTGGGCGATGACCTGGTCATCATGAGCGATCTCTGCCTGGACGAATTCACAGACCACGGGCACTGTGGTGTTTTGGACTCCGCCGGCCAAGTGGACAACGATGCCACCTTGGAAATTTACGCCAAGATGGCCGTGGCCCAGGCCGCCGCGGGTGCACACATTGTGGCGCCCTCCGGCATGATGGACGGGCAGGTGGCAGTGATTCGCGAGGCACTGGATTCCGCCGGGTTCACCACGGTGTCCGTGCTGGCTTATGCGGCCAAGTACGCTTCGGCGTTCTACGGCCCGTTCCGCGAAGCCGTTGACTCTCAGCTTGTGGGGGACCGCCGAACCTACCAGATGGATCCCGGCAACCGCCGCGAGGCGCTGGTTGAGGTGGAACTGGATCTCGCCGAGGGCGCCGACATCATCATGGTCAAGCCCGCAATGAGCTACCTGGACATCCTGGCAGACGTAGCAGCCATGAGCCCCGTGCCGGTTGCGGCCTACCAAATCTCCGGTGAATACGCCATGATCGAGGCAGCCGCAGCGAACGGTTGGATCAACCGCAGGGCGGCCATCGAGGAATCGGTCCTGAGCATCAAGCGGGCCGGCGCCACCATGATCCTCAGCTACTGGGCGGCCGAACTGGCCGGCTGGCTCCGCGAAAACTAAAACTCACTTCTTCCGTAATTCAGCTCCCTTTAGCCAAGGATTCTTCATGACCAGCTCGCAGGAACTTTTTGACCGCGCCAAGACCCTCATGCCCGGTGGGGTGAACTCGCCTGTGCGCGCCTTTGGCTCCGTGGGTGGAACACCGCGCTTCATGGTTAACGCCAAGGGCGCCTACCTCACCGACGCTGACGGCCGCGACTACGTTGACCTGGTGTGCTCCTGGGGCCCGGCCCTGTTGGGACACGCGCACCCGGATGTGTTGGCAGCCGTCCACGCGGCCGTTGACCACGGACTGAGCTTCGGCGCCTCCACCCCGGCCGAAAGCGAACTGGCCGCCTTGGTGCAGGGGCGGGTATCCGGCGTCGAACGCCTCCGCATGGTGTCCACCGGCACCGAGGCAACCATGACTGCCGTGCGCCTGGCCCGCGGTTTCATAGGCCGTGACTTGATCATCAAGTTCGCCGGCTGCTACCACGGACACCTGGATTCGCTGCTGGCCGCGGCCGGCTCCGGCCTGGCCACGCTGGCGCTGCCCGGGTCCGCTGGTGTCACTGCCGCCACCGCTGCCGAGACGCTGGTCCTGCCGTACAACGACCTCGCCGCCGTCGAAGCCGCCTTCGCCGCGCATGGGGACCGGATCGCCGCCGTCATCACCGAGGCCGCACCCGCCAACATGGGCGTCGTCACCCCGGGGGAGGGCTTCAACGCAGGGCTGTCCCGTATCACCTCAGCCAACGGCGCCCTGCTGATCCTGGACGAGGTCCTGACCGGATTCCGCGTTGGTGCGGCCGGCTACTGGGGCCTGACCGGCGAATCCGAAGGCTGGACCCCTGACCTGTTCACCTTCGGCAAGGTCATTGGTGGCGGACTTCCCACGGCGGCCCTCGGTGGCCGCGCGGACGTCATGGATTACCTGGCTCCCCTGGGCCCGGTCTACCAGGCGGGCACCTTGTCCGGAAACCCCGTGGCCATGGCCGCCGGCGTTGCCACGCTGGCTGCCGCCACCTCGGCCGTCTACGCCACGGTGGATGCACGCTCACTGGAGCTGTCCGCAGCCCTGTCAGGCGCATTGTCCGCGGAGGGTGTTGACCACTCCATCCAGCGCGCCGGCAGCCTGTTCTCTGTAGCGTTCGGCACCGCAGCCAACGGCGTTCACAACTACGACGACGCGCAGGCACAGGAAGTATTCCGCTACGCGCCGTTCTTCCACTCCATGCTGGACTCCGGTGTGTACCTGCCGCCGAGCGTCTTCGAAGCCTGGTTCCTCTCCGCAGCTCACGACGACGCAGCCATGAACCGCATCTTCGAGGCCCTGCCCGCCGCGGCGAAGGCTGCAGCTTCCGCCTAGTCTCACGCGAAAACGGGGCCAACCCGCGAGAACGGCGAAAGTACTCACCGTTCTCGCGGGTTGGCCCCGTTTTCGTGTTTTGATGCTAGAGCACGTCCGAGAGGAAGCCCTTCAAACGGTCAGTCTTCGGCTCGGTGAACAGCTGGTCCGGAGATCCGGTTTCCACCACAACACCGCCATCCATGAAAGTCACGGTGTCGGACACATTCCGGGAGAAGCCCATTTCGTGGGTCACAACCACCATGGTCATGCCGCCCTTGGCCAGATCGGTCATGAGCGCCAGGACGCCCTTCACCAACTCCGGGTCCAGGGCGCTCGTGGCCTCATCAAAGAACATGACCTCAGGCTCCATGGCCAGCGCGCGGGCAATCGCCACACGTTGCTGCTGCCCGCCGGAAAGATTCCCCGGACGAGCATCGGCCTTGTGCGACAGGCCCACAAGATCAAGCTGCTCGAGGGCCTTGGCGCGAGCCTGATCCTTGGGCAACTTCTTGATCTTGTGAAGGGCCAGGGACACATTGTCCAACACGGTTTTGTGTGGGAACAGGTTGAACTGCTGAAAAACCATTCCAATGCGACGCCGGAGCTCGTCCGGGTTGTCTTGCAAAACGGAGCGTCCATCGAGCTGGATGTCACCCTGATCTGGTTCGATCAGCCGGTTCATGACGCGCAGCAGGGTCGACTTTCCAGAACCCGAGGGGCCAATTACCGATGCCGTGGTGCCCTGGGGTACGTGGAGATCGATCCCGCGCAGCACCTTGTTGGCACCGAAGGCCAGATGAATATTGGTGGCTGTCAGGGAGCCTGAATTAAAGTCACTCATGTCTAAGCGCCCTTTCCAACGACGGCGGCGGCTTCGTCGGGTTCAATCTTCTGAGCCCGGCCTTCGCGCATGCGCTTGTCGATGTAGTTGACCAGATGGGTCAGCGGAATGGTCATGCACAGGTACAACAACCCGGCGGCGATCAAGGGAGACATATTTCCCGAGTTCGCGGCCGCATCGTTGCCCACGCGGTAGATTTCTCGCTGGCTGGAGAGCAGCCCCAACATGTAGATCAAGGACGAATCCTTGATGAGGTGGATCAGCTGGTTCACCAAGGCCGGCAGAACCCTGCGGATACCCTGCGGGATGACCACAAGCATCATGGCTGAGGTGTAGCTGAAGCCCAAGGCTCGGGATGCTTCCAGCTGTCCCTTGTCAACACTCTGAATGCCCGAACGGAAGATCTCACCCATGTAGGCGGCAGCCATCAAAGTCAGCGCGAAAATCCCCAACGGGAACGGGTTGGTGATACCCATGGACTGGCGCAAGATGGGCCCCAGCCCGATGCCGATGATCACGATGACCAAGATGGCGGGAAGCCCGCGGAGGATATCCGTATAAATCCGTGCCATCCACCGTAAAACGGGGTTTCGTGAGATGCCCATGATGGCCAGGACCAGGCCAAGGATGGATCCCAGAATGCCCGAGGAAATGGCGAGGATGAGCGTGTTGGGCAGGCCGACAGTGAGCATGCTGGGAATAACTTCCCCCATGGCCTGCCAGTCAAAGAATGTTTTAAGGAACTGCTCGAATGCATCCACGAATTGCTTGCCTTAGGAGATCTTGGCGGCCTTGGACCCGGGGGTCCAATCAGCGGGGGTTTCGCGCTCCGGGTACCATTCCTTGGTCAGCTTGGCCCAGGTGCCGTCGGTGATGACTGCGTCCAGCGCGGAGTTCAACGCATCGATCAGCGGCTTGTTCTCGGAGTTCACGGCATAAGCGGTGAAGTTCTGAGTGTTGACCACGGACTCTGCGATAACCGTGCCGTCGCCATCCTTGACCTGGCCGGTTGCCTGCTGTGAAGGAGCAACCCAGGCGTCAACCTGGCCGTTCTTCAAGTTGGCGTAGGCCGTGTTGTAGTCGGAGAAGCGAACCGGCTCGAGCTTGAGCGTGTTGGTGACGTAGTCATCCTGAACGGTGCCCTGAACAACGGCGATGCGGGTGTCGGCGCTCAAGTTGGCGAAGCCCTTGACAGCAGAGTCGGTCTTGGCCACAACGGCCATGTAACCGAAGTCGTAACCGTTGGTGAAACCAACGGTCTCACGGCGCTTGTCGGTCGTGGAGATCGAGGAGGATCCCACATCGAACTGCTTGTTCTGAACCTGGGACAGCAGGGCGGAGAAGTCGGTGGACTTGAATTCAACCTTCAGGCCCAGCTTCTCGCCCATGGCGCGCAGCAGTTCGTTGTCGTAACCGGTGAACTTGCCATCTTTGTCGATGTAGATGTTCGGCGGGGCATCGGAAAGAGTGCCGACCGTGATGGTGCCGGGCGTGATCAGGCCCAGGGCAGCCGTATCAATCTTGTCCAGCGCGGTGACGTCGGCGGTGGTGTACTTGTCCAGCGAGGTCTGGTCGCTGCCGGCAAGGGCATCCGTGGGGGTTTCGGAGCTGGTTGCATCCGTGCCGCCGCCGCAAGCTGCGAGGGAGAAGGCCAAGGCAACGGCGACCGGAACGGTCGTGAGCCACTTCAGGGCAGATTTCTTCATCAAACTTTCACTTTCATTGCAGGTGCCCAGCCCGAAGGACGGCTCGGGAGGGGAATAAGCGTGGCGTGGGAGCCGGGCTAAAGCTCACAGGAGCTTCTTAGCAGAACTCAACCAACAAAACTAAATTATGTCACCCGCACCAAAAATATGGCTGATATGAACTTATGCGTGCTTGATTCGGTGCTTTGCCAAAGAAGATGCGATCATGCGCCACGGGGCGCCTGCCCTGACTGAACGCAGGTATGCAGTCCCGCACGACTGACGTGCCACTAATTGTGCAATTGAAAGTGACTGATAATGTGATTTGAATCACAAGACTTCGATGCGGCCAGGCGTTGCGGGCCTTAGGGCAGGACCGGCCAGTCACCCTCAATAACAGCGGCGGGGTCCTTCATACGGCGCAAATACTGTTGGAAGTCTGCAGCCTGCTCACGGGCCCACCCCACCTGCGCGGCATGCAGATCGTTCAGGTCTACCCGCAGCACGCTGTATTTGGCGGCTAGGGCGTCTGCCAGGCGAAGAGTGGCCTCGGCATCCGCGGCCGAGGTGTGGGCGTCGTCGAGCTTGATGCCATACTCCTCGCACAGCGCCACGAGGGTGCGGCTTCCCTTGCGGAACTTGTCCACCTGCTTGTTGCAAATAAAAGGGTCGATCACCGGGGCGGCCGTGATCTGCGGCAGCTCGTGCCGGCGAGCCTCGTTGGCCAGAACGGTGAAGTCATAGCTGGCGTTGAAGGCGATCACGGGGATGTTGTTGGCGAACAAGGTGGCCAGGACGGCGCCTACCTCGGCCGTGACCTCATCGGCGGGCCGCCCGTTTTCGCGCGCATGCGCCGTGGAGACGCCGTGGATAGCCGAAGCTTCTTCCGGGATTTCAACGCCGGGATCGGCCAGCCACTCATAGCTTTCGGCAACGGCACCGGCATCATCAACCATCACGATCGACGCCGTGACGATCCGGGCCGTGCGCGGATCCTTGCCCGTTGTTTCCAGGTCAAATGCGGCACGGGGGTGCATGCTCCAGCTAGTCATTCCTCAACGCTACCTGCTGCCATGGACAAAGAAGTACCAGGAGCGTCCCGGACGCAATGGCCAACTACGCTTGAGGCATGCGTGAGCAGTATCTTGAAGCGGTTTTGGCGGTGGCGGACTTGATTCCGCCTGCACGGGTTCTCTCCTACGGAGACATTGCGGCCTTGTTGGAGAGCGGCGGTCCCCGGCAGGTGGGTGCCGTCATGGCCGCCCAGGGGAGCACCGCGCCTTGGTGGCGGGTGATTCGGGCCGGCGGCCAGGCACCCCAGGGGCACGAACGCCGGGCGCTGGAGCACTACCGCCAGGAGCAAACGGCACTGCGTGGGGATACGGCCGCCTCGTGGCGTGTGGATATGAAGGCTGCACGTTGGAATCCCACGGAAGCTGAATTTGACCTCATCGATGCAATTGCGGCCACGTTGCAGGAAGCGGACGACGCCGGATCCGAAATGTCAGTACCTCGTGATGGAATTCAGGCATGAGCATGCAAGCAGATCAGCCGAATCCAGAGCAGTCAGCGCAGCGGGGCAGGTTTGCCGTGCCCAGGCTTTCGCTCGTGCCGCCGGCTGACAGTGTCAGGAGTGCCCCGCAGCTCAGTGCCGACCAGCAGCGTGTGGTGGATCTTGCACCCGGCTCGGGCCCCATGCTGGTCTGGGGTGCGCCGGGCACCGGCAAGTCAACGGTACTGATCGAAGCAACAGTCAAGCGAATGGACCACCACGGCATTGACCCGGCCGGTGCGCTCCTGCTGGCTCCGTCGCGTCTTGCTGCCGCACGGCTTCGTGATGGCTTCAGTGCGCGGCTTACAAGAAGCCTGAGCACCTCCCCGGCACGAACCTGGTCGTCCTACGCCTTTGACTTGTTGCGCCGGGCCAAGGTTGAGGGGCGCATGCCACACCTTGACGGACCGCCTCGGCTCATGAGCGGCCCGGAACAGGACCTGATCATCAGGGATCTGCTGGTGGGGCACCGGATGGGGTTGGGCACCGACCCGCAGTGGCCAGCCGAATTGGCCGACGCCGTTGAAACCAGAGGCTTCCGCCATGAAATCCGCCAGCTCTTTGACCGCGTCATTGAATACGGACTTGCTCCGGCGGAACTGGCCGAGCTGGGGGTGGCCAATCAGCGCCCTGATTGGGTTGCGGCAGGATCGCTGTACCAGGAATACCGGGACGTGGTGGACTGGGGAAAGTCCGGCTCCTTTGACCCGGCAGGCATCATCACGGCGGCCACAACACTTTTGCAGCTGGACCCGGAGTTTCTGGCGCAGGAACGCAACAGGCTGACCCTGATTGTTGTTGATGACATCCAGGAGGCCAATAAGTCGGTGCACGAGCTCCTTCGCCTGGTGGGTCGCGGCAAGGATGTCCTCGTGGCGGCCTCGCCGGACACCGTGGTGCAGGGATTCCGTGGCGCCCGCCCGGATCTTGTGGCGTCACTGGCGGACAGTTTATCCACGCACGAGCGCCCCTTGCTTCAGTTTTCCTTGTCCACCTCGCACCGGATGGGCCAGCCCTTGGCTGCGGCGTGGCTAGGCGTTGCCGACCGGATCTTCCAGATCCGTGGCGGCCACAAGGCCAGGGAGCTTGCCTGGCCGGCAAGCCAAGGCGAGCTGGAGGCAACAGCCGGGGACCCGGCGTCGTCCGGCCACGACAACTCGTATGTGAGTGCGCATGTGGTGGCATCCGAGGTGCACGAGCTGCGTTTGGTGGCCGAGCGCATCCTGCACCTGCAGCACCTGGGCGGCTATGGCCTGAATGAGATGGCAGTGATTGTCCGTACCGGTTCCGCATTGGCCGCGTTGCAGCGGTATCTGAGCGCGCAGGGGATTGCCGTCAAGGTGCCCGTCGCAGAGAACCCAGTCCGCGATGAGGCCGCCGTGCGCCCCCTGCTTGAAGCCTTTGGCATTGCCCTGGCCCCGGAGAAGCTCGACGCCGAGGCTTGCGTTTCGCTGTTGACCTCCCGGTTGGGGCGCTCCACGGCGTTGCACCTGCGCCGTCTGCGCCAAGCGTTGCGCCAGCAGGAATTGCATGCAGGTGGCGGCCGGGCCAGCGACGAACTGCTCGTGGAAGCACTGTTGAAGCCCGAGAAGCTGGAACCACTCGGGTGGGAGGCCGCCAACGCACGCCGCATCGCGGCCATGCTGGGCGCGGGCCAGGCTGCCGTGGCCGAGCCCGGCGCCAATGCCGAGACCGTGTTGTGGGCGTTGTGGGATGCCTGCGACAGCTCCGGGACATGGGAGACGCAGGCGCTGCGCGGCGGGCCAACAGGTATTCGTGCAGACCGCGACCTCGATGCGGTTATGGCGTTGTTCCAGACTGCAGAGCGCTACGTTGACCAGCTGCCCGGCTCCAGCCCGCAACAGTTCTTGGACTACCTGATGAGCCAGGAACTGCCCATGGACACTCTGGCGGCCCGCGCCCAACGAACGGATGCCGTGGAGATCTTGACCCCGGCCAGTGCGGCTGGCAGGGAGTGGCCAATCGTGATTGTGGCAGGCTTGCAGGAGGGTGTCTGGCCCAACACTCGTTTGCGTGGGGAGCTGCTGGGAAGCCAGCTGCTGGTGGACGTCTTGGAAAACGGGGCGCAGGCGGCCCGGCAGATTGAACCGGCCGCCAGGCTGCGTGACATCAGGTATGACGAGCTGCGCAGTTTCGCCGCCGCCATTTCCCGCGCCAGTAAGATCCTCATCCTCACGGCTGCCGCCGGGCACGATCTGCAGCCCTCGCAATTCCTTGACCTGGCCGCTCCATTCGTCCCCGTCACAGACTCTGGTGGTGAGTCCCAATATCCAGTTCGTCCCGTGGAGCAGGTTCCGCGCCCCATGACGCTGCGCTCTTTGGTGGCGGAGCTGCGGCAGGAATCGGAAATGCATGCCGAACCCGAAGCGGCACGGATGCTTGCCGTATTGGCCGATCAACGCGTGCCCGGGGCCCATCCCGCCCAGTGGTGGGGCCTGCTGCCGTTGAGCACGGATGCAGCGATCGTGGCGCCGGGGGAGCCCGTGGTGGTCTCGCCGTCGAAAGTGGAAGAGGTGCTGAAATCTCCGCTGAACTGGTTCATCAAGGCAGCCGGTGGCGAAGCAACCACCGATTTTGCCCGCAGCCTGGGCACACTTATCCACGGGATCGCCCAGGACATACCCAACGGCGCAGGGCACGAATATCTGGCCGAGCTGGACAAGCGTTGGCCGTCCCTTGGGTTGCCCGAATCGTGGGAAACGGACGTTGATTACAAACGTGCCCAGGAGATGCTGGGCAAACTGGCCCAATACGTGATCGATGCCAGGCAACAGGGGCGCACCCTGGTGGGCGTGGAGGAGAACTTCACGGTTGATCTCGGTCAGCTTCCCGAGAACGGCCATGTGGTTCGCCTGCGGGGCCAGGTGGACAGGCTTGAGGCAGACGCCCAGGGAAACCTGATCGTCGTGGATATCAAGACCGGACGCACCAAGCCCACCAAGGAGCAGGTTGCCGAACACCCTCAGTTGGGCGCCTATCAGGTGGCAGTCAGTTCCGGCGGATTTGCGGAGCAGGCAGCCGCTGCAGGGCTGGCCGGCGCCGTTTCGGGCGGGGCCGCGCTGTTGCCGCTGGGGGACAACACCAAGACCGTGAAGACTCAGGATCAGGCAGCCATGGTTGCCGGCAGCGAGAACGACCCCACGCGCAAGGTCATGGAGGCCGCCCTGCTCATGGCGCAGGCCGTTTTCCCAGCCCGTCACGGAGCCGACTGGTCTGAACGCAACGGCTGCCCGCTACCCACCATCTGCCCGCTGTGCCCTGAAGGGAAACAAATCACCGAATGAGTACTTCTGACCTCCAGGGCACCAACGCGCCGGTTGATTTTCAGGCGGGGGCGCCCGAGCGCGCAGTCCTGAGCCCCTATGAACTAGCCGAGCTGTTGGAACAGCGCCCGCCCACCGAGGAACAGGCAGCCATCATCTGCTCGCCCTTGGAACCCCTGCTGGTTATTGCCGGAGCCGGATCAGGCAAGACCACCACCATGGCTGACCGCGTGGTGTGGCTCGTTGCGAACGGCTTGGTGCGCCCCGAGGAAATCCTTGGTGTCACGTTTACGCGCAAGGCAGCCGGTGAACTCGCCTCGAGGATCCGCGGGCAGTTGGCAAAACTTGGCACCCTTGCCCGGTCGGGGCTGGTGGATCTGGCTCCCGCCGCGGCCGCCCGGGACGCTCTTGAACCCAAGGTGTCCACCTACCATTCCTACGCCAGCGGCATCGTCACGGACTATGGCCTGCGCCTGGGCATTGAACGCGACGCCGTGGTGATGGGGGCAGCAGACGCGTGGCAGCTTGCCAGTGATGTTGTGGAAGCCCACGACGGCGCTCACGATCACTTCACGGCCGCCAAATCCACGCTCATCCAATCCGTGATGGACCTCGCCGGCGAATGTGCCGAACACCTGCAAGATCCCGATCAGGTCATGTCCACCATCGAGTCTTATCTGGCCAGTTTTGAGGCGCTTCCCTACATTGCCGAAACTGCCAAGCCGCGCACGGCAACTGTCAACAAGCAGCTGGATGTATTGAGAACGCGCGCCTCCGTGGTGGGGTTGGTGCAGAAGTACGCCGAGGCCAAGCGCCGCCGGAATGTGCTGGACTACGGTGACCTGGTGGCGTTGGCCGCCCGGATCGCTCGCGACGTCCCGCACGCCGCCGAGATGGAGCGGCAACGATTCAAGGTGGTGCTCCTGGATGAATTCCAAGACACCTCCCACGCCCAGCTGCAGCTCTTCGCCCAGCTCTACGGTGCCGGTCACCCCGTCACGGCCGTTGGTGATCCGCATCAATCCATCTACGGCTTCCGCGGAGCCTCGGCGGGCCAGCTCTTTAGGTTCCCGGAGATTTTCCTCAAGCCCGACGGCGGGTACGCGCCAACAGCCGAGCTCACCATCGCGTGGCGGAACTCCGCTCATATTTTGGCTGCCGCGAATGTGATGTCGGCCGAGTTGACCGCGGCCCAATCCCGCAAGGCCAATGCCAAATTGGCTGCCGGGTTGACGGAGGCGCAGCGCGCAGCGGCAGGGCCTCGCGTGGTGGTTTCGCCGCTGCGCGAAAAACCCAACGCACCTGACGGCGAGGTACTGCTGGCCCGCTACGAAACAGAATTGGCTGAGGCCGAAGCCATCGCTGCCGAAATCCTGGACCGCAAAGGCGATTTCACCCACCGCGGTGGCGCCCAGGGTGCCATGACAGTGGCGGTCTTGTGCCGGCGTCGCGCGCAATTTTCCCGGCTGCAGTCAGTCTTCGAGGCGCGCGGGATTCCCTATGAGATCGTGGGCCTGAGCGGGCTGCTGGGTACGCCGGAGATTGTTGATCTGGTGGCAACGCTGCGCGTTATTGCCGATCCCGGGCGCTCGGATGCGTTGATGCGCCTGTTGACGGGAGCCAGGTGGCGCATTGGCCCTGCGGATCTGATGGCGTTTGCCGATTGGGCCCGGCATTTGGCACGTCGTCGCGCCTGGGCTGCCAAGAACAGGGTGGACTTTGACGCTGCCGCACTCCGGCGTGAAAACATGCCCGAGGAGATCTCTGTGGCTGCCGCGGATGCTGCTGTCGTTACGGCCGATCTCGTTGATGCCTCATCGCTCATTGAGGCGCTGGATTATTTGAGTCCCGACTACTGGCCCGAGGCATGCCGCCCGCTCAGCGATGTTGCCCGCGGCCGGCTCCTGGCATTGCGGGACGAGTTGCGGGTTCTGCGCACCTTTGTGGGGGAGGACCTGTCCAACCTGCTCGGGGTTGTCGAGAGGACCATGCTCCTGGACATCGAACTGGCCGCGAAACCCGGCTCCAGCATCCATCACGCCCGGCGACACCTTGATGCCTTCTCCGACGCTGCCGCCACCTTCATGCAAGCTGCCCAACGCGTGGATCTGGACGCTTTCCTTGGCTGGCTGGAAACCGCCGAGTCAGAGGAAGGCGGGCTGGAGATGACGCCGGTTGAAAGCAACCCTGACGCCGTGGCCCTGCTGACAGTGCATGCATCCAAGGGGCTTGAGTGGGACGTGGTCTTTGTGCCCGGCATGAACGCCGGCGCGTTTCCCAGCGCCCGCGCTGACCGCTGGAGCACGGGTGCCAAATCGCTGCCCTGGCCCCTGCGCGGCGACAGCGACGACCTCCCTGTGTGGGATACCAACGTGCCGGATCTAAGGTCCTTGATGGAGAACGAGAAACTCTTTGCCGACGATGTCCTGCTCCACGCGGAGGAAGAGGAACGCCGCCTGGCTTACGTTGCCTTCACACGGGCCCGGGACTTCCTCATGTGCTCCACCACGGTGTGGGGCAGTGGGAAGAAGCCGCTCGTGCCCTCACCATTCCTTGACGAGTTACTCCCACTGACCGAAGGCGCACGTCAGTCCGCCGCCCGCGGACAGTGGAATGATGATCCCGAGGACGACGCCGTCAACCCGGTCAGTGCCGGCGCCGAGAGTGCGATCTGGCCCTATGATCCGCTCAACGGTCCGGACATTGAAGGCCGGGCCGGCATTGCGGCAAGGACGGGTCGCCGGGACAACGCCGAACGCTCGGCCGCCGCGGTCCGGGCCTCCCTTGTAACCCGAACGGACGCTGGCGGGCTCGAGACCTTGGCGGGCTCGCCCGAATTCCTCACCCGGAACCCTCAGTGGGGCAAGGAAGCGTCCGTGCTGTTGGCCCAGGACCAGCTTGAATCCGATCAGTTGCGGGTGGAACTGCCCCCGCATATCTCCGCCTCGCGTTTGGTGGCGCTGGGGGAGGACCCCGAAAAGGTCACTCGTGCCATGCGGCGCCCCGTACCCACCAAGCCAGGGATGGCAGCCCGCAAGGGAACGGCCTTCCACGCTTGGATCGAGGACTTCTTCGCCACCACGGGACAGCTCGACTTTGACGAGGAACCGGGCGCCGACTCCTACGTCGATGAGGCTTATGGGCTGGCCGATATGCAGGAAACGTTCAAAAACTCCGAATGGTCTACCCGGGTTCCAGCCGATCTTGAGGTTCCCATTGAAACCAGGGTGGCGGACGTGGTGGTGCGCGGGCGCATCGACGCCGTGTTCCGTGATGCCGACGGCGTGTGGGATCTCATCGACTGGAAAACCGGCAGGGTGCCCACCAAAGCCCAGCTGGCGGTGCGCGGCGTCCAGCTGGCCGTTTACAGGTTGGCGTGGTCACGCCTGAAGGGTGTGTCCCTGGATCAGGTGCGAGCAGCGTTTTACTACGTGGGTCAGGACAAGCTGATCCGGCCCGTCGACTTGGCCGGTCAGGAAGAGCTCGAAGCGATCGTCACGAGCGCGTATACGGGGTGAGAGAAATCAGCGGGGGCCAAGCCCCCGGTGGTCGAGCCTGTCGGGACCTTGCCACCGGCCAGCCGTCAGCTCAGTCCTTCTTGAGCGGGATGACCTTCATGGCACTGGTTTCGACGTTCTCGGCAAGGTTGTCATCTTCCTTGGCCGCTTCTTCGGCTACGTCTGCCTCGTCGTCGACTTCCTTGGGTTCAGCGGCATGCACAATCTTGATGGCTGCCGTCTCCTCGGAAACAGGCTCGTCGGAGTCTGGCGCCTCGGGCACGGGTGCAACGGAAACGGAGGAGCTCGTCGGGGCTTCGGCGGACTTGACGGGAGCCCCAGGTGCTGTCGGAACAACAGTCGGGACCACCGTGGCTTCAACGCTGATGGGCTGCCCGCCGTGCTCGAGAATGTCCGCTTCCAAGGTCTTGAGCATGGACTCGGCGTCTTCGACCATGCGGGCGCTGTCGGCGGCATAACCCTTCACGAGCCACTGGGCCAGCGCAAATTCGGCGCTGAGCGCTGCACGCCGGAGCAGGTGCGGGTCCGGAGTCTCATGGCGGGCGGCCGCATAGGCCTGCATCACTGTGTCAACAAAATCGGTGTCGTTGACGGCCACAAGCCAGGCAAAGTCATCGGCCGGGTCGCCAACGCGCAGATCCGTCCACCCGATGACGGCCGTGACCTTGTCATTCTCGATCAGAATATTGTCCTCGTGAAGATCGCCGTGGACAACGCAGGCGTTGAAACGCCAGAGAGTCACATCTTCCATGGCGTGTTCCCAACGGCGCAGCAGAGACGGCGGGATCTTGCCCGTGGTGGCCGACTGATCCAGTTCATTGAGCTTGCGCTGGCGGAACTCGTTGGCCGTGTAACTGGGCAGGTCAGAATTTGTGACAAGTTCCTGCGGCAGATCATGAATGGCGGCTATCGCGGCACCAATTTCCAACGCGAGTGCGGGCGTTCCAGAGGCGAGCCGCTCAACAGTTTGGGCCTTGCCGGTGATGTGCGAGTAAACAAAAGTAATGAGCTCGCCCTGGCGCACGGTTCCAGCCACGGACGGCAAAAGGAACGGCAGCTCGGCCCGGATTGCGGGGGAGAAGGCCCGCAAAACCTGGCGTTCGGTTTCGAGGCGAGTACTGGCCTCGGCATGGCGCGGCGACCGTACCCGCCACCGCCGGTTCTCCGCATCAACGAGCATGGCGGAGCAAAAATCGGCCGCATCATCTGGCTCTGGCGCAAACGCTGTGACATTAAGTCCGGGCACGGCGGCGCTGGCGATCGCGGCCAATTCGATTGCAGTCATTCGTCTCACCCCTCCACCGTAGAACGCTAATGGACCATCCCCCCGCCGTTGGGGCGGCGAGTCGCAAGAACTCATTGCGGCAGATCGGTAACAATTGCGCCGTGGCCCACGTTTTGCCGGAAGAAGTTGTCCACAATCACGCCCGCCCGAATGTAAAAATTCGTCCCCGATGCGTACGGTAGAAACATGACCATTCCCAGCCCGTCCCCCGAAACCCTGCTCGATCGCCAGTGCGAACAACGCAGCGAACCGGGGTATCTGGAGGCGGTGTTGAAATCCGCTGCCCGCCGCGTGGTGGTCTTCCACCGCGGCAAGGCCCTCATGGACGCAGGCTCGCTGGGCTACTTGGATCCCGCAGCGCTCCCGGCGGAGCCGCTGGCAGGGACCACACATGTCTACTTGGCCAAGGCTCTTGCCGGCCACGGCCTCCCCAACGGCACTGACCTTGTCCTGCAGGTTCTTCCGTACGACGCCGGAGACCTCGCCTGGGTGCCCACCGGCGCCGATTTTGCGGGGTACCGTGACGTCGCCAGCACCTTGAATGCCGGTGATGTTGAGGTGTTCATAGAAGCGCAGGCGGTGGCCAATTGGCACGCAACGCATGCTTTTTGCCCACGCTGCGGCGGCCCCACCGAGTCATTGTGCGCCGGCTGGATGCGCCGCTGCGACAAGGACGGCTCGGAACATTTCCCGCGCACGGACCCCGCCGTGATCGTGGCCATTGTGGGTCCTGATGACAAGATTTTGTTGGCCAACAACTTCGCATGGGAGCCCAACAAGTACTCCACAGTGGCCGGGTTTGTTGAAGCGGGGGAGAGCGGCGAGCGGGCCGCCGTGCGTGAGATCGCCGAAGAGGTTGGTGTTGTGCTGGACTCGCTGAGCTATGTGGGCTCCCAGGCATGGCCGTTCCCGCGCTCCCTGATGCTGGGGTTCATGGGTTACACGAAATCCAGCGCATCGACCCCCGACAACGTTGAAGTTAGGGCTACCCGCTGGTTTAGCCGCGAAGAGTTGCAGGCAGAAGTCCTCAACGGCAATGCCGGCATTCCGGGCAGGCTCTCCATTGCCCGCGAGCTCGTTGAGCGCTGGTATGGCGGGTGCATCAACGAACCCGGTGACGCGGTGGACGCCGCTGAACTTGTTGCCCCAGGTGCCACCTTATGAGTTTTGACCCACAGCAATCCGGACTGCCCGTCATGGATGAACGCACTGCGGAAGAACGCATCCTCGCCGGTCTCGATGACGAACAGCGCACAGTAGCAACCACACTCAACGGTCCACTGTGCGTCTTGGCTGGCGCCGGAACAGGCAAAACCCGAGCCATTACACACCGCATTGCCTATGGCGTCCACACCGGCGTGTACAACCCCAACCGCCTGTTGGCTGTGACCTTTACGGCACGCGCCGCAGCCGAGATGCGCACCCGTCTGCGGGATCTGGGCGTGGGCACCGTCCAGGCCCGCACCTTCCACGCGGCCGCCCTGCGGCAGCTGCAGTATTTCTGGCCGCACGCCGTCGGCGGTCAGCTCCCGGGCTTGCTCGATTACAAGGCACAGATCATTGCCGAGGCCGCCCGCCGTCTGCGTCTGCCCACCGATCGCGCCGCCATTCGTGATCTCGCCGCCGAAATCGAATGGGCCAAGGTGTCCATGCTGACGCCCGAGACGTACCTCCTCAAGGCCGAGGACCGCGGCGAACCCGGCGGTTTGGACAAGGTGGCCGTGGGTCGGTTGTTCCAGGCCTATGAGGACGTCAAAGCCGATCGAAACTTGATCGACTTTGAGGACGTCTTGCTCATCACGGTGGGCATCCTGCAGGAAGACCCGCGGGTAGCCGCCACCGTGCGCGACCAGTACCGGCATTTTGTGGTTGATGAGTACCAGGATGTTTCCCCGCTCCAGCAGCGCATGCTTGATTTATGGCTGGGCGGGCGTGATGAGCTGTGCGTTGTGGGCGATGCCAGCCAGACCATTTACTCCTTCACCGGGGCAACTCCGCGGCACCTGCTGGACTTCCCGAAACGTTTCCCCGAAGCGAATGTGGTGAAGCTGGTGCGGGACTACCGTTCCACGCCGCAGGTGGTTGGGCTCGCCAACTCCTTGCTGGGCAACCGGCGCAGTGGCGGCCTAACGGCCGATGCTCTCTGGTCAAAACCCTTGGAATTGGTGGCTCAACGACCTACCGGACCCAGCGCAGAGTTCCTTGAATGCAGCGACGATGAGGCCGAAGCCGCGGCGGTTGCAACCCGCATCAAGGCGCTCATTGGCAACGGCACCAAGGCCAGCGAAATCGCCGTGCTCTTTAGAACCAACGGGCAGTCCGAAGCCTATGAGCAGGCATTGACAGCCACTAATATTGGCTACCAGCTCCGCGGCGGTGAACGCTTCTTTGCCCGCAAGGAAGTTCGCGATGCCATGTTGCAATTGCGGGCAGCCTCCAGGGCGGCCGACGACGAGCCGCTGGGACAGCTGGTCCGCGCCGTACTGCACAACCTGGGGTACCAGGAATGGGCGCCCAAGACCGGTGGTGCTGTGCGCGAACGGTGGGAATCGCTCTCCGCCATTGTTGCCCTGGCCGATGAATTGGCGGTTTCCAGGAGCACCCCGGAGCACACATTCACAATCATTGACTTTGTCGCCGAACTTCAAGACCGGGCAACCGCCCAGCATGCGCCCACGGTTCAAGGCGTCACACTCGCGTCCCTGCACTCGGCCAAGGGTCTTGAATGGGATGCCGTGTTCCTGGTCGGGTTGAGCGAGGGGCTCATGCCCATTTCCTTCGCCGACACCCCCGAGACCGTGGATGAAGAACGCAGGCTGCTCTACGTGGGAATCACCCGAGCGCGCGAATTCTTGAATTTCTCCTGGTCCACCGCCCGCACGCCCGGTGGCCGCGCCAACCGCAGGCCGTCGCGGTTCCTTGACGGGCTCCGCCCCAATACTTCCGCCGGCGCACCGGCGGAGGCTCGACTTTCAGGCGCCCGGAAGTCCCGCAAGCCCGTTGGCCCCTCCGTCTGCAGGGTCTGCAGAAAGATCCTCAATACGGGAGCCGAACGCAAGGTTGGCCGTTGCCCCGACTGCCCGCCCGGCTACGATGAGGCTGTTTTTGAGCAGCTTCGCGAATGGCGGCTGGGGGAGTCCACGAGCGCCTCGGTGCCGGCTTTTGTTGTCTTTACCGATGCAACACTCATGGCCATTGCAGAGGCTGCCCCGCAGGATCTTGACGAACTCGCGGCCCTGCCCGGAGTGGGCCCGTCCAAGCTGGAACGCTACGGAGAAGCCGTCTTGGATATTGTGGCGAACGGCTGATTTTGCCATTGGCAGCCACATCCCGGATGCGTGGTGAATTCCTGCCGCGTCCACCGGCCATTTTCGGGGTGGAAGGTCATGACTGCCGAGTAGGACCCCGGCTGGTTGACGGCGTCCAGAAACAAGAGGGCGTGCGTTGCTGCCATGCCCGCCAGTGTTGTTGCCAAGGCAATGTTTTCCAACAACCCTGGGTGCCGGCCCGGCATGACCGGAGAGACCTGCCCGTCCTGCCACGCGGTGGTGGCCACTCCACGGTGATGATCCACGCACTCGGCACATGCCGTTTCACCCGGGATGACGAGGGGACCCAGCATTCCGTCTTGTTCCCGAATGACCACAAAAAGGTGCGGCCGTTCCGCAGCAACAAAGCGGGCAACGGTGTTGGCCGCGACAACGTCGTGGCCCGTCACGATTGCCAGGTCAAGGCAACGAAGATCTGGGCCGCCCTGTCCGCCGTCGTGCAAGATGTGAGCATTGCAGCCCGGATCGATGCGCAAGAGCCGACGCCGGACGGCCACCGAACGGGCAAGGCCTAGATCGCTGAGCTTGAATGAGCCCGGCCCCACATCACTGGGGCATACCGGGCGATCATCTTCAAGCAGCATTGTCCCCACCCCTGCGCCCACCAGGACACCGGCCAGGGCTGAACCGGTGCGCCCCAACCCCACCAGATGAACCACGGCGTGCTCGCGGCGGTTCATGAGGGTTTTGCAGGGTTGCTGGTGGAGGCCCAGAAGCGAAGCATGCTCAGGCAGAAGCCGCTCGGCACGGAATCCTTCGGCATGTAATTCCGCATCACTAAAGAGATGACTGGCAAGTGCGGCGCACAACTCGTGGGCCCGCGGCGCCTCCACCCCCAGTTCTTCGGCGCGTTTGAACACCAAGGAATCGGTGATTCCTTGGCGAAGCGCGTCCAGGAAGGCCACTTCACAGCCCTGCAGGCCTGCAAGGACCATTCCCCCGGGGCCAAGCCCAATCTGGACAGTGTCAGCGCCGAGGCGAACCATCCGAAGCCCCGGATTGATGGTGGTCATGACGCCCTCCTGCAACTTCAAGCCTTCATGGTTTTTAGTTTCTGTTCCGATCTTGGCACTTAAGGCCCGAGCGCGTGCGAAGTTATCCACAGCCCGCCCCGGAGGATTCGAAACCGTGACGATGAGGTTGTACCGTCGAAGCATGGCAGCACGAACAGCACCGCGTCCTAAAACCATCGGCCGGGGAACGCCCGGGCCCCCGGGGGACTCCGTCTCCGTCCACACGCTCAGCAACGGGGAAGCGGTTGTTGTCCGGCGAACCACCCGGCGCAAAAGTGGGTTGTCCGCCTTTTGGGAAAACGGACAGGCCGTGATCGCCGTGCCGGCACGTTTGAGCCTTGAGGACGAAGGATACTGGGTGCCGCTCATGGTGGCCAAGCTCGAGCAGAAAGCCCGGGCAAACAAGGGCCGTCGCCAGCTTCCCGCCAGCAATGCCGCGCTCATGGAACGGGCCACGTTCTTGTCTGCGAAGTTTCTGGGGTCCCGGGCCGTTCCTGAATCGGTGCGCTGGGTCACCAATCAAAACACCCGATGGGGGTCAGCCACGCCGGCTCGCAAATCCATCAGGATCTCCCACCATGTCCAGGGCATGCCCGAATGGGTGCTAGACTACGTCCTCCTGCACGAGCTGTCCCACCTGATCCACCCAGACCACAGCCCCGCGTTCTGGGCCGAGATGGATGGATACCCGCAGTTGGAACGGGCCAAGGCGTTTCTGGAGGGGGCCGCTTTTGCCGCCGCCCGGGACTTCAGCGGCGCCAATGATGCTGACGACATCGATTCGGAGTAGGCAACAGCAGGAGCCTATGGGCCAAGGAAAACGGCGGCCGGTTCTCCTAAGCGCGGTGGTGGACCACCTGCACTGGAGAAAACCGGCCGCCGGGGCGTGAATCGTTAGGCGTGAAACGTGGGATTACTTCGAGGTGTTTTCGGGCCCGCCGTCATCCGGTGCGCCGTCGGTCTCGTCCTTCGAAGCGTCGTCTTCGGCAGCGAAGTCCTCAAAGCCGCCGTCGAGCAACTTTGCCAGGGCCGCGTCAACGTCCGATTCGGAGGCGTCCTCGGCGCTGCGTCGGGCGCTGAAGCCTGCGGCATCGTCGAGATCGGCAGAGGTGGGCAGGAGGTCCGGGTGGGCCCAGATGGCGTCACGTTCGGCAATGCCGCGCTGCTCCTTCAAGGACGCCCAGAGGGCTGCGGCCTCGCGAAGCCTGCGGGGGCGTAATTCCAAGCCAACAAGCGAACCAAATGCGTGCTCGGCGGGTCCGCCCGTGGCCCGACGGCGTCGGATGGTTTCGCGGATGGCTCCGGCGGAGGGCAGGTTCGCTGCCGCCGCAAAGCTGATCTCGTCAACCCAGCCTTCAACAAGGGCCAGGGCCGTTTCAAGCTTCGCCAGGGCCGCGTCTTGTTCGGGCGTGCGGGCGGGCATAAAGACGCCCTCGGACAGCGCAGCCTGCATGGCCTCGGGGTTGGAAGGATCCAGATTGTGGGCCAGGTCCTCGATCCGCGACATGTCGATGTGGATGCCGCGAGCATACGATTCGATGGCCCCGAGGAGGTGACCGCGCAACCACGGAACCTGCACAAAGAGGCGCGCGTGGGCGGCCTCGCGCAGGGCCAGGAACAACCGGATTTCCTCTTCGGGAACCTCAAGCCCCTCACCGAATTCCTTGATGTTCGTGGGCAATAGCGCCATCTGAAGATCGGCCAGCGGGATACCGATGTCGGTGGAACCAACAACTTCCTTGGCCAAGGCGCCAACGGCCTGACCCAGCTGGAGGCCAAAGAGCGCCCCACCCATGTTGGTCATCATGTTGGCGGCATCGCCCACCATGTTCTTCATTTCTTCGGGCAACTGCTCATTCATGGCCTTGGAGATGGCAAAGGCGATGCTGTTCGCGACCGGCTCCGTCAAGCGCTGCCACGTGCCCAGGGTTTCCTCAACCCATTCGGCGCGCGACCAGGCCCGGCCAATGATGGCGGTCGGGGCAAGATCGGTGAACGGATCCAACCACATTTCGGCCAAACGCAGGGCCTCATCGATGGTCTGCTGCTGTGCCGGGGACACGGAAGGGTCATCCCCGGCCGCAGCCTTGCGGGCGGCATCCCGGGCCAGCTCCCAGTTCACCGGTGTGTCCGAGGAACCACTCATCATGGCCTGAACCTGGGAAAACATTTGCGCCAGCACGTTGGGGTCCGAAGGCAGTCCGGCAGCCTTGGCCAGTTCTGCAGGGTCAAAACCTTCCATGCCCTGGCCACCCAAAAGGTTTGCAAGCATTTCCTGCAGCGGGTCCTTGGGGGTGTCGTCGTCGTCGTTATTGGCTGGTGTGGATGACATGATGGCCCGTTCCTTGGCGTTGACGCTGAATGACTTCACGTTACCGCCGTCGTTGTGACTTGTCGCCCCATGGGTGCCCACTGTTCGCTACAGGCAAAGGGAGCCGCAACCGCGCCGCACCGATGGAGGGAAACTGCCCAGATTCAGTGTCAACTCCCAGCACTGGCTCACGCGCCGCACACAATCACAGCGTAGGCTTAGGGTCCGGTGCCCGTTTTTAAGCGGAAGCACCGGACAGGCCCGGGAATACGGAAAACTGGAGAGGTCACAGCGTTGAGCCACGAGATTGTTAAGACGGCGGAACAATCAGGCACCGTTCGTGACCGCAGAATCACCATGATGATGGTGTCCGGGGTGATCGCCGTGATTTTGGCCGTGGCTGCCGTGACGCTCCCGGTTCCCTATGTTGTTGAATCTCCGGGACCTGCTATCAATACCATTGGCAAATTCAACGGGCATCCCATCATTACCGTCTCCGGCCACGAGAGTTTCCCTGCCACCGAGGGCAGCTTGGATCTCACCACGGTGCATCTCAGCGGTGGTTTGCCTGACAGCCAAATTAACTTTTTTGAGGCATTCACCTCCTGGCTCACGCCGTCCCACACGGTTTACCCTGCCGAGATGATTTACGCACCGGGGGTGAGCCAGGAAGCCGTCAATAGTGAGAACTCGGCTGCCATGACCGGATCGCAGGAGAACGCCACTGCTGCCGCGTTGAAAGCCTTGGGGATCGGTTTCGAGTCGAACCTTGCCGTGGCTTCAATTCCCGAAGATGGGGCTGCTGCCGGAATTCTTAAGCCCGACGACGTGCTTCTCACAGTTGCCGCCAAACCGGTGACAGACCTGTCGGTGATCCAAACGGTCCTGGCCGAAGGCAAAGGCGCCGCCTTGGATGTTGAGGTCCTGCGTGACGGGGCCCAAAAGACTCTGACGTTGACACCGCGGCTGGGCAGCGAAGGAAAGTATCTGCTGGGGGTCTCCCTGCAAAACACCTTCAAGTTCCCCTTTGACGTGAAAATTTCCCTCGAGAATATTGGCGGTCCCAGTGCTGGGATGATCTTTGCCCTGGGCATCATGGACAACCTCACCGAAGGTGAACTCACGGGAGGCAAGGCGTTCGCCGGGACCGGAACCATTGACCCCGAGGGAAGCGTCGGTGCCATCGGCGGCATCGCCCAGAAGATGATCGGCGCACGCGAGAACGGCGCCGACTACTTCCTGGCACCCGGCGCGAACTGTGCGGACGTTGTGGACCACATCCCCAAGGGTTTGCAGGTCATCAAGGTGGACACCCTGACCGAGGCCTACGACGCCGTATCCCTGATTGGTTCGGGTAAAGACGGCTCGGCCCTACCCACCTGCAGGTAACAATTGAGCATCACACGGAACTTTGGCCGCGAACCGTTCGTGGCACCAATATAGAAGTAACCGGCATGATCTGTTCATGCCCCAGTTGAGTAAGAGGTAGAGAGTGACATCCCGACCATCCCCGTCGCCAAGCAGGCCGGTAAGACCTAAACGCCGAAGCGCACTAATGCCCACCATCATTGTGGTGGCCGCATTGGTGGTGGCCATACTGATCTTCTCAGGGGCCTATACCGAACTGTTGTGGTTCAACCAGGTGGGCTTCACTGAAGTCTTCTGGACCGAGCGCATCGCCAAGTTGCTGATTTTCTTGGCGGCATTTTTGATCATGGCGGCGGGAGTTTACTTCTCCATCCGTGTGGCCTACAAGGCCCGCCCCGTCTACGCTCCCGACAGCGCCCGCGAAGACAACCTCAATCGCTACCAGATGCAGCTTGAGCCAGTGCGTCGCGTGGTCATGATCGGAATTCCGATTGTCTTTGGTCTCTTTGCCGGGACCGCTGCCATGGCCCAGTGGGAAAAGGTCATGCTCTTCCTCTACCGTGTCCCCTTTGGTTCCACGGACCCGCAATTCGGCCTTGACCTGAGCTTCTACACCAACACCCTGCCATTTTTGGGCTTCCTGGCGGGCATGCTCATCAGTGCCACGGTGATCGCCTTCATTGCCGGACTGCTCACGCATTACCTCTACGGCGCCATCCGCCTGACCGAACGGGGCATCTTCGCCTCGCGTGCGGCGCAGATTCATATTTCCGTATTGGCCGGCTTCTTCCTGCTGCTGCTCGCTGCAAACTTTTGGCTCGGCCAGTTTGCCACCTTGCAGGACAACACCGGCTACCGTGCCGGTGCTATGTTCACCGATGTCCACGCAGTGATTCCCACCAAGGCGATCTTGGCTGTGGCCGCCCTCATCGTGGCCATCTTGTTCATCGTCGCCGCCTTCATTGGCAAGTGGAAGCTTCCGCTGATCGGTACAGGCATGCTCATTGTCACGGCAATCGTGGCCGGCGGCATCTACCCCTGGGCCATCCAACAATGGCAGGTCAAGCCGTCCGAAGGTGACGTGGAGCTGCCCTATATTGCGCGGAACATTGACATGACCCGGGACGCCTACGGCCTGACCGACATGGAAGTCACCCCGTACAACGCAAGCACGACGGCGACTGCCGGCGCACTGCGCCAAGACGCCGACACCGCCGCGAACATTCGCCTTCTGGACCCGAACCTGATGTCCTCAACGTTTGCCCAGCTGGAACAGTACCGTCCGTACTACAAGTTCCCCAAAACCCTCAACGTTGACCGTTACACGATCGATGGCAAGGTCCAGGATGCTGTGATCGCCGTGCGTGAGCTCAATCCCGACGGCATCAGTTCCACCCAGCAGAGCTGGTACAACCAGCACCTGGTCTACACCCACGGCTATGGTGTGGTGGCCGCCTACGGCAACACCGTCACATCAGACGGCAAACCCAAATTCATGCAGTCCGGCGTGCCTTCCACGGGCGAGTTGGGCACTGATACCAGCTATCAGCCACGGATCTACTTTGGGCAGTCGACCACTGACTACTCGGTTGTTGGCGCACCCGAGGGAACCGCTCCCATTGAGCTTGATCGGCCGCAGGGCAACACCCCGGAAAGCACCGCTGACAACCCGGCCGATGAGTCACTGACTACTTTTGGTGGTGATGCTGGTCCGAATGTCGGCAACTGGTTCAACCGCCTGATGTACGCCCTGAAGTTCCAGTCAACTGACTTGTTGCTGACCAACGGCGTCAATGAAAGCTCACAGATCCTTTACGATCGCACCCCGGCGGAACGTGTTGCCAAGGTTGCCCCGTACCTGACCCTCGATGGCAACCCCTACCCGGCCATTGTTGACGGCAAGGTCAAGTGGATCGTTGATGGTTACACCACCAGCTCCAACTACCCGTACTCCCAGCAGCAGCAGCTTCAGGAAGCCACCACGGATTCCCTGACAGCCGCTGGAGGGGTCGGTGTGATGCCCAATGCTTCGGTCAACTACATCCGCAACTCGGTCAAGGCCACGGTTGATGCCTATGACGGTTCGGTTGACTTGTACGCGTGGGATGCCGAAGATCCCATCTTGAAGGCGTGGCAAAAGGTGTTCCCCACCAGCATCAAGCCGTTTGCGGAAATGTCTGGGGATCTGATGTCTCACGTTCGCTACCCTGAAGACCTTTTCAAGGTTCAGCGTGAGCTGTTGGGCCGCTACCACGTAACGGACCCCACAAACTTCTTCAAGAACACCTTGGCGTGGAGCGTCCCCGAGGACCCCACCTCCACTACAAAGGACAAGCAGCCGCCTTACTACTTGTCTCTGAAGATGCCGGGCCAGGACAAAACGGCGTTCTCGCTCACCACTTCCTTCATTCCCCAGGAAGTTACCGGCACCGATTCCAGGAACATCCTCTACGGTTTCATGGCGGCCAACGGTGATGCCGGCAATGTCAAGGGCGTCAAGAGTGCCGACTACGGAAAACTGCAGCTTCTGGAGTTGCCAGATGCCACCCAGGTCCCAGGGCCGGGCCAGGTCCAGAACAAGTTCCAGTCCGATCCGACGGTCTCGGAACAGCTCAACGTGCTCAAGTTGGGCCAGACAGATGTCATCAACGGCAACCTGCTGACCCTGCCCATGGGCGGCGGCATGCTCTACGTGCAGCCTGTTTACGTCAAGTCCACAGGTTCCACCTCATACCCCACCCTGCAGCGTGTGCTCGTGGCCTTCGGCGACAAGATCGGATACGCGGCTACGTTGAACGAGGCACTTGATCTGCTGTTCGACGGGGACTCCGGAGCAGCCGCCGGAGATGTTGACGTGACGAAGGAACCGGGTACCGGCGGCACCTCTACGGGCGGCACCGGAGGCACCACCAGCACCAACCCGGCGCTTGCCAAGGCACTCAATGACGCCAGCGCTGCCATTAAGGAGGGCCAAGCCGCCCTGGCCAAGGGCGACTTCACAGCCTATGGTGCAGCCCAGAAGAAGCTGGAGGCGGCCATCGCGGCAGCCGTTACAGCTGAGGGAGCGGCGCCGGCAACTCCGGCACCCACCGCGACACCGACGCCGAGCGCGGCACCCTAGCGCCGACGTCGTACATGGATAGTCGTACATAGGCGAAGGAGGGGCCCAGCCAACCGGCTGGGCCCCTCCTTTTTGCTAGGAGATGAACGTCACGTGCCCTCAGTTTGGCCCTGCGGTGAATGGACGGTAAAGTAATAATCACATCGCGGGGTGGAGCAGTTCGGTAGCTCGCCGGGCTCATAACCCGGAGGTCACAGGTTCAAATCCTGTCCCCGCAACGATAAAGAAAATCCTCGGTCTTCGGACCGGGGATTTTCTGCATTCTGACCCTAAAAGGGCCAGATCACGGGCACCAGGAACACGCCAACGGCTAGATACAGGACCATGACTACGCCGCCAAACTTCCAGTAATCGCCGAATTTGTACCCGGCCGGGCGCATGATCATCATGTTGGCCGGGGTGGCAATGGGCGTCAACAGTGCCGCCGCAGAGGCCACGCTGACGCACATCAGCACTGTCAGGGGTGACAGGCCTGCCTCTGTGGCTATGGACAGCGCGATCGGAATGATGATCAAGGCCGTCGCCGTGTTGCTGATGAGCTGGCCCAACACGGCCGTGACAAGGAAGATTCCGAACAACAGCAGGTACCTACTTCCGCCGCCGGCCAGGGTGATGATGCCGTCGGCCAGCATTTGCGCCGTTCCGGTCTTGGTGATGGCGGCCGACAAGGGAATCATGCCAGCCACCAGAATCAACGTCTGCCACGCCATGGAGCGGTGCGCCTGCCCCATCGTGACCACGCGGCACAGGACCATCGCCATGGCCGCCAGGAGTGCGGCCACGGCTGCAGGAACAACGTTGGTTGTCATCAGGACCACCATGGCCAGCAGGACCGTCAACGCAGGAACTGCGCCAGGCCCCAGTGGCACGGTCTGGCGGCGGATGGCATCGGGGGAGTCAACCAGGAGGACGTTTTGGTCCAGCGTGTGTTTGTCCAGGGCCTGCCAGCTGCCTTGGAGCAGGAGGGTGTCGCCAGCCTTGATGCGGGCGCCTGGACCAACCGTGTCCGCTGCGCGGCTGGTGGGAGCTTGCCCGGCCCGTTGGTGGGCCAACACCACAAGCGCGCCGCTCGCGGTGACCATGCCCGGGTAAATGTCTGTGCCGATGAGGTTTGACCGTGGCGCCACCAACACCTCGGCAACGCCAAAACTCTTGCTGACCAAGCCACAGGCAACTGAGCCGGTGCGGGTGGCTTCCACCACCATGTCGTGCTCTTTGGCAAAGGCGGAAATTGCCAGGGGTGCTCCACGCACCACGAGGAAGTTCCCAGATTCGAGTGTTTCCGTCGCCAGAGGCCTCCCATCTGCATCCTGGACTGTGAGCAGATGGACCTCCCCCCGGACGCCTGGCAGCACCCCGGCAATGGGTTCACCTGCATGGGGGCTGTCCGCAGGAACATGAAGCCTTAGAAGTTCATGTTCTTCCGGCCAATAATGGCCCAAGATGACGCGGGGGTGATCGCTAAGGTCTTTGGGTGTGCTGTCCGGCTGGCGGCGCGGCAACAGCTTTGGCCCCACGTAGATGGCGGCCACCATGGTTCCGGCCAGCAACGGAAGCCCCACCAAGGCAAATTCGAAGAAACCGATGCCGCGTCCGGTGGCCTCAAGAGCCGCTTCAAGGATCAAGATGTTCACGGGGGAGCCCGTCAGCACCAGCAGCGAACCGGCATGGGCGGCAAAGGCCATCGGCATCAGCAGCTGCCCGGGTTCCCGGCCAAGCCGAACGGCGAGGACGACCACCATGGGCAGCAGTGCGGCGACGGCCCCATTGACGCTGATGATTGCTGTGAGAAGAGCGGTAAAGGCCATGATGAGCGCGATGAGTCTCGTGCGGCTGTCGCCGGCAAATCTCACCAGCAGCCCGCCCATCCACGTGGTTATTCCGGCCGCATCGATAGCTTCTGCCACAACAAAGAGTGCGGCAATGAGGATGACAGTTTGTGAACCAAAGCCTGAAAAAGTTTCATTGACATCAATTATTCCGGTGGTAAAAAGTAGCAGGGCAACACCAAGGGCCACTATTTCAACGGGAATCTTGTTCCAGACAAATATGACAATCGTAATTGTCAGAATAAGCAGCATTACGGCGATATCGCTCATAACCACAGGCTAATGAACATGGGGCCGCAGGGCAATTGAGAAACCAGGGAACATGTTGGCCGATTGGACATGTAAAAAAGTATTCAATTGTTGTGATTGTGCTGCTAGTCTGGCAGCAGAATCGCTGCAGCCGCATGGTTTCACTGCCCTGAGCTGATTCATTCGTGCCTTTTGGCCTACAAATTGGGGTTACACATGCAGTTCTTTGAAGTCTTCTGGTCTATTACCGTGGCGTTCCTTTTTCTGGCCTATCTCATCCTGCTGTTTCAGATCGTCGGAGACATCTTCCGCGATTCCAGCTTGTCCGGGGTATTCAAGGCAATATGGATCTTTTTCCTGTTGGTCACGCCATACATTTCGGCACTGATCTACATCATTGTTCGCGGAAATGGCATGACCGAACGCGCTGTGAAGGCAGCGAACGCGGCACAGCAACAGGGTGAAGAGTACCTGCGGCGCGTGGCGGGGGCTCATAGCCCCGTGGAGCAGATTCAGGCTGCCAAGTCACTCTTGGACGCAGGCACCATCACCGATGCCGAATTCGCACAGCTCAAGGCCAAGGCTCTGGCTTGATGGGCCCGGCAACTCGTCCTTTGTCCTAAAGCGTTTTGTTCCAGCGTTTGTCTTGACGGCAACGCAGTCACGAATGGGGTGCACAGATCATGGCAAGCAAAGAATCGGCACTTAAGCCACAGAAGAGATCAGTCCTGGAGAAATTTCTGACAGGCGTGGAGGTCGTGGGGGACAAGGTCCCGCACCCCGCAGTCATTTTCTTGATTCTCATCGGCCTGGTCATGGTCTTGTCCGTGATTTTCTCCGTTGTTGGTGCCAGTGCCACTTTCCAAAGCGCCAACATTGTCACGGGGGAAATCGAGGACGTCACCACCAACGTACGCAGCCTCCTGGACGCTGATGGCATCAGGTTCCTCTTTACCTCCATGGTCAACAACTTCACGAACTTTGGTGTGGTTGGCGTGATTTTGGTGGCCATGCTCGGTGTAGGCCTGGCCGAAGAAGCCGGCTTGATTTCCGCGTTGATTCGCAAGCTGGTCTTGGTGACGCACCCGAGCATGATCACCTTTGTGATTGTGCTTCTGGGCGTCATCTCCAGCATCGCCACTGACGCCGGATACATGGTGTTGATTCCGCTCGGTGCTGCCATCTACCACTCGCTGGGTAGGCATCCACTGGCAGGACTGGCCGCGGCGTTCTCTGGTGTTGCCGCAGGTTTTGGCGTGAATGTTTTGATCACACCCTTGGATGGCATGCTGACCGAGGTCACGAATGAGGCCATCCACATGATGGATCCGGCCAGAAACCTGGATGTCACCGCCAACCTGTTCTTCAGTATCGCGTCCACCATTTTAGTGACGATCGTCTGCACCGTTCTGACAGATAAGTTTGTGGAGCCTCGCCTCGGCGCCTATGAGGGCCCGTCTGCCGGTCACGAGGACGGTGTTATTAGCCCGGCGGAAAAGAAAGGCCTGCGATGGGCCATGTTTACCGCGCTGGGGATCGCCGCCGTCGTGCTCATCTTGTCGCTGCCGTCGTGGGGGCCGCTGCGCAACCCGGACACCGGCTCACTCATTGTGGCCGCGCCGTTGCTGGACAGCATCATCTTCCTCGTCATGATCGTGTTCCTTGGCTGCGGCATCGCCTACGGCCTCGGTGCCGGCACCATCAAAAACAGCATGGACATCATCAACCCGATCGTGAAGACGTTCGCCAATCTGGCCGGGCTGATTTTCCTGCTGCTGGTCATTGCCCAGTTCATCGCCTATTTTGCGTACACGAATCTTGCCACCGTTGGTGCCGTGGGCATGGCCGACTGGTTGGAAACATCCGGCTTTGGTCCGGTCCCGCTGCTGATCGGCTTCGTGATCGTTGCCTTGATCATCGACATCTTGATGCCCGGCGGCCTGCCCGCCTGGGCCATCCTGGCACCGATTTTCGTGCCGTTGTTCATGCGGCTGGGCATTGAACCTGAAGCGGTGTTGGCCGCCTACCGTGTGGGCGATTCGCCCATGAACATCGTCACTCCGCTGATGCCGTACTTTGCCATGATCGTGGTCTTCGCCCAGAAGTACCGCCCCAAGTCCGGAGTGGGCACCATTGTGGCCATGATGCTGCCTTACACCGTGGTCCTGATCGTGGTGTGGACCGCGTTCCTGGTGCTTTGGTTTGTCACCGGCATCCCGTGGGGTCCTGCCTCTTAACCGCATTCTTTTTGAAAGGGACTTTAGTTCATGGCACATTCACCCATTAAATTGATTCCGGCCGCCTACGATCCGGCCCCGTCCCTTCACCTTGATCCGCAAGTCGCGGCAGCCGCAGCCCTCTCTGGCGCGGCAACCGCCGTCGGCTATTTCGTGTCGGTGGACGGAGAAATTCCTGCGGAACTGGACCTGGGCCGCGAGGCTCTTGCTGCGGCCGGCTTCACCGGAGCCGCTGGTCAGGCCGTTTATCTTCCCCGTGAAGGTTCGACGGCGGTTGTCGCCGTGGGTGCCGGAAACGGCACGACCCGATCGGTGGACGAGGTGCGGGATGCGGCTGCCGCCTTCGCCCGCGCCGCTGCACGCCACACTGCGCTGGCACTGGTGTTGCCCACCGGCCACGGCGCCGATGGAGCACTAGCGGCACAGGCGGCCGTGGAAGGTGCGTTGTTGGCGCGCTACCGGTTCAGCACCTTGAAGAACGATCCTGCGGACCTTGCCATTGAAAGCCTTGAGATCATCGGGGCAGGAGCGGGCGCCGAGGCAGGGGCAGAACGGGGCAAGGTGCTGGCGCGTTCGGCCGCACTGGCCCGGGATCTCGCCAACAATCCGCCCGGGCATTTGACGGCCGCTGAGTATGCAGAATTTGCGTCCGAGCATGGCCCGGCTTTTGGGCTCAGTGTGGAGACCTTTGATAAGGCTGCGCTCATTGAGATGGGCTGCGGCGGTCTGCTTGGGGTTAACGCGGGCAGCGACGAAGAACCCCGGCTCATTGTGCTCCGCTACACGCCGGAGGGAGACCCCACGGCGCATGTGGCACTCGTGGGCAAAGGCATCATGTACGATTCCGGCGGCATCAGCCTCAAGCCCTCGGACCCCATGCACCTTGCCATGAAAATGGACATGGCAGGCTCAGCCGCGGTGCTTTCGGCCATGACAGGGCTGCAAGATCTGGGCGCAACGGCCCAGGTCAGCGCCTGGCTGGTATGCACCGACAACATGCCCTCCGGGACGGCCACCAAGCTTGGAGATGTCCTGACGGCCCGCAATGGAACCACTGTAGAAGTCAAGAACACCGACGCCGAGGGCCGTCTCGTCATGATGGATGCGCTGTGCCTTGCAATGGAGGAAAATCCTGATGCCATCGTGGATGTGGCCACGCTGACCGGGGCCGCCATGGCTGCGCTAGGTACTTTGGTGGGTGCCGTGATCGGCAACGACCAGCCTCTGATTGAGCAGGTCAAGGCTGCCGGTGCGCTTTCGGGTGAATCCATTTGGCAGCTGCCACTGGAGTCCAGGTACCGCAAACAGCTGGACTCGGACATTGCCGACATCTCCAACATGGGAGGGCCTGCGGCCGGTGCCATCACTGCCGCGCTGTTCCTGTCCGAGTTCGTCAAGGGAACACCGTGGGCGCATCTGGACATCGCCGGAACCATGAAGAGTGACAGCGATGATTCTTGGCGCCCGCGCGGTGCCACAGGCTACGGAACCCGGTTGCTGAGCGAATTTCTCGTGGACTATGCCACCCAGTCCTAAGGGCGGGGCCTAAACTAGCAAGCAACAAGGTGGGCAACGGCGGACTCCTTCGGGGCCGCCGTTGCCCATGTCCTATTTGGGGGAGATTATTCTATTGAGCATCCGTCACTGGTTGAGCGACGCAGGCAATTTGGCCTGGATCTTCTTGGCCCTGCACATCATCCTTGGCGCCATCGCCGTGGCCTACATTTCGGCACGGCGCCGCCCGGCCACCGCCATTGCGTGGATGCTGACCATTATTTTTGTCCCGTACGTGGGTCTCGTCGCGTTCTTGTTGGTGGGCTTCTCCCGCCTTCCCAAGGCTCGGCGGGATAAACAAAAATTCGTCAATGAACTCATCCTCGACCGCACGGAGGGCTTCGACCAGCTCAGCCACAGGGATGAATGGCCACAAGGCCTGGCCGGACTCGTTACCCTCAACAGCACCCTCGGTGCCTTGCCCATGGTGGGAGGCAACGACGTCGAACTTCTCCCGGACTACCACGGCTCCATTGCGGCGATGGCCCAGGCCATCGATGAGGCGCGCGATTACGTCCACGTTGAGTTTTATATCCTGGTGGCCGATCAGGTCACGGAGCCTTTCTTCGCTGCGCTGGAGCGGGCCGTGGCACGCGGGGTCAGCGTACGAGTGCTCAGCGATCATCTGGCATCCCTCATGAACCCGGGGAGGAAGGCAACGTTGGCCAGGCTGGCGGCGATCGGCGCCGATTACCACGCCATGCTGCCGCTGCGGCCGTGGAAAGGCCACTGGCAACGCGTGGATCTGCGCAACCACCGCAAGCTGATGGTGGTCGATGGCCAGGTGGGCTTCAGCGGCTCGCAGAACCTGGTCCATGAAAGCTACAACAAGAAGAAGAACATTGCCCGCGGTTTGCGGTGGCATGAACTCATGATGCGCATCCATGGGCCCGCCGTCAGGGAGCTCGACGCCGTTTTCGTCACCGATTGGTACAGCGAAACCGAGGATCTGCTGGTCCTGGACACCTCAGCTGTGGTGTTGGACCCGGCCCCGCACCGTGTGGATGTGCAGGTGGTGCCGAGCGGCCCGAGCTTTGAAAATGACAACAACCTCAAATTGTTCGTTGCCATGATTCACCAGGCCACCGAGCGGGTCAGTATTACAAGCCCTTACTTTGTGCCCGAGGATTCCATCCTGCTGGCCATGATCACGGCCGCCGGGCGGGGCCTTTCCGTGGAGCTGTTTGTCTCGGAAATTGGGGACCAGGCAATGGTTTACCACGCGCAGCGCTCCTACTATGAGGCGCTGCTGCGGGCCGGGGTGAAGATCTACTTGTACAAGGCGCCGGAGGTCCTGCACGCCAAACACTTCAGCATCGATGCCGATGTTGCGGTGGTTGGATCCTCCAACATGGATGTGCGATCGTTCTCGCTCAACATGGAAATCTCGGTCCTGATTCATAGCGGATCCTTTGTGGATCAGCTGCGCGCCATCGAGGACGGCTACCGGGCCAACAGCCGTGAACTGGAGCTGGCCGACTGGATCAAGCGTCCCGTCATGGAAAAGTTCTGGGACAGCGCAGCAAGGCTGACCTCCAACCTCCAATAGCGGCGCCTGTCAGGGCCTGGGCTGCGCAGCCTTGGGTTTTGCTGCCTTTGCTGCCGCGCGCTGCTCAGCCAGCATTTTCTTGGCGTCATTCACGTCGCCAATGAACGGGCGCAGCCAGGCAGCTTGCGGGTGGGAATCTACCAGGATTGCCCTGGCAAACAAGGACAGCGGCACGGCCATCAGAGCCCCGAGTGGTCCCAGCAGGGCCGACCAGAAAATGACTGACAGGAAGGTCAGGGTCATGTTCAGGTTCACCGAGCCGGAGACGAACTTGGGCTGAATGATGGACTGAATCAGGGAGTTGATGACGCCGTAGAAAGCGACGACGGCGATAAAGGTGGGCAGGCCGCCTGCCAGCAGGGCCATGATGGCGGCGGGGACCAGTGAGATCCAGAACCCAATGAACGGGATGAAGCCGCACACAAAAGACAACAAGGCCCACAACCCCGCACCTGGCACACCCAGAACGAGCAGCAGCCCAAGATTTAGCGCTGCCACGATGGCACCAAAAACGGTTGTCATGACCATAAAGGAACGGGACAGTTTGGCGAAGTTGGTCAGCGCGTCAACGACCGGCGCCCGTTTTTTCTGCACCACGGCAAGAATCGTGGGGTAGTAGGTGGCATCGACGCTCATAAACATCAACAGCAGCAAGAGGAACACAGTCCCGGAACCAATATTCATGGCACTGCCCAGCAAGCCATAGGCCGTGTCCAGAAGAACCCTTAAGTCCACCGCCTCAACAATGGCTCGGACCTGATCGTCGCCGATCCCCAAGGAGTCGTGCAAGAAGACTCTCAGATCGTTGCCAAGCAAAGTTATTTGCGGGGCAAATTGCGGCAGGAGCAGTGTGAGCTGTACGGCAGATACCCACACGGAGGCCACAAGGGCAGCAATCACGGCATAGAGGGCCACAATCGTGGACATGGTAGCCAACACCGCCGGCACGCCGCGGGCGATGAGCCGTTGCTTCAGGGGATAGACACAAATAGTCAGGATCAACGCCAAGAAGACCGGGCCCACAATGGAGGAAATCCGGCTGAGTCCAAAGAGGACAATGACAGCCGCGGCCAAACTGACAAGCACCTTGGTTCCGGAGGACTCTGAGGCCGAATTGCTGCCAGAATCCGGCGCCTCCGATTGCTTTGACACGCTCATAAACAGTCCGTTTCAGTGCTGCCACGAAATGCCCCAATGGCATTGAAAGCATCTTATCGGGCTGCTGGCGAAATGAAAGGGACGGACTTCTTTCCAATGGCAGCCTCGCGTGTGCACTCTATTGACACGGTGTCAATAAATCTGAACGATGGGCGGTAGGCCAATGGAAGGAATCACGTGAGTGAACAGCCCGAAGCATTCATCTACGACGCCATCCGCACCCCTCGCGGCCGCGGTAAAAAAGGCTCATTGCACGGCACCAAGCCCATCGACCTGGTGGTGGGCCTGATCGACGCCCTGCGCGAACGCCACCCGGGACTTGATGAAACGCTCATCGATGACTTGATCCTCGGCGTTGTCTCACCCGTGGGCGACCAAGGCGCCGTCATTGCGCGTACCGCCGTGCTGGCCGCGGGCCTGCCTGACACCGTGGGTGGGGTGCAGCTCAACCGCTTCTGTGCCTCAGGCCTGGAAGCCGTCAATGTGGCGGCCCAGAAGGTGCGCTCGGGCTGGGACCAGCTGGTCATCGCCGGAGGCGTCGAATCCATGTCACGCGTGCCCATCGGCTCCGACGGCGGCGCCTGGGCGATGGACCCGGCCACCAACTACGACACCTACTTTGTCCCGCAGGGCGTGGGCGCGGACCTCATAGCCACCATGGAGGGCTTCAGCCGGGAAGACGTGGACGTTTACGCCGTGCGCTCGCAGCAGCTGGCGGCCCGGGCCTGGGCTGAGGGCCGCTTCGCCAACTCCGTCATTCCCGTGAAGGACCAGAACGGGCTGGTGGTCCTGGCCGTCGACGAGCACATGCGCCCCGAATCCACAGCCGCGTCGCAGGCAACCCTGCGCCCGGCCTTCGCCGCGATGGGCGGGGCCGGCGGCTTTGACGCTGTGGCGCTGCAAAAATTCCACGCCGTGGAGACTATCGACCACGTCCACACCGCAGCGAACTCCTCGGGAATTGTCGACGGCGCAGCCCTGGTCTTGGTGGGCAGCGCCGCGGTGGGTGCCCAGCTGGGGTTGACACCGCGGGCCAGGATTGTTGCCACGGCCACCTCCGGTGCCGACCCCACCATCATGCTCACCGGCCCCACCCCGGCCACGGAAAAACTGTTGCGGACCGCTGGCCTCACTGTCGATGACATCGACCTGTTTGAAATCAACGAGGCCTTCGCCTCCGTGGTCCTGAAGTACCAAAAGGACCTGGGCATCCCGGAGGAAAAACTGAACGTGAACGGCGGCGCCATTGCCATGGGCCACCCCCTCGGCGCCACGGGAGCAATGATCCTGGGCACCGTGCTGGACGAGCTGGAACGAACAGGCAAAAGGCGGGCCGTGGTCACGCTGTGCATTGGCGGCGGCATGGGCGTGGCAACGTTGATCGAGAGGGTCTAAAAGCATGAGCCAGACAAACACCATCCGCTGGGAGCAGGACGCCGACGGCGTGGTCATCCTGACCTTCGATGACCCGACGCAGTCGGCCAACACCATGAACAGCGACTACGTTGCCTCCATGCAGGCCGCCGTGGATCGCCTCGTGGCAGAAAAGGACACCGTCACCGGCGTTGTCCTTGCCTCAGCCAAGAAGACGTTCTTCGCCGGTGGCGAGTTAAAGGACCTGATCGCTGCCACCCCGGCGGACAGCCAAAGGATCTTTGACCTTGGCCAGCAGGTCAAGGCCCAGTTGCGCACCTTGGAAACCCTGGGCAAGCCGGTTGTCGCCGCCATCAACGGTGCGGCACTGGGCGGCGGACTGGAAATTGCCCTGGCCGCGAACCATCGCATCGCTGCGGACACGCGCGGCTCCGTCATTGGCCTGCCCGAGGTCACTTTGGGACTGCTGCCCGGCGGTGGCGGCATTGTGCGCACGGTCCGGCTCATGGGCATTGCCGACGCCACCATGAAGGTGCTGCTGCAGGGCCAAAAGTACAAGCCCCGCAAGGCCCTGGAGGTGGGACTGGTCCACGAAGTGGTCGACACCGTAGAGGAACTCATCCCCGCCGCGAAGGCCTGGATCGCCGCCAACCCGGAGGCCGTGCAGCCCTGGGATGTGCCCGGGTACAGGATCCCCGGAGGCACACCCAGCACCCCCGCCTTCGCGGCGAACCTGCCGGCGTTCCCGGCGAATCTCCGCAAGCAGCTCAAGGGCGCCAACTACCCGGCCCCGCGCGCCATCCTGGCCGCCGCCGTGGAGAGCACCCAGGTGGATTTCGACACCGCCCTGGAAATTGAGTCGCGGTACTTCGTGGAGATGGTCACCGGTCCTGTGTCCACCAACATGATCAAGGCGTTCTTCTTCGACATGGGTCACATCAGTGCCGGCGGCAGCCGCCCGGCGGGCTTCGAGAAGTACACGGCCAAGAAGGTGGCTGTGTTGGGCGCCGGCATGATGGGTGCCGGGATTGCCTATGTGTGCGCCCGCGGCGGCATGGATGTGGTCCTGAAGGACATTTCCCTCGAGGCCGCCGAGCGCGGCAAGGCCTATTCGAGGACGCTTACGGACAAGGCTGTGGCACGGGGGCAGCAGACCCAGGAGGCGGCCGATGCGCTGCTGGCCCAGATCACCCCCACCGCCGATGCCGCGGACGTGGCGGGCGCGGACCTCGTGATCGAGGCCGTGTTTGAGAACGTGGCGGTCAAGCAGGCCGCGTTTGCAGAGATCCAGGACCTCGTGGACGGGGGCGCCGTACTCGGTTCCAACACCTCAACCCTGCCCATCACCACGCTCGCCGAAGGTGTACGGGAACAAGAGAACTTCATCGGCCTGCACTTCTTCTCTCCCGTGGACAAGATGCCGCTGCTGGAAATCATCGCCGGGGCCAACACCTCAGATGAAACGCTGGCACGGGCCTTCGATATTGCGCAACAGATCAAGAAGACCCCAATCGTGGTCAACGACTCCCGCGGCTTCTTCACCTCTCGCGTGATCGGCACGTTCATCAACGAGGCCATCGCCATGCTGGGCGAGGGCATCGCGGCGCCGAGCATCGAGCAGGCGGGCCTGCAGGCCGGCTACCCGGCCGCACCGCTGCAACTGGCCGATGAGTTGAATTTGGCGCTGCTCTCCAAGATCCAGAAGGAGACCAAGGCCGGGCTGGAGGCCGACGGCGGCGTTCAACGGTACCGCCACCACCCCGGCTACGACCTGGTGGACACCATGCTGGACACGTTTGGGCGCAAGGGAAAGCTGGCCGGCGCCGGCTTCTACAACTACGCCGACGGTCACCGCACGGGCCTATGGGAGGGCTTGGCCGAAAACTATGGCGGCACCGCGGAAATCCCCTTTGCGGACATGAAGGAGCGCATGCTCTTCGCCGAGTCCCTGGAGACGGTTCGGTGCCTCGATGAGGGCGTGCTGCGCAGCGTTGAGGACGCAAATATTGGCTCCATCCTGGGCATCGGCTTCCCCGCATGGACCGGCGGCGTGCTTCAGTACATCAACGGGTACCACGGCGGCCCGGCAGGTTTCGTGGCCAGGGCCCGTGAGTTGGCGGCCAGTTACGGCGAACACTTCCTGCCGCCGGCATCACTGGTGGCCAAGGCCAAGAAGGGCGAAAAGTACTGATGGGTCCGGCGGACACGGTCTTCAGCCATCCCTGGACGGCCTTCGCTGTGGAAGAGGCCCCCACGCCGGGTGTCGCCGTCGTCCGCCTGACCGGGCCGGGACGCGGGAACATGATGGGGCTCGCGTTCTGGGCTGAGCTCCCGCAGCTCTTTGCCGCGCTCGATGCCGACGCCAGCGTACGCGCCGTGGTTCTGGCCGGCACCGGCAACAATTTCAGCACGGGCCTGGACGTGGCCGAGGTCTTGGGTTCATGGCTGGAACGCTTGGGGCCGGGCTCTCGCGCTCAAGCGGCACAACGCACGGAATTACTCAGTGTCATCAAGTCTCTGCAGGACGGGGTTACGGCCGTAGCCACCTGCCAGAAACCCGTCATTGCCGCCGTCCATGGCTGGTGCATCGGCGGCGGCGTTGACCTGATCAGCGGTGCAGACGTGCGCCTGGCAAGTGCTGACGCCAAATTCAGCATCCGCGAGGTGCGGCTGGCCATCGTGGCGGATGTCGGCAGCTTGCAGCGCCTGCGCGGGATTGTCGGCGAGGGGCACCTGCGCGAGCTGGCGCTGACAGGCAAAGACATTTCTGCGCAGCGTGCCGAGAGGATCGGCCTGATTAATGAGGTGCTGGAGGATCCGGCATCGCTCATGGCGGCAGCGCTGGCGATGGCGGCGGAGATGGCCGCAAATTCGCCGTTGGCCGTGGCCGGCACCAAGGCTGTGCTCAACGAGGGCCGCGAGGAGGACATCGCGCGTGGCTTGCGTCATGTGGCGCTGTGGAACTCCTCGTTTCTGCACAGCGAGGACTTGCTTGAGGCCGTGGCCGCGATGGGTGTGACTAAAGCGGCTCGGGGTACTCCACCGGGTCGGTGAAATCGCCGGAATCGCGACGGAAGCGGGCCAAAATCTGAGTCATGAAGCGCAAATCGGAGGCCGGCATGCCAGGGGTGGCAAACACCTCGGCGTTCAGTACAGTGGTGGCTTCCTCGGCGAGCCGGCGTCCGGCGTCTGTCAAGACCACCAGGGTTGCCCGCCTGTCTGTTGGGTGGGCCTCTCGGCGTACCATGGCATCTTTTTCCAGCCGATCCACCACACTCGTTACAGATGTGGGATGGACCTGGAGGCGCGCGCTGGCACTTGCCATCGGCAGGGCTCCGTCGCGCGTGAAGGACAAAAGCCGCAGAAGTTCCAACCGGGCGTAGGAGAGGCCCAAGGGCTTGAGTGCGGCATCAACCCGGCTGTACATGAGTTGGTGGGCTCGCATGACGGAGGAAAAGGCGGCCATGCCGTCGGCGGCATCGGCCCAACCGTGGGCAATCCACTGGCGCTTGGCCTCGGCAATGGGGTCCATGGGCAGCGGGGTTGCAGGTGCCATGGTGGTCCTTTCCGAACGAGTGGAGCATTGTGGCGTGCCCGCCGTGAAGAAAATTCGCGGCTCCCCAATAATTTACTTTGGATACCTAGTAAATACTAGTGGGGCCTAGTATTCTTCAGATGAAGCCAAAGGGCGCCACGTGTTACACCACGAGTAGTCTCATATATCGGTACCTTGTGCAGAGACTGAGACAATGGATGCCACGTACAGCAGTATCTGCAGCGCAAGAAAAGTGCTCCCGAAAGAGGATTGTTAATCATGTCGACCCCCACGAACAAGCAGGCCGCCGGCATCGCCGCTCGGTGGAAGGCCTTTGGCCTGCCCGCCAAAATCATCAGCACCGCGGTAACACTGGTGCTGATCTTGTTGGTCTTGGTGCTGGCCGCGCGCGGGTTGAGCAGCCTCGATGGTGTGAAATCGTTCCTGGCCACCTACCCGGGCCACTCCGATCTGCCCGACGGCGCGCCCGTGGGACTTCCGGCCTGGCTGGGCTGGCAGCACTTCATCAACATGTTCCTGATCCTGCTGATCATCCGCTCGGGCTGGCAGGTGCGTACCACCAAACGGCCCGCCGCCCATTGGATCCGCAACAACAAGGGCGTCATCAAGACCAAAAACGCACCCACCAAGATCAGCCTGGACCTGTGGTTTCACCTGACCTTGGATGCCTTGTGGGTCCTCAACGGCACTATTTTCATCGTGGTTCTCTTTGCCACCGGCCAGTGGATGCGCATTGTGCCCACCAGCTGGGACGTGTTCCCCAACGCCATCTCCGCCGGGCTGCAGTACCTCTCGCTGAACTGGCCCACCGACAACGGCTGGGTTAACTACAACGGCCTGCAACTGCTCACGTACTTCATTACGGTCTTCATTGCGGCCCCGCTGGCCATCATCACCGGCCTGCGCATGTCCGGCGCCTGGCCCAAGAATGCCAAGACCCTGAACAAGATCTACCCCATCACCGTGGCCCGGGCCGTCCACTTCCCAGTCATGCTTTACTTTGTGCTGTTCATTGTGGTGCACGTGACGCTGGTTCTGGCCACCGGTGCCCTGCGCAACCTCAACCACATGTATACCTCCAGCGACGTGGTCAATTGGTGGGGCTTTGGCATCTTTGCCTGCTCCCTAGTTGTCATGGCGGCAGCCTGGTTCCTGGCACAACCTCTATTCCTTCGCCCCGTCGCATCCCTGATGGGCAAGGTCACCAAGTAGTACGACGGCGGGACCGCCCACACAGCAATCCCGCCACACCCCCGGCGGCCAAGCCCCCACAACGGGCACGGCAGCAACATTCCACACCGCAATGACGCGGCACAAGGAGGCACCCATGAACGATCTCACGGCCGACCAAGAAGCCATGGTGGAGATGGTGCGCGATTTCGCCGCCAACGAGCTGGCCCCGCACACAGCGCTTTGGGATGAGGAAAAATTCTTCCCCGTGGACGTGTTGGCACAGGCCGGGGCGCTGGGCATGGGCGGGATATATGTGGGGGAGGAGTATGGCGGCTCGGCACTGAGCCGGAGCGACGCCGTCCTGATCTTTGAAGAGCTGGCCGCCGTGGACCCCACGATCGCCGCCTATATTTCCATCCACAACATGGTGGCGTGGATGATCGACGCGTTCGGCAATGACGAGCAGCGCGCCGCCTGGCTGCCGGGCATTACGGCCATGACAGAGCTGACCAGCTATTGCCTCTCCGAGCCCGGCGTTGGCTCCGACGCCGCAGCCATCACCATGCGCGCCGTCCGCGACGGCGACGACTACATCCTCAACGGGACCAAACAGTTCATCTCCGGGGCCGGCTCATCCGCCTGGTACCTGGTCATGGTGCGCACGGCCGACTTGGGCGGCCGGGGGATCACCGCCGTCGTGGTTCCGGCCGGCACGCCAGGCCTCAGCTTCGGGGCGAACGAGAAGAAAATGGGATGGAGGGCGCAGCCCACACGCCAGGTCGTTTTCGACAACGTGCGGATCCCGGTGGGAAACCGGCTTGGCGAGGAAGGCGACGGGTTCGGCATCGCGATGAAGGGCCTCAACGGCGGGCGGGTCAACATCGGGGCCTGCTCGCTGGGCGGCGGCCGGGCCGCGCTGGAGAAGTCCATCGCTTACCTGAAGGAGCGTCAGGCGTTCGGAGGCCCGCTCATTGACAAGCAGCACCTGCTCTTTGAAATCGCGGCCATGGACACCGATCTGGAGGTCTCCCGGACCATGTTGATGCGTGCGGCCCGGGCACTGGACACGGGAGCCCCTGATGCCGTGAAGCTGTGCGCCATGGCCAAGCTCGTGGCCACGGACGCCGGGTACCAGGTGGCCAATCAGGCGCTGCAGCTGCACGGCGGCTACGGCTATCTCAGCGAGTACGGTTTGGAGAAGCTGGTCCGCGATCTGCGAGTGCATCAAATACTTGAAGGCAGCAATGAAATCATGCGTTTGATCATTGGCCGTCTGGCCGTGGAGGGCTGAACCGTGGAGGATGGGTACATGGAGCACACTGAGGTTCTCGTGGAGCGGAGCGGCCAACTGGGCCATCTCATCCTGAACCGGCCCAAAGCCATGAACGCGCTCAACCACGCCATGGTTTTGGCCATGATGCGGGCGCTGGATGAGTGGGAAAAGGACGACGGCGTTGCAACAGTCCTCATCTCCGGTGCCGGTGAGCGGGGCTTATGCGCCGGCGGTGACATCGTCTCGATCTACCACGACGCCCGCACAGGAGGGAACGGCTCCGAACAGTTTTGGCGCGACGAATACCACCTCAACGCCCGGATCCGCCGCTACCCCAAGCCCATAGTCACGCTCATGGACGGTGTGGTCCTCGGCGGCGGAGTGGGTATTTCCGCACACGCCTCGCACCGGATCGTGACCGAACGCTCCCGGATCGGCATGCCGGAAACGGGCATAGGATTTGTGCCGGATGTGGGCGGCACCTTCCTGCTTTCGCACGCACCCGGCGAAATGGGCACGCATGCCGCACTGACCGGTTCCATGGTCAGCGGCGCCGATGCCATCGCCATGGGGCTGGCCAGCCACTTTGTCGATTCGACCCTTCTGCCCACGCTGGTAGCCGAGCTGGCCGAGCGGGGCGCGGATGCCGTCGTCGGCCGTTACGGGCAGGTGCCCCCGGAATCTGCCCTGGTCCAGGCACGCTGGTGGATTGACGATTGCTATTGCGCGGACGACGTCGGGACCATCCTGGAGCGGCTGGCTCGCGTGGGTGACCCCGCGGCCCAGGCGGCGGCGGAGACCATTGCGGCGAAGTCGCCCACTGCCGTGACAGTGACTTTTGCGGCCCTGCGGCGGGCTCGGGTGCTCGCCACATTGGAGGAGGCACTCGACCAGGAATTCCGGGTTTCTGTGCGGGCACTGAGGTGGCCCGATTTTGCCGAGGGCATCCGGGCGCAGTTGGTGGATAAGGACCGCAACCCGCAGTGGCAGCCGGCCTCCCTGGCCGAGGTTTCGCAGGAACTCGTGGCGAACACATTTGCAATGGTTGGGGACCGGGAATTGGGCCTGAGCCGAGCCGAAGTTTGATTTTCTCGTAGTTGATTTTCATGGTGGTGCACTTGGGTCGCGAAGGGAATGAGCAGCATGAGCAGTGAAGTCTTGGGTGTTGAATCAAGGATTGCCTTTATTGGGCTGGGGCACATGGGCGGGCCCATGGCGGCGAACCTTGTGGCGGCCGGATATCCCGTCACGGGCTTTGACGTGGTGCCCGCAGCACTCGATGCGGCTGCCGCCGCAGGGGTAGAGGTGGCCGAGTCCGCCGCCGCTGCAGCGCGGGGAGCAGATGTCATCATCACCATGTTGCCAGCCGGGAAACACGTCTTTGCCGCTTTTGAGGGAGACGGCCCCGGCGGCGGTCTGCTGGCCGCGGCCAAGCCGGGGGCGTTGTTTTTGGAGTGCTCCACGATCTCGGTCGAAGACGCGCGGGCAGCACACCAGATGGTCGTGGCGAGCGGTCACCGTGGCCTCGATGCGCCGGTTTCGGGCGGGGTGGTGGGGGCTGAGGCCGGCACCCTGACATTCATGGTGGGCGGATCCGAGGAAGATTTCGCCTCGGGTGCCGCCATCTTTGAGGTCATGGGCAAACGTATTGTGCACTGTGGCGGGCCAGGCGCCGGACAAGCGGCCAAGGTCTGCAACAACATGATCCTTGGCGTGTCCATGATCGCCGTCAGTGAGGCCTTTGTGCTCGGCGAAAAGCTCGGCCTGACGCACCAGGCCCTGTATGACGTGGCAGCCAACGCCTCCGGGCAATGCTGGTCGCTGACCACCAACTGCCCCGTGCCCGGCCCCGTTCCCACGAGCCCTGCCAACCGTGAATACCAGCCCGGATTCGCCGGCGCCCTCATGGCCAAGGACCTGGGGCTGGCCGTTGAGGCGCTCAATGCCACGGGTGTGGACGCCGTCATGGGCCGCACCGCCGAGGAAATCTATCGAGAATTCGCCCTAGGCGGCGGTGCCGGCACCGACTTCTCCGGCATCATCAACACCATCCGGCATGCTTCGCACCGGACCGACTGAACCGAACGGAACCCTTCCATGACGCAGTACTCCTTGATCCTGACCGAACAACGCGGCCGGGTGGCCCTGATAACGCTCAACCGCCCCGAGTCCCTGAATGCCTTGAGCGATGCCATGGGACGGGAAATTCTGGCCGCCGCGCAGGCGTTCGACGCCGACGCCGGCATTGGTGCCATCGTCATCACTGGCTCCTCCCGTGCCTTTGCTGCCGGAGCCGATATCAAGGAGATGGCGGACAAATCCTCGGTGGATATGTACCGTGCCAACTGGTTCTCCGCCTGGGATGAGCTGGCCAGGGTTCGCACGCCCATGATTGCGGCCGTCGCGGGCCACGCATTGGGGGGTGGCTGTGAATTGGCCATGATCGCCGACTTCATCATCGCCGCCGACAACGCCAAGTTCGGCCAACCCGAGATCAAGCTCGGAGTCATCCCCGGCATGGGCGGTTCACAGCGGCTGACTCGGGCCATCGGCAAGGCCAAGGCCATGGAAATGGTACTGACGGGCCGGGTCATGGGCGCCGTGGAGGCGGAGCAGGCAGGGCTCGTGGCCCGAGTGGTTCCCGTGGACTCGTTGCTCGAGGATGCCCTCGCTACGGCTGCGACGATCGCATCCATGTCCAAGCCCGTGGCCATGATTGCCAAGGAAGCCGTCAACGCCGCCTTTGAAACCACCTTGGCCGAGGGAGTCCGCATGGAACGCCGCTCCATCTTTGCCTGCTTCGCCACCGAGGATCAAAAGGAAGGCATGGCCGCCTTCACCCAGAAGCGCCCCGCCGAGTTCAAGCACCGGTAAATCTGCGCCGGCGCCTGTCATCTGGCCCAGGGCCCTCTCGAGTTGGTGATTCGGCCAAACACATGTACTGTTGAGGACGCAACGCGGGGTGGAGCAGTTCGGTAGCTCGCCGGGCTCATAACCCGGAGGTCACAGGTTCAAATCCTGTCCCCGCAACTATGATGAGGAAAACCCTCGGCCTGATGGCCGGGGGTTTTCCGTTTCCCAATAATAAAAGTTACGTTCGGTTCTGATTTACCGAAGCCATGAAGCGGGTGAAGTTCTCGGCAATTTCCGGGGACTTGGTGTGATGCAGATAATGAGTGGCATCCAATTGAATGAGTTCACCCGTATCCACGCTGGCCACCTGCTCCTCATGCAGGGGCAGCCATCCCTCGACATCGGTATTCTCACGCTGGACAAACTCAAGTACCGGAAGATCACGCGGGAATGACTGAGATCGGCTGGAAGTGAAATTGGAGGCGAAATGTTCCATCTCATCTGAATAGGTGGAAGACATGGAGTTTTTCAGCGACAAGAGCTTCATCTGTTCTTTCATGTCATCGTCATAGGGCAGTCCAGCATAGGGATCCCCAGCCATCGACATCAGTACCCGGGTCAGGCCCAGAGTCTTGGCTGTTTTCATGGCGGCAATCGGAAGGGCATCATCCATGCCCGGCTGGGTTGGGACGCTGCTGTCTATGCCGACGAAGGCTGTTAGCTCGCCTCGAAACCGGTTCGCGTAGTCAAGGGCGTAGATGCCAGCGATCGAATGGCCCATGAGCGCGTATCGATCAATGCCCAGGCTTGCCAGGGCGGAATGGACCTCCGTGTTGATGTTTTGGGCAGTCCTCGGCTTCTCTGTTTCATCGCTGAGGCCATAGCCAAAGGGTTCTACCACCACCACCCTGTAGTGCGGCGCCAGTTCTGCAATGAGGGGTGCGAAATCAAGTGCCGGTGCGGCGGTGCCGAACCCTGGCAGCAGCACCACGGTTTCCGCGGCGTCTCCCTGAATGAGGACATTCATCTGCTTGCCATCGACAGTGACTCGCTGCCCGTAGCTTTCAATCCTGCCGGCCTCGGATTTGCTGGCACTGGCATTGACGATAGTGGTGGTTGCCAAGGCAACTGCCACCACGGCCACGAAAACGGCGATCACCTTGAGGAGAATTCTTAGAAACTTTCTCACGCTTATCCATCTGTAGATTATTTGTGGGATATGCCGACGCATAAATAATAGTTTTGAGCACTATTTCCCGTTGGCGCTAATTTCTGGCACGAAAATAACATCACAATAAACCGTGATTCTTTTGAGCTATTCCAAATATATTTACGCACAGATGGACTTCGTAATGCCAGCGAGAAAGGAGAAATCATCACATCGGATGATCGCTTTTTCGTTTCCCTCGTCCAAGAGAGGTATCTTTTGGATTCCCGAACCTTTATGCCGGGTAGAGGATTGTTTCTGCCGCCTTGACCACGAAGAAAACCTCGGATCCGGGCAACAATGCGAGCTCGGCAATGGCTGCGGGGGAGAGATCGGCGGCCAGCGCTCCGGCACGGACCCGGATATGCCCGCCGTGAGGCTCCAATTCGCTGATGGTGACCTTGAAGCAATTGCGGGGGCTTCCCGCAGGAGGCGCAAGGAAAACAGACACGGCCGACGGCGGGAATGCGGCTAGCCCGGCCATCTCGGCTGCCACACCGACCGGGCGGCCGGTGACCTGAACGCCGTCGGACATTGCCAACGTGGAACCGGAGATTGTTCCGGACAAGACGTTGAGCCCGGCGAGGGATGCGGCGAAGGAGCTGCGTGGATGGGCCAACACGGTTGCGGTGGGGCCGGATTCCACAATGCGCCCGCCGTCCATGACAACGATGCGTTCCGCGAGCATGAGGGCGTCCAGGACGTCGTGCGTGACAATGATGGCCCGGCGGCCGGCCAGGGCACGTTTGAGCAGGCTGCGCAGGAACGGGGCGCTGTTGACGTCGAGCGCGGCCATGGGCTCATCAAGGAGGAGCAATTGGGGATCGGTGGCGAGCGCGCGGGCGAGCGCCACACGTTGCCCCTGGCCGCCGGAAAGCTGTGCAGGCAGCCTGTTGGAAAGCTCCAACGCGTCCACCTCGCCCAGCCAGTGACTTGCGATGTTGCGGCTTTCTCGCCGGCTGGCGCCTTGGCTCCGGGGACCAAAGGCCACGTTGTCCAGCACGTTTAGGTGCGGGAAGAGTAAGGGCTCTTGAGCCAAGACACCTACGCCGCGTTCATGGGGTGCCAACCAAACATTGCCCGGGGAAAGCCGGAACAGGGTGTGCGCGTCGAGGGTGGCACTGCCGGAACTGGGCTTCACGAGGCCCGCAAGCATCTGGATCACCGAGGACTTTCCGGCCCCGTTGGGGCCCATAATTGCGATGGTTTCCCCGGGGTTGACGGTTAATGCCACGTCCACATTGCGGGCAGCCATCACGGCCTCTAGGTTAAGTGTCACGCGCCCGGAACCTCCTTCGAAACCAGCGCCCGTATCGGTGACCGGGGCGTCCTGTAGGCCACGCCCACCACCACGAGTGCTACGGCAATCAGCAAAAAGGACAGGGCCACAGCTGCATCAGGATCGCTCTCGCGCTGCAGGTAAATTTCCAAAGGTAAGGTTCGCGTGACGCCTTGGAGGCTGCCGGCAAAAGTCAAGGTGGCGCCAAATTCACCCAGACTCCGGGCAAAGGCCAGAACGGCTCCGGTCACCAGTCCCGGAAACACCAGCGGAAGTGTGATGCGGCGCAACACCGTGGAGGGGCGGGCGCCCAAGGTCGCGGCAACGGCCTCATACTTGTCTCCGGCCGTGCGCAGTGACCCCTCAAGGCTCAGCACCAGAAACGGCAGCGCCACGAAGGCCTGTGCCATGACCACGGCAGTCGTGGAAAACGCGATGTCGATTCCAATCAGATGCAAGGACCCGCCCAGCAGGCCCTCCCGGCCAAAGGTATAGAGCAGGGCCAAGCCGCCCACCACAGGTGGAACCACCAGCGGCAGCAGGACAAGTGCGCGCAGAAGACCTTGGCCGGGAAAATGTGCCCTGGCCAACGCCAAAGCCAGTGGCACACCAAAAATGATGCACAGTGCCGTGCTGGCTATTGCGGTTTTGAGGCTTAGTGCCAGAGCATCCACTGAAGAATCCGAGGCGATCAGTGGCCAGAACTGGGTCCAATTGACCCTAGCCACCATGCCGAAAAGTGGGAGCAAAATGAACAGCCCGCCCACCGCGGCGAACAGGAAAACCCAACGGGGGACCGCACGGTACTGCCACGGTTCCGCACCGGCCCCACGACCCTTAGGGCGCACCAAACCCAGCATCCTGCAGCACCTTTTGGCCCTCCTGGGCCGTCACCAAAGAGATGAACGCCGCAGCGATTTCGGGATTCTTGGAACCCTTGACTGCGGCAATGGGGTACTCATTGATCGTAGGCTGGGCAAGACCGAGCGGGATGGTCTTGACCTTGTCCCCGGCAGACTTTGCGTCAGTGACATAGACCAGACCGGCATCGGCCTCGCCTGAAGTGACCTTGCCGAGCACTCCGGTGACGGACAGCTCTTCACTGACGGGGGTGAGCATCAGCCCCGCCGTGGCGGCGTCGGCTTTGGCCGCAGCGCCGCAGGGAACCTGCGCCGCGCAAATGACCAGTTTGACCCCCGGCTTGGCGACGTCGGCAAAAGCTGTGATGTTTGCCGGATTGCTGGGCGGGACCGCCAAGGTCAAAACGTTGGTTGCAAAGTCCACAGGGGCCTCGGACGTCAGCTTGGCGTCGCTGAGCTTCGTCATGTTCTTTGTGTCGGCTGAGGCAAACACGTCGGCGGGGGCGCCTTGGGTTATTTGGGTGACAAGGGTCGATGAGCCGTCAAAACTCAACGAGACCTTCACCTGCGGATGGGCAGCCTCGAATTGGGTGGCCAATTCCGTGAACGTTTGTTTGAGTGACGCGGCGGCGAACACTGTCAATGTTCCGGATAGTTCCGGTACGGACGTGCTTGCCGAGCCGGCAGCTGATGCTGGCCCGCCATCGGGGCTTGAGCAGGAAGCCATCGATGCCGCCAACACGGTGGCGGCGGCCAGCGTGGAGACTTTCTTGAACGAGAGTTTCATGAGTCCTTCCCACTGTTCGGTACTTCAATGATCACGTTCGTGGACTTGACCACGGCCGTGGCAACCGAGCCGGGCTCCAGCTTCAAATCTCGCACCGCCTCACTGCTCATGAGTGAGACGACGCGGAAGGGGCCGCATTGCAGTTCCACCTGGGCCATGACCTTGTCCATGATCACGTTGGTCACGAGACCAACAAAGCGGTTCCGCGCGGAACTGCCCACTCGCGTGGGGTCCTGGGGCAGCGAGGACTGCGACTTGGCCAGGGCCGCCAGTTCAATCCCGTCGATGACCAGCTTGCCCTGCTTGTCTTTTTGGCCTTGGAGGGTGCCGTTATCCAGCCACCGCCTGACGGTATCGTCACTGACGCCGAGAAAACGGGCCGCCTCGGAAACGCGAATGAGTGTCATACCGGCAGTCTATATCCTCATATGCGGAAGATAATATGTTACGTGGCCGCAAATACTAGTTCGAAGAAGGTATTGGCGGCCAGTACCTACAGTTCAGCCAACCGTTGAGAAAAAGCCATGTGCTCCGAATTCACCACGCAGGATTCAGGATGGCGATCGTGCCACGCAAGAGTTTCTACGATGGCGTCCGAGAAACGGATCCGAGTGCCAAAGGATGGCACCAGGGACTTGATTCGGGTGTTGTCGAAGATCGCGGGGTGGGATTTGTCGCCAAGCAGTCCCGGACCGAAATCCGGGGCAACCGCAGCAATGCGATCGCTGGCCACATGCACCAGCATCGGATCGGTGACACCCGCCGCTGCCGCCACGTGACGGTACACGGAATCCCAGGACAGGACGTCGTCGGAGGTGATCGTGAAGGCCTCACCCGCCACGGGGAGTCCGAACAACCCCACGAAACCAACAGCGAAATCGACTGCGTGCGTCAGGGTCCACGGTGTGGTGCCATCCCCATGCACCACCACCGGCAGGCCTTCGCGCATGCGGTGCACATCGGTCCAGCCAAAAAGCAGCGGCAACCGTGTGTGGTCGTAGGTGGAGGAGGGCCGGACCACCATGACGGGGAAGCCCTCGTCTCGGTAAGCGGCCGTAAAGACTTCCTCACAGGAGATCTTGTCCTGCGAGTACTTCCAAAACGGGTTGCGCAACGGCGTGGACTCTGTGATGGGCAACCGGGCAGGCGGCTTCTGATAGGCCGAGGCGGTGCTGATGAACACGTACTGCCTGGTCCTGTCGCGGAACAGATCCACAGCTGCCCGGGCCTGATCCGGTGCAAAGGTTATGAAGTCGGCAACAACATCAAAGGTCCGTGCACCCAAGGCCGCGGCCACGGCTGCGGTGTCCCTGATATCGGCAATGACAAGCTCGACGCCGGACGGTACCGGACGCACCGAGCTCGCCGCACGATTGAGCACAGTGACGGTGAACCCCAAGGCCACGGCCCGGGCCACGGCTGCTGTGCTGATGATGCCTGTGCCACCAATGAACAGGACCCTGGGGCCCATCACCATGCGTAGTCCTCAGGTGCTGTCTTGGGGCCGGGGAAGATCTTATCGAGTGTGGCCAGCGCTTCAGCGTCAAGGGAAACCTCGAGCGCTCGCAGCCCGGCATCGAGCTGGGCTGCGGTGCGCGGTCCAATGATGGGTGCGGTGACGGCAGGCTGGTGCAACAACCACGCCAGCGCCACGTCTGCCGGAGCATGGCCCAGGTCTGCCGCGAACGCCTCAAAGGCGGCAATCGCGTCATGGGAGGCGGCCAGCGCCTCGGCGGCACGGCCCTCAACCCGGCGGACGCCGTCGTTCTGCTTTTGCAAAACCCCGCCCAGCAGGCCTCCGTGCAGGGGCGACCATGGCAGCAGTCCCAGGCCGTAATGTTGGGCGGCCGGAATGACCTCACGTTCCACGCTGCGCTCCATCAAGTTGTAGATGGACTGTTCGCTGACCAGGCCCATGCTGGGGCGGCGCGCGGCGGATTCCTGTGCGGAGGCGATATGCCATCCGGCAAAGTTGGAGCTGCCCGCGTAGAGGATCTTGCCCTGCGCGACAGCAACATCCACTGCCTGCCAAATCTCATCCCACGGCGTGTTCCGGTCAACATGGTGGAATTGGTACAGATCAATGTAGTCCGTTTGCAGCCTCTTCAGGCTCGCGTCCAGGGATCGGCGGATGTTTAGTGCCGACAACTTGGAATCGTTGGGCCAGTTCGTCATGTTGCCGTACACCTTGGTGGCCAGCACCGTCCGCTCCCTCCGCCCTCCGCCCTGGGCATTCCACCGGCCGATGATCTCCTCGGTCCAGCCGCGACGGTCATTGCCGCCGTAGGCGTTGGCGGTGTCAAAAAAGTTCAGCCCTGCCTCGTGAGCCTGGTCCATGATCTGGTGCGCGTGGGCTTCCTCCGTGTGGGGACCAAAGTTCATGGTGCCAAGGCACAAGGTGGAAACGGACAGGCCGCTACGGCCCAATTGCGTGTACTTCATGGCGATGTGATTCCTTTGGATGGGTTGGATACCGGTGAGTTTTCGGGACTGCCGGCCCAAGCTGAGAGAAGCTTGAGCGCATCCTGAGAGGGTGAACCGTTCTTTGCCGTGTAGATGCGCAGATGTTGGTCAGGATCGTCGGGGAGCAGCAGATGCTCAAAGTCGAGCGCCAGGTCACCAACCACGCTGTGACGCAGCGCCAGCGTGCCCGATGCCTTCCGGGCCACGGTGTGCCGCGCCCACCACTGGCGAAAATCCTCGCTATTGACGGCTAGTTCGCCCACCAGCGCCGTTGCCGCAGGATCGCCCGGGTGCCGGCCAATGTCTGCACGCAAGGTGGCCACGGCATCGCTTGCTGCGCTGTGCCAATCGCGAAATAGGACGCGCGCAGCAGGATCAAGCATGATCCAGCGTGTGTAGTTTCTTTGTTCTCGGGCCATGGCCGGGAAGTCAGCAAAGAGCAGGCTGGCCATGCGGTTACAGGCCAGGACATCGGTCCGCCTGCCCAGTACGACGGCGGGCACCTCGCCCACCGCTTCGAGGAGCTGCCGCATGGAAGCACGCACGCGCTGCACGGACGGCGGGTTGTTGACTTTGCCGCCGCAGTTTTCCAGCAGGGCGAACATATGCGCAGATTCGGAGTCGTTGAGTTCAAGTGCGCGGGCCACCGAGCTCAGGACCTGGCGAGAGGGCGCAATGTTACGGCCCTGCTCCAAGCGTGTGTAGTAATCGGTGGAGACGCCCGCCAGCCTGGCGACCTCTTCGCGGCGCAACCCCGGAACTCGCCGGGTTGTCAGCGCTGCCGCGGGATCCGGCTGCAACCGGGCTCTCATGGCCGAAAGGAAACTGCCGAATTCTATGCTCTGACCCATGCCTTCATTCTGCCCCGGAGAGGGGCAGTCTCCTAGTGTCTGGGTAGGTCTGCCAAGCCTAGGATCAATCAGCACACCCCGAGTGTGCTTTTGCAAGGACGTGGCGCCTAGGCTGGTGGGAAGCGCCGTTTACGGCGGAGGCAATGAAAGGAATGAATCTCCATGACTGATTCGAGTACCCCGGCAGTGGTTGTTCCGGAGCTGACCTTAAACAATGGCGTCACCATCCCGCAGCTGGGATTTGGGGTCTTCCAGATTCCGCCGGAAGAAACTCGGGTGGCCGTTGGGCAGGCCTTGGCTGCGGGCTACCGTCATATCGATACGGCTGCGGCTTACCGTAACGAATCCGGCGTGGGTGCGGCCATTGCCGAATCCGGGCTGCCCCGTGAGGACCTTTTCATCACCACCAAACTTCGCAACGGTGAGCAGAGCAGCCCCCGCGCGGCTTTCGAGGCCAGCCGCAAGGCGCTGGGCATTGACTGGATTGACTTGTACCTGATCCACTGGCCGGTCCCATCTCTTGGCCTGTTCACTCAGGCATGGAAGGAACTTGAATCCCTGTACGCCCAGGGTCTGGTGCGCGCCATTGGTGTCTCCAACTTCCTGCCGGATCACTTGGATGAACTGTTGGCCACCTCCACGGTGGTTCCTGCCGTGAACCAGATCGAAGCCCATCCCACCTTCCAACAGCGCGCGTTGGCACAGAAATCCCGCAACCATGGGATTGCCGTGCAGGCGTACAGCCCGCTGGGCCAGGGCAAGGACTTGGACGGTGGAGTCCTGACCGAGCTGGCGCAGGTCCACGGTGCCACACCAGCCCAGATCGTTCTGGCCTGGCACCTGGGGCTGGGAAACATTGTCATCCCGAAGACCGTGACGCCCGCGCGCATGGCCGAAAACTTGGCGGCGGCTCGAATTCAGCTCAGCGACGCCGAGCTGGCACTGGTCTCCGAACTGGAAACGGGTGAACGCATTGGCGCCGATCCCGCCGTCGCGGCTTTTACCCAGATGTAGAAATCCAGAAAGCGAGCGCCAAATAGTTCAGGGTGTGTCACCACGAAAGTGGTGACACACCCTGAACTATTTGGTGGTTCTATTTTCTATTTACAGCTTGTCAAAGTCTGCTTCATCCACGCTCGCCGGAGCCGTGATGGCTGCTGGGGCCGGGGTGCCGCCCGACTTCAAGGCCGCAAGACGTGCCTCAACCTCGGTCTGCTCGCCCAGATCCTCAAGGGAGTTGAACTGGGCGTCAAGGCTGGAGGCGGCAAGTTCATTCTGCCCGCGCACCTTGGCTTCTTCGCGACGGATCTTCTCTTCGAAACGGCTGACCTCGCTCGTGGGGTCCATGATGTCGATGCTCTTGAGTGCATCGTGAACCTGAGTCTGCGCAGCAGCCGTCTTGGAGCGGGCGATCAGTTCATTGCGCTTGTTGGCCAGCTCGTTGAGCTTGCCTTCCATCTGGCCCAGGCCGGTCTTGAGCTTCTCCACAACATCGTTCTGGGCGGCGATGTTGGGCTCGGCGGCGCGAGCCTCGTTCTCTGCCGTAATCTGACGCTGCAGGGCCACCTTGGCGAGGTTGTCAAACTTCTGCGCATCGGCGGCGTCGCCGGCAGCGCGGAATTCATCGGCCTTGCGGCTCGCAGCAAGTGCCTTTGAACCCCAATCCTGGGACGCCTTGATGTCCTCGTTGTAGTCATCCTCGAGCATGCGGAGGTTGCCAATGGTTTGGGCCACAGCGCCCTGCGCCTCGGTGATGTTGGCCTTGTAGTCACGAACCATCTGGTCAAGCATCTTCTGCGGGTCCTCGGCCTGATCCAACAACGCATTGATGTTGGCCTTGGCCAACTGTGCGATCCGGCCGAAAATTGACTGCTTTGCCATTCTTTTCCCCTTATATTTGCTGGTTTGAATCAAATGAAAATGTGAAAATGTCTACCGAAGCCGTCCTTGTAAAACGAGTCTAGAGGAAGCACCCCTATTCCTGGCCCAAGACCAAAAGACTTCACACAACGAGGGCCGGGCTAGAAATTGCCGCCGCTTCCACCGAAGCCGCCACCACCGTCTCCACCACCGCCTCCGCCTCCGCCAAATCCGCCTCCGCCGAAGCCGCCGCCACCACCGCCTCCGGAGAGCAGGCCGCCAATGATGCCGCCAAGGATGGCCCCGCCCATGCCTCCACCCATGGAACCACCACCGCCGCCATACCCGCCGCCGCGACCGCCGCGCCCACCAAAGCTGTCAACATCATTTTGGGCATATTGAATGGCTTGCTGGGCCAGTTGTTGGGCTTGTTGTGCGTAGGCCAGGGCGTTGCTGGGATCGGAATCAGCGATGGACCGGGCGTAGTCAAAGTTGCGCTCCGCCTCGGACAAGCGCGTCCGGGCTTCGGAGCCCACACCACCGCGCCGTGCCGTAATGAAATCCTGGGCAGTGGCGATGGTTGCTTGCGCCCCGGCAAGAGCCTGCTGCAAGGACGCCTGCGCCCGCAGCGCCTGCTGCTGCTGATCACGGATACCTGTCAGCAATTCATCAAGCTGGCTGTGTGCCTGTTGAACGGCAGCAAGCTGTGCCACCGGATCGGGCTTGCCAGCGGCGTTCATCCTGACGTCATTGAGGGCAGCTTCGGCAGCCTGAACCGTCGGGGCGTAGCGGGCAAACTGGGCCGAGGCCACCATCTGTTTTGCCTGCTCCAAGTCAGCCACAGCGGCCGGAAGAGCCGACTGCAAGGTGGCAGCGGCGTCGCGCATTGCCGCTTCAATCTTGGAGATTGCCTCAAGCAACACTGTCGATTGCAGCAAGCTTTCCTGCGCGGCATGGACAGCAACCGCCGCGCCAGCGGTATCGGCGGCGGCAAGTTTCGCGTCTGCCTCGGCCGCTGCCGTGGTGACAAACTCCAAACGTTCCTTGGCCTGGGCCACGTTGTCGCGCACTGGCGCTACAGCCGCTTCGGAGAACTGGGAGGTCAGGGCAATAAGTTGTTGTTCGGCGTTTGTCACGGCAGCGCCTGCCTGACTGGCCTCGGTGCGGATGGTCGCAAGGACCTGTGGGGCTGTCCGTTCCAGCTCACGCAGATCATCAAACGCAGCCTTCTGGGCATCCAGTGCGGCGTTGGCATCTTCGCTGCGCTTAATGATTTCTCCCAGCCAGGTGCGCTGTTCCTCCAGGGTGTCTGGAATTTCATCATCGAGTTGCTGCTGCAATTTGAAGGACTCACTCAGGTGCTTCTTGGCATCATCCAAAGCCTCTTGGAATGGCTTCACGGCCGCATCGCCGTACGAAGCCTGCGCAAAACCAATCTCGTGCTCGCTGCTCTTGATCGCGTCATCGGCGGCGATCAACAGCGAGCCGGCCTTGGCCCGCAGCTCAGGTACGCTCATTCCGGCGTTGGGATCCAGCGGCTTTCCATCGGCACCGTAACCCTTGGCTGTGGCCTCGGCAGCTTTTTTCTTGCGCTTGTTGCGTAGATACAGGGCAGTTCCTGCGCCACCAACCACGACGGCGCCACCAACTCCCAGCGCCACGAACCCACCCGTGGGGTTCGGCACGGTGCCACTGCCTCCGCCGGCGGCGTCGCCCAGGGCGGCGGCGGCATCAATGGCGGCCTGGGCCCACTCTTTTTGAGCCAGCCGGGGCTTGATGGCGTTGGTCTGAATGCTCTGGTTCTTGGTTTCAGGGATCTTGTCCTGATCCGCCAAGAGCGCGTACTTACGGTCCTGAACGGCAACCACCAGCAGGGCGTCGTTGGCCCCCAGCTGCTTTTTCGTTGCCACCTGTTGGCCCCATTCGACCTCCGGCTCGCCGTCGAAGGAATCCACATAGACCACAAAGAACGTCAGGCCGTGGTCCTGACCCAGTTTGTCGATGGCCGCTTGGACCTCAGCCTCACGGCTTCCAAGGACGTTGGCATTGTCGATGATGTAGGTACCACCGGGAATCGTCACAGGTGGTTCAGCTTGTGCAGCTCCGGCCGGGCCCACCAGCAGGGCAAGCAGGGCAAGGCCTGCAAAGAATGGGGAAAAACGCTTCAACCGTGCAAACATCGCTCACCTTTGACTGTGGGACCACTGTGAAGATCGGCCTGAGTACCTCAAACGATACTATGGCCGTGATTGAATGGCGTGGGCGATTTTCCGCTGTACGAATAACCCCGCAACCGGATCCCGTCAGCGATAATGAAAGCTGGGAGAGGTTCACAGCTACCTTCCAGCGAACGCTCGTCAAGGCACCAGCCAGGCTCGAGAAGATGGAACTCAGAAAAAGTATTCATCACATGAGATTTCAATGAAGGGAAAGCTGATGACCGAGAACCATGGTGACGACACCACCCGCATCAACCAGCACGCTGCGAACACCCCCGAAGCACCCGAGACCGCAGCTGTTCCGGAGACCGCGGCGGTTCCCGAGGCTCCCGTTACTCCTGAGGCAACAGCGCAACAGGACAGTGCCCCCGAGACTTCTGATGTGAACGCTTCTGCGCCGCAGCCATGGCAGTCAAGCACCCCGCCGCTTCCTCCCGTGGAAGTTCAGGGAGCAGCAACTCAGGCTGTACCAACTCAGGCCGTTCCAACACCCGCCTATGGCGCACACCGCTATGGTGCCCCCGCTGCGGACGGGGCACCCACAACTGCTCCGTCCAACCCCACCGAGCCCATCCCATCTCCCACGGGGGCAACCCACACGGGCCACGCAGGTCCGGGGTACCCGGCGTCGAACGCGTATCCGCACACCTTGGCGCCGGCAGTCACCGCCCCGCCCAAGGAGCGCAAGAAGGTGGGCATGGGATTGTTCGCCGGAAGCGTCTTGGCCGCAGCACTCGTAGGCGGTTTGGTTGCCGGCGGATCCATGTTCCTGGTGGACCAGCAGGGCAACGGCTCGGCTTCGGATGGCAGCCAGCAGAGTGCACCTTTGGTCGTCAACAACACCAACAGCGTCAACGCCGTCACGGCCGCAGCAGCCAAGGCCATGCCCTCCGTCGTGACCATTTCGGCCACGAGCGGCAGCTCCGGCGGCACGGGATCGGGCATCATCTTGAACTCGGATGGCTACATCCTGACCAACACGCACGTTGTGACGCTCGACGGCGCGGCCGCTCACGCAACGATCGAGGTGCAGACCAGCGACAACAAGGTTTATGCGGGAACAATCGTGGGCACCGACCCGCTTTCGGACCTGGCAGTTGTCAAGATCGACGCCCCAAACCTGGTGGCAGCCACACTCGGTGAATCCGGCAAGATCAACGTGGGCGATACCGTGATCGCCATTGGTTCCCCGTTGGGCTTGAACGGAACCGTCACCGACGGCATTGTCTCCACGCTCAACCGCACCATTCAGGTAGCGTCCTCGGCAGTTCCGGAGGACTCCAGTGATCAGTCCCAAACCCCTGACGACAGCGGCAACGGCTTCCGTTTCTCGCCTCCAGGTGGAGGTACGGATACCCCCGCGGCACAGGGGACCGTCAATCTGAATGTGATTCAGACCGACGCTGCCATCAACCCCGGAAACTCCGGCGGTGCGCTGGTCAATGCCAATGGTGAAATCATCGGCGTCAACGTGGCCATTGCCTCAACCGGCAGTTCGTCAGGTTCCAGCAGCCAAAGCGGCAACATTGGCGTTGGCTTCTCCATCCCGATGGATCACGCCAAGCGGGTTGCTGAGGAAATCATCAAGAATGGCGTTGCCAGCCACGGACAGCTTGGTGTTTCTGTTGGCGGAACCAGCTCCACAGGTTCCAGCAGCACCTTCTCCACTGGTGCCACAGTTGCCTCGGTAACTTCGGGCAGTGCTGCGGACAAGGCAGGCCTGAAGAAGGGCGACGTCATTACGAAACTCGGCAGCCGGAGCATTAGCGACCCCGCCGATCTGACGGCCGCCGTTCGGGAACAGGCCGGCGGAGCCACCGTACCGGTCACCTTTACCCGCAGCGGCAAGGAACAGTCGGTAGACGTCACACTGGATACCATGAAGTAAATTCCGCTGCTGGCCGGCCACCCGGTCATATTTTGGAAGCACGAAGCCCCATCCGTTGCCACCAGGGCGGCCGGATGGGGCTTCTTCTGTGTAACCGTTCCTGGCCGTGAGGAGCCCCAAGTGTCTTTAGGCCTCGCGGAGAGCAGCACTGAGCACCGGTCCGGAGGCGGCCAAGCCGGTCCAAACCAGTGCGATGCCGCCGGCAAGTACGCCGGCAATCACGAGCAAGGACAAGGGCGCAAAGATCATCGCCAGGCCCGTTAGGGGAAACAAGAGGATGCCGGCCAGGCCCGCGGAACCGATCGTGACAACAAGTACGGGCCACATCACGGCCCGCTTGCGTGCGGCCTCCATGACGGAGCGAGGCATGCCGAGCCGGTCCAGGCTCACATACAGCTCACGACGGTCAAGGATGGCGGCGGCCTGATTCACGCCCGCGCTGGAAGCCACGAGCAGGAATGACGCCACCACGGTAATTAGCACACCCGTGCGCATATCGTTGAAGAGGGATTCATCTGCGGTGTTTTGGGCTTCTCCGGCGGAGTTCAGCAGAGCAAGTCCCGTGCCTGCAACCACGGCTATGAAACTTGTCATCGACAAGGAGCTGACCTGTCGCCATGCGGCCTTGGGGGACTCCAAAATGGTTCGGGCCGCCAGCAGCTTCGTGGGGGTTTGGGCCTTGCGCAGCCCTCGGCCCGCCAGCCACTTCAAGACATAGGGGCCCATGAGGTTCAACACGGCCAGGCCGCCCGCAAAGCTGGCGCACAGGATCACGATCATGATGGCTGCAGATCCGCTGGCGGTAAGGCCTGTCATCAGGGCATAAAGCACCGCGGCGGCGCCGATCCCGAGGACTACGCGAAGCCAGTGTACGGTGGGTGCCTTTTGCCGTGTACGAACCCCCAAGGGTGAGAGCACCACAAGGCGTAGGCCAAGGGCGGCGCTGACGGCAGCCAACAGCACCAAGGCGGCCGCGGCAATTACGAGGACGCCAACCGGAAGCCACAAGGTTGCCAGCCCCAGGGCCTGGCCCTGAAACTCAATCAATGCCACGGCGGGCAGGGCAGCAGCGTAGATGACGATTCCAGCGATCACACCCGTGATCGCCACGAGCGTGGATTCAACAACAGTCAAGACAGATACCAGGGCAGGAGTGCCACCCAGCAGCCGTAGCGTGGACAGCCGCTCGTCACGACGCCGAGCCGAGAGTCTTGCCGCGGATCCGCCCAGGGTCAGCATGGGCAGGACCATGAGCGATACCGCAAACGCCGCCAACATTTGATAGGTCCCCGTGATCCCCGAGTCGTCCTGTGATGCGGCATCCGTGAAGAAGCTCATGGCGCCGGCCAGCACGATCAACATCAGGGCCGTCACCATGGCAAAAGCTACGGCAGGCAGCACAATGACAGCTTTGCTTCCCGGTGCCGGCCGGGACATCATCCAAAGGATGGAAAACGTGGATTTCACGGTCGGCCCATCCATTCCTGGCCCATCGAAGGATGGGCGGCCAGCGGGCTGGCGGGATGCTGCATGTAGGTGGTTCCCAGGGGCACAGTTGGCTGGCCGAAGGGGATGACTGCCGCGGCACCTGCCTGGGACGACGGTGCTTGGGACAATACGCCGTCGGCCATGGTCAGTGTACGACTGCAGCGGGAAGCAACAGTTGGATCGTGAGTCACCAGGACCAGCGTGTTGCCGCGCCCTGCAGTGGCGTTCAGGAGAGCGCTCATAACCTCGGCGGAGGTCGTGGAATCGAGGGCTCCGGTGGGTTCATCGGCGAACACTATGCGTGCGCCAGTTACCTGGGAGCGGGCAATGGCGACGCGCTGGGCTTGGCCGCCGGAAAGCTCACCAATGCGGCGGTTCTCCATACCGGCGAGGCCGAGTTGGGCAAGCCAAGCCGCTGATTGCGCTTCTGCGTCCCGGCGCGAGACACCGTTAAGCATCAGTGCCAGAGCCACGTTCTCGATGGCCGTCAGCTCGGGAATCAACAACCCTGATTGGAACACAAAGCCAAAGGCCTCACGGCGCAGCTTGGAACGTGAGGTCTCGTTGAGCGCCGTCACATCGGTGCCGGCGTAATTCACACTGCCGGAATCGGGGGTGGTGATCCCGGCCAAGACGTGCAGGAGAGTAGTTTTACCTGATCCGGAGGCGCCCATGATGGCCACGGACTCGCCGGGGTGGATATCTAGATCCACGTTGTTCAAGGCGATGCCCGCACCGTAGCGCTTGGACAGGGAGCGTGCGCTCAGAAGTGATGAAGTCATAGTTCTACTATGCCGTTGTGACCAGAGTGGAAACATCGGGCTACAGGCTGAAAGTGGGGAAGAGGCGTCCACCCGGGGGAGGAGAGAATCATGGCCCGCATTGCCGCAGAGCCTGCCCGTGTTCGCTTGGAGTAAAGAATGGTCCCGGGAAATTTCAGCGACGGCCGCAACGAACTAAGCTGTTGGGGTAGGCCAAGGGCGAACCAGCGGCGCCCGCCCCGACAAGGGGAAGGACGCCGCTCAACCATCCGTCCATGACACAAAGGACAGCAGTGGAAAACTCAGCACTGAACGTTGTCGTACTGGTCAAATATGTGCCAGACGCACAATTTGACCGACACCTCACAGGTGATGCTCGCACGCTCGATCGCAGCGAGAGCATCCTTTCCGAACTCGATGAATACGCGCTGGAAGCAGCGCTGGCATTGACCGACGCCCGCGGCGGCGCCAAAGCCGGCAACACCGTCACGGCGTTGACGCTGGGCCCGGCCGCTGCGGCAGCAGCGGTCAAGAAGTCGCTGCAGATCGGTGCCACTCAGGGCCTGCACGTCACGGATGACGCGCTCGCCGGCTCCGACGCCTCCGCAACCTCGCTGGCCCTGGCCGCGGCCATCAAGACCCTGGGACCGGTTGATCTGGTTATCACCGGCATGGCCTCCACCGATGGTGAAACCTCCATCATCCCGGCGCAGCTGGCAGCCCGGCTGGGCCTGGCCCAGATCACCTTCGCCTCATCCCTTGAACTGGATGGCACCACCGTGACGGCTCGCCGCGACGGCGATGATTTCTCCGAGGAAATCCAGGCCTCGCTGCCCGCACTTGTGTCGGTGACCGATCAAGCCAATGATCCTCGCTACCCGAACTTCAAGGGCATCCTGGCCGCGAAGAAGAAAAAGGTGACCACGGTGTCCCTGGCGGACCTTGGCTTGGCGTCCACCGCCGTCGGCCATGCCGGATCCCTGACGCAGGTGACCGCGGCGGCCGAGCGCCCCGCCCGCACCGCCGGCACCATCATCACCGATTCCGGCGATGCCGGCATCCAGCTCGTAGACTTCCTGGCCGCGCAGAAACTGATCTGAGGAACCATTCATGACTTCAATTGTTGTATACATTGATCAGCTCGATGCGCCCGGCAAGCTTTCCGCCACCACGCATCAGCTGCTGACCCTGGCCCGCAGCGCCGGGGAGCCCGTGGCCGTTGTGGCTGGCGGCGTCGGCGCCGAGATCCTCGCCGAACTTGGCACTTATGGCGTGACTCGTGTGCTGCACTCCGAACAGTCCGAACTGGGCGAGTACCTCGTTGCGCCCAAGGCCGATCTCGTGGCGCAGGCCGCGGCCGCCGTGTCCGCCAGCGCTGTTTTGGTGGACAACGGCGCAGCCGGCAAGGAAATAGCCGCCCGGGTGGGCGTCACACTGAATGCGGGAGTCATCACGGACGCCGTTTCGGTGACATACGACGCCGGCACCCTGGTGGCGCACAAATCCGTTCTCGCGGGCTCTTACACGGTGGAGGCGCACGCGACGTCAGCTGTTGCCGTCATCAGCGTGAAGTCCCACAGTGTGGAAGCTGCCGTCGCCGAGTCGGCCACGAACCCCACTGTTGAAGCCGTAGAGGTGGCGTTTTCCCCGGCCAGCCTGGGCGCCCGCATCATCTCCCGCACACCGCGTGCGGCCTCTGGCCGTCCGGAACTTGACGATGCGCGCATTGTGGTGGCCGGCGGCCGCGGCGTTGACGGCGATTTCACCCCGATCGAAGAGCTCGCGGACGTGTTGGGTGCTGCCGTTGGCGCATCCCGTGCGGCAACCGATGCCGGCTGGATCTCGCATGCGTCACAGGTAGGCCAGACGGGCAAGAAGGTTTCCCCGCAGCTCTACATCTCCGTGGGTATTTCCGGTGCCATCCAGCAAAAGGCAGGCATGCAGACCTCCAAGCTCATCGTGGCGGTCAACAAGGATGCCGAATCGCCCATCTTCGAGATTGCCGACTTTGGGATCGTGGGAGACCTGTTCCAGGTACTGCCGCAGGCCGTGGAAGAAATCAAGAAGCGCCGGGCGTAGCTTCCGATTCAAAAATGCCGCCGCTCCTGCTTATCGCCGCCGTTGTACGGGCGGCAATAAGCAGGAGCGGCGGCATTTTTCGTTGACTGAAGCTTTAGCTTGAAACTGTCCCTGTGGCGATCATGGCGTCTGAGTTCATCTCGACGTGCGGGCCCACCGACTTGATGAACTCGCGGCGGACCCGGGCGATGGCGTCGGGGTCGCGGGGGAGCAGCGTTCGCCACCCGCTGCCCATGACCAGGTTCCATGCCATGGCGTCATCCACTGCCAAGGTGAGCGGATGCGTGGCCACCGAGACGTTTTCCAGTCCACGGGCCTTGAGCCAGATGGTCAAGGAGTCAACCGTTGCCACGCGTGACATGTTTAGGTTGGGCAGCGGAACCACACCGGCCAGCCGGGGACGTTCCTTGACAGCTGCTTCAAGAATGCGCCCGGCGAAGGGTTCCAGCGCTCCTTCGATCCAGGTACTGGCGACAAAGCGGCCGCCGGGGCGCAGCATGGAGGTTAGGTGCTCAACGCCGGCTTCCATGTCTGCGAAGAAGAACATGCTGTAGGAACACAGCACGGCGTCGAAGGTGCGGTGTCCGCGCCACTGCGTGACATCAGCCTCCGTCAAGGTAGTGTTCAGGATGCCCCGATCGGCCAGGTTCGCCGCAGCGATGCGCAGCAGGCCGGTGGACAGATCCACACCGTCGACAGTCCCTTCCGGGCCTACCGCCAGGGACGCCGGAATCGTGGCAGCACCGGTTCCGCAGCATGCGTCCAGTACTTTCTCGCCAGGCAGCAGCCCGGCGGCTGCAACAACGTCGCGGCCCATGGGGTCCCAGAGCTTTTCCGACCACGCCTCAAATTGCAGCGCTCCGTCAGTGAACGCCAAACCAGGATCGCGAGCGGACATGCATACCTCCAGTAGATGAAAAAGTTTCCGGGTGAACTCTGCGTTGGTTCGCCCCCGGAGAGTGTTAAGCCTGGATTTGTGCCCCGGCAAAACCGTTTTGACGCCATGCCTCGAAGACGGCGATCGAGGCCGCATTGGCCAAATTAAGGGACCGCAGGGCGGGCAGCATGGGGAGCCGGACGCGGGCTGTGACGTGGGGATCTTGTTTGACTTCGAGGGGCAGGCCGTCGGATTCGCGGCCAAACATGAGCACGTCACCGGGTTGGTAGGAGATGTCCGTGTAGTTGCTTTCACCGTCGGAGGTAAAGGCAAAGACCCGTTCGGGGGCCAGGACTGCCCAAGCGTCCTCGAGGGTTTTGTGCACGGTCACCACGGCCAGATCGTGATAGTCCAAACCGGCCCGGCGCAACTTGGCGTCGGAGAAGTCAAAGCCAAGAGGTTCCACGAGGTGGAGTTCGGCCCCGGTGATGGCGGCCAAGCGGATGGCGTTGCCGGTATTGCCGGGGATTTCAGGGGTCATAAATAGGATGCGGAACACGTCTTTTATCCTACGCCAGCCATTAAGGCACGGTGACCGGACATGCTGGTCTGCCTTGCCCGGAACAGGGCAAGCTGTTAGTACATGCCGCCCAGGAGCCGGTCAAGGACATTCAGGTCAACCACGTTGGGTGAGGGGCCGGACGCCAGAAATTGCTTGGCTTCACGAACAAAACGGGCGGCGTTGGCCACGTTGACGGTGCTGGATCCGTCCGGTTCGGTTCCGCGGGCGTAGTCGATCACGGGTTCAAAGGGGTTGCCGGTGCTGCTGTGGACGCAAACCCAGGCCGTCACATTGCACTCAGGGAACAGGTCTTGCAACGCCCGGGCAGCGGGGATGAGCTGCGGGGGAGCGGCAACCCTGGTTCCGTGGACCAGGACGCTGCCGTCCCAGCGGAACGCGCCGTCGGGAACCAACATGGATCCGATGATCGCAATCCTGTAGCCGGACACCAGCACGTGGTCCATGTAGCCGGTGCCGTGAGGTGCTGTGAGGCCGTTGATGAGCCGGGCAGCTGGAATGCTCGGCAGAACTTGCTGCATGATCAGCTGCGCGGTCCGGGCCTCACGGGCAAGCCTGGAGGCAGCACCAAAGAGTCCGCGCTTGCGCGGTGCGCCGTGGACCGGTTGTGCCGCAGTGGGCCGGGGCATGATCGGGGCTTCACCGGCCGCGAGGTCTTCGTAGGCGGGGAAATAGACGGCGGGATCGCCAGCTGGGCGCCGTTCTTCGGGGGCGCGACGCGTGGTGAAGGCATCAAAGTCATCCGGAGTGCCATATCCCCGAGGGGCGCTGGCAGGACCAGGTGCGCCGGCGCGACGCTCCCTGCCCACGGAACCATAAGAGCGGTCATAGGCTTGCCTGCGCGCAGGATCGGCCAAGACCTCATAGGCTTCGGTGATTTGGCGGAAGAGTGCGGGGTCCCCACCCCTGTCGGGGTGCGTGATCCTCGCGGCCTTGCGGTACGCGATTTTCACCTCGCGTTCGGAGGCTGTGCGGGCAAGTCCCAGGACTTGGTAATGAGTGAGGTGTTTCTCGCCCACAAGGGACCTTTCGCTAGCCAGGCTGTGCAGGAATTCATTCTAGCGGCCGCAACTGACTGTTTTATCTGAGCGGAAATCCCCCAGCGAAGGCGCCCGCGCTGTCATACTTTCACTTGCCATGAACACGATCCCGCGCACTTCCATCGAACCCGCAGCAGGCACAGCACTGTCCATTGCCGTGGCCATCAATCCGCGTGCGGCCTTTGGCGGAAAAGGTGCCTCCTCGCCCACGCGGACCGGGGATATGGTGGTGGCGCGCCTGCGTGAAGCCGGACATCACATCAGCGAGCTGCGCCGCGGCGATTACCTCGCCCTAAAACGAGCGGTCGACGCCGAGATCGCCGCAGGTGCCCAGGCCCTGGTCGTTGTGGGTGGGGACGGCATGGTCCACCTCGGGGTCAACGCCGTGGCCCACAAGAACGTCCCCCTGGGCATCATCCCGGCAGGCACCGGCAACGACGCCGCCCGCGGACTGGGCCTTGAGCTGAACAACCCGGGCGCCGCCGTCGAGCATTTCCTAAGGTGCTGCCACGGCGGGCCCCGCATCCTGGATCTAGGCCGGATTGATCGAGCAGGACAGGAGCCGGTTTGGTTCATGGGCGCGCTCTCGGCCGGCTTCGATGCCCTGGTCAACGAGCGCGCCAACACGTGGCGTTGGCCGCGCGGACCCATGCGCTACAACCTGGCGATCCTGCGCGAACTGGCCGTTTTGAGGCCGCTGAACTATTCGCTGGTGGTGGATGGCCAGGCCGGCAAGCAGCAGGCCGTACTGATTTCCATCTCCAACGGCACCTCCATAGGTGGTGGCATGTTGATCACCCCGAAGGCCAAATACGACGACGGCCTGCTGGATATGTTTGTTGTCTCCCCCGTGTCGCGGACCAGGTTCCTGCGAATTTACCCGCTGGTCTTCTCCGGACGGCACGCCGGCCGCCCGGAGGTCAGGATTAGGCAGGTGTCTGAGGTCATCATTGACGCGCCCGGACTCATTGCGTACGCGGACGGCGAGCGAATCGGGCCACTACCGGCGACCGTCGCGGCGGATCCAGGTGCGGCACTGCTGTGGGGTTAGTGTTGCGCTGCTGTGGCAGGATGCTCGCGCGGATCGGTAGAGTGGATCGTGTGAATCAACACAGGGGGTCCAAGGGGCCGGCAGCCGTCGTGGCGCTGACCGTTTCATTGGCCATCTCTTTGACTGGTTCCCTGACGGGCTGCAGTATTTCCGTTCCTTCTCCCACCGCGCCAACGGCCGAGAATTCTGCCCCAGCGACCACCTACGCGCCGCCCACTGTTGTGGCCGGCCATGACGCCGCCAAGGTGGCCGCCGCACCCATGACCTTTGAAGCAGGGAACACCTTGTCCGCTGGCGTGGCCGTCGGGTTTAGCGATGTCCTGGGCCAACCATCGCAGGATTATTCAACAACGCCGGCACCCGCGGAGTGGACGCTGGTCAAAGACAAGGTGGCCGGCCAGACGCAGTACAAGAATGCTGCGGGCTGCCAGGTTGCCTATTGGACCACCGTCAATCAGGGACCGCTCATCACGGCCGGAGATGACAAGGCCTCCACCGTGAAGTTGATGAAGTATCTGATTCCCTCAGTGATCGCCGAGTCTCTGGGTGAAGCCAAGTTGCCGTGGGTGGCGGAGGCAGGAAAACCGGGGCCCGGCATCACCTTCCTTGGGTTCTCCACAAAGGCTGGCAAGGATGTCATGGCCAGCACCGTGTGGGGGCGCATGCTCGGAACGGCCAATACCTCTTTGCTGGTGAGCTTGGCGTGCCCCACCGATGAATTGCTTGCCGCAACGACGCCGGCGGTCATGGCGAAATTGTCGGTCGCACCGCCGTCGAGCTAGCCGACAGGGCGCACGTAGCGCAGGAACAGCATGGACTCGGCTTTGAGGATTCTCGTCAGTTCCATGGTGCTGGTGGCAGCTGAGGTTTCGGGGCCGTGGGCGATTCTGCCAGCCCGGCCGCTGACGAGGAGCGGTGAGACAGTGAGATTTAGTTCGTCGACTTTTCCGGCGGCCGCAAAGGTGCCCAGCAAAGTGGGGCCGCCCTCGGAATGGATGCGCTGATAGTTCCGTGCGGCCAGGACTGAAATGACCAGCTCCGGGTCCAGCACGTCAGTGCCGACCGTGATGATTTCGGCGACCTCGGCGAGCGCCGCAACGTGATCCGGTTCGGAAGCGGTGAGTGCCGACTCCAGGGTCAGGATCAGTGGCCGGACGGGGGCCTGGGTAAACACCTCGAGCGCCGGGTCAAGATTGAGCGAGCCCGAGACGATAGCTACGGGTGGATGTGCGGCCAACCAGTTCTCAAGGCGCCATTGCTGTGCCGCCGCACTCAGGAGTTCTCCGCCGTAGCCTTCGGCCCTGATCGTTGCAGCGCCCACAAGGATGACGTCGGCGCTTTGGCGAAGCAGGGAGAACACGCGCAGGTCCCACGCGTTGCCCAACTTTCCCGATAGTCCGTCCAAGGTGGCCGCACCGTCAAGGCTGGAGATGAAGTCAAAGCTCACCCAGGGACGCCCGGCCATGCGGTGTTCAGAGGGGGGTGCCAGTAGTTCCTGGTCCAGGTCGGCACCGGACAACAGGGCGGGGCGGGGGAAAAGTCTCTCGATCATGGTGTGGTCCTTAACCGTTGCTGCGGTTCGGGTGGGCGGGCTCGTTAAGATCTCCCATGTTGTGTTTGAGATAGGCCGGTTCCCGCCAGCCCAGGGTTGTCTCGGTCATGCGAATGGCAGAGTTGGCCGAGGCGATATTGTGCATGCGCAGGATCCGGGCACCGCCCAGAATGCAGATCACCCCGGTGGCCAGCGAACCTTCAAGCCGCTCATGCTTGGCTTGGTTGAGGGATTCGCCAATGAAGTCCTTGTTGGACACAGCCGCCAGGGCGGGGAAGCCCAGGCCGGCAATCTCGTTGAAGCGACGGGTGATCTCCAAGGTGTGCAGGGTGTTCTTGTTGAGGTCATGGCCAGGATCGATGATGATCTTCTCGGCTGGCACACCCAGGGAGATGGCGAGGTTCACCTTCTCGGCCAGGAACGCGGCAACCTCGGTGACAACGTCGTCGTAGTGCGGCCGTGGGTAGACCGTTCGGGGCTTGGCCAGCGAGTGGGTGATGACCAGATGCGCGCCATGCTCCGCCACCACGGAGGCGATCTCCGGATTTGCCAATCCTGTGGTGTCGTTGATTACGTGGGCGCCTGCTGCGATGCTGCGGGCCGCAACCTCTGGGAGGAACGTGTCCACCGAGATGATCACATCGCTGGCGGCCGCCACGGCAGCGATGACCGGCACCACCCGGTCACTTTCCTCGTCAGCGCTCAGCGCGGGCCCGGGCGCAAACGGCACCCCGCCAATATCAACCCAATCGGCACCGTCCTTCACGGCCGCAAGCGAAGCCGAGACCGCAGCATCAAGGGCAAAGGTGGCTCCGCCGTCATAGAAGGAATCCGGTGTGCGGTTAATAATGGCCATGAGCGCCACCTGACGGCTGAAGTCGATGGTGCGTGGCCCAAACTGGTGGACCGGGTGAATCAGTGGCGGCGCATAGAACGGGGAAGTAACTGCGGGGGAAGTCCTCATACCCACCATCAAATAGCCTCGAGAGGGGTTTGCGGGTCAGCCAGCTTATGCGTGTCGATGATTCGCTGGGAGGAGATCAGCTCCTTGATGGCGTCCTGGACATCCCAGATATTTACATTCATGCCCGCTACCAGACGGCCATCCAGCAGCCAGAATGCGATGAATTCACGCTTTTCGAGGCTGCCACGAATAACCAGCTGGGCATCCTTGGTCAAGGCGCCGAAACCGGAATATTCCATGCCCAGATCAAACTGGTCGGTGTAAAAATACGGGATGTCATCGAGGACGGCATCCTGACCCAGCATTGACCGCGCAGCAACCTTACCGCCGGCAATCGCGTTGGCCCAGTGCTCCGAACGCGCCAAGGCGCCGGTGATCGGATGCATCGCATTGGCCACGTCGCCAGCGGCAAACACATCCGGCTCGGACGTTTGCAGCCCCGCCGTGACCTCGATGCCATTGTTGATCGTAAGCCCAGCCCCTTGAGCCAGGGCGATATTGGGCACCACGCCCACGGCCACAATGACAATATCGGCCGGCAGGCTCACACCTGTGGTCGTGAGTACGTGCGTCACAGCGCCGTTGCCGCCCTGGATTTCCGCGGCGCTCGCCGGGAGGAGAAACGTCACGCCCGCCTCCTTGTGCCGGTCCATGAAAACTGTGCCCAGCGTGGTTCCAATCGCGGCGGACAAGGGCACATCTTCCAGACCCAGCAAGGTCACGTGGTTACCCAATTCGGTGGCCGTGGCAGCGATTTCCATGCCAATCCAGCCCGAGCCAATCATGACAACGTGGTGGCCACCACCGGCAAGCTTCAATTTCAACGCCACGCTGTCGGCCTTGGTGCGGAAAGTGCAGACACCGTCAAGGTCGACGCCGGACAGCGGAATTCGGCGCGGCGCAGCACCTGTGGCGATGAGTGCCTTGGCATACGGGAGGGTGGTCCCGTTGTCGAGGGTGACGGTGTGCCCCGTCGGATCCAGGGCTGTTGCGGCCACGCCCGTCAAGAGCGTGACGTTATTCTCGTCGTACCAGTGGGCAAGGAGGGGCAGAAGAGCCTCGTCATCCTCCTTGCCTGCCAGAAATCCCTTGGACAGCGGCGGGCGCTGGTATGGAACCTCAGCTTCCGCCGCGACGATCGTGACGGCTCCGCCATACCCTTGCTTTCGCAGGGCTTCGGCCGCGGTGGCGGCAGTGAGCCCGCCACCAATAATGACCATGCCAGCGGCTGGGGAAGTGGCGGGAGTGTTGAGTGAGGCATTCATGATCGAAACTCTTTCCGGTGGAAAATTGTGTCTCTGTTTATGAACTTGTGGCTGGACTGGCCGGCCGTCTCCGCAGGCTGTGCCCTGGCGCAGACGTGTCAGTGCGGGAACTGCTCACGCAAGGGGCCGGCGTCAGACAGCAGACCGGTAAAGACCGAGGTGCGGGTCAATGTCCCGGCCGTCTGAACGCCTCGCAGCGACATGCACATGTGCTCGGCCTCCATGACGACACCAACGCCGCGTGGGGACAGGGTGTCCTCGAGCCAGTTCGCGAGTTGCTGCGTAAGCCGTTCCTGAACCTGCAGATCGCGGGCGAACAATTCCACGCCGCGGGCCAGCTTGGACAGGCCAAAGAGTCGCTCGCCGGGCAAATAGCCCACATGGGCCACGCCACGGAACGGCAGCAGGTGGTGCTGGCAGAGGGAATTGAAAGGGATGTCCTTGACCAACACCAGGCCCTGATAACCGTCGTCGTTGGGGAAAGTGGTCCACGACGTCTCACGCGGGGTGAGCATCTGGGCATAGGCGGCTGCCACGCGTCGGGGAGTGTCACGCAAATGCGGATCGTTGTCATCGCGGCCCAGCGCTCGAAGCAGCTCAGCGACGGCTGCCTGCGCGCGGGGGAGATCAATCGGGGAATCCCCGGTTAGCGGATCCTCGAAGTCGAGCAGCTCCGGCGGTGGTGCACTGGAGATAGACATGGTCGCACCTTTCTAAAGCTTGTATTATTGACTTTAGAAGCGCAGACTCAAAGCGTCAAGCACGGACGAAACAATTCTCCGCATGAAGCGCCGATGCAGAGAGGACTAGGTCAACAGCCATGAAACAGCCATCCCCCAGCCGCCGAACGGGCCTGGCGCAAGGCTCGACGACGGCCAGTGCCTGAGTGCCGTGGCGTCCCTGGGTGATCCGGTGCGTAAGCGATTGTTTGAGTTGGTGCGTCTCTCGGACCATGCACTGAGCCGAGATGACTGCGCCCAAGAGCTTGACCTGCCCAAGAGCACGGTCCGAGTCCACCTTGACCGCTTGGTGCACGAACAGCTTTTGCTGGTGGAGTTTCGCAAGGTCGGGGAGCGAACAGGCCCCGGCTCCGGCCGTCCCACCAAGTTGTATACCGCCGCGCGCCATGAGGTCGGTGCCTCCGTGCCGCCGAGACACTACGACCTGGTCGCGCAATTGCTTGCGGCTGCCGTTCACCGCTCAATTGACGGACCGGTGGGCATTGAGCAAGCCTTGGCGGAGGTGGCCCGTGATGAAGGCAGGCGTCTGGGGGAGCAGTCCGGGAGCATTCACGAGCTCCTAGTCAGTACCGGCTACGATCCCCAACCTGATGGTGAGGGCGGCACCGTCATGGCCAACTGCCCCTTCCACAGGCTCTCGCTGGAGCATGCGGGTGTGGTGTGTTCACTCAACGGGGCGCTGCTTCGTGGCGCCCTTGACGGATGTGGCGATTCACGCCATGACCTCGCACCGGATCCCGAAGTTTCCCACTGCTGTGCCCGGCTGATTCAAAAGGAACTTTAAGCAGTTCCGGCGGCCACCGTGAGAGGTGACCGCCGGAAATAGTGGGAACTGAAGACTTAGAGGACTGCCTGCAAGGCGTCCACAATGCCCTCACCGTAGTAGCTGTTGTTACGCACGGAACCGGTGCATTCGGAGCCGGTGGGTGTCGCCGAAGGCATGCACACGTGATCCTCGGATTGCTTGCGCAGCTCGGAGATCAACTGATTGGGCTTCCACCCTGGGTGTGCGGACTTCATCAGGGCCAGCACGCCGGCAACCTGTGGTGAAGCCATTGAGGTGCCGCTGAGCAGACCGTAGGTGTTGTTCGGCAGCGTGGACAGGATGCGGGATCCGGGCGCCGCTACGTCAATCACGTTCAGGCCGCGGTTGGAGAAGGAGGAGAGCTTTCCGGCTTGATCCGTGGAAGCCACGGTCACCACGCCTTCCATCTCGGTGGGAATGTCCTTGCAACCATTGTTGATCTGGCGCTCAATACCGGCCACGTCGTTCGGGCTGACGTTATCGGTGGTCTTGTTAGCCAGGTCGTAAGAGGCATTTCCGGCAGCGGCCGCGTGAACAACGCCCTGCTTTGTTGACCACTTCACGGCACGCTCAACGGCGTCGAGGACTGCCTTCTGATCGGGCTGATCGCCGCACCAGAACTGCATGGGGTCAATGTAGTAGCTGTTGTTGGTGACATCCATGCCCTTCATGCCCGCCCACATGAAGCCGCAGATGGCGTATTCCGGATAGATCGAACCGGCGTCGTTGACCACCTTCACCGAAGCCATCCGCGCGTTGGGTGCCACGCCGACAATGCCAACACCGTTGCGGGCCGCGCCGATGATCCCGGCGACATGGGTTCCATGGGATGACGTGGTGGGGAACCAGCCTGTGGGCGAGGTGTCCGGCCGTCCGGCATCGGTGCAGTTGACCGAGTTGGCAACGTCAATATTGGCCGCAAGGTCCGGGTGGTTCGGATCGATGCCGCTGTCCAAAACGCCAACCAGGACATCGGGTGAACCGTCTGTGATTTGGTGCGCCTGGTCTGACTTGATCTGAACCTGGCTCCACTGCTCGCCTTCGCGCGGATCTGCTGCAGCGCCGTCGAACGTGGCGTCTCCGTAGAGCAGATCGGTGTTGGCAAGTTGCTTGCTGCGCAGGGCCGGGGCCTTCTGCCACGGGGTGGCAATGCCGTCGGGGGTACCCTCGGCCACGGTGATGGTGCGGGTTGCGCCCACCGACTCCACGGCTGATTTTCCGAACTTCAGGACGTCCTTGCGGAAGTTGGCTCGATCCGATTGAACAATGACCACACCGATCTCGGGCCATTGCTGGACCGCGACGCCGCCGGCTGCCTCAACGGCCTTCACCGCGTCCTTGGTCTTGTTGGCGTTGGCGGCCTTTGCGTTGACCACGTAGCTCATAAGTTGGCCGTCTGCTGCGGGAAATTCAACGGGTGTGGACTGGTTGGCCGGCGGCGCGGCCATGGCGCTGCCGCCGATCAATGTGGTTGCAGCCAGGGCCACTGCGCACAGGGCAGCAGCCGTGGTGCGGCGGAAAAATGCTTTGTGCATGGGTTAATCCCCCCGGGATCATTGTGTGATGTGGGACACCCCGATCCTGCCATTGAGGGCAGATGTTGACAAGCTCGATGCCGTAGAATTGAGCTGTGCCCGTGTATCTAGATCACGCGGCGACCACGCCTATTTCGGCCCCGGCCCTCGCCGCACTCACCTCCGTTATTGCCCATAGCGGCAATCCGTCGTCCCTGCATGGTGCCGGCCGCCGTGCCCGTGCCACGGTGGAAGCTTCGCGCGAGACGTTGGCGCAGGCCGCTGGCGCCCACCCCACCGAGGTCATATTCACCTCCGGCGGAACCGAGGCGGACAACCTTGCCGTCAAGGGCCTTTTTTGGTCCCGCAATGCCGCCGATCCTGCACGTACCCGTATCTTGGTCTCCAGTGTGGAGCATGCGGCGGTGCAGGACACCGTCGAATGGCTGGATAAGCACGAGGGCGCCGAGGCGATCTGGCTGCCCGTCGACGCCGCCGGAATCCTTGACCTGGCCGCACTGGAAAATGAATTGGCCGACGGCGGAGCCGACTCGGTCGCACTTCTCACCTGCATGTGGGCCAACAACGAAGTCGGAACTGTCCAGCCCATCGCCGAGATCGTGACCCTTGCGAGCCGTTATGGCATCCCCGTCCACTCCGACGCCGTCCAGGCCTTCGGCTCCATCCCAGTGAACTTCAAGGAATCCGGTCTGGCTGCGATGTCCATCAGCGGGCACAAGATCGGCGGACCTGTTGGCGTTGGGGCGCTGCTACTGGGCCGCGCCGTGAAGCTAACGCCGGTGCAGCACGGAGGCGGGCAGGAACGCTCTGTTCGCTCCGGCACCTTGGACACCGCCGGCATTGCAGCCTTCGCAGCAGCCGCCCAAGACGTCACCAGCAACCTTGCCTCGGAGCATGCCAGAATTTCCGGGCTCCGTGACGCCATCATCGCCGCAGTTCGCGAATTGGTTCCCGAAGCCGTCCTCCGCGGCGTCGACCCGGCCGGCAACCCGGACGGTCGTCTTCCTGGCAACGCCCATTTCACCTTCCCCGGCTGCGAGGGAGATTCCCTCCTGTTCTTGCTGGACATGGCTGGCATTGAATCCTCCACAGGTTCCGCTTGCACCGCCGGAGTGCCCCGCCCTTCCCACGTCCTCTTGGCCATGGGACTGGACGAAGACACGGCACGTGGCGCACAACGCTTTAGTTTGGGGCATACATCCAGCGAGAAAGACGTTGAAGCCTTTGTGGCCGCGTTGCCGCAAGCACACGCGCGCGCAAAAGCAGCTGGCATGGCCGGGCATCAATCGTCCATCCAAACCGCGAGCACACAGTAGTTTCGGTCCGGGGGTGCCAGAGCCTCCGCCTGACAGGGACCCCCGCTTCGCGGACGCCCGAAGCCGCTGCCGTTGCGGTTGGCAACGCACGACTTGATTTTTTTGTTTCAACTGAAAGGTACGTAATGCGAGTATTGGCCGCAATGAGTGGTGGAGTTGACTCTGCCGTCGCCGCAGCCCGCGCGGTGGATGCCGGGCACGACGTCGTCGGCGTTCACCTGGCGCTCTCCCGCATGCCCGGAACCCTGCGCACCGGCAGCCGTGGCTGTTGCACCGTGGAGGATTCCAATGACGCGTGGCGAGCCTGCGATCTGCTTGGCATTCCGTACTACGTGTGGGACTTCTCCGAACGGTTCAAGGAGGATGTGGTCCAGGACTTCATCGACGAATACGCCGCGGGACGCACACCCAATCCGTGCATGCGCTGCAATGAGCGGATCAAGTTTGCGGCCCTGCTGGAGAAGGCCATCGCCCTGGGCTTCGACGCCGTCTGCACGGGCCACTATGCCAAGGTCATCACCGACACCGACGGCAACCCGGAGCTGCACCGCGCCGCTGACTGGGCCAAGGACCAGAGCTACGTGTTGGGTGTGTTGACCCATGAGCAGCTCAAGCACTCCATGTTCCCGCTGGCCGACACGCCGTCCAAGGCTGAGGTTCGCGCCGAGGCGGAAGCCCGCGGCCTGTCGGTGGCCAAGAAGCCCGACAGCCACGACATCTGCTTCATTCCCGACGGTGACACGGCGGGTTGGTTGGCCGAGAAGATTGAGATGACCGACGGCGAGATCGTCGACGAAAGCGGCGCACGCGTTGGCGGGCATACGGGCTCCAACCAGTTCACGGTGGGCCAGCGCCGCGGCCTGAAGCTCGGCACCCCGGCAGCCGACGGCAAGCCACGCTTTGTGTTGGAGATTCGCCCCAAGGAAAACAAGGTCATCGTCGGCCCGCACGCACTGTTGGCCATCGACGAGATCAAGGGCATCAAGGTCTCTTGGGCCGGGTTGCCCATCGCCGAGGTCGCCACCGGTGCCGAGTTCGACTGCTACGCCCAGGTCCGTGCGCACGGCGACCCCGTCCCGGCACGCGCATATGTCACGGAGGCAACGGACGACGGTGTTTCCCGCCAGCTCCTCAATGTCACCTTGGTGGAGCCGCTGCGCGGCGTGGCGCCCGGACAGACCATCGTCTTGTACCAGGGATCCCGCGTACTCGGGCAGGCAACGATCGACACGGCACGTTCCCTGGCACGCCCCGAACTCCCGTAACTAGACGCCGCACCACCTTCTGGGCTTGTTGTAAACGCCCCGGCGCAAAGGTGGTGCGGCGTTTGTGTTTTTTGGCCCGAAGGCGGTGCGGTCAAGACACATCAGCGCAGCGCTTGTGGGGCAGGCGTAAACTTCCAGTACAGGTGACTTGGCTCACGGAAGGTTTACATCATGCCCCCGCACACAATTCCCAATCCACTCCAATTTCTCGGCAATGCACTTAATCAGTGCTCTGAAGTTATTAGCTCCATTGCTGCAAGCCAGGCAACCTGGCCAACCCCTTGTGCAGATTGGAGCGTTCAAGACCTCCTGCATCACCTGGTGGTCCAGGATTTGCATAACTACACCGTGATGGCCCGCGGTCACCATATTGACCCGATGGCATCGACGGCAACAGTGGGTGCGGACTGGTCAACGCGATTCAGCGATGGTGCAGCCCTGCTGATGCGAGCCTGGTCAACCGCTGATCTCAGTGCCCAGGTTGCCCTGCCTGGTGGGGGGGAGGCGCCACTGCGCAGCCGCATCGGTCTGCAAATCGCCGAGTTCACCGTTCACTCATGGGACTTGGCCAAAGCTACCGGTGTGCCCGTCATCTTGGATCCGGTGCTGGCCGATCAATCACTGGCATGGTCCCAGCGCATGATGAAACCCGAATATCGAGGTCTTGATCGCGGCATTGGCCCGGAGGTTCAGGTGCCCCTCGCCTCGGACGCCTACACCAAGCTCGCCGGGTGGTTTGGGCGCAATCCGCATTTCCAGCCTGGACCGCGTGCGGCATCACTTAGATAATTGGCGGGTGCGTCGTGTACCCGTTGGTAACCTTCTGGTTGCAACTTGGCGATTGATGCAGGCCGGTGCGTGGAAGTCTGATAGATATTGACTATCAGGCGCGTGTTTTGGATCACAACATGGTGTGTTTTCCACTACATGCAACGCACAAGAGAAAGTTTGCTGATGGCTAAGAATATGTTTGGGTTCAAGTCGGTTATTGCCCTCGCGGGCGTCTCCGTCTTGGCCATGACCGCATGCACGGGCCCCGCAGGCGACGGCGGTACCGAAAGCGGTGGCGCCACAGGCGCACCGGTTGTTGTTGGTACGACCGACAAGACCACCTTTCTGGATCCGGCTGGTTCCTACGACAACGGTTCCTTCATGGTCATGAACCAGATCTACCCGTTTGTGCTGAACTCAGCACCGGGCAGCGCCGATCCCAAGCCGGACATTGCCGAGTCGGCCGAGTTCACTTCACCCACCGAATACACGGTCAAGCTCAAGGCCGGATTGAAGTGGGCCAACGGCACGGAACTCGATTCCAAGGACGTGAAATTCTCTTTCGATCGTCAGCTCAAGATCAACGACCCCAAGGGCCCGGCCTCACTCTTGGGCAACCTGGCCAGCGTTGAGGCCCCCGATGCCACCACTGTGGTCTTCAAGCTCAAGGTTGGCAACGACCAGACATTCCTGCAGGTACTGACAAGCCCGGCAGGGCCCATCGTTGACGATTCGGTTTTCAGCGCCGATGCCGTCACCACGGATGAAGACATTGTCGCGGGAAAATCCTTCGCAGGACAGTTCACGATTGATTCGTTCAAGAAGAACGAGCTCATCTCCTTCAAGAAATACCCGGATTACAAGGGCCTGTTGGGTGCGCCCAAGTCGGATTCTGTCACCATCAAGTACTACGCAGATTCCAACAACCTGAAACTGGACGTTCAGAAGGGCAACATCGACGTCGCATGGCGCAGCCTGACCGCAACTGACATCGACAGCCTCAAGTCCGACAAGAACGTCAAGGTAGATGTGGGACCCGGTGGCGAGATCCGCTACATTGTCTTCAACTTCGACACCATGCCGTTTGGCACCAAGACCGAAAACGCTGACGCAGCCAAGTCGCTGGCAGTACGCCAGGCAATGGCGAACTCCATTGACCGGGCCAAGATTGCAGACCAGGTCTACAAGGGCACCTATCTGCCGCTGTACTCGCCGGTCCCCGCCGGATTCACCGGAGCCATTGAGCCGCTGAAGGCCGAATACGGTGACGGCAATGGCGCACCAGATGTTGCCAAGGCAACCAAGGCGCTGGCCGATGCCGGTGTGGAAACACCCGTAACCCTTGACCTGCAGTACAATCCGGATCACTACGGCTCCTCTTCAGGTGATGAGTATGCCGCAATCAAGGCACAACTGGAAGCAACCAAGCTGTTCAAGGTGAACCTGCAGTCCACCGAATGGGTTTCCTACTCGGATCAGCGTGTCAAGGATGTGTACCCCATGTACCAGTTGGGTTGGTTCCCCGACTACTCCGATGCCGATAACTACCTGACACCGTTCTTCAGCAAGAACAACTTCCTGAGCAACCACTACGACAACCCCGATGTCCAAAAGATGATCACCGACCAGGTGACCACAACAGACGCTGCGGCCCGTACCAAGTTGCTCGAAGAGATTCAGACGGCCGAAGCCAAGGACCTCTCCACCCTGCCGTTGCTGCAGGGAGCCCAGGTTGCTGTTTCCAGCGTCAGTGTCAAAGGCACGGCGGACACCCTGGATGCATCGTTCAAGTTCCGTTTGGGCGTTTTGTCCAAGTAATGCCGCCCGGCACTACATCAGGACATACACGGAATCTGGCAAAAAGGCGGGGCTTTCTTCCAAAGGATGCCCCGCCTTTTTGCACGGTCCCAAGACGCACCCAAGAGAATGCAACAAGAGAAATAGGCGCACATGACCGCATTGATTGACCTGCCGGTGGAAGACCCCGCCGCTCGGGTGCCCAAACGCAAGAACAAGTCCGGCGGCAGCCTGGGCAAATACCTTGCCATCCGCTTTGTTTTGATTTTCCCCACGATCTTCATCCTCGTCACCATGGTGTTCTTCCTGATGCGGCTCACCGGCGATCCCATTTCGGCGGCGCTAGGGGACAGGCTCCCGCCCGACCAACTGGCCATCCGAGTTCACGAGGCCGGCTATGACAGGCCACTTTTCGTCCAGTATCTGGAGTACCTCGGCCAAATTGCCACCGGCAATTTTGGGCGCACCATCTCCGACAATCTCTTGATCTCGGACATGCTGGCCAGCTACGGCACTGCCACTTTGGAACTGGCAATCAACTCCCTGGTTGTGGCCCTGGCGATCGGAATCCCGGTGGGCATGTTGGCCGCTTACAAGCGGGACAAGTGGCAAGATGCCATCTCCCGCGTACTTGCCATTGCCTTTTACGCAACACCCGTGTTTTTTGCCGGGCTGCTGCTGAAGCTGGTTTTCGCTGTCTGGTTGGGCTGGTTGCCCGTGGCCGGACGCGCCTACATCACCACCGAAATCGCCATGACGCAACTCGAGGCGCCCACCGGAATCTACTGGCTGGATGCGTTGCGCAGTGGCAATATGAACGCTTTTTGGGACGTTGTCCAACACTCGATTCTGCCCGCTGTAGCCCTCGGTCTGCTCACCGCCGGGATCTTCCTGCGCCTGGTCCGCACCAATGTGATTGGCACACTGAGCAAGGACTATGTTGAGGCCGGGCGTTCACGCGGTGTCAGCGAATACCGCCTCCTGACCAAGCATGCCTACAAGCCGGCGTTGATTCCCATCATCACTGTCATGGGCCTGCAGATCGCGCTATTGCTCGGTGGCGCCGTCCTGACCGAGACAACCTTTGAATGGAAAGGGCTCGGATTCCAGCTGGCTCACTACCTGACTGCGCGTGACTTTGTTGCTGTGCAAGGCATCGTGGCATTGCTCGCCGTTATTGTGGCCTTCACCAACTTCATAGTTGATGTCATCGCAGCACTGATCGACCCGAGGGTGAGGTACTAACCATGGAGACGAAGAAGTCGCTGTTTAGCCGCCTGCCCATCGTTTCCCAGCTCAAGAAAAGCATGGGACTCCAACGCGGAATGCTCGTGGCCGGCATCGTCATGACCCTGATTTTCCTGTTGACCGCAGCCCTTGCCCCGTTGCTTGCGCCCTACAGCGCAAGCGAACGCTTCGATGCAACTCAGGCACCGCCGTCGTCCGACCACCTCTGGGGAACCACAGCGGGAGGTTACGATGTCTTCTCCCGCACCATCTGGGGCGCCCAAACCGCGTTCTTGGTGATTGTGGTGGCCGTGGCCCTCTCAATCTTCCTTGGCGTCATCCTTGGCTTGCTCTCCGGATACATTGGAGGGTGGCTCGACCGGATCCTGGTGGTCGTGGCCGATGCCATCTACGCCTTTCCCACGTTGTTGTTGGCAATGGTGATGTCCATTGCCATCAGCCAGGGACGCTCCGACATGTGGTCGGGTATCTTCTCCGCGGCGATCTCCATCACCGTCGTATTCATCCCGCAGTACTTCCGCGTGATCCGGGCCGAAACCATCCGCCTGAAGGCTGAACCATTTGTGGAATCGGCCATTGTGGTGGGTGCCTCGAGCGTGCGGATCATGGCCAGGCACATCTACAAGAATGCCACTCGTACGCTGCCCCTGATCTTCACACTCAATGCCTCCGAGGCCATCTTGACGTTGGCGGGCCTGGGATTCCTGGGCTTTGGCATTGAGCCATCATCGGCCGCTGAATGGGGTTACGACCTCAACCATGCACAGTCCGATGCCACCTCCGGAATTTGGTGGACGGGTGTGTTCCCTGGTGCTGCGATCGTGCTCACGGTGCTGGGCCTGACCCTTTTGGGCGAATCCATGAATGACCTCAACGATCCGCGGCTTCGCGGGCGCAAACGGGTGCAGAAAAAGGCCCGCAAAAACAACGGCAAGAACAAGAAGGAGTTGGTGGACGCATGAGCCACTCCACAGAAAACAAGGGCACCGCACCCAAGGGTGAGGCCATGCCTCGGCCGGTCCTTGACATTGCAGACTTGAAAATAACGTTTGCGACCGATCAAGGGGATGTCGAGGCCGTCAAGGATGTCTCCTTTGCCGTAGCACCGGGCGAGATCGTGGCCATCGTGGGCGAGTCCGGCTCTGGCAAAACCGTCACGGCCAAGGCCATTTTGGGGTTGTTGCCGGAGACTGCACAGAGCAGTGGCGCCGTGGTGATCAGCGGCAACAACGTCATCACTGTCAGCCCGCGCCAGCTGCGCCAGATTCGTGGCCGGGATGTGGCCATGGTGTTCCAAGAGCCATCCACCGCGTTGAATCCTGTCTATACGGTGGGTTGGCAGATCGCCGAGGGGCTGCGTGCCCACCGGCCCGAAGGCAAGCGCGTGGGCAGGAAGGAAGCACGCAAGCTGGCCATCGAGGCGCTGGCCAAGGTGGGCATCCCGGATCCTGAAAAACGGGTTGACTACTACCCCCACCAGTTCTCCGGTGGACAGAAACAACGTGTTGTCATCGCCGCAGCCCTGGCCCTGAACCCGGGCCTGATTGTGGCCGATGAACCCACCACTGCCCTTGACGTCACAGTGCAGGCCGAGATCCTGGAACTGCTGCGGGACCTGCGCGATCGCTACGGCACCTCGATTGTACTGATCACGCACAACATGGGGGTCGTGGCCGACCTCGCTGACCGCGTAGTTGTCATGTTTGCCGGTGACGTGGTGGAGGAAGCCACCGCCGAGGTGCTCTTTGCGGCGCCGAAGCAGGACTACACGAAGAAGTTGTTGGCCGCAGTGCCGCACCTGGGCCGCAATTCGGCCTCGGCTGGTTTCACTGGGCGTGCATTCCAGGACAAGGAAGTTCTTGTCCGGGCCACGGATCTTGAAATTGAGTACCCTGGCCGCTTGGGCAGCCCGGCTTTCAAGGCCGTGGACAAGGTCTCCTTCACCATTGGTGCCGGTGAGGTGTTTGGGTTGGTGGGTGAATCGGGTTCGGGCAAAACCACCATTGGCCGTGCCATCGCGGGGCTGAACCGTACAACGGGTGGTTCCTTGAACGTGCTGGGGTACGAGATGCTCAACTACAAGGAGCGCACCTTCCGGCCCCTGCGCAAGGACATTGGCTTCGTGTTCCAGGATCCCGCGGCTTCCTTCAATCCGCACCTGACCATTGGCGAGTGTGTGGCCGAGCCCCTGCTCATCCATACGGATTTGTCGAGGGCGGCGGTCATTAAAAAGGTGGAGGATCTGCTGGAATCGGTGCAGCTGCCGCGTGCCTATGCAAAGCGGTTCCCGCATGAGCTCTCGGGCGGGCAACGCCAGCGCGCCTCCCTTGCCCGGGGTCTGGCGCTGGATCCCAAGCTCCTTATCGCGGATGAACCTACCTCGGCCCTTGACGTCTCAGTTCAGGCCAAGGTGCTTGAACTCTTCCGAGAGATCCAGACCGAGCTTGGCTTCGCAGCCCTGTTCATCAGCCACGATCTGGCCGTCGTGGACATTTTGGCACAGTGGGTTGGGGTGCTTTACAAGGGAAAAATGGTGGAGCAGGGCATTGGCAACGAGATCATGGGCAATCCGAAGGACGCCTACACCCAGCGCCTGATCGCCTCGCTGCCTGTGCCCAACCCTGCCGAGCAGGCGCAGCGGCGGGCCGCCCACCAAGCCTTGATTGCGGCAAAGTAGGCAAAAGTTAAGAGCAGCGCACTTGGGCGGTGCCCGGCGTGGACAGGAGTTTTGTCCGCCCCGTGCACCGCCTAAACTGTCCCTATGACCGAACCGAGCCAAACGCAGCATTTGTCCATCGAAGACTTTGATCCGGCCGCCAGTTCCCTCTCTGGTTCAGTAGATCCGGCCGTCATGGCCGAGCTCCTGTCCATCCGCTCAAGCATCGACAACTTCGATGCGACGCTTGTTTATCTGTTGGCCGAACGGTTCAAGGCAACCCAGCGCGTGGGTATCCTCAAGGCCAAGCACCAGCTGCCGCCGGGTGACCCCAACCGCGAGAAGGCACAGATTCAGCGCCTTCGTGCCCTCGCCGAATCGGCCAACCTGGACCCTGCATTCGCGGAAAAGTTCCTGAACTTCATCATCAGCGAGGTCATTCACCACCACCAAGCTATTTCGGAGAGCCACTCTGCCGTGGCGGCCACGGGCGTGGTTCCCGTGGTGAGCCTTGATGGTCAGGGCTTTGTGGCTCAAACGGACGACGGCGGCACCCAGACCAAGTGAGCGCCTCACCCAACGTTTCTCCCCAACAAGTCACCGTTACCTCCCTTGGGGCTTGGCCAGGCACTGATCCTGTCGAGGCGGCCAAGGTTTCCCTGGGCCTGTTGACCAGTCCCCATCTGCCGTGTCTGGCGGAGCTCCCCGCCCGCGGGGTTGGCTCGGATGCCGTGGGCCGCACCGCCTCACTGCTTCTTGAACTCCCCGTTGACGTTCAACCGTATGGTTGGCGGTTTGTTGACCGGTCCGGTCACGACCACCGCCGGGCCGTTTCGGCGCTGTCCACAGACGTCAACGTTCTTGCCGACGTTGCCGGTGCCGGTGACATCACTCCGGCCGAGTTGAAAGTTCAGGTCATGGGGCCCGTGTCTCTCGCGGCGGCCATTCACCTTCACTACGGTGAGCGTGCCTTGCGAGATCACGGAGCCCGCCGCGACATCGCCCAATCTTTGGCGGCCGGACTGGCCGTGCACGCGCAGAAGGTGCAGGCGGCAGTGCCTGGTTCGGCCCTCATCTTGCAGATTGATGAACCAAGCGCAGCCCCAGCCCTCGCTGGCACCATTCCCACGGCGTCCGGTTACCGAACCTTGCGATCCATCCCGGCCTCGGAACTGCGCACTACATGGAGCACGCTGGTGGCGGCGGCCCGCGAAGCCGGCTTCGCCCAAATTGCGATCAACCTGGCCCCGGCCGAATCCCTTGGTGCGTCCGCGTCCGTGACCGGCGGGCCTGGATCCGACGACGTGAAGTCTGCCGAGGCTAGGGCGTGGCGCAAGGCCTTGGAAACCGCGCTTGAATCCGGCGTCGACGCGGTGGCTCTTCCGCTGAACGAGCTGGATACGGGGCATTGGGAAATGCTGGCCAGCGCCATTGAGTCCGGCCTTGGCGTGTGGGCTGGTACGGTACCGGGGCGCAGCGGGGCAGTGCCGCCGTCGTACTCCATTTTGGCGGAACGAATCATGCGTCCTTGGCGTGGTTTGGGGCTGGGTGAAACCTTGTTGAACCAGCTGCGGATCACTCCCGAGACATCACTTGCCGGGGTATCGCCCCAGGAGGCGCGGACGGTTCTGAATCGCGCCCTCGAGGTGGCCGAAAGATTGAGCGAGATTCGTTACCTTTAGTTGGCCTGTGATTAATTCTCGCACCCTATGATTGCCTTCTAACGGTCTGAACAAGGGGGATCTGGGGCATGGTTCGAGGCAGTATTTTACGGGTGCTTGTGACGGTTGCGGCGATTTCTGTTGGCGTGGTGGGCATGGGACCGAGTGGGGCACTGCCGCGAACGGGCGGGATCTCCATTGCGGATGCGGCGCCAGAAGCCACTCCCACAGCCTCGGCTGCCCCCACCATTGCCGACCGCAATGCCGTGCCCGACGGCGGCCGGGCCCAGGCTGGGGACCCCAAGGACGAGGTCACCACGATTTGGGACCTTCCTGCCGGCTCGCTGATCTTGAACCCGGTGTCTGGGCGGCAGGAAGTCATCGACCCCGAGATTGCCCGCTCTGCCGTGCTGATTGGCGATTCGCAGTCCGCTGGCGCCCTTGGCGTCAAGCCGGCCGACACGTGGGTGGAACGGGGCTTGTCCGCACGCGGCTACAAGGTGCAGTTCATGGGAGCAGGGGGTATCGGGTTCACGGCCACCACGTCCTGGGCCAGCAACTACCCGGACTCGCTGGAGAGCGGCAAAATGATCCTTCCGTACGGCAACCCCGCGCTCGTAGTAGTCCAAGGTGGAGGTAACGACGCCTCAGCAGGTGCCAGTGATGCGGCGATCCTCTCCAATGCCGAGAGGCTGCTGCGTGCGTTGAAGGCCAGCTACCCGGAGTCAAAATTCTTATTCATTGGCACGCTCGCCCGCGGCAATCATGCCGGCGGACGGCGCACCGAGGTGGATACTTTGCTGGCCGGATTTGCCCAACGCAATGGCGTCCCCTTCGTTAGCGCTGGAGACTGGCTGACCCGGTACGGCATGACCAACAAGATGGCCGACGGCGTTCACCTCACTGCCAGCGGCCACAAGGAACTCTCCCAGGTCCTCGCCTCGGAACTGAAGGCGCTCGGCTTGCAGGGGCCCAACCTGACCCGTTGAGCCATGGCGAGAGCACGCCTGCCCGCGGCGGGTCTTAGAGGCGTCCGGCTGCTTTGAGCCTGATATACATGTCAGCAAGTTGTGGGGGGAGTTCCAGCGGCGCAGCGTCAACCACTTCCACCCCCTTTTGCTTGAGGATGGCTGTAATGGCGGCCCGGCGATTGAGAGCGTGTTCGGCGGCCGCCGCTCGGTACACCGATGTGGTGGAGCTGCGGTCCAACCGGGCTTGATCGACGGCGGGATCGCGTACGGCCGCCACGACCACAACATGCTTCTGTGCCAGGTTCGTTGCCAAGGGGATCAACCCTTCCTCGGCCGCGCCTGCATCGAGGGAAGTTACCAAAACCACTAGCGCACGGTGCGCCGTGACGGAGCGGATCTGCCCGGACACGGCTTGGGTGTTGAGCTCGATCAGTTCAGGTTGAAGTGGCGCGAGTGCCTGCACCATGGCGTTGAGCATATTGCCCTTGCCGGTGGAGGAAACCTTGGCTCGGACCCGGCGGTCATAGGCGATCAAGCTAACTCGGTCACCTCCACGTTCGGCTAGCACCGCCAGTAACAAGGAGGCTTCAATCCCGGAGTCCAGTGCGGTTTCGTCGTCAATGCGGGAGGCCGAGGTGCGTGAGGAATCCAGGACAATGACTACACGACGGTCGCGTTCGGGACGCCACGTGCGCACCACAACATCGCGCCGTCGAGCCGTGGCGCGCCAGTCAATGGAGCGGACGTCGTCGCCGCGAACATAGTCGCGCAAGGAATCGAATTCCGTGCCGGCTCCACGGATCTGCACGGCAGCCCGGCCGTCGAGTTCACGCAATTTGCGCAGCTTGGAAGGGAGATGACGCTTGGAATGGAACGGTGGCAGGACCCGCAGCGTGCCGGGGGAGGCAATGCTGCTTTGCCGGGCCACCATGCCGAGAGGGCCAAAGGATCTGATCGTGACATGGTGTGTCAGGAGGTCCCCGCGCCGCGTCGGTGCCAGCCCAATCGTCAGCGCAGCCCGTTCGCCGGGGCGAATGGACACCGCTTGCAGGGCGTTCGCCGCGCCGGCCGAGGGCTGCCACCCATCCCTGATCCTTCCTCGCAGGGGCCGGCGGGATTCATTGGCAAGATGCAGCACCGCCGAACTAGCCTCACCCAGACGGACCCCGGTCGGGAGCGTGCGGCGCACGGCAACCGTCCGTGGCGAGGCGGCCAGAACCAAATCAAAGACTGTGGCGAGGACCAGCACGCCGAGTGCCAGCAGCCACGTCAGGGCTCCGGGCAGGGCAATGATGGGCACCAGCGCCGCCAGTGCCAAATAAAAGAACCTGCCCGAAATTGCCATAGTTTTGTGCGTCCGTTGTCGAAAAATCGGTGAATCAGCGGGGAACCGGCACAGTGGCCAAGATGGATTGGAGAATGCCGTCCACGGCAACTCCGTCCATCTCGGCCTCGGGCCGCAGGGCAACCCTGTGCCGCAGCGTTGGCAATGCCAATGCCTTGATGTCATCAGGAGTGACGAAGGTGCGTCCCGAGAGCCAGGCATAGGCACGGGCGGACTTCAGGATGGCCGTGGCACCGCGAGGTGAGACACCCAGCTGGAACGATGGCGCCGTGCGGGTTGCGCGGACAAGGTCTACAACGTAGGCCAGAATTTCTCCAGCCACGGCTACTTGCGCAACTTCCATGCGGGCTTGGGCGAGCTCGGTGGCGCCGGCCACGGGTCGTACCCCAGCCGCGTGCAGATCCTGCGGATCAAAGCCCAGGCTGTGCCGGCGGATGACCTCAATCTCTTCATCGCGGCTGGGCAGGTCCATGGTGAGTTTGAGGAGGAAACGGTCAAGTTGAGCCTCGGGAAGCGGGTAGGTGCCTTCGTATTCCACGGGGTTTTGGGTTGCGGCCACCATGAAGGGAGCTGGCAGCCGGCGCGAAACCCCGTCCACCGAAACCTGGTGTTCCTCCATTGCCTCCAGCAGGGAAGCCTGGGTTTTCGGCGGGGTTCGATTGATCTCGTCGGCCAACAGAATGTTGGTGAAGACGGGCCCTTCGCGGAAGGTGAATTCCCGGGTGCTGGAATCGTAGATCAATGAGCCCGTAACATCGCCGGGCATCAGGTCCGGGGTGAACTGTACGCGCTTGGTGTCAAGGCTAAGAGCCGTTGACAGGGCCCGAACCAGGAGCGTTTTTGCCACGCCGGGGACACCTTCCAGGAGGACGTGCCCACCCGCCAAGAGGGCAATGAGCAGCCCCGTGACGGTTGCCTCCTGGCCCACAACGGCCTTGGCTACTTCGCCCCGCACAGCGAACAAGGCCCGCGCCGAAGGGCTGGCCGCCGGGTGCTGAGAGTGGCTTTGAACGTCGACAGCTGCTTCACGCATGGGGGTCGACGTCTCGAATTCTGGGTGGGGCAGGCTCATCGCTGTGCCACTTCTTCCTCTAGGGCCGTGAGTGCAACGGCCATGGACAACATTTCTTGTTCGGTGCGCGGCTCTGGGCCGAGCAGTAAATCATGCACGTGCAGTTGGCTGCGCCCCGTTGCGGCAGCCGTGGCGTCCACCACCGCTGCCGGATCGGCCGTAACTCCCAGCCTCAGGGCGTGCGCCAAACGGGTCAAGGTGGCGCGCCGCAAGGTGTGCGATGCAGTGCCCACGGCCCGCGCATCCTGATACAACCTGGCTCGTCCCGTCAAAGTTTCCGAAGCCCTGACGATGACCGGCAGCGGCTCGGTGACCAACGGCCCGTTGCGCCTTCCCTTCCACAGCATGCCAAGCACGGCCGTCAATAACAGCCACGACGACGCCGGGAAAATCCAGTCAGGCGTCAATTCGGCCAGTGACGGGGCCTTCTCGGCCACGGGAATATCCTTCACCGAGACCGTGTACCACAGCAGATTTGGTTTGCCGCCCAGCAGCCTGAAGACGAGGGCCGCATTGCCGCCATTGGCTAAATTCTGATTAATGACGACGCCGGGATTTCCTAAGGCGGCGACCTCGCCAGTGCTATTGAAGGCAAGCTGTCCAGCGGTGCCAGAACCCGCGATGAAGCAGGTTTGGGCGCCCTTGTACAGATTGATGGGAAGGCTCACCGGGGCCAGCGCACCGAGAGCGGGGGACCCGCCGTCGAGCGTCCCGGCAGCGGCGGCATCCAGGTTGGCGCACCCTGCCGCAACGGACTCTGTTGCTTTGACGGTTCCGGCACTGGCCAGCTCAGGGCTGAGCCTGACGGCCGTCAGGGGAGCGGGGGAAATGGCAACCAAGCTGCCCCTGGCATCCTGGACGGTACCGGAGAGTTCGGCCGCCTGATCGGGTGAGAGCAGGTTGTGGGGATCGTAAAACAATACGGTGCTGGTACCGATGCCGTTGGCCGTGACGGCTTCGGTGGTACTTGCCAGTGAATCCGTTGCCGTGACGTTCACACCTTGTTGACGCAGCACCTCGGCCGCCGCCCGGGCCCCGACGGGAGCCGGATTCGTGATGGAAAGCGTGCCCGTGGACTGGTTGCCGGCATTAGCCAGAATCAACCCAAGGATCGAGAGGACCACAAAGACGGCTAAGCAGATGAGCCAAAATCGGCCTTTTCGCAACACCCGGCCGACTCGTTGCGAGGTGCTGGCCTGATCAGCACGAAAGACGGGGGCCTGCGGTGTTGGCGGGGAGGATGCGGTGGTCACGACTGCACCGCCAGTGAGTCAGCTGCGTAGCGGGGCTTGCTCGCTGCGACGGCTTGATCCGTGGCCATGAGGTGGCCATACATGGCTGGGGTTGGCGGTGCATGTCCATAGCGGACGGCATTGAAGATTTCGGCACTGTGGTGCAGCGCTTCACCGTGGGCCGGAAATGCTCGCTCAAGTTCTACAGCGATTTCCATGGCCGTTCTGCCTACCGCAGGCAGGCTCACATCGCGTTCCTCGGCGGCGCGAACCATGGCGCGGAACTGCTCGCTGACGGCCGTGTGGAAGTCTCCCGACGCGGCGGCGGCCCTGGCCATGGCACGGTGTTGTTCGGCCGAAAGCATGAGCCCACCTTCGAAGACGTTCTCGGGCGTGGCGCTCCTGCGGTTGAGCCGGGGCCGGATGATGACGATGATCGCCGCAATGGCCAGGAGCACCACGCCAACGGCAATGGCTAGGGCAATATTGCCGTTGGGGGCGCTGACGTTGTTGAAGAGTTCATCAAGGGCACTTTTGATCAGGGCACCAATCTGCTCCGCAAGCCCCGGCTTGGCATCCTGGTAGACCTTGTTGGCCAGCTCTTCCTGGGCCCATTGCCTGGCTTCGTCTGCACCAGGGACAACCGGGACATCGAAAGACAGGCTCACAGAAGTGTTGGCGATGAGTCGGCCAGGCAGGGTTGCCAGGATGATCAGCGGAGACGCCATGGAATTCCGGCCTACTGCCCGTAGTTTCCGGGCTGCTGGGCGGCGGGAACAGGGGAGCCGGGGATTCCGCCGTCGTCCTTGCCCGTCTCTGATTCCTTGAGCAAGGCGATGTCGAAGCCGTCGCGGCGCATTCGCAGGTCCACATAGATCAGGGACATGACACCTGTCTGGAAGGCCAACGTGACGGCTCCAACCAATGCCCCGATCAGGCTGGCAATGCCCTGAGCAATGAAGACCGCGTTGGCCATTTGTGCGGGATCAGGCTCGGTGCCAAACATGAGCGGCACCAGGAAACTGGCCAGCATGCTCACGGGTGTCGTGATGACCGAGCCAATGACGCCGGCAATGATGGCGGCCAACATGGAGATACCGAAGGTCCGCCACCAGTTGTTGCGGGTCAGGATCCAGGATCGCTTGATGCCGGTGATCGGACCAACGTTTTCCACCACAATTGCGGCCGGGGCCAGCAGCACCTTCGTGCCAATCCAGATGGCCACAGCCACGAAGGGCAGGCTGATCAAGAGCGAAAGCGCGATGGCGCCGAGCGCGTTTCCACCACTTGCGAACGCGTCCATGCCCACAATCAGTGCCACCACAATGAGGATGTATAAAGCCATGGTGACGAAGACGACGCCAGCATACAAGAGGGCTAGCAACAGCAGGGCGCCAATGCGCGGCCTCACCAGACGCCACATCTGGCCGAACGATGTCTTGCGATTCAACACTGCCCGGAGCACCGGAATGACCAGGGCGCCCTGAAGGATCATCTGGATCACGACGGCGAGGATGCTGGTCAGCAAAAGTGACACCGAGCCGGACACGAGCCCGCCACTGAGGGAATCCAAGATTTCCGAATCCGGGGTCACGCTGGGGTCCATCGTGAGGAGATCGCCGAAGGCTTGGCCAAAAAATAGGTACATGACCACCAAAGTGACGGCCGTGGTGGCCAGCTGGAAGATCAGCGCAGAACCAAACATGGCCTTGCCGTTACGCCGTGCCGCTTGAAAGGCGCCGTCAAGAATTTCGCCCAGTCCCAGCGGCCGCAAGGGAATCACCCCCGGTTTAGGCGGGGCCACGTAGTTGTTGAAGCCGGGCTGGCCATATTGTGGGGCGGGGTAGCCGGGCTGCGGGTATTGCTGGCCCGGGAGCTGTTGTCCGAACTGCGGAGCGGGGTAGCCGGGCTGCGCGTACTGCCCCCACTGCGGCGGCTGCTGCGGTGGTAGGGGTGCGGCGTAAGGAGGCTGCGGCGCCGGCGGGGCAGGGGAGTCCTCGCCTTGTGGATCAACTGGTGGTTGCTGCGGTCCCTGCGTCATCATGCTCCCCTGAAATTGTCCCCCGGAAAGACGTTCGCGTCACGAACGTCGGGTGGTCCGTCCATCAAAGGTACTTACTTCGTGGCCCGGATCCGTTGCAAAGTTGTTTGCCTACTCCAAACCCTATCGGGAAGAAGCACTTTTGCCGCGTGGCAATCCGGCATTGCGGAAAGTTTTGCATCAAGGATGCAAGCCATTGGCGCCGGAATTGCAAGGAAAAACAAGACAAGGACCGTTCCTTGGAGCGTCGATGGGGACATTGTGCAGCTAATAGGCAAATATAGAACCATGAAGGCACGCATTTTAGTTGTTGACGATGACGAGGCACTGGCCGAGATGATCGGCATCGTGCTCCGCAATGACGGGTTCGATCCCGTTTTTTGTGGTGACGGAGCTAAGGCATTCGAGGTTTTTCAAGCCAACAAGCCGGACCTGGTCCTGCTTGATCTCATGCTGCCCGGAATGGACGGCATTGAGATTTGCCGCCTGATCCGTGCCGAGTCCGATGTTCCCATCGTGATGCTGACGGCCAAGTCGGACACCTCTGACGTTGTTCGTGGGCTCGAATCCGGTGCCGACGACTACGTTGCCAAGCCCTTCAAGCCTGCCGAGCTCGTGGCCCGTGTCCGGGCCCGTTTGCGTCCGGGCGACGTCAAGCCGCCGGAAACCCTGGTCATCGGTGAGATCACCATCGATGTTGCCGGACATTCCATTCGCCGCGCCGGTGAGAAGATCTCCCTGACACCCCTCGAGTTTGACCTCCTGGTGGCGTTGGCCCGCAAGCCATGGCAGGTATTTTCCCGCGAACTGCTGCTGGAGCAGGTGTGGGGCTACCGCCACGCCGCCGACACTCGGCTGGTCAACGTCCACGTCCAGCGCCTTCGCTCCAAGATTGAACGCGATCCCGAGGCTCCCGAAGTAGTTTTGACCGTTCGCGGCGTCGGCTACAAGGCTGGGTCATAGCCCCGGCCAGCGGCCCGGTGGCGGTGAATGTTCCATGAGCCAGGACCCTTCAACCAAGGACGACGGCGTCAGCAACCCTCCCGCTGACACCCCGGGTGACACTGAAACCCCGGCAGGCGCCGGGGGAGTGCAGGATGCTGCCGCGGATCTGGCACCCACCGAACCCCCTCCAGCCCACAACATCGCGGAGCTGGCCCTCGCCAAAGCTGGACAGGCGTTGGCAGCGGCGGGGCGTACGATCCTTCGTCTGGCCGGCACGTTTCGCCGATCCTGGTCCAGACGTTGGCGCACCTCGCTCCAATTCCGCACGGTTGTCACCACTCTCTTGATTGCGTCGGTGGCGGTGGTGGGTGTTGGTGGATATCTGGCCGGCCAAATCTCCAACGGATTGTTCAAGGAACGGCTCATTCAAGCCCAACATGAATCCGCGCGTGGTGCCACCCAGGTTCAGGAGAGTTTCTCCAACGCAAGCGTGAGCGACCAGCCGCGAGTTTCAACGTACGTGCGCGACACGCTGAAACTGCTCGAAGTTGGCGGCACGGATGACAACCGCAAGTACTTGATGCTCATCATTCCGGGCCAAAACAGCAGGCTTGCCGTCAGCTCATCAGATTCTGGCGGTGTCACCTCCGCCATCATTCCCGATGAATTGCGTGAAGCTGTTCAAGGTGATGCGGACGGCCAGTTCTGGCAGTCGATCGCTTTGCCCACGGGCAGTGAAGGTGTCCATCCGGCAGTTGTTGTGGGCAGCCAGGTGGAATTGCTCAACACCAACTACGAGCTCTACATGATCTATGACCTCAACGGGGCCCAGACCACCCTGAACTATATCCAGTCGGTACTGTGGCTGGTCGGTGGCATCCTGCTGATTCTGATCGGTGTCATCATTTGGTACGTCACCCGGACCGTTGTGAACCCTGTGAGCCAGGCGGCGGCCGTGTCGGAGAAACTAGCCGCCGGTGAGCTCGAGGAACGCATGGTTGTCAGCGGCGAGGACGAGATGGCAAGGCTTGCCACCTCGTTCAATAAGATGGCCACCTCCCTGCAGGACCAAATTACGGCGTTGGCATCGCTGTCCGAGATGCAGCAGCGCTTTGTCTCGGACGTCTCCCACGAACTGCGGACCCCGCTAACAACTGTGCGCATGGCGGCAGAGGTCCTCTTTGACGCCCGCGATGACTTTGACCCCATCAACAAGCGCTCCTCCGAGCTGCTCTTCCACCAGGTTGAACGCTTTGAGCTGCTCCTGGCCGACCTTCTGGAAATCTCACGCTTCGACGCCGGAGTGGCTGACCTGGATGCAGAATCACTGGATATCTTCTCCGTGATCCATTCCGTGATCGACGGAGCCCTGCCCGTGGCGGAGGCCAATTCCTCCGAGTTGTCGGTTGTCACACGCCTGCGGAACCACAAATGCGTAGTGGAAATGGACTCCCGGCGTGTGGACCGAATTTTGCGCAACCTGGTCCTGAACGCCCTTGAACACAGCGAAGGAAAACCGGTAAAAATCTTTGTCTCGGCTGACGACACAGCTGTTGCGGTCGCCGTTCGAGACTACGGAGTTGGCATGTCGCCTTCGTCCCTGGAACACGTTTTCTTTCGCTTCTGGCGCGCAGATACAGCACGTGCCCGGACCACGGGCGGCAGTGGGTTGGGGCTCTCGATCGCCATGGAGGACGCCAAGCTGCATGACGGCTGGCTTGAGGCGTGGGGCAGCCCCGGCGAGGGCTCGTGCTTCCGTTTGACCCTGCCAAGGCGTCAGGGAATAGTTTTGGACCATTCCCCGGTTCCACTTCCACCAGATGGTGGACATGCCGGCAGCTCAGCGTCGCTATCCACCGGGCCTGTCATGACGAATACCGGCTCCATAGGTGTTGTGGGGGCCTTGGGCGGACTGAAGGGTTCGGCCATGGTGGAATCCACTGGCGGCCCATCGAAGAAGGCCATCGAAAGCAAGGCCACCGAGAATAGTTCTGAGGGCACTAGTACGGAGAAGGTGGAACGGTGAGCAGTCCTGTGAGGACAAGGCATCCGCGTCGTCTCGCACAGGGCGTGCGGCGGAACTGGGCGGTCCTCGCCGCGGTGATGGCCGCCGTCGTTCTTTTGGCGATTTCAGGCTGTGCCGTCATCCCGACACACGGCTCCGTGGGTAAGAGCGATCCGCTGACTCCACGCAACAATGAGGTCAATGTTGGTTTCCAGCAATTCGCACCCGTGGCCGGGTCCTCGCCGGAGAACATTATTCGTGGATTCATCGATTCGGGCACGGGCCTCAGCGATGACTTTCAGTATGCGCGGCAGTATCTAACACCAGGGCTGGCGCAGTCGTGGGCCCCAGACAAACGCACCCTGGTCTACAAGGACACCTTCTCGGTGGTGCCCGGACGTGAAAAGGATACTTTTGTCCTCAAGTTCAGCGTGGTCTCCAGCGTAGACGCCACGGGCGTTTTGACACCGGCCAAGGACTCAGCCACTGAAAGCGTTGCCGTGAAGATGGTTCAGGTAGATGGTGAGTGGCGCATCTCTGAAACGCCCGACGGCGTCATCCTCACCGAAGCAACCTTCCAGACGCTTTTCAGCCCCTTCTCCCTCTACTTTTACGATCCCACCTTCACCTACGGTGTGCCGGATGTACGTTGGTTGGCTGGCCGGTCATCGCGCACGGCCACGGCCATTGTGAAGGCGATGTTGGCCGGGCCCGCGCCTTACTTGCAAGGCGCTGTCGTGAGCGCTTTCCCGAACGGCATCGCCTTGGAACGAGATTCGGTTCCCGTCAATGAAGGGGGTGTGGCGAAGGTGGGGTTAACGGCCCAAGCCTTGTTGGAGACCAGCGTCAAACAACGCAGGCAAATGCAGGCGCAACTGCTCGTGACACTGCAAAAGAGCCTCAATACGGTGACGGAAGTACAATTCCTGGCTGATGACCGTGAGGTGGACATGGGAGGACCGGCCGATTCCATCCCGCCCATTACGATCGACAACACTGTCCCGTCCACGCAAGTTGCCTTGGCTAAAAATGAGCTGGTCACCTTTGATGGCAGCAAAATCTCGGCCATAGCAGGCATGCCCTCAGTTGCAGATTTACTTCCGTCGGTTCCGGCGATTTCTTATTCTGGCAACGTCTTCGCCTTCCGCTCGGGAGCTGGCAACCAAATCTATTCGGTACGGCCCGAGCAGGTACCGGTTCTAGCCATTTCAGGTGTGGGATTGACCCCGCCGTCCTTTGCCCCTAACGGCTGGTTGTGGTCGGCGGCTGGCGACGGCTCCGGCATGATTATCGCCGTCAACCCGGACGACGGTGGCGCCATGGGCAAACCGGTGGTGATGAGCGTTCCGTGGCTGGTCGGGCAGGAAGTGACCTCCCTGCGAATCTCCCGCGACGGCTCACGGGCACTGGTGGTATCGCACGCCAACGGAGTGACATTGGTCAGTGTCACCGGCATCTTGAAAACCGCGGATACACCTAAGGAGCTCACAGTGCCGCTAAGCCTGAGCCACTCTGGCTCGCCGGTTCTTGGGCTGTGGGTGGGCGAGTCCAGTGTTGCCGTCACTGCCACCTCGGCCACGGAGAACGTGAGCATCGAAATTCTGGATTTGGCGCTCGAACCAGTGGGGTTGGAGGCCCTGCCCGGGATCGAATGGATCAGTGCCAGCACCGGGCTGCGCAACGTCCACGCACAAACCGCAACTCAGTACTATTCGAATACTTCATCATCATGGGAAGTAGTCGCCAAGGATCTGAGACAGGCTTCCTTCGCGGGCTAGTTCCTCCACAGGATTAGCCAAGCATCACGCAGTGCCCAGCTACCCGGGAGGCACTGGTGAGCGTCGCCGGTTAAAGCCAAGATGAACTCATGGACACTCATTTTGGGGACGCGCAGCAAGCGGCATCGCCGCAGCGGCGCCACAGGGCTCAAGCAAAGGCCCGCGGGTTGCGGCTTTGGAACTGGGGTGAGGCTGCCTGGCGCGACTTCATGAATCTCCTCCTGCCGGCAGATTGCGCGGTGTGCGGCAAGGAAGACCACGCCATCTGCCCGGAATGCTCCGCCGTGCTGCGTCGGCAAACACGGTATCCCTTTCGAGCCGAAGGTGCAGCCGATGCCTTGGTAGGAGTATTGGGGCAGACCCACCTGCCTGTCGTGGCTGCAGGAAACTATCGAGACGCCCTCTCGGCGAGCCTGCTGGCCTACAAGAATCACGGCCGCACCGAGCTGAAAGCACAACTGTGCCGTTGCCTGGCCCGGGCCATGAGCGCAGCCATGGAGCTGGCGCCAATCCCGCCCAACGAGCCGGTTTTGCTAGTACCTGTTCCCAGCACGGGCAGTGGCTGGCGTAGGCGCGGTTATGACCCTGTGGCCATGATGTTGCGGGCACTGACTCGTGAGGGCCGGGCGCCGGCTGGAATGACGATCACGCCGATGCTTTCCATCCGCGCCAAGCTGCCGTGGCATAGGCGTCATCAGAAGGGCCTGGGGAGGGAAGCGCGGCGGAAAAACGTTCGTAACACAATGCGAATCAGAGTAAATTACCTCCGTACTTTTCGGCCATCAGCGAACCCCGCCGGGCGTCTTGTTGTGCTGGTTGACGACGTCCTCACCACCGGGTCCACCCTTCGTGAAGCCGCAAAAACACTGGAAGAATCGGGGTTTACAGTGTGTGCCGCAGTGGTTCTGGCGGCCACTCGGGCACCCGATCGCGGACACGAAAAAGTTGTCGCGGAAGGACTCGCCGAAAATTATTTCCCGCAAAAGATGAATAAAGCGATGCAGTGAACTAACGTGAGTAAACGGGTACCTCTAGTAAGAGGAAACCACCCGTCGGCGGTCAGGAATACTGCACCATTTGTTAGCCGGCCGCCGTGTCACCGAAGATATTTGGAGGGCACCATGGAGTTCATGATCACGGGTCGCAACTTGAGCGTTTCGGACCGATTCCGCGAATACGCTGGCGAAAAGCTCACGAAGATCGAACAGCTGGCCAACAAGGTTCAGCGTGTTGATGTGAAGGTTTCCAAGGAGAGCAAGGCTCGCACAGCAGACACTCCGCTCACGGTTGAGCTGACGGTTCTGGGCCGGGGTCCGGTGATCCGCGCTGAGGCTGCCGCCGCGGACAAGTTTGCCGCATTTGATCTGGCCTACGGGAAGCTGCTCGAACGGCTCCGGAGGGCAAAGGACAAGAAGAAGGTCCACCACGGCCGGCATGCACCAGTCGCCGTCAACGCCGCAACGGGTTCACTGCCCACGGTGAGCAGCACTGAGCCGATCTACGCGCAGAGCACTCCTGAGGCCCCGGCTGAGGAAAAGTCGCCATACGACATCGAGAATGACATCCCCGCCGGCGATTCACCAGTGTTGATCCGTCACAAGGTGTTCCCGGCCACCGCGTTGTCCCTGGATGACGCCGTGGACAACATGGAGATGGTGGGGCACGATTTCTACCTCTTTATCGATTCAGCCACCGGCATTCCCTCTGTGGTTTACCGCCGCAAGGGCTGGACATATGGTGTGATCTCCCTCAACGAGAATGCAGATGTTGCCGAGGAAATCTCAGCCTACCGTTCGGCAGATGAGCCCGCCCGCGTCTAAGGCGCGCTCGGCTATAAAACGCTATGAAGCATTGAGATAAACGAGACGCCGTAAAAAGCAGTAAAAACTAGTCAAGGGAACTACGCAATGAATGCACGGCTGAGCCTGCACCAGGCACGCCGCATTGCACTCAATTCCCAAGGGCTGGCGAAAGTCCGGTCCACGGAACCCGTCACAGCACGGGCCGTGGGCCGGACTTTTGCGCAACTGCAATTAGTTCAGATTGACTCGGTCAACATCATTTCCCGAAGTCACTTCCTGCCCTTCTTTGCACGGCTGGGAAACTATGACCGAACGATTCTGTCAACCATGGCCGGAACGGCACCGCGAAAAATGATGGAGTACTGGGCCCACGAGGCCAGCTTCATTCGCCCCGTTCACTTCCACGACCTTAGGGTCTGGCAAAGTCGCACGTGGGTGGGGTCGGACAGACTCGAAGCTACCCTTCGAGAAGATCTTGAGACGCAGATCCTGGAATTGCTTGCCAGCAGCCGGCCCTTGACAGCCCGTGAAGTCAAGGCCCGCATTGGGCATGAGGAACACAACAACAAGGACGAGTGGGGCTGGAACTGGAGCGCAGTCAAACGAACCCTCGAGGGGCTCTTTGAAAAGGGCATTGTTGGCGCAGCCTCACGCAACGATCAATTTGAACGCAAGTATTCCCTGGTGGAGAAGGTCCTTCCACCAGGGGTTCGGATCGATGTCGATGACAACCCGAATAAAGAAGAGGCCATGGAACGGCTTATCGAGGCCTCAGCGCTTGCCCATGGCATCGGAACGGTGCGTTGTTTTGCTGACTATTTCCGTATGCCCGTGCGCGAGAGTGCAGCAGCCGTAGCCAAGCTGGTCAACAGGGGCGTACTCAACCCTGTTGCGGTCACCGGCTGGACAGGGGAAGCGTATGTCCACAACAAGGCAGCAGTCCCGCGGCACGCTCATGGCAGGGCCCTGCTGAGCCCCTTTGATTCGCTCGTTTTTGAACGGCGGCGGCTGGAGCAGCTCTTTGATTTTCACTACCGCCTGGAAATTTATACGCCCGCCGAGAAGCGCAAATACGGATATTACGTGCTTCCTTTTCTGCTGGGCGAGAACATCGTGGCTCGAGTGGATTTGAAAGCGGATCGGCAGGCGGGCAAGCTATTGGTGCGCGGCGCCTACCGTGAGCCCGATGCGCCCTCGCACACCGCCGTCGAACTCGCCGGGGAACTGGCGCTTATGGCGCAATGGCTGGGGCTGGGGGACGTGGTCGTACAGGCCAACGGCGACCTGGCGCCTGAGCTGGCCTCGGCATTGGGGTAGTGAAATCAAGCCCGGGCAACACGTACTCAGAACAAACACAGGGAACTGGCGGGAAGCGCCGTGTCTTCTCCCGTAGACTGAACACGCCACTTTTAGGCAGCAATAGATTGGGAGCAATTTCGTGCCATCACTTCTTGAGCGGGTCCTTCGCACAGGCGATCGCAAGACGCTTAAACGACTCAATGTCCTTGCCGATGCTATCGACTCATTGGAGGACTCTTTTCAGACCTTCACGGACGCCGAACTGCGTGAAGAAACGGACAAGCTCAAAGCCCGCCACGCCGATGGTGAGACCTTGGACGATCTCCTCCCGGAGGCGTTTGCCGCAGTTCGCGAAGCATCCTCGCGTACCCTGGGCCTGCGTCACTTCCGTGTCCAGCTCATGGGCGGCGCCGCCTTGCACTTGGGCAACATTGCTGAAATGAAGACGGGTGAAGGTAAGACCCTGGTGGCCACGGCTCCGGCTTACCTGAACTCGCTGACCGGCAAGGGTGTTCACATCGTTACTGTGAACGACTACTTGGCGCAGTACCAGTCCGATCTTATGGGCCGCGTATTCCGCTTCCTGGGCCAGAGCAGCGGCTGCATCATTTCCAATCAGGACCCGTCCGTGCGTCGTGCCCAGTACGCCTCCGACATCACCTACGGCACGAACAACGAATTTGGCTTCGACTACTTGCGCGACAACATGGCGTGGAGCAAGGACGAGCTGGTTCAGCGCGGACACAACTTTGCCATCGTCGATGAAGTTGACTCGATCCTCATCGATGAAGCCCGTACCCCATTGATTATTTCCGGCCCGGCTTCCGGGGATGCCAACCGCTGGTACGGCGAGTTCGCCAAGGTGGTTCTGCGCCTCAACAACGACGAAGACTACGAGGTCGATGAGAAGAAGCGCACCGTAGGTGTCCTGGAAGAGGGTATTGAAAAGGTTGAGGACTACCTCGGGATCTCCAACCTGTACGAGTCCGCCAATACTCCGCTGATCGGTTTCTTGAACAACGCCATCAAGGCCAAGGAACTGTTCAAGCGCGACAAGGACTACGTCATCATGGACGGCGAAGTTCTCATTGTTGACGAGCACACCGGACGTATTCTTGCCGGCCGCCGCTACAACGAAGGCATGCACCAGGCCATCGAAGCCAAGGAAGGTGTTGAGATCAAGGCCGAGAACCAGACCTTGGCCACGGTGACCTTGCAGAACTACTTCCGCCTGTACGAGAAGCTCTCGGGCATGACCGGTACCGCGGAGACCGAAGCCAGCGAATTCATGGGAACTTATTCCCTCGGTGTTGTTCCCATCCCCACGAACAAGCCCATGCTCCGTGTTGACCAGTCTGACCTGGTCTACAAGAACGAGGTGGTCAAGTTCGACGCCGTCGTTGCCGACATTGCCGAACGCCACGAGACCGGTCAGCCGGTTCTGGTGGGTACAACGAGCGTTGAGAAGAGCGAGTACCTCTCCAAGAAGTTGGCCGAGGCAGGCGTCAAGCACGAAGTTTTGAACGCTAAGAACCACGCCCGTGAAGCCGCCATCGTGGCCCAAGCCGGTCGCCGCGGCGCCGTCACGGTTGCTACCAACATGGCCGGCCGTGGAACTGACATCATGCTCGGCGGCAATGCCGAGTTCAATGCCGTGGCAGCCTTGACCGCGCGTGGACTTGATCCGGTAGACACCCCTGAAGAGTACGAGGCCGCATGGCATGAAGCTTTTGAGGAAGCCAAGCTGGCTGTCAAGGATGAGCACGAGGCCGTTCTGGAGGCCGGTGGCCTGTACGTGTTGGGTACCGAACGCCATGAATCCCGCCGCATTGACAACCAGCTCCGTGGCCGCTCCGGCCGTCAGGGTGACCCGGGCGAATCCCGCTTCTACCTGTCGCTGACGGATGATCTGATGCGTTTGTTCAACTCCGGTGCCGCAGAGCGCCTCATGTCACGCTCAGCGATGCCCGACGATGTTGCCTTGGAATCCAAACTGGTCTCCAAGGCTATTGCCTCGGCACAGGGACAGGTTGAGGGCCGCAACGCTGAACAGCGCAAGAATGTTTTGAAGTACGACGACGTCCTGAACCGTCAGCGCGAAGCCATCTATGGCGACCGCCGGCACATCCTTGAAGGCGACGATCTTCATGAGAAGGTCCAGCACTTCCTCGAGGACACCGTCAATGAGATTATTGACGCCGCTGTCAGCAACGGAAATACGGGGGAGTGGGACTTCTCAACGCTCTGGAACAACCTGCGCACCATCTACCCGGTCACCGTGACGGTTGACGAAATCGCCGAGGAAGTTGGCGGAGAGGGCCGCATCACCGCCGAAACGCTCAAGACTGAGCTGCTCTCCGATGCCAAGGTTGCTTACCAGGAACGCGAAGCCGCGCTCGGGTCTTCAACGATGCGTGAACTTGAACGCCGCGTTGTCCTCTCCGTGGTGGGTCGCAAATGGCAGGAGCACCTCTACGAGATGGACTACCTCAAGGAAGGCATCGGCCTGCGCGCCATGGCCCAGCGAGATCCCCTCGTTGAATACCAGCGTGAAGGCTACGAGATGTTCCAGGCCATGATGGCCGGCATCCGCGAGGAAAGCGTGGGCTTCCTGTTCAACCTTGAAGTTCAGGTGGAGAACGCGCCGGAGACTGCTGTTGGTGTCGTCGCCGACGCGCCGTCGGCTCTCATGGACCGGGTGTCCAAAGATGCTGGGACCGCCGACGAACATGCCGATCATGACCATGCTCCGCGCATCACTGCGCCCGGGCTGGAAGCTCCTGCCAAGCCGGCGCAGCTGCAGTTCACTGCTCCTGACGCGCAGGGGCAAGCCGAAACTCACGTAGAACGACGCAGCAACAGCGACGGCCTACCGCCGTCGGCCAAGCGTCCTGCCAACAAGAAGAAGAAAAAACGCTAAGCTCACGCTTACTTAGCTGCGGGCAGCATAAAAACGCCGTTGTTTGTTCAGATATGCCAAGGCATGTCGGAACAAACAACGGCATTTTTACGCCCGGATTGATTCAAGCTTTTCGCCTACCCAATCTGCAGGGCCGTGACTTTCCACAGGCCCTTGTTCAGTTCGAATCGCATGGCGATGGCCCTGAAACGTGTCTTGTCAGCAATGACGACTGAGGTTTCAAAGATTCCCGGAGCCACGGCGCTGCAATGGACCGAATGAACCACGGGTTGGTGATGCAGCGTCCTCAGATTCCCGTTGGTTTCAGGGCTGTGACGCCTCTTCTCGGCCTTGCAGGCATCGGCATGTAAGCGCGCCCGTGTGGTCAATGCACTCATGCATACGCTGTCCAGCCAACGCGAGAGCTGCTGAACTGACCTGACCCCACTGAGAACTTCCAGCGCAGCCTGAGCGATCTTTGAGGACATGGCGGCCACCACTTCTCGCTCAGCGGCCTCCGGGTGGAGGTACGGGACACCTCCGGGGGTTTGTGCGCCCTGCCGCGTTGAGCGCTCCTCCCTGCTGGGCATCTTAACTACGGTAGCCCCGGTTTGCTCCGTGTCTTCGGTACCCTCAATGCGGCGTGGAACGGAGCGGACCACCAAAAGAGGTGGACGAAACTGTTCAGACATGGCTGCTGTGCTCATGGTGTGCTCCTTCGCACTGGGTCACCTGGTGGAGGGGCACTTGAGTGCCCGGATTCTGGAATTGATGGATAGAAACTCTTCAACTACGGCCCGGTGGGGGCATGCAGCACCTGGCCCGGGAGTATGAAATTCGGATCGGGCCCTATGGTCTCGCGGTTTGCCTGATACCAGCGCGGCCAGGCGAGGGCCACATCAACGTCGCTGGAGAATGGGCCAAGTGAGGCAGCAACTATGTTCCATAGGTTGTCTCCGCTTTTGACCACCACGTCGGTTTCGGCATCGCCTGCTTGGGAGTCTTTACGCGGAGTATTTGCGGGTGCACTCTCCTGCGCTACGGCCTGCTCCGCCGGAGTTGTTCGCACGGGTGGACGCACCAACACACCTGGATCCGTAGCGACACTCCGTGGTATCCACGCAGGCTCAACGGCTTCCGGCGCTTCCGGCGGAAGAACATTCTGGCCGCCAATGCCTTGGCCGCTGCCCTGACTGGTATCACCTTGTTCTGGTGGCGCGGAAGCATTCGGCACGGCTGGCGCCGTTGACACGGTGCCCGGGTGCCAGCTTGGATCCGTCCCGGCCGACGGCGCGGCCTGTGCCAGCTGTGCAGCTATCAGGTTTATCCCCAACACTGCGATAACAATCCTGCGCATGAACGCCGGAGAACATGATCCCGTGAACGCGGCAACCCTTGCCGCACCTAGCTGTTGAGCTACAGCGGAAATCAAGGCACAAGAAATGGCCAGAATCCACCAGCACAGCAGGGCAATTCCCGCGCCGGCACTTCCCACGCCCATCAATTCCGGCAGATCCATTGGTTGCGCAGCTTCGATGCTGGACCAGCGGAGCCTCAGGAGTGAAACTCCGCTGAAGACGAGCGATCCGCCGAGCAGCAAGATTGCCCCTGTCATCGCAAGGTCCGCGAAATTTTGCCGTTTCACCGAGATCTCCTTTGAACTCGTTTGGCACTCTTTGGCATCTTTAAAATGCATAGAACTTATTTTGAACCCATCAATGCTCTTGTGTCCATAGCTCGGGGAAGATTGTGGACAACGGAGCACGGCGCAGTGCTGGATGTGTTGACGCGATGCCCTCAGGGGTTTAACGTGGCGCCATGCGATGGGAGCTGCTTTTTGGGGATCTTGAAACCCAACTGCATGCCGCAACGCAGCAGGATTTGGAACAGCGCATCAATGAACTTGCCCGGGTTGAATTGGCTCAGGCCACGTTTGCGGAGGTCTTGCGAGGTTCCTTGGATCGGCAACTTTCGGTCATCATGTGCAACGGAAGCGCCTTCCATGGCGAGGTGCAACGGGTGGAGCACCACTGGATGTTATTGGGCGAGGGCAGCCGTTCGGCACTCATACCGTTGGCCAAAATTCTGCGTGTGCAAGGTACCGGCACGCAGCGGGTTGGCGTGTCGTCGAAGATCCCGTACACCTTGCAGGCCGCACTTCGGGTGCTGGCGCGCAACAGGTCCGCCGTTGTTTTGGGCCTGGAAGGGAACCAGCCGGCAACACTGCGCGGAGTGCTGGATCAAGTAGGTGCAGATTATCTGCAGATGATGCAAATGGCCGATGGCGTGGGCCGGGATCGCGGCAACACGCAGGGAATCGTTGTGGTTCCATTGGCGGGGGTGGTCTCGATAGCATCAGCCTCAGACAATGAATTCTGACGCTGGGGCCGAGACTGCGTACCTGGGAATCGGGGTTGTCGGAACCGGCGCAGCCTCCAGGATCCTCGCAGGGGCTAGTTGCGTGGCTCGGCGTTCTCTGCTGAAAGCAGCATGGCGCGGGCGGCCGCATGGCGGTCATCGATGAACTGCTCAAATTTCGTGGCGTCCACGCGCCACTGTCCACGGCCACCAATTTGGAATGCAGGCAATTCGCCGCTGTGCACCAGTGCGTAGCATGCGGCAGCGGAGATCTGCAGCTGTTCGGCAACATCGGCCAGAGTAAGGAATCGAGGCATGCAACCATTATCGCCTCTTTTGATCGTGGTTGGCGAGGTTCGCAGTTGTTATCCACAGAATTCAGGTCATTTTTGTGGAGGGGGTTTCGTGGAGCCCGGATCGACGGTAGAAATGGTACACGGAAGCAATTCTCGTCACGTTCACTCGATGCCGGTCGGCTCCATGTGGTGGCGAGTTCCCTGAGGGGGAGGAACTATGGCTGTGGATGAATATGCACCGGCGCCTCGAATGCGCAAGCCATCATGGAAGGACCCGCGGCTGCTCATCGGCATCCTTATGGTTCTGGCCTCGGCAGCGGGTGTAGTGGCTCTTGTGGGAAGCGCAGGGAAGACTGTGCCAATGTATGCGGCGAAGAATGCCCTGGTGGTTGGACAGAAAATTACACCGGAATCCTTCACGGTTGTTCAGGTGCAACTTGGCGAGGTAGGCGGCAAGTACATGGATCCGGCGGAAGTGCTGGGGGATAACTCAGTGGCCGTCCGAATGGTGCCCAAAGGCGAGTTGGTGTCTCGCTCGAGCATTGGGCAAACGGACGCCCTGGATCGCAAACCTGTTTCCGTCAAGGTGGACGAGCCGCTACCGAAGGAAGTTCTCGTTGGTACCTACGTTGATGTGTGGGTTGCCTTGCCCGATGAACGCAATGGTTTTCAGGCTCCCGTGCTAATGCTCCCCGGTGCCGAAGTTGCAGCTCTCAATGTTGCCAATTCCTCCCTGGGATCGGGCAAGAACACACAACTCATGGTCCTGGTTTCTGACACGCAGATGCCAAAATTCCTTGGCGCTGTCGCCAATCAGGCCAAAGTCTCCGTTGTATGGAATCCAGGGGCGATCCCGTGACCACGTTGACGGTTGTTTCGGTGGGCGATACGCCGCTGAACGTCATTGACCAACTTGCCCGTACCCACGGCAACATACAAGTTGTGCGGCGCTGCCCGGAATTATCGGAACTTCTTGCAGCCTGTCAGAGCGGCTTGGCCCAGGTTGCTGTCGTTTCTGCGTTCGGCGCGGAGCTGACTGCCACGCTCATAGATCGCCTCACTGCTGTGGGCGTCATTGTGGTGGCCATTGCGGGATCACCCGAGGAAGCCCAACGCCTCCGGAGCGCCGGGGCCACGACCGTCCCCGAGCACGTCACCGCGGAGGGCCTCGGTGAGGTGATCCGCGCGGCGGTAGCCGGACGGCGACACACGGGATCCGGAGGGTATTCTGTTCCCGCCACATACAACCGCGCCGCCCACGACTCGGCCGCCGCGTACGAGGGCGAACCGGCCGCAAGAGACGATGCCAGCGCGGTCACCGGCGCGGAGGCAAACTCTCTTGACCCACCCCACCTGTCGGCCGCACCCACGCCCAGTTTGTCCGAGGAACGCTGGGAACCAAACGAATCCGGAGAATCGGAGCCGTTCAAGTCAGGTGGCGACGGACAGAAGATCACGCGCCAGCGACTCAAAGGAACTTCGCCATCCGGCCCGCTGCCCGGTTTGGGGATCCGGACCAAAATCGCAGCTCGACTACGTCTTCCAGGCAGTCATGTTCGGCAACGGATTCCAGCCAAGGCAGCTACAGGCCGGACCGTCGAGCCGCCCATCGGCGGTGCCGGCAGAGGCGCCGTTGTGGCGATCTGGGGCCCCATCGGATCGCCCGGACGAACCACTGTAGCCATCAACCTTGCGGCCGAACAAGCAGCTGCAGGCCGCAAGGTCATGCTGATCGACGCGGATACCTACGGTGCCAGCGTTGCCGCCGCCTTGGGATTACTGGATGAGGCGGCCTCCTTTGCGCAGGCGTGCAGGGCGGCTGATCAGGGAGGGCTCGGTCCTGTGCACTTGGCCAAGACGGCAACGCAGGTGGTCTTTGATGGGGGTACGTTTTCGCTGTTGACCGGTTTGACGAGGGCTGACCGTTGGCCCGAACTACGGGCAGCCGCCGTTGAACGTGTTATCGATGCAGCGCGTGAACTTGTGGATCTGGTGATTGTGGATTGTGGGTTTGCGCTGGAAAACGATGAAGAGCTCAGCTACGACACCGTGGCACCACGGCGGAACGCGGCCACGTTGGCGGCACTTGGGCGCGCGGACTTGGTGTACGCAGTAGGAAATAGTGACCCTCTTGGTATTCCGCGCCTCATCCGGGGACTGGACGAGTTGGGTCGCGCCTGCCCCGGGAGGAGCGTTCTCGTGGTGGTGAACAAGGTGCGGCGGAAGGCGGTGGGTGGAGCCCCAGAGCGGGCTCTGATACAGGCATGGGAACGGTTTGGGCCGGCGGAAACCATCAGCCATTTCCTGCCTTGGGATCCGGAATTGACAGACAAAGCCATGCTCGAAGGGCGGCTTCTGCGTGAGCTTTCTCCGGACGCCCCACTTAGCTTGGCGATCCGCGCCATGAGTTGTGCAGGTGACCAGCAAAATCCAACAATCCCTGTAACAAAAGCCACAACAAGGGTTGATGTTCGGGGTTAGGCTCAGGTGTACTGCTCGCAATGAAGCGAACTTTTTCTCTTGACGGAGGCGTTATTTTCATGTCATCGAACTCACCCAGCCACGAATCGGCCTTGGACCAAGCCAAGTTTGGTGGCGAGGGGTTCCTTGCGGACTATTTTGTGCAACTCTCCCAGGAAGACGCGGCACTTTACGACTCGGATATCCTGAACGCACGGGCCTACTCGCACCAGTTGCTGGCTATGACCCGAACTCCGGGCCAGGCCAACATGGAAATCCTAGACGAACCCGACGCCAGCATGGTTTACATCATCACCGATGACATGCCGTTTTTGGTTGACTCTGTCAGTGCGGAGTTGGTCCGACAAAACCAAGGAATCCATCTCGTCACCCACCCTGTTTTCGTCGTTTCCAGGGACAAGGCAAGCAACCGACTGACCCGGGTGACCAGGGTTCCCTCTCATGCAGGCGTGGCAAGTGGTGATACTTCGGCGATGCCGAACATTGCCCATCTCCTGGGCGACGGCGACAATGCATCCTTCCTGGAATCATGGATTGCCATTGAAATTACCAAGATCGGCGATGAGGCCAAGGCAGAACTCCTGGCCGGGCTGGACCGAGTTCTGAGCAACGTCCGCGCTGCGGTTGAGGACTGGCCGGCCATGCGGGAGAAGGCTTTGAGCCGGGCGGAAATTCTGGCAACTGTCCTTTCCGGGGAGTCTCTCGTTGACCTTCGCGAGGCAGAAGATCTGCTGCACTGGATGGAGGCCGACAACTTCACCTTCCTCGGCTACCGTGAGTACGACCTCGACAAGCGCGACGGCGAAGACGTCCTGGTCAACCGTGAAGGCAGCGGTTTGGGTATTCTCCGTGACGGCTCCAGCCACCCAACGGTGCAGCACCTCACTGTCACTGGACAACGCAAGGCACGTGAAAAGCGCGTTCTGGTCATCACCAAGGCCAACTCCCGTTCCACCGTTCACAGAGGCGCCTACCTGGACTATATCGGGGTCAAGTCCTTTGATTCCCAGGGCAATGTCAACGGCGAACAGCGTTTCATCGGCCTGTTTTCTTCGGCCGTCTACACAGGTTCGGTCCGCAATATTCCGGTGGTGCGGGAAAAGGTGAACGAGGTACTTCGGCACTTTGGCTTCCCTCCCAATTCACATTCGGGCAAGGATCTTTTTGCCGTCCTGGAGACGTACCCGCGCGATGAGTTGTTTCAGATCGAGGTCTCGGATCTGATCGAGATTGCCTCCGGCATCTTGCGCTTGGCCGAAAGGCGTCGTACCCGGTTGTTCCTGCGGCCAGATATTTATGGCAGGTTCATGTCCGCGCTGGTTTACATACCGCGAGATCGGTACACCACCGCCGTGCGTCACCGCATCGAGGAAGAGCTCATGCGAACCTTCGACGGCGTCTCGATCGACTTTGAGGCGCGCATGAGTGAATCGGCCCTGGCTAGGTTGTTCTTCCGCATCCGGCTGTCCAAAAATCACTCCTTGCCAGCCGATCTGCAGGTAGCGGAACTGGAAGAGCGCCTGGTACGGGCGGCGCGATCGTGGCCCGAAGGCATTGCTCAGGTGCTCCGGGATTCTCAGTCTCAGGATCATGCAGAAATCCTTGTGGCCAAATGGTCGGAGGCCTTTCCTGCAAGTTACCGGGTCGACTTTGAAGTTGAAGACGCGCTGGCGGATATTGCCCGTTTTGAGGACTTTGACGACAAGTACAAGACTGCGACAGCTGACGGAAAGACTCCCGGACAGTGCGCGCCAGGCATGCATGTTTACGTGCCCGCCGGGCACGGGATGGAGTTGGAGGAGGACGCACGAGTCAAGCTCTACATGGCCCACCCGAAGAGCTTGACGCAGATTTTGCCGTTCTTCCACAACCTTGGGTTGGAAGTCATCGATGAACGTCCCTTCGAAATTGAAACTGCTGACAAGCGTGACTTCTTCCTTTACGATCTTGGCCTGAAATACCCCGCTGGCGTGGATCCGCTGGCCACCGCCGGGCTTTTGGCTGAGGCGTTTGGCGCTGCGATCACGGGACTGAGCGAATCTGACAACTTTGACCGCTTGGTCTTGACAGAGGGCATGGCATGGCGCCAGATTGTCATTCTGCGTGCCTACGCCAAGTACATGCGCCAGATGGGCAACACAAACTCTTTCGGCTTCATTGCCAACACCTTGCTGCAGAACGTTGCGGTCACGCGAGGCCTCGTTGAGCTGTTTGAGGCTCGCTTTGACCCGTCGGTTGGCGATTCTGCACGCCCCGCACTCTTGGCGGATGTTCAGCTGAGACTCAATGAGGCGCTGGAAAACGTCCCAACCCTGGACGCCGACCGAATTTTGCGTACCTTCGCGAATCTGGTGGATTCAACGTTGCGAACCAACCATTACCGCGGCCGCGAATTCCTCAGCCTGAAGCTGAACCCGGCCGGAATCGTGGGCCTGCCGGCACCGGTCCCAATGTTTGAAATTTGGGTCTACTCTCCGTGTGTTGAGGGCACGCATCTGCGGTTTGGCAAGGTTGCTCGCGGCGGTCTTCGGTGGTCGGACCGACGCGAAGACTTCCGCACGGAAGTGCTTGGACTAGTCAAGGCACAAACGGTCAAGAATGCAGTGATTGTTCCAACCGGAGCCAAGGGCGGGTTCTTCCCCAAGGCACTTCCGAACCCCGCCGTTGACCGCGGCGCCTGGATGGCCGAGGGGCAGGCGAGTTACAAGACGTTCATCAGGGGACTGCTGGATGTCACGGACAACCTCGTTGCCACCCCCGATGGTGAGGTGGTGGTGCCACCGGAAAATGTGGTGCGGCACGATGCTGATGACACATACCTTGTGGTTGCTGCAGATAAGGGGACGGCGTCCTTCTCCGACACTGCCAATGCGATCTCGGCCGAGTATGGCTTCTGGTTGGGCGATGCTTTCGCGTCCGGCGGTTCGGTGGGGTATGACCACAAGGTCATGGGCATTACCGCTCGCGGCGCGTGGGAGTCCGTGAAGCGCCACTTTAGCGAGTTCGACGTCGACACGCAGACGCAGGAGTTCACGGCGGTTGGTGTGGGGGACATGTCCGGGGACGTGTTCGGCAATGGCCTGCTGAGGACCCGTCACGTGCGGCTGGTTGCGGCCTTCGACCACCGGGATATTTTCCTTGACCCGAACCCGGTTGCCGGCCCGGCATTTGACGAGCGGCAGCGGTTGTATGATCTGCCGCGTTCGTCCTGGCAGGACTACAACCAGGACCTCATTAGCCGCGGTGGTGGCGTTTTTTCGCGATCATTGAAGTCGATTCCGATCTCTCCCGAAGTGGGATTGGCGTTGGGGCTGCCCGAGGGCACCGTGAAGCTCAGCCCGCCGGAACTGCTCAAGGCTGTGCTGCTGGCGCCGACGGATCTGTTGTACAACGGCGGTATTGGCACCTACATCAAGGCGCGCTCGGAAAGTAACCTCGCGGTAGGGGACAAGGCCAACGATTCCATCCGCGTCGACGGCGCCGACCTGCGCGTGAAGGTTATTGGCGAGGGTGGAAACCTGGGAATGACTCAGCGCGGACGCGTGGAAGCCGCGCTTAACGGTGTCATTGTGAACACCGATGCCATCGATAATTCTGCCGGCGTGGACTGTTCAGACCACGAGGTCAACATCAAGATCTTTGTTGACCGCATGGTGGCCGCAGGCAAGCTGGACGCCGGTGAACGAACCGAATTTTTGATGTCCATGACCGATGAAATCGGGCACCTGGTTCTAGAGGACAACATTGAGCAGAACATTCTCCTGCTCAATGACCGGCAGCACGTGGTGGAGTGGACTCCCAGCCATGAACGATTCATGGATTGGTTGGAAGAACATGCCGATCTGAACCGTGAACTTGAAGCGCTCCCCAGCAACACTGAACTGCAGGAACGTGTGGCTGCAGGCCAAGGGCTCACATCCCCGGAACTATCCGTTCTGCTGGCCTACGCCAAGATGGAATTGGCCAAGGTTCTCAGCAGTAGTGATTTGGCCAGCGACCCCTGGTTCAAGGCAACACTGCGGAGCTACTTCCCGGCAGCCGTCGCCCAGCGCTTTGACGAAGAGCTCGACACACATCCGCTGCGCAAGGAGATCATTGCAACGGTCGTAGCCAATGACATGGTTAACCTGGGCGGAATCACCTTTGCCTTCAGGGCCATGGAGGAGTCTTCGGCAAGCGAGGTCACCATTGCCAAGGCATTCATAGCACTGCACGAGATCTTCGATTTCGCATCCATGCGGTCGGCACTGCGAGAACTGCCGCCGTCGTTCCCCACCGAACAGTGGTGCCAGGTACACCTGGATATGCGTCGACTGTTGGACCGCGCCGTACGGTGGCTTGTCAATGAAGGCATCGGCAACCAGAGCGTTGAAGACGTCATCAACCGCTTCAAGCCGGTTGTGAGTACATTGGGCACTCGCATGGGTGATTTCTTCCAGGGCGTCGATGTGGCTCGCGTTGCCACGTGGTACAGCCGGGCCACGGCCTTCAATATGCCGTTGACGCTGGGACACCGCTGGGCCGAGATGTATGAAACATACCCGCTCCTGGACATCGCCGTGGTTAGCGAATCACTGAAAGAGACGCAAAGTGATGTGGCAAGCGTGTACTACGCGCTATACGACCGCTACGGAGTAGATGCACTTCTTGAACGCATCACGGCGTTGCCCCGCAACGACCGGTGGCAGGCCCTGGCACGGGCTGCGCTGCGCGACGACCTCTACGCGACCACGGCGGACATGACTCGCAATGTCATGGACAGCACCGAAGCAGGCGGCGATCCAATGGATCGGATCATGGCGTGGGAGCTGGCGAACCAGGAGCAGCTCACACGCGCTGTCAAGATGTTTGCCGAGGTCAATGAGCTTGAACGAGACGACATGGCCTCTTTGTCGGTAGCATTGAGGCTCTTGCGTTCAATCGTGCGGCGTTAAAGCGTTACGGCAATTGTGCGGTTGCGGCATAAAAGCTGCAACTATTGTGGTTGGTGCCTGCCGAGGTTCGGCGGGCACCGCCACCCATCTTTTAAGGAGCCCCATGGCAATCTTTGGCGACATGATTCGGGAACGGTCAGGATTGGGCCCGGGCGACGCCGAATGGCTGCACCTGCTGGTGGGGGATTGGCAGATGATCGCTGATCTTTCCTTTGCTGACCTGGTCCTATGGTTCCCCACCGCCGAGGATGACGGCTTCGTGGCCATCGCGCACGTGCGTCCGTCCACGTCCCACACCATGTTCCATGCGGATTTTGTGGGGGAGCGGATCCAGCCCGAACTTGAGCCGCTTGTGGAGATGGCTTGGAAGAGCCAGAACATTGAGCGTTCGCATGAAACCAAGATCTGGAACACGGACATGGCTATGCGGGTTGAAGCCATTCCCATGGTTCGCAACGGGGCCACGCTGGCCGTCATCACCACTCATATGGATCTCTCCAGTTCACGGATGCCCTCGCGGCTGGAGCTGACCTACCGTCAGTGTGCCTTTGACTTGTTGAAAATGGGCACCTTGGGGCTCTGGCCTGACTTTGCTTCCCCCACAGGGTCGCGCCGTGGTGCACCCCGTGTTGGCGACGGGCTGTTGCGGTTGGACGTTGACGGGATCGTTCAGTACGCCAGTCCAAACGGTGTCTCCGCGTTCCGGCGCCTGGGCGACGGCGAGTCTCTGGAAGGCCGCTCGCTGGCCGAGCTCACTACGCGGCTCCTCAAGGATCGCCGCATGGTGGATGAATCACTGCCCCTGGTGGTGACCGGCCGGATGCCGTGGCGCACCGAAATTGAATCACGGGGCGTTAGCTTGTCGCTGCGCGCCATCCCGTTGCGCGACAGCACCGAGCGATTTGGCGCGTTGGTTCTTTGCCGCGATGTGTCTGAGCTCCGTCGCCGGGAACAAGAACTGGTCACCAAGGATGCAACCATTCGCGAGATCCACCACCGTGTGAAGAACAACCTTCAAACGGTAGCGGCGTTGCTTCGGATGCAATCGCGCCGAATGCACAGTGAGGAAGGCAAGCTCGGGCTCGAGCAGGCCATGCGCCGTGTGGCAACGATTGCCTTGGTTCACGAAACACTGTCCCAGGGCCTGGCCCAGAATGTTGACTTCGATGAGTTGATTGACCGGCAATTCCGTCTTTCGGCCGAGGTGGCTTCCCCCTCGCAGCGGGTACGCACAGAAAAGGAAGGTGCCTTTGAAGAGTTGCCCAGCGACTTCGCAACCCCACTGGCCCTGGTGATTAACGAATTGGTGACCAACGCCGTCGAGCATGGTTTGCAGGATCGTGAGGGAACAGTTTGGCTGACAGCCAACCGGTTCAAGACTGCCGCCGGCGATGACGCGTTGACTGTTCGGATCGCTGACGACGGCGTGGGGCTGCCCGAGGGTCACATTGCCGAAGGATTGGGATTGCAGATTGTGCGGACGCTAGTCACGAGTGAATTGGGCGGCACGATTGATTGGTCACCACGGGAGGGCGGCGGCACAGTGGTGGAGTTGCAGATGACGCTGATCAGCCGGAATTAGCCCCTCATGGTTAGACAACAAAGGTCTCAACAAACTCGGCAATCGAGATTGTTGAGACCTTTGTGAATCAGGAGCTGATTAGCTGGCGCGGCGGGCGCGAGCTGCACGGCGCTTCATGGCGCGGCGCTCGTCTTCGCTCAAGCCACCCCAGACGCCTGCATCCTGTCCTGATTCGATGGCCCACTTCAAGCAGGTATCGATCACGGGGCAGCGACGGCAAACGCTCTTCGCTTCCTCGATTTGCAGAAGGGCAGGGCCGGTGTTTCCCACAGGGAAGAACAATTCCGGGTCCTTATCAAGGCAGGCTGCGCGACTACGCCAGTCCATGCTGATCACTCACTCCTTAGTAAAACAAATGACATCTTGTGAAATTTTTCACTTTGTGCCACATAAGAAAAGGCCCTGTTTGGGCCCCTTTTGGTCATTGAGTTAAGCGTGTCATGTTAACTCTGTGTAAACAAGGGGTAAGGATGGAATTATTAGCGTATAACCATGAGCGATACATCACAATGGTTCGCTGCCATATGACTGCTATGCAGCAATTTCCGATAGGGTGCTGATGTGCACAAGGAACCCGATAACTCCACTGATACGCCCCAGCCTAAGAAACCCCATCCAGTCGCCGAAGGGGTCGACGTGACCGTTACGTTGGATGCGTTGCGCCGGCCACTTGGGGTCTATGTTGTCTCGGGCGTTGTTGGTCTTGAGGCACTTGCCTTAGGAATCGTGGCGGTGTGGGCCATCGTCTCGGCCGTTGCCGCGCCGATGTTTTCGGCTGCCAGCGGGATCTTCCTTATCATCCTCATTGCCGCTTTGGCAGCTGGTCTGGCGGCAGTGGCCATCAATGTGTTCAAGGGCATGCGCTGGACGCGATCGGCGGCCTTTGTTTGGCAATTGCTCATGGTGGCGTTGGCCGTTCCTGCTTTGCTTGAGGGCAACGTCCTGTTGGGTCTGGTGATGCTCCTCCCTGCAGTGGCGGCAGCCTACTATCTCTTCACCCCCACAGTTGTGGCATATTCGCAGCGAACCGGCAGTGATAGTGGCGGTACAGGAACAGCAGTGCTGTAGTTCAGTCTTTCGTTCTGCCACGGAGGTTCCCTTCATGGCGGCACGTTGGTTCCCTTCACCTAGATTGGGCACCTTTCCGTCTGGTAGGCCTCGGTCAAAGGGAATTGAAACCACACACGGCTGCCGCGGTTAAGCAGAACACCACGTCCCGGCGGCTCCGCGCCCATCGTGTCCAAGCGCACCCCGAAGAGGTCGGCGTCGGCTGGGCGTTGTGGCGCCAGGACAATGCCTTGCTGTGCCGCCCGGAGCCCCCACTCAAGAGGGAGTGTTGACAGGCCCGGTCCGGGGTACGGGAATGCGGCCACAAGAACTGCTCCCGAAGCCAGCGCTCGAGTTGCTCTGTCCAACACAGGGTCCGGTGCCGCTGTCGCATCGTCAAGGTAAACAATTTGAGCCGGCTCGCCTTCACCCGAGGCCAACTCGTGGCCGTTTAGTATTTCCATTGCCTGAAGGAAACAAGATTTCCCGGATCCAGGTAGCCCAACGACGGGCAGAACAGTTCCTGCGGTGACGGCGATTCTTACTAATTGTTCTCCGTCACCACCAAGGCCCACAAGAAGTGACGGCGGCCTGTTGCGGCCCGGCGCGGCGCTTGTCTCTGGGATTTGACCGGTGGACCGATGTGGGCCGCACTTCATGAAATCTTGGAGTTGGGCCATGCTGAGGCTGCGTGCCAATGGTCTGACCCTGAGGACGCCTTCGGCGCGGCTTCCTGCCATGGTGGGGTTAGCCGTTACGGCCAGGTCCAGCCTTCCGAGTTGTGCAACGTGCATGGCCCCTGAGTCTTCTTGACGTGACAGGGATTGGCGTGGCGCACTCTGAAGCGACTGGTGCTGTCCAGATGCGAGCTGGGTATCGATGGGCCCGGCAATGGCCGCCCGCCCTGGGACGGGGGTGAAGTGGGGTAGACGCGGCCAGAGCATGGTGGATTCGCTGCTGCTGCCGTGGGTGAGATAGATCCTGTTGGGAATGGAGGCCAAAAAGGGAGCTGTGATCAGTTCCCGCGCTCCTGAGATCATCACAGCAAGGTTCTCCTTGCCGAATCTGATCAGCTCAGCGACGGCATCCTCTGCATCGTGCCACGGACTCGAGCGAAAAGCCGTTGCCCAACGGCCCCAATCGGAAATGCCCAAGACAAAGCTGCGGTCAGGGTGAGACCGGACGGTCTCAGCCAGTCTTTGGACCAGGTGGGCGGCAGGCCGCAGATCCTCTGGCGTTATGTAGGCACCCGCGAATTCGCTGGCGGAGCTGATCTTCAGGGACCCATCCCCGTCCAGGAGATAGAGCAGTCTAGTGCCCAAGCTGGTCGACTCGGAGTTGGCTGAAAGCAGCTGCCACGCCAGCAAGGCCATGGCGTTGGCGGTTTCTGATGGAGTTCCGAACAGGGCGATATGGGAGTGGGTCCCGGGGTTCCACCGAAGCGGCCGCAGGCATTGTTCTTGGGGGACATCCACCGTGCCCAACCTCACCTCACCCGCGGCATTCCCACCAGCTTCCCCATTCACGGACGTGTTACCGAGGAGTTCTCCCTCTGCAGGCAGCTCAGGCGCCACAACGGCTGGAGCACTCGGCGACAGGCCGCATGATGCAGCGTCGCGCCAACTCTGGATGAGGAGGTTCGCGACCGCAGTGGCATCGCTTTCAAGGAAATCCTTCAGCACATCCGCACTCAGTTCGCCGGTCAATCGTTCCGTAGTGAGCTCGACAGTGGGCACCACCTCCTCAGCTTTAGGCGGTAATCGCAACGTAGCGCTTTGGAACTCTTCAGGAGGCGATCCAGCCCTACTGAAAAAGGCGCGGCCAGGCGTACCAACGCTGATGTTTTCGGCAACGCCAGTGCCGATGACGTCCGTTGAATCGAAGGCGGACTGCACTCGCAAACAGATGGAGCTCGTGACGTTGGCCCGGATATCGGCGTTCACGGCCCCTTGCGGACGTTGGGTGGCCAGAACCAGATGGATTCCTAGGGACCGGCCCACCGCAGCGATGCGCATCAACTCGGCCATGGCATCGGGAAACTGATCCACCAAGACCCTGAATTCGTCAACGACAATGATGAGGTGGGTCATCGAATGACAGCCGGGTGAAGGCCCAGAAGGACCGATCATCTTTCGGAATGCCTGGCTGTCCGTGGCCTCCACGCTGGCCAGAGCGCTCTCGCGGCGTCGGATCTCCGCTCGTAGGGAGGTCAGAGTTCGATCCATGCCGTGCCCGCCGAGATCGGTGATAAGCGAGGTGGTGTGGGGCAATTTGGCCCAGGACGCCCAGTCCCGCACCACCCTTGAAGTCGATGAGCACAAATTGGAGATCGGCGGGGGAGTGCGCAGCGGCGAGACTGCCCACAAGCGTGCGCAGGATCTCTGACTTGCCGGAGCCTGTGGTTCCTCCAATGAGGAGGTGTGGCCCATCTCGCAAGAAATCAAACATGACAGGACCAGTGGCCGACACTCCCAATTGAACCGGACGCAGTGGTCCTCGGGTGTTTTGGTGCCACTCGTGCACTATGGCGGATATGGAACTTTTTTCCGGCAGGGGAAGCGTGTTGAAGTGCATGGTGCGGGCAGGAGCGGCTTCTGAGGAGGTGCTGACGCTGCTTTGCAATGCCCGACGGCGGGCATAGTCGTCAAACACGGAGGCAGGGACACCATCAGGAACAAAGCCCAGCCCGTTGAAGGTTCCGAGTATCTGATTCCCTGCGGCCCACAGCGTTACCATCGTCGTTGCAGTTCCGCCAGGGGTGTTCGTAGCGTCAATGACCCCGTTGGCCGCAGACGTGCCTGCCCTCATTGATCCTGACGGATTGGTGGCGAGGGGAACGGATTCGTTGCTGCTACTCTCTGGCGGATTTGGGCGTCGCAGCGAGAAATGAATGGCCCGAAGGCCGGGCAGGGAAGCCGCGAGGCTGGATACGGGCTCGTTGACGGCCACGAGTACGACGCCGGGGGTGGTGTCATCGGCTCTCTGTAGATGTTGTGCGATGGTACTCGAGGCTGCTGCTGCCGACGATACCAATACTGTGTGGGGCAGAAATCTTGCCGCCAAGGGTATGGCGTCCGCGGGCCCCAGCAAAACTACAGGAACGCGAGCAGCGTCCAGCTGCATGAGAACAAAGTGGAGCAAGGCAAGGACGGGCGTGGACGGACCACTGATGGTGGTGGGCACACATCCCAACAAACTTGCCAGGGGCAGTGATGGCAACGCCGGGGGGATGAACGATGCATCATCTGGCGCAACGGAAAGAGCCGCAGCTTGTGTCCCCGTGCCCAGACGTATGGCGAGGCCGGATGAGGGTCGCGCTGCCACAGGATGCCAACTCGGTGGATTGTCCGCGTTGGAGCGTGTCGCGAGCAGCAATGATGCCGCATCGGGAAAGGTTGACGCTCGCCGTTGCCAGTCGTGGCCTACCGCGGCAGAGACAGCAGCACGGAATGCCTTCCTCCGCTTCGAACCGCCCACCAGGGGTATGAGCACAGTCACGGCGCCCATGGCGGAAAACGCAAGGAACATCCACGAGCCCGTGAGCAACGCCAGCCCAACCCCCAATACCAAGGGCAATGTCCCAGCGATGATCATGGCCATGCGGTTGCGCACGGAGCCGGAATCACACTTAACCATCAGAGGCTCCAACGCTGCAGGATCAAGGAGACCCATCGTGCCGTCGGGACGACGAACTGCCTGTACCAAACCGGCAACCGGCAGCCGGAGGTCCAAGACAGTGGATCCGCAGTGAATCTCTTCCCCCACCACAAGAACTTTTGTGCCCTTGAATGGTTCGGCGTCCGCCGATGGGGAATTCTCCGCATGGCGAACCCTAAAACCGGTGGATCCTTGTGCCTGAGCCAGGGTGATGTGTTGGGAGCCAACACACAAAGTGCCGTGGAGTCTGGAAAGGGCTGGGTCGGGAACCCTAATGCTGCATCTCCCTCGCCCAAGGATGTAGTTGCCACGGTGCAGGGCAAACACAGTGCCGGCCCCCGGCCCCGCACTAATGCACAAGAAGGCAGCGATGCCCTCGGGAAAACCAAGGGCATTGCTTCCAGAGGGGGCGGCTTCGGGCTGTTCCCCATCCCGTTTGCCGGATGGGGAAATGTCCGGCCTCGCCACGAGAACCGCTCCATTGATCAGAGGTGCTGTACCCGCTTGTAAGTGGTCGAGTCTTTCGCCGCCGACAAAAAAGCAGCAGTCCGCCCAGCGCTCAGCCAAGACATGGTGAAGTGAGCGTCCAGAACAGGCAGAAGCTTGCGCTCCGGAGTTCCACATAATAGAGAGCTCCGTAGGCGGAAAAGGCTCAACACCAATCCCGGGCACTACCGTTATCTCTAATAACATGGCACCTCCTGCCCCCGACTTCTAGCTATTTCACGAGCCTAGGCGCGCCGAGGAAGCTGGTGAGTGCCGGCGTCGTACTTTGTGGGAAAGCAGCTAGGCAGGCAGCAGTGTGGAGGAACGTTTAGGCCGAAAGGCTGTGAGGGCGGCCACGTGGGAACTTGCCATCGATAACGTTCAGGTAACCTAAGGATGTAAACCATGGCATTTTTGTGCCCGCTTATCGCTACCAAGCACCGCAGGAGAGTTTGTGAACGCTGACCTAGTTGTCGTCGGTTCGGGTTTCTTTGGCCTAACCATTGCAGAACGTGCCGCCACCGAATTGGGCCTGAAGGTGGCCGTCATTGATCGCCGCCACCACATCGGCGGCAACGCCTACAGCGAGAACGAGGCACAGACGGGCATCGAGGTGCACCGTTACGGGGCGCACCTGTTCCACACCTCAAATGAGCGTGTCTGGGAGTATGTGAACCGCTTTACAAAGTTCACCAATTACCAGCACAAGGTGTACACCGCCCACAAGGGTGAGGTGTACCAAATGCCCATCAACCTGGGTACCATCAACCAGTTCTTCCGTTCAGCCATGGGCCCGGCTGAGGCGCGTGCGCTGATCCAGGAGCAGGCGGGCGAGCTCGCCGGCACCGATCCGGCCAACCTGAATGACAAGGGTATCCAGCTCATTGGCCGCCCCCTGTACGAGGCTTTCATCAAGCACTACACGGGCAAGCAGTGGCAGACGGATCCCAAGGACCTGCCGGCCGAGATCATCTCCCGGCTGCCTGTCCGCTACAACTACGACAACCGTTACTTCAACGACACCCACGAGGGTCTGCCGGTTGACGGTTACACCGCCTGGATCGAGCGCATGGCGGACCACCCCAACATCGAAGTTGTCTTGAACACGGACTTCTTTGACGACGGCGAGTACTCCCGCAAGGCCGTCACCGGCCAGGTTCCGGTTATTTACACCGGCGCCGTGGACCGTTACTTTGACTACGCCGAGGGCGACCTGTCCTGGCGCACCATCGATCTGGAGCAGGAAGTGCTGCCGATCGAGGATTACCAGGGCTGCGCCGTCATGAACTACCCGGATGAAGAGCAGAAGTTTACGCGCATCCACGAGTTCCGCCACTTCCACCCGGAGCGCGAATACACCAAGGACGCCACGGTCATCATGCGCGAGTTCTCGCGCTTCGCCGAGAAGGGCGACGAGCCGTACTACCCCGTCAACACCAGCGATGACCGCAGCAAGCTGCTGGCCTACCGCGACCTGGCTCGCGGCGAGAACAACGTACTCTTCGGCGGCCGCCTCGGCACCTACAAGTACCTTGACATGCACATGGCCATCGGTTCTGCGCTGAACATGTACGACAACAAGATCAAGCCGCACTTCACCGGCGGTGCGAAGCTGCAAAGCGGAGGAGTTGACGCGTGAGCGTAACTGAGAATTTGGAAAGCACGACGGCGGCACCTGATGCACTGCAGTGGCGAACCCTCCAACGAGTGATCCTGCCGAAGCAGAGCCAAATGGACACGGCTCCGCTGTACATGGACACAGGCAGCGCCACAGGTGTGCAGCTGCCGACGATTGGCGGAGGACGCACAGACACTCCAGCCCAACGCCTGAGCGGGCCTTCGAAGGAAGTCCACGTTGAGGATTTCTTGTCTCGTTACTCAACGGCTGTGCGCCCTGGAGAACGAGTCTCATTCGGCACGTACTTCAATGCGTTCCCTGCCAGCTACTGGCGTCGCTGGACAACCGTTGACAGTGTTCGCCTGTCAGTGGAGACATCCGGCACGGGCTCAGTCATTGTGTACAAGTCCAACGCGCGAGGAGCTTTGCAACGCGTCGATTCGGTGCGGGTAGATGGCGATGCGGTCAGTAACTTTGACCTGACGCTGAAGCCCTTTGGTGACGGTGGATGGTACTGGTTCGATCTTGTTGCGGGATCATCACCGGTAGTGATGAGGTCCGCGGAGTGGCAGTCTGAAGGCGAAGCCAAGACGCCCGGTGCCATCACCCTTGAAATCACCACGCTGAACAAGACAGATTTCTGCATTAATAACTTGCGCCTGCTCGCCGAGAACCCTCAGGCGTTGGAACATGTCAAAGAACTAATCTTGGTGGATCAGGGAACCCAGAAGGTAGCCGACGCCGACGGATTTGATGAAGTTGCGAAAGCACTCGCGGGAAAACTGCGCATCATTGACCAAGACAACCTTGGTGGTTCTGGCGGATTTGCCCGCGGAATGTACGAAGCCGTGGAAAACGGCAGCGACTACGCACTCCTGATGGATGACGACGTGGTGGTGGAACCCGAAAGCATCATTCGCTTGTTGACCTTCGCTGACCTGTGCAAGACGCCAACAATCGTTGGTGGGCACATGTTCGACCTGTACAACCGCACGGTCCTGCACACCTTTGGCGAGATTGTGAACCCTTACTCGTTCCAGCCGGACCTGCCCAGCGACGAGATGACACTGGGACACGATTTCCTCAGTTCCAACCTGCGTCAAACCGGTTGGCTGCACCGCCGCGCCGATGTTGACTACAACGGGTGGTGGATGTGCATGATTCCCACCAAAATCATCCGTGAAATCGGCCTGTCACTTCCTGTTTTCATCAAGTGGGACGATGCCGAGTATGGCTTGCGCGCCAAGGCTGCAGGATACCCGACAGTTTCCATGCCGGGTGCTGCCGTTTGGCACGTCTCCTGGATCGACAAGGATGACCTCGTAGGTTGGCAGGCCTACTTCCATGCACGGAATCGCTTTATCGCAGCATTGATCCACAGCCCTTACGAGTTTGGCGGCAAGGTCGTTCGCCAGTCCTACTCGTACGACGTCAAGCATCTGGTGTCGATGCAGTACGGCACGGCACAAGGCCGCATTATGGCCCTGCGCGACTTGCTTGCCGGCCCGGACCAGCTCCACGGCCTGTTGCCGAGCAAACTACCTGAGATTCGTTCCATGATGAATGAATACTCAGACTCGCAGTTCTCCTCGGATCCCGATTCCTATCCCGCCCCGAAGATGGACAAGCCCCCGAAACATGGCCATGGTGTCCGCCCGCCGTCCTATGTTGGGTTGCTGCCCTGGGCTGCTAAGACAGTTGTCCGCCAGCTTTCCTCGCCGGTGGCTGACTCCAGCAAGGATAGGCCGCAGGCCAACGTTGCACACCAGGACAACCGCTGGTGGCGCATGTCACAGTTTGATTCGGCTGTGGTTTCCAATGCCGAGGGTACCGGTGCGTCTTGGTACAAGCGGGATCCCAAGCAACTGCGCAGGATGATGGCCGAAAGCGCCCAGCTCCATGCGGCACTGTTGAAGGACTGGCAAAAGCTCAGCATCCAATACAAAAAAGCACTGACAGAAATTACATCCATTGCAGCCTGGGAAAAGACTTTCGCGGCGCACAGTGAGCAGATCGAGAAATAACCCCAGATGACGCAAACGAACAGTGAGCTGGTCCGCCCCGGAGTTAGCGGCGGACTGGCAGACGTGGTGCGGGCTCGGTTCCTGTTAAGGCTTTTGGTCCGCAAGGAACTGAAAGTCCGTTATCGCGGATCTGTTTTGGGCTTGTTGTGGTCCTATGTAAAGCCCGGAGTTCAGTTCGTGGTTTTCTACGTAGCACTTGGCGTTTTCCTTGGTCTGGAACAAAGCCCGACGAACAGGGGTGGGCTGCCTAACTACGCCATTTACCTGTTTTCCGGCATTGTCCTCATCAACTTTTTCACCGAGGCCCTGGGAAATGCATCCAGGTCGATTGTTGGAAATGGTGGGTTGATTAAGAAGATCTATTTGCCCCGACAACTTTTTCCGGTCGCATCCGTATGGGTTTCGGCAGTGCATTTCTTCCCGCAACTAGTCATTTTGCTTGCTGCCTGTTTGTTCAGTGGCTGGCACCCGTCACTTCTTCAGTTGGCGGCTGCTGTGGCCGGCTTCATCATTGTGGCTCTTTTGGCCACGGGTCTGGGGCTGCTGTTCGGGGCGGCGAACGTTTATTTCCGTGATTCGGAGAACTTTGTCGACATGCTTTTGATGATCGCAACGTGGGCGTCCCCAGTCATGTACGCGTGGACAATGGTGCACGACAAACTTGGCGAAGCCTGGTTTACCGTCTACCAGCTAAACCCGATCACTATTGCTGTTGAAACTTTCCACTTTGCTTTCTGGCTCCCGACGACTGACGGTAGTGCCGGTATTCCGCCAAACTTGCTTTCCCTGTGGGTTCCGGTGGCACTAATTATTTCGGCAGGGATCCTGTTGTGGGGTCAGCTGACCTTCCGCAGGCTTGAAGGCCGATTCGCGCAGGAGCTTTAAGATGACTACGGCAATAGAAGTAAAAGGTATCAACAAGCAGTTCGTCTTGCGCCATTCACGTTCCATCAAGGAAGCCTTTGTTTGGTTGATCAAGGGCCGTAAAGGTGATCTGTCGGAGAAGTTTCATGCGCTCAAAGCGGTGGATCTTGACGTGAAACAAGGCGAGACCGTGGCGCTGCTGGGATTCAATGGTTCCGGAAAGTCGACCCTTCTCAAGCACATCTCCGGTGTCATGATCCCAGACAGTGGCACAGTGCGTACGCGTGGCCGTGTCGCAGGCTTGATCGAGGTTGGTGCGGGCTTCCATCAGGACCTCTCCGGACGAGACAATGTGTACCTCAACGGTGCCATTTTGGGTATGACCGAGGACCAGATCAACGAGCGCTTTCAGTCAATTGTTGATTTCGCCGAAATTGGCCAGTTCATCGATACCGAGGTGAAGTTCTATTCCTCGGGAATGTACCTGCGGCTGGCGTTTTCAGTGGCGGTTCACACAGATCCCGAAGTGTTCTTGGTTGACGAGATTCTTGCCGTTGGAGATGAACCGTTCCAGAAGAAATGCATCGCAAAAATTCAGGAATTGGCGGCGGAAGGGAAGACTCTGGTAGTAGTAAGTCACGACTTGGACCTGGTCTCGCGTATTTGTGCCCGAGGCGTCTTGTTGGATCACGGCGAAGTTAGATTTGATGGGCCAATCCATGATGCCGTCGCTAAGATGCGCGGCGAGTGAGCCAGCAGGCCACACCGGTAGTGCACAACCAGCGCCTGGACATCCAAGGGCTGAGGACTTTGGCTGTCGGACTGGTCATCGCCTACCACCTGTACCCCGGGAAGCTGCCAGGCGGATTCGTCGGCGTTGACATCTTTCTGGTCATCTCCGGTTTTCTGATCGTGGGATCGCTGGTCCGTGAACTGGCGAAAACCGGAACGGTGGGCCTTGGCTCCTTCTATGCCCGACGCATCCGCCGCCTGCTGCCGGCAAGTACCGTAGTACTGCTTGCCGTTGTTGCAGCGACAATCGTCGTTTTGCCCCAGGGCCGCTGGCAGGAAGTTGCCCGTGATGTGGTGGCCTCTGCCCTGCAAATTCAAAACTGGAATCAGGCCTTCGGATCTGCCAGCTATGAATCTGCAGGTGCCCTGGTCTCACCTGTCCAGCATTTCTGGTCGTTGGCGGTGGAGGAGCAGTTCTATCTGGTTATTCCCCTGTTGCTGGTGCTGGCCGTTGCAGGAGGGCGTTGGCTAAAGCTGGGGGCTAGGACGGCGAGTCTCTGGTTCTTGGTTGTGCTGTCCATCGCGTCGCTCATTCACTCCGTGGTCTTCTCCCTTCAGAGTCATGACATCGCCTATTTCGCCACAACCACCAGAATGTGGGAGCTGGGCCTAGGCGGAATCCTTGCACTGGTGCTGCCCGCGATCACGCTCAGTCCCATCCTCCGTTTTGTTGCAGGATGGTCAGGTGTGGCCATGATTCTTGTGAGTGCCATCGTTTTTCAGACCACAATGGCTTTTCCTGGCTTTATTGCCCTTGTGCCGGTTGTGGGCACCATCTTGATCATTGTTGCCGGTTCGCCGTCAGGCTCACGCCGGCCGGCGGGACGTCTGGGGCTGTCACATTGCCTCAGCTTGCGACCCGTCACCTATTTGGGTGACATCTCCTATTCGTTGTATCTGTGGCACTGGCCCGTCATTGTGTTCTACATCTTGATACAAGGACATGAACCGGGCCTTGCCGGCGGCGCTGTGATACTGGCCCTAAGTCTTTTGTTGGCGTCGCTGTCCTACCACCAGATTGAGCAGCGTTTCAGGTCTGCCAAGCCAGCGCCCCCGAGAGCACGGAGTTGGTCCCGCCCAACTGCCCGCAATCGCTCGGCATACGCCCTTGCAAGTGGCTTGGTCATCGTCAGCTGTGTTGCTGCTGCGGGGCCCTGGGCCGTCGTTCAAATCAAATCGCTTCAGGCCTCTGCCGCTGAGGGGTCACCAGACTACCCGGGCGCCATGGCCTTCGACCGGGAACAGCCGGCACACGTGCCAGATGGGCTTCCCATCAGCCCTGATCCTGCCGTGGCCGGCAAGGACGTCCCACTGACGTTCATGGACGGCTGCGGCAGCTACGACCCAGGCAAGTTCACCGACGCGCAGTGTTGGTACGGCAACCCGGCCGGAGACAAGAGAATTGTCCTTGTCGGTGACTCGCACGCCGGCCAATACATAGACCCGCTTGCCTCAATTGCAAACAAACACCGATGGCAGGTTCGAGCCCTGGTGCGCAATGGCTGCCCATTTTCGGCGGCACCCCCGGCAAGCGCCACCACCACCTACACAAATTGTTCAGACCAAAACAAGGTCACGCTCAAGAAAATCCTTGCCATGAAGCCTGAAAGGGTTGTTGTCGCGGGAATGGCGCCGGAGGGCTACCGGAAAGCCCTTGAATGGGGATGGCCCAGCGATTCTGCGTTGGTTGACGGTTACGTCGAGATGCTCAGGCCCATGATGGACGCAGGCATCCAGGTGAGCGTCGTGGCAGACACGCCGTACCCGGCAGTGTCTGTGCCTGACTGTGTGGCGAAAAAGGGGCCCTCCTCGGATGACTGCCAGACACGAAGAAATCCCACCGTTGACCCGCTGCGGGCTGCGGCCGAAAAAGTTGGATCAGTTCAAGTGATCGATTTCAACGGGTACCTCTGCAGGAACGACGCCTGTCCACCGGTGATCGGAAACGTCCTGGTTTTCAGGGACAACCACTTGACCACAACATTTGCAAAGACCCTTGAGACGCCGTTACAGGCCGCACTGCACCTGGATTAGCAGTCGCCGGAACAGCGAATGGACTTGTGAATCCGCCTTGGACGCTGTTGCCAGCGGATCAGCAACATAAAGAGATTAGGCTAAACACGTGAAGATCGCAGTTATTGCACTCGGCAAGATCGGCCTGCCACTGGCTGTCCAATTTGCTTCAAAGGGCCACGAAGTGGTTGGCGTCGACGTCAACAAGGCCGTCGTGGACCTGGTGAATGCGGGAACGGAGCCGTTCCCGGGAGAGTCCCATTTGCAGGAAAAGCTCTCCGAACTGGTACCTGCAGGCAAATTACGTGCGACGACGGACTACGCCGACGCTGTGCCCGGCGCTGACGCCGTGGTCCTGGTGGTGCCGCTGTTCGTGGACAAGGACGCCAACCCGGACTTCGGGTGGATGGACACGGCAACTGCCGAACTCGCCGCCCACCTGACCCCCAACACACTCGTTGCCTACGAAACCACTTTGCCTGTTGGCACCACCCGCACCCGCTGGAAGCCGGCATTGGAAGCAGGCTCCGGGCTGGTTGAAGGTAAGGACTTCCATCTGGTCTTCTCACCGGAGCGGGTGCTGACCGGTCGTGTGTTTGAAGATTTGCGCAAGTACCCCAAGCTGGTGGGTGGCCTTTCCGCGGCTGGCGCCGCCAAGGCCGTTGAATTCTACGAGGCTGTGCTGGACTTTGACGAGCGGCCAGATCTGCTGCGCGGCAACGGCGTTTGGGACCTTGGCTCAGCCGAGGCGTCCGAGCTGGCCAAGCTCGCGGAAACCACGTACCGAGACGTCAACATCGGCCTAGCCAACCAATTTGCAAGGTTCGCAGCCAAGACAGGCATTGATATTTATCAAGTCATCGATGCGTCCAACTCCCAGCCATACAGCCACATCCACCAGCCCGGCATTGCCGTTGGTGGGCACTGCATCCCCGTCTACCCTCGCCTGTACCTCTGGAATGACCCGGAGGCAACAGTGGTTCGTGCAGCTCGGGCAGCAAACGCCGACATGCCCGATTACACCATTGGCCTGTTGGAGGGTGCCTACGGTGATTTGACTGGGGCACGCGTGGTTGTCCTTGGCGCGGCCTACCGTGGAGGTGTGAAGGAGACAGCCTTCTCCGGCGTGTTCGACGCGGTGGAGTCCATCAACCGTCGCGGCGGGACTGCGATGGTTCATGACCCCATGTACACGGATGCTGAGCTAACCAAGCTCGGTTTCCTTCCCTACCACTTGGGTGAAGAAGTTGACGCGGCCGTTGTGCAGGCAGACCATGCCGAATATCGCGAACTGGCACCGGCAGATTTGCCCGGCGTGAAGGCATTTATCGATGGCCGGCGAGTCAGCTCAGTCGAGAAGTGGGACGGCGTCACCTACCGTGTCATTGGCAGGGCGTAACTAGAACGTGCGTGTTCTCGTCCTCACCACCTGGTTTCCGGACACTGGGAACCAAGCCACGGCGCCCTTCAATCTCAAACATGTTCAGGCCATTGCACGTGGTCATGATGTGCGCGTGGTTCACGTTCGTCTGGGTGGCACAGGTGCCGTTGTTTTAGAGAACTATGGCGGTGTCCCCGTCACCCGGATTCCACTGTCCCCCCTCAGGCCCTTGGGGTATCCCGCTTTGGCGCGCCACGTATGGGCGGCGTTGAAAGAGGCAGACGTGCTGCACACCATGGCTTTCACTTCTGCCGTCATTGCAGCCCCTCTCCACGCATTCAGGCGGACACCCTGGGTGCACACGGAACACTGGAGCGGAATGGCCAATCCCGCCAGCGTCTCCAAGGTGTGGGTAGCGTTTTCCTGGCTGAGATATGTCCTGAAACTGCCCAATGCGGTTACTGCCGTGAGTACCGCCCAAGCCCGGCAACTTGGCCGGTTTGCGCGAGGTGGGCGGGTGGACGTGATTCCCAATGTGGTTGCAGTGAGCAAGGAAACCGCCGGCCGGACGGGGCCGGCAGAAGGTGCCACGCGATTGATAAGTGTGGGCGGGCTCGTTGCCGGCAAACGACCGATACTGGCTGTCCAGACACTGGCGCTTCTTCGCAAGGACGGAATTGACGCTTCGTTGACCTGGGTGGGCGACGGACCGCTCCGGGCAAACATGATGGCGGCTGCGGCTGCGGCCGGTGTTGCTGACCATTTATCTGTGACAGGGCTGGTAGAGCCTCAGCGGGTGCAGCAGGAACTCCGCAAGGCAGACGTCTTTTTTTTGCCCACGAGACATGAAACGTTTTGTGTCGCCGCCGCCGAGGCTGTTGCGGCAGGTCTGCCCGCAGTCGTTACCGACCTGTCGGCTGTCAGGGATTTTCTGACTGAGGAGAACAGTGTTCTGGTCGCCGGTGACGGTGCACAGGACTTTGCCTCCGGCGTCGAACTGGCGCTGCGGAGGTTTGTTGATGTGTCTGGGGACACCATCGCCGGCACCATCCCGCCTGCGTTCACGCCACTTCTGGTTATGGAAGAATTCACTAGAGCCTATGCCCGCGCGGGGGCGTCTTCACCGTGACCGGAATAGTGGAAAACCAGCCCGTAAAAGATGGATCCAGTGCGCAGCGAGAGGAAAGCACCGCATGATTTATGTAGCACCCAACGCGGATGTAGCCGAGCAGGCCAGTCTCGGCGAGGGCACAAAGGTGTGGCATCTCGCCCAGGTCCGTGAGGACGCCGTGCTTGGCGAGAACTGCATTGTAGGCAGGGGAGCGTATGTGGGTCCGGGCGTGAACATAGGTAAAAACACCAAGATCCAAAACTACGCCCTGGTCTATGAACCTGCAGTGTTGGGCAAGGGCGTGTTCATCGGACCCGCGGTGGTCCTCACCAATGACACCTATCCCCGTTCCGTGAGTCCTGACGGAACGTTGAAAAGCGCTCACGACTGGACTCCGGTTGGCGTCACGATTGAGGACGGAGCATCCATCGGTGCCCGCGCAGTCTGTGTAGCCCCACTGACCATTGGCCGGTGGGCAACCATCGCTGCCGGTTCCGTAGTAACCCGCGACGTCCCCGCCTTCGCCTTGATGGCAGGCGTTCCGGCGCGGAGGCTGGGCTGGGTGGGCAAGGCCGGCTTCCCCCTGAAAGCCGAAGGCTGTTTCTGGGTGTGCCCGGAAACCGGTGCCAAGTATGTTGAAGATCTAAACTCCCTGAAAGAGGCTGAGGACAGCGCATGAGCCAGGACTTTATTCCGGCAGCAAAACCCATCATTGGTGACCAAGAGCGTGCAGCCGTTGATGCTGTTATGGCCTCAGGCATGTTGGCACAGGGCCAGCAGGTCGCCAGCTTTGAAAGTGAGTTCTCAGATGTCCTCCTCGACGGGCGTGCAAGCGTTGCCGTCAACTCGGGCACTTCAGGCTTGCACCTTGGGCTGCTGGCCTGTGGCATTGGTGTCGGGGATGAAGTCATTGTTCCGTCATTCACCTTTGCCGCAACAGGCAACGCGGTTGCACTCACTGGGGCCACCCCGGTGTTTGCAGACATCGAACTGGACTATTATGCCCTGGACGTGGCCCATGTTGAGTCCCTGATAACGGACAAGACCAAGGGCATCATGCCCGTGCACCTGTACGGCCACCCTTTCGCTGCCGAGGCATTCGCCGCCTTGGCCAACAAACACGGCATTGACCTGTATGAGGACGCCGCCCAAGCCCACGGTGCTGCCTTAAACGGCAAAAAAGTGGGCACCTTCGGCAAGTTCGGCATGTTCAGCCTGTACCCCACGAAGAACATGACCTCTGGAGAGGGTGGCATGGTTTCGACGTCGGACGCCGCTGTTGAGCGAAACCTGCGCTTGCTGCGCAACCAAGGCATGGAAACCCAGTACCAAAACGAGCTTGTGGGTTTCAACAACCGCATGACTGACCTGCATGCCACCATCGGCAGGGTCCAGCTGACCAAGGTGATGGGCTGGACCAGGCAACGCCAAGACAATGCTGCGTTCCTGAGCGCAAACCTTGAGGGTGTGGGAACGCCCAGGGTTGCCCAGGGAGCCGAGCACGTCTACCACCAATACACCATTCGTGTCCCGCAAGGCCGCGACGAGATGCACGCGCGTCTTCGGTCTGAATTCAATATTGGTTCCGGCGTGTACTACCCGGTACCCAACCACCGGCTGCCTTCCTTCAACCGCACGGAAGACCTGCCCAACACGGAGATCGCGGCCAAGGAAGTCCTATCCCTGCCTGTTCATCCTTCATTGACCCAGGACGACCTTGAACGCATAGTCACGGCCGTGAACACTATTGTGAAGGCGGGTGCCTGATCATGGCCAATCTCCGTGTAGGACTCATCGGGCTGGGTATGATGGGCCGCCACCATGCACGCGTCATTCGTGAAGTGGAAGGCTTGGACTTGGTCGCCGTCGCTGATGCCCACGGCGATCCCCACAGTGTGGCAAGAGACCTGCCCGTCCTTGGCAGCGTCCAGGAGCTCATCGCAGCCGGCATAGACATGGCTGTTGCCGCTGTTCCCACAGGCATGCATGAGGAAGTTGGCTTGGCGCTGGCCGAGGCTGGAATCCATACGCTGGTCGAGAAGCCGATCGCTGCCAACGCAGCGGCTGGCCGCCGACTCGTGGAAGCCTTTGCCGCAAAGGGGCTCATAGGCGCGGTAGGTCATATTGAGCGTTTCAACCCCGCATTGCAGTCGCTGCGCCAGCGTATTGCCGACGGCGATCTTGGTGAGGTCTACCAGATCGCAACTCGCAGGCAGGGTCCCTTCCCCTCACGAATTGCCGACGTCGGTGTGGTCAAGGATCTGGGTACGCACGACATCGACCTGACGGCATGGTTGGCGCAGAGTCGCTACGAATCCGTGTTTGCCCAGACCTCGGCGCGTAGCGGACGGCCGGACGAGGACATGGTGTCCGTCACCGGAAAGTTGGCCAACGGCGTCATCACCAACCACCTGGTCAACTGGTTGTCTCCCATGAAGGAACGCCTGACAATTGTCATTGGCGAAAAAGGTGCTTTCGTGGCCAACACGGTCACGGCAGACCTCACATTCTATGAGAACGGCACTGTCGCGACGGAATGGGACTCCATTGGAGCATTCCGAGGGGTTTCAGAAGGCAATGTCACCAGGTTGGCAATCGCCAAGCCCGAACCGTTGCGCACGGAACTTGAAGCTTTCCGCGATGCAGTCCTCGGGCTGCGCCAAGACGTCGTGACAATGGCCCAGGGGCAAGACACCTTGATGGTGGCGGAGGCAGTGCTGAAATCTGCCCGCACATCGCAGGTCGAAAGGATCCTGGACTGGTGAGACAACAAAAACCGCTTCGAGTTGTTGTGGCCACAAGGCTTTTTGCGCCCGAAGTCGGGGCGGCGGCCTTTCGTCTAAAAGCCCTCGTCGACGGCCTTGTTGAGCAAGGTGCCGAGGTCAAGGTCTTGACAACCAAGCTTCCTGCAGGAGGCCCTGTTTTCAAGCCGTCATACAGACTCAGCCGATGGCCCGTTCTTCGCGATCCCGGCGGGTATGTCCGGGGGTATGTCCAGTATCTGAGCTTTGACGTGCCAGTATTTTTCCGTTTGCTGCTGACCCGCGCCGACGTTGTTGTCTCGGAGCCGCCGCCCACCACTGGGGTGGCCGTAGCGTTGTCCTCAGCGTTGCGTCGCCGGCCTTTTGTTTACTACGCAGCAGATGTCTGGAGCGAGGCAATGTCTGCCATGGAGGTGCCAGCCGTCGTTAAAAAGGTCATGGGCACCGTGGAAGGAGCTGTGCTCCGACGGGCGACCAATGTCCTAGCCGTCTCGGACCCGGTGGCTGTGCAAGTGGCCAAATTCAAGGTGCCCGCAAAGCGAATCCGCGTTGTGGGCAATGGTGTGGACACGGCTGTCTTTGGTCCAAAAGGTGACTGCGCTGCCGCTGCAAATCCTTACTTTGTCTACACCGGTACCATGAGCGAGTGGCAGGGGGCCGGCATTTTCATAGAAGCCCTTCGTGAGGTTCGCAGCAAATTCCCGGATGCGCAGATCCGATTCTTTGGGCAGGGTACCGACGAAGACCAGCTCAAGACCTTGGCCGAGCGGCTGGCGCCGGGGGCTGTCCATTTTGGTGGGGTCGTGCCGCCAGCGGAGGCTGCCGCCTGGATCCGTGGTGCTGCCGGAGCCTTGGTCAGTATCAAGCCGGGCCAGGGCTATGACTTTGCCAAGCCCACGAAGATCTACGCAGCTGCCGGCTGTGGCACCCCGGTCATCTTTGCCGGACAAGGGGACGGAGCAGCACTTGTGACAGAGAACGCGCTTGGCATTGCTGCAGCTTACTCGGTGACAGAAGTTGCGAAGGCTATGGGCGCGCTCCTGGCGGCACCGGACAGTGACGGTGAACGTAGGAGCAACTGGGTCATTAAACACGCCTCGTTGCAAGCCTCCGGACGATTGGCGGCCGCCGAAGTCCTGCGAACGGCTCGGGTGTCCACGAACTCGTGAGCGGAATCGATGGTGGGCGGGTTGCTCGGTGGCGCAGAAGCGAGTTCCTGCGCCACATACTCACGCTCCTGAGTGGCACGGCTGCGGCACAGCTATTAATGCTGGCACTGACGCCGGTACTGTCGAGGCTCTACTCGCCGGAGGCCTACGGACTGTTCTCGTTGTATTCATCACTGGTGGCCACCGTCACCGTGGTGGCAGCCCTGCGCTACGACATGGCCATCATGCTGCCCAAGCACGATGCAGATGCAAAGGTCCTCAAGCGGGGAGTGACCCGCCTGATCGTTGCCATCAGTATTGCGGCAACCCTCGTGTGCGGGATCGCCTCCCCGCTGATTGCCGACGCGATGGGTAAGCCTGCGCTGGCTCCATGGCTGTGGCTTGTGGGACTGAGCATATTCACACTTGCCGAGATTTCAGCCCTGACTTACTGGTTGAATCGGCGTAGCGACTACAAGGCCATCGGCATCAACAGGGTCCTTCAAAGCGGCGGAACAGCCCTAGCCCAGCTGGCACTCGCGCTGGGGAAGTTCGGGGGAGTTGGCGGCCTCATCGGCGGCACCCTGGTTGGTCAAGGCGCTGCGCTTTTGACGCTGCGCCACAAGGGCCGTGATGTGACCCAAGGTCTTGAGGAGTCCAACGAGAGCATCACCTCACTGTTCAGCCGCTATCGGAAGATGCCGTTGCTTAACGGTCCGAATGCACTTGTGGACGCCATCCGAACCAACGGCATCAACTTGATGATCGGCATTGCGTATTCGGGCTCCACGTTGGGTCAGTTTTACATGGCGTGGAAACTCTTGGAAGTACCCCTGGGCCTGATCAATGGAGCAATTTCTCAGGTCTTCTTCCAACGGCTTGCGGTCATGGAACGCGGATCAATGTTTGCATTCGCCAAGTCCTCAGTGTTTCGATCGGCGTTGCTGGGAGTGGTCCCGTTTGCGCTGATTTTTTGCTTGTCGCCCTGGGCCTTCCCAGTGTTCCTCGGAGCAGAGTGGGCCGATGCTGGACACATCGCCAGGGCGCTTGTGCCGTGGCTCTTCATGAGTCTGATAACGTCTCCGATCTCCACCATATTTGTTGTCACGGAGACGCAGCACCTCATGCTTATCCATGCCTTGGTGTACACAGCCGTGCCCCTATCGCTGCTGTACTTTCTCGAAGGAGACATCGTGGCGAATCTTTCAATTGTTTCACTGGCCATGGCTGCCATTCTCGTGGCATTCACGGTCATGGCCCTTTGGGTAGGCCACCGTTTTGACCGTGGCGTCGGTTCGAAACCTGCCGCCCCAGGTGTCTAACAATCCAGGTGCCGCCCTCAGGCTGTTGTGAAGCACTGCCACTATTTTCAGAAAGTTCATTCCATGGCCAGCATGATTTATCACGTACCGTATCCGTTGAATCCCAACGCCAAGACGGGAAGCGGGCTGCGCCCTATACGCATGCTGGAGGCATTCAGAGCACTCGGCTACGATGTTGAACTCGTCTCCGGTGAATCTGGAGAGCGACGTGCCCTGATCAAAGCCCTGAAGCGGCGCATCGTGGCAGGGGATCGTTTTGATTTCCTGTATTCGGAGAGCCACACCATGCCCACAGCACTGACGGATGTCGACCATCTGCCGCGGCACCCATTCATGGATGTTGCGTTCCTGCGGTTCGCCCGCAAGAACGGCATCAGGGTTGGTTTGTTTTACCGGGATGTGTATTGGCGCTTTCCCGAGTACAAGGAACGGCTGAACCCACTGGTCCACACCGCCACCCGGGCTCTCTACAACTTGGACCTCCTGGCTTACAAATTCGCCGTGGACAAGCTATATCTGCCGTCGCTGGGCATGGGCAAATTTGTTCCGCACGTCCCCGCCCAGCGGCACGCCGCACTGCCTCCGGGCGGGGAGATTGTCGACGTGCCTGCGACGCCCAAGCACGGCATTCACCTGTTTTACGTCGGAGGGGTTGGTGGCTACTACAACATGCAAGACTGTGTCCGCGCCGTCGCTGCGTCCAAGAATTCCTACCTGACCATTTGCACCAGGGAAGAGGAATGGGAGCAGAACCTGGACAGCTATCGGGAACTGCTCAATGATCGCATCCAGGTTGTCCACAAGAACGGCGCAGATCTCATACCGTACTACGAGCAGGCGAATATCTGCATGCTCTTCATTGAACCGAGCATCTACCGTTCCTTTGCCGCGCCGATCAAGTTTGCCGAGTACATTGGATTTGGCAAGCCTGTCATAGTCAACAACGGAACCAATGTTGCACAGTTTGTGGCCAGCAAAGGCAACGGTTGGGCCGTCCCGTTCGATTCTTCTTCGCTGACACAGCTGTTGGATGAGCTTTCCGAGCACCCGGAGAAGATTGCCCAGGTGACAGAGACAGCACTTGGCCTGCGCAAGGACAATACGTGGCTGGCCCGCGCCAGCCAAGTGGCCGCAGAGCTCACCGCCGCCGCCCAACGGTAGCTGTGGCTCCTTCCACCTTGAAACGCAGGGAGTAAAGTGCCCATCCACCATTTCGGTGTCCGGTCCTTGCCGGCGCTCCTCATTGGCGCCTTGGGCGTCGTGGCGTTCCTGACCCGGTTGCTCCCGTTGCTTGAATCGGCCACCCTTGGCGGGTTCAGGGGGTACGACGACGGCGTCCACTATGCAGCTGGTGTACACCTCCTGGCGGGGTCATTGCCATACCGGGACTATGTTTTGGTGCACCCGCCGGGCATCGCCTTGCTAATGCTGCCGTTTGCGCTGGTTGGCCAGTTTGCCGGTGATTCTGCGGGTGTTTCCGCGGCCAGAGTGTTCTTTGTCCTGATCGGAACCTTGAACACCGTGCTGATCGGCATCCTCCTGAAGCGATGGGGGTATCAGGCAATCATTGCCGGGGCTGGCCTGTATGCGGTGGGGTCGATTGCCACCATTGCCGAACGCTCCATCATGCTTTCGCCGGTCCTGGGTGCGTGTGTCTTGGCTGCCTTGGTGGCGTTGAGAGGATGCGGCCGCGAACCTCGCCGGGCCGTGACGGTTGCGGCCGTTTTTCTGGGCTTGGCCTTGTGTTTCAAGTTGTGGGCCGTCCTGCCGATCCTGGTCATAGGCGTCACGGTGTCTGTGCGTTTTGGGCCTAGGTTGCTGCTCCGCTTCATTGCGGTGGGCGCGGCGGCGTGCGCCCTCGTCATGGGACCGTTTTTCATGCTTGCCCCCAGGGCAATGTTCACCGATGTGGTCCTGGTACAGGTCGCACGCACGGATGGGGCCGCCAAGGGCCTGGCGCACCGGCTGAGCGACTTGGTTGGCTTGGACGCTGCTCCAGGTACAGTGTTCCTGATCGCCGGCTTCGGTGTTCTGTGCATAGCTGCCACAGCTGTTGCAGGGCTATCCGGACGACGCCGGAAACCTCAAGAATGGGGAGAGGAGTTCTGGTGGGCGGTGCTTGCCACAGTGATTGTCTGTGCGCTGCTGGCCTCAGCCAGCTTCTTTGACCACTACCCAAATTTTGCTGCACCGTACTTGGCCCTGTGCCTCGGAGTGTCAGGGGGCGCCGGAGCCGCCGTCATTTCTCGCCGCCAAACATCAAATGCGGGTCATCCCAGGCGGAAATTCTCGGTTCCGGAAATGGTGGCAACGGTGCTCAGTGTGGTGCTGTTGTTCCCGGTCGGGGCGCGGGGCCTGGTTTTGGAGCCGAAACCCTTACCGGAGGTGGGTGGGGCCAATTTGGCAGCTGCCGCGGCGCCGCATGACTGTGTGTTTTTCAGCTATGCGTACATGGGAATCATGAGTGATTCGTTGTCCCGTTCCATGGAGCATGGTTGTGGTTCCATCGTCGATGTTTTCGGTGCCAAAATGGTCCAGGATCTGCCGTCGAACGGGGCAGGACGTTCCCTGCCCGCGGGCGGGACCGTGCAGGAGATGCAGGTGGATCAGCTGAACAACGCCAAGGCGGCAGTGGTTGGCGCACCCCATGCCTACTATGGGCTTACTACCGGGGCCATTGACACATTGCTAACTCAGTTTGTCTTGTCAGCCAGCTCAGGCAATTTTCAGGTGTGGGTCAGACGGTAAATGCTACACCGTCGCCAAGGGACCGCAGCTATGATTCGTTCCGCTTGCCCAGCCACGGCTTCTCGGCCTCTTCAAGGGCTGCATGCCGGGAGAGTTGGGTGATTGATTTTTCCAGTTGCCTGAATCGGTGGTTATTGGTGGCCACGAAAATCAGAAAACTCACAATCAGGGCATAGAGGACCAAATCTGTTCCACGCCCGATGCCCAATAGTTGGGCGAGTCTGGTGAGGGCTACGGGAAAGAAGACCGAAAACGCCGCCACACAGGCGAAGAGAACCAACATCATCCGCCGGATGGCCAGATTGCGTGCGTTGGAACCGCCGCGCATCAGCGCCACAGAAACTGTGATGACAGCAAGGACAAGGGCTATCTGAACGATGATCTGCATGGTGTTACCTAAAAAGAAGGTCCGCGAGGATGTTTACCGAATTGAGCAGTGACTGGCCCTTGGCTTTGGAATAGTCAGTGTAGATAATCTTCACGGGATGTTCCACCCAGCGTGGTTTGATATCGGACAATTGATGAATCAGTTCCGAAGCATGTGCCATGCGGTTTTGGGTCAAGTTAATCTTTGCTGCCGTCCCTGAGTCAAAAGCACGCAAGCCATTGTGGGCGTCTGTGAGTGCCATGCCCGTGGCCATTCGTGATTGGAGCGCAGCCACTCTCAGTACCAGTCGCTTCAGGGCTGAGACCTGGGTGCGGTCGTCCAGGAACCTTGATCCCAAGACTACGTCGGCTTCCCCGGACCGGATTCGGGAAACCATGTCCCTGGCATCCGACACTTGGTGCTGCCCGTCGGCGTCGAAGGTGACAATCTCGGTGGTTGCTGGATCGAGGAGCGCATACTGCAAGCCCGTTTGCAGGGCCGCACCCTGTCCGAGGTTCACGGGGTGTTCCACCACCACGGCGCCTGCTGCACGGGCAATGGCAGGGGATCCGTCCGTGCTGCCGTCGTCAATGCAAACAATATTGCTGAATTCGGAATGAAGCCCCTTGATGACGTCGGCGACTACAGTTGCCTCGTTGTACATCGGGATTACAATCCAAGTTCGACTCACCATTCAAGTATCCCACGGATAGATTCACGTCTCAGACGTGGACAAGCCGCACTGATGCCGTTAGGTCAGGCGCCAAATGCGTCCAAGAGGGCCGTAACGGTGCGTCCTGCCGCCTGACCATCGCCGTAGGGTGTGGCATCGGTCGCTGCAGGAGCGGGCCGCTGGACGGTGCTGGCCAAGCGTGTCAGATCGTCGCTGACCAAGGCATTCCAGCCGAGTGCAACAGTTTCAACCCATTCGGTCTCCGGGCGGATGGTGGTGCACGGTACGCGCAGCAGGAATGCTTCCTTTTGCAGGCCGCCCGAGTCGGTGACAACGCCGGCAGAGTTTTGGGTCGCATTGATGAGTTGCGGGTAGGCGAGCGGAGGGCTGAGAACGATGCCTCCACGGCTGAGGTTGATGCCGTGTGCCTCGGCCAGTCCGCGCAGCCGTGGGTGCGCCAGAAGGAGCACGGGTTTGTCCAGGGAAGCCAGCTCTTCGATGATCGCTTCCAGGCGGGCGGGGGAATCAGTATTGTCCGGACGGTGGATGGTGGCAACATAGTATTCACCGCGGACCATCCCTGGGGGGAGATCCGCAACGGAATCGCGGAGGGAGTCCCGCACCTTGTAAAGGACGTCCGTCATTACATCGCCCACAAGCACTGATCGGGAGGCGAGGCCCTCGTTTGCCAGATGCTCCATGGCCACTTGGGTGGGGGCCAGCAGCAGGTCCGCGCTGTGGTCCGTCAGGACACGGTTGTGTTCCTCAGGCATCCGGCGGTTAAAGGAACGCAAGCCAGCCTCCAAATGGGCCACGGGCACATGAAGTTTGGTTGCCGCAATGGCCGCAGCCAGAGTGGAATTGGTATCCCCGTAAACCAAGACGCAATCCGGTGCGGAACTTTCAATAATCTCTTCCAACCCGGCCAGCATGGCACCGGTTTGTGCTCCGTGCTTGCCGGAACCCACACCGAGGTTGAAATCCGGGGCGGGAATGCCCAGATCCTGGAAGAAAACATCGCTCATGAGCTCGTCATAGTGCTGTCCGGTGTGCGCGATCAGGTGTTCTGCCCTTCCACGCATGGCCGTGGCGATGGGGGCAAGCTTGATGAATTGGGGACGCGCGCCAACAACACTGAGAATTCGCATGATTCCAGCTTAGTGAAAAGAATCAGCCGGAGTGAAAAGCCGGCAGTGGCTGTTCCAGGTATCGGTGAGGAATTCATCCGCATAGGCGCCAAGAAGATTTCCACCGCTGCGGGTGAATTTGAAGAGTTCGGCGGGGGTCATGCCTTGGACAAACCAGTTGAATCCCATGGGGTGGTTTTGGATGGCCCGTGCAGTGATCAACCGCTCCACTGGACGCAGCAGCCCCAAGGTTCCCAGCAGGCGCCTAACCGTTTCCCGGGTGCTTTGGGGGACGTCATTGGGGGCAAACGTTCCAATGTCCTGACCGGTCGAGGAGGAATAGCGCCGGTTGACATAGCCTTCATACCAGCGACGGTTGCGTGTGATGGTGGGGTGTAAGTCGCCCCACGCCAGATAAACTTCCCTGTCCAACATCGGCAGGGCCCAGTCGTAGCCAAAGAACTCATAGTTTCGCACCGAGTTGTTGATGTACTTCGTTTGGCGTTCCCGGAGGTTCCAGTGCTCTAAGGCCGTCAGCCTTGATTCCACTGTCCCGTCATAATTGATCTCGTCGAGAAAGTCATCGAGGATTTCTTGCAGGCGTTGGTTTTTGTGAGCGGAGCTATTGTCGGGTTGCAGGGTGTAGTGGTGGGCCAGAATCAATTCCTTGATGTCTGATCTAGAGACGTGTTCTGCCTCGAGGACGGACTCATCATGCATATTGCCAACAATGGTGTGACCCGGAAGGAAAATGGCATCGTCGTCAATTAAGCCTTCTTCCTTGAGCCAACGGACCGCATACCAGTCTTGGATGTGGGGCAGTGAGGCGCCGGCATGGGTGAACTTGATGAAGTCTGCGGTCTCGGCGGTGTCCCAGACACTGCGGATTGTTGCTTCCTCGTAGCGGCAGAAAAGCCATTTTTGGCCCAGTGCCGCGGCCACTTGCTCACTGATCAGCACCTCGCGCGTTTTGCCCGTGCCGTAGGTGAAGTTCACAACATTCTCATAGCCGGCATCCTTGAGATAGACACTCAGCAGCCTTGAGTCCAGCCCGCCGCTGAGGGGGACAACCAGTTGGCGCCCATTGGCGTGGGCCAGAAGCCGTGACATGGTGATGTCCAACGCTGCGGTGAAGTGTGCATCAACGGCGGCGGTTTCTTCAAGGTGCAGGGAAGAATACGCCATTTGGCGGTAAAAATTCTGGGAAATGCCACTCGTGGCATCAATGGCCACCACCTCGCCAGCTTGAACTTGATGCACACCAGCATAGAGGGTATTGGTTCCTGCCACGCAGGCCCCATGCCGGAATTCAACCCGGGAATCGTAGTCAGCGTCATAGCCAGAATCCGGCCCGGCCAGGACAGCTACGTCGTCGGAAATACGCACTACAGTGTCCGCAACCGAGTAGAAGAGCGGGAAACTGCGGATTGGGTCTTCAATGAGGAGCGTTTGTTCAGAGCCCACAACCACTGCCGCAAAGTGGCCGGCAACCATCCGCAGGCCTTCTGCGAGGGATCCGCCGTCGTTCACCAGGTGGGAAAGCTGGTCGTCACAGGACTTGTCGCCTATTACCCAGAGGGTTGTCGAATCTGAGATGGCATGGGAGCGCCACTGGCTGCGGGTAAGAATGGGGGACTCGAAAGGCATTCCGCTATTCTCTCACCACCACGCATGCTCCGGTGCAGCTGGTGCGGCCTGCCCCCCGCGTAGAATGTCACAGACCGACGCCAACAGAATAAGGGCACCACAGGAAATGCACGTACTTTTCGTACCGTCTTGGTACCCAGCTGACGCGACTGACTTTTCAGGCAGTTTCTTCATTGAGCAGGCCCAAGCCTTGGCCATGGCGGGCCACGACGTGGGCGTTATCAGTGTCAAGGGCGTCCCCGTCTATTCACCAGCGCAACTTCGCGGCCGCACTCCTGGCATCCGCCTCAGTGTTGAATCGGAGATCCGAACGTATCGGATGGACAAGGTGTTGCCCTTTCCCAAAGTGCCCGGCGGCAACGAACGGGTTCTCCTGCATGCCTGGCGGGTCCTTCTCACCCGCTACATCAGTGAGAACGGCCGGCCGGATGTCCTGCATGCCCATGCGATGTTTCCGGCGGGGGTTGTGACACATGCGCTCTCCGATGAGTTCAAGATCCCCTTTGTTGTCACCGAACACAGGCCGTCATCGATGGACAGGCTCAACCAAAAATGGAATGGCGTGAACGGGCGCAGGGCTGCTCTCGCTGCGTCGGCCCTCGTCGCCGTCGCCCGAGGCTTTGCAGCAGAACTCAACGATGCCTACAACATTGGCCAGGACAAGTGGCAATACGTTCCGGGTCTTCTGAGCCCACAATTCCAAGACATCCCCACCCGTCAAATCCCTGACGGTCCGTTCATCTTTGGCCACGTTTCGCATCTGGATCCGGGCAAGCGAGTTGACATGTTGATCGAAGCCTTCGCCGAGCAATTCCACAACGTCGACGGAGTTCGGTTAAGGATTGCCGGGGATTCAATCCACAAAGCCGAGTTGGAAACTTTGGCTGGTTCACGGGGCGTTGGAGACAAAGTGGACTTTGTCGGCGCAGTTCAACGCAAAGACATTGTGGCGGAGTTCAGCTCTGCCCACGTATTCGTGCTAGCCAGTGTTGCCGAGGCCTTCGGGACAGTGCTCTGGGAGGCCATGGCCTGCGGCCTTCCTGTTGTGTCAACAGCAACCTGGGCGGGCAAGAACGCGGTGGGGGAGGCCAATGGTCTACTGTCTGCCATCGACAATCGCGAAGAACTTGGTCAGGCCCTGGTGACCATCCGCGAGAACTTTAATTCCTATGTTCCCGAGGATATTCGCGCCATTTGTGTGGACCACTGTGGCCGAGAAGCTTTTACCTCTCAGTATGAAATGCTCTACACGAATGCGGTTCAGGCTAGCAGGCGATGAGCCGGTAAAGCTTGGCTTCGCCGACTTGGGTAACCAGTTCGACGGCGGGAGAGTCCGGCAAGTTTTCCAGCCCGGGGAAGCTGTGCCGGTCGCCGTGGACTTCCCGTGCGCCAAAGTCCAAGATATAGCGGACTCCCGTGGCTTCGACGGCCGGGCACACTTCCGGGTTTGTCTCCGCATCGCGCAGGTTATTGTTGATGATCTCAACATTCCTCGGATATGTGCTGAGCGTGTGCATCGACGTTGTCCGGCGGTCTCCCAGTGCGTAGGCCATCGCGGCGCCCGTCCAAGGACTCGCGGCAATGACTTCGTTGGGACCCACAATATCGTCAAGTTTGTTGATGAGAGCCAACTCGTCGGTCGAGACCAAGGCCGATTCGGCGTTCTCTGCGTAATTGTGACTGGCACCGGCCACGGCAACCTTCATGGGGGTGCCCTGCATGGGAATTGTCAGCAGGACAATGACAAGAATTCCAGCTGCAGTCAGGAAGGTGGCCTTGGTTCCTCGCTGCGGAGCGGATTCACTCACACGTTTTGACATTTGTTGGTCCAGGATGCGGCGGATTCCTTGCCAAAGCCAACCGAATCCCAGCGCGGCAAGCGGGAGCGCGGTGATGGGCAGGATTGCCGCCAAACGGTAGCTGTCGTTGTACCAAACTCCAGTAATCACGTTGCGCCAATATCCCCGTTCAACGCCTGCAACGGTGATGAACAAGACGGCCGTGACAGCGAAGCAGCAAAGCAGCCAAGCGTGGCTGCGGGTCCTGATGGCGGCGTAGATCCCAATCAGCATCAGCGCACTCAGCACCCATGCGGCCGGGCGGCCCATCGCGGAGTTAGTGATGATTTCACCAACCGCTCCAGCTGGGAGCTTTGTGGGGCCCCAAAATGCGGCTTCGGCGGGCGGGCGAACAACCTTCCACAAGAGGACCACGAAAGCCATCGCGGCCAGCAGGCCCAACGTGACTGCCGCAGTTTCCTTAGGCCGCTTGCGCCACAGACCTGAGCCAACGTAGCGGCGACAGTAGGACGCAACAGCGACTGGAATGCTCAAAGCCACAAGTGTCATCGCACCATTGGGATGGGCGATGGCAATGGCAATGGCGGCAACAGGTGCCACCGCGTATCGTGCCAGCGGGTGCCAGTGTGACTCGGTGCCGACTCCGAAAAACACGGCTACGGCTGCCAGTCCCAGCGGAATCATGGCGATGGCCAGGAAATTCGGGTACAGCACGCCGAAGTCCAACAGAAGGATGGGGAAGGAGGAAAAGCAGGATGCGAGAATACCCGAGAAACCTACAATCCATGGCTTGTCTCCGACGATCGTCCGAGTAAGAACCATGCACCCCAATGTCCAGACCAGAGCCGCAACAACAATGTTGAAGACATTGACCGAAGCGGCCAGTGGGGCCCCTGTCAGCTGCACTGCCAGGGCCACGACACCGTGCCAGGCGGCAGGATAGAAATAAGGGGGGTTGTCCCCGTTGGTCATGCTGGTCAGCGTTAGCGAGGAAGCGTCGCCGGTGTCGAGCACATAGCGGACAGCATTGAGATGGAAGACATTGTCAAATGTCTGGGAGATGTTCTCCGGCTCGCTAAACACCCGGACCAGTTGCCAGGCTATGAGCAGGGCACCAGCGGCAAGTCCCACGAATTGTCCGGCACCTGCAGGTGTCACATGAAAACGCCATGGCTCGGTGTCAATGCCAAAACGTTTGTCAAGGGCCCGCCGAATGAACCAGGCAACACCAGATGCCAAGAGAGCAACAACCAACAGCGGCAGGACCGTCCAAGCAATGCCAGCCTTGCCGCAAACGATGGCCGTTATCGCTGACATGGATACTGTGAGCACCGGTGCGGCAGCCCAAATTGACAGGCCCCGAAGACCCAGCGCCGTCGCCAAGATTCCTCCGGGTACGAGGAGGAGGGCGACGCACGCCACGGCCAAAGGAAGGGTTGCTGCCCAGCTCATTCATGTTCCATTCGGGGATGCTAAGTGGTGACCAGGCAGATAGTTGTGCCGCCAGGGAGATGCGGACATAGTTCATGCCCAAGATCATGCTTCCGCCGGTCGGCTAGTTGACGCCGGAGTCCAGCAAGCCCAACAGGTAGGTACCGTAGCCGCTCTTCACCAGAGGCTCGGCGCGTTGGCGCAGCTCATCATCACTGAGGAAGCCCTGACGCCAAGAGACCTCTTCGGGAGCACCGATTTTCAGGTCCTGCCGATTCTCGACCGTACGCACAAAGTTGGAAGCATCGTTGAGGTCACTGAACGTACCGGTGTCCAGCCACGCAGTGCCGCGGGGCAAGATCTCGACCTGCAGTTTCCCACGCTCAAGGTAGGTCTTGTTCACATCGGTGATTTCCAATTCACCTCGGGGCGAGGGCTTGAGGTTGCGTGCGATTTCGATGACGTCATTGTCGTAGAAATACAGGCCGGGGACCGCATAGTTGCTCTTGGGTTTTGCTGGCTTCTCCTCGAGGGACAAGGCCTTGCCTTGCGCGTCGAATTCGACAACACCGTACGACTTTGCGTCACGAACCCAGTATCCAAAGACGGCCCCGCCGTCGATATTTGCGTGGCGGCGCAATTGCGAGCCCATACCCGGACCGTAGAAAATGTTGTCACCCAGAACCAAGGCAACAGTGTCATTGCCAATATGGTCAGCTCCGAGGACGAATGCCTGGGCCAAACCGTCAGGGGATGGCTGCTGAACGTAGCTGAGGTTTACGCCAAACTGTGAGCCATCGCCGAGGAGTCGCTGAAATTGTTCGGCATCGTGGGGAGTGGTGACAATGAGGATGTCCCTGATCCCTGCAAGTATGAGTGTTGACAAGGGGTAGTAGATCATCGGCTTGTCATAGACGGGCACCAGCTGTTTGCTGATGCCGAGAGTGATTGGGTGAAGCCGTGAACCGGTACCGCCGGCCAAGATTATTCCTCGCATTGGATAATCCTCCCGTACCTCGACCGTGAGGGCAAACCGGAGCGGTGACTTTTGGGCCGCCACCGTAGTCGTTTCTGACTGCTATAGAATGACCTAATGCTCAATCCTGAAATGAACGGGACAACCTTGACCGGGAAACCTTCACAACGTCCGTACGTCATGCCTGTTCTCCGATTTGGCAAAGCATTGGATCCTCGCAACAACAGTTTGAATTTCATTCGGCTCATCTTGGCGCTTATGGTACTTTTTGCACATAGTTTCCACATTGTGGGTGCGGGCAATGGGCCAGGGTTTAGGGGTGAAAATCTTGGGGGTTGGGCGGTTGCCGGGTTCTTTGGTATCAGCGGATACCTGATAACGGGGAGTCGGTTCAACAACCGTCTGGGGACTTATCTAATTCACCGTGTGGCGAGGATCATCCCAGCATTTTTGGTCTGCCTAGTTGTCATGGCTGCGGTCTTTGCTCCTATTGCCTACTTTCTGCAGCATGCGTCGCTGCACGGATTCTTCCAGACCCCCACGACACCGTTGAACTCCATCTTCGCCAACATGTTCCTCAAAATAAACAGCTATGACATCGCGGGAACGCCAGCAGGAGTGCCCTACCCGGGAGCCTGGAATGGATCACTTTGGACGCTATATTTTGAGTTTCTCTGCTACTTGCTTGTGGCAGTCCTGGGCACTTTTGCGTTCGTCAAGAAGACTCCCTGGCCCATGTTGGCAGCCTTCCTTCTCAGTGTTGCTGTTTGGGCGAATATTGATCGACTAAATCCTTATATGCAGGGAAATCTTGACTTCAACCTGCTGGCCCGGTTGGCACCATTTTTCTTGGGCGGCGCCGTCGTGAAGGTGCTCTCGAAAAGGGTCGGACTGAGCTGGCAGGGAGCTGCGGTTGCACTGGTAATTTCTGCCGCCATGGTCTTTGGCTTCGACGGCTTCGGCAACCAGCTGGCTGCGCCGTTCCTCGCTTACACCATTTTGTGGGTTTCCACCTGGCTCCCCAGCCCCAAGATTGTCATGAACAACGACGTCTCCTATGGTGCCTACATTTATGCATTCCCCGTCCAACAACTGCTGGCCGTATTCGGCGCCTACCACTGGGGAGTGTGGTGGTTCACTCTCGCTGCGCTCGTTGCGACGATGCCCCTGGCCATCGCCAGCTGGCTGGCGGTTGAGCAGCCCGTCATGCGACTAGCGCGTCGCAGAGTCTAACTGGCGAGGAGCCGACTTCTTTCGACTTTAGGACGCCACTCGAGGCCCGGAAACACCTCTAAGGCCGTCTCGCACACCCGCCATGGCCGAGGTCAATCGAGGTCCGCGGTCAGGTGCCAGCGTCGTTACGATGGCGAGGTGCCGATAGTCGGCCAAGATTCCCTTGAGCGCCCAGCCCGGTTGGGATCGCCAGTATCGGCGAACCAGCAAAAGTCGGTTGCGGAAGATGTAGTAATACCGGTAACTTGCGGCAGTTCGAACCGGCAGGTTTCTTCCAAGGACTGAGATCTTGATTCCGAAAATCGACGCCGGAACCATGGCACCCAGTGCGTGGTCAAGTGTCGCATCAGAGGCCACGATTGATTCTTGGGCGTCCAGTCGCGCACGCAAATAGTACTCGGTGTCCACACCGTCAATAAAGAGCTCGTCCATCAGCAATCCGAGAGAATCAAGGACCTCGACAGGTATCAGCAAGCCTGACTGTATGGGTTCACCGCCCAAGACGGTGCCGTCGATATTTCCGCGACGCCGTGTCGGGATGCCGCTGATGTTTCCAGGTGCCACCATGGCCACTCGAATTGATTTCGCCATGGCGGACTCGTAGGCCGCCAACAGTTTGCTTGTATAGCCAGGCTCCAAGCGTGAATCCTGGTCCATGGTCATGATGAATCGGGGGTTGCTTGGGTGCGCTCGTGCGGCGCGGATGCCTGCGTTTAGGGCGCTGGCAATGCCACTGTTGCGTCTCATCCTCACAACAGTGGCACCCAAGTTCTCCAACCGACCCAAGATCTCACTCGTATCCTGGGGACTTCCGTCGTCGACTGCAACCACGTGCCCGACCTGTTCAATGAGAGCAGCACAATTACTCACGGCTTCGTCGTTCGGGTTGTAGAGGGAGATGACGGCCGTGACCGGACTTTTAATTTGCATGCGGGCAGTGGTGTTAGGCCGGCTGGACGTCGGGCTGGGCGTCAATCCAATTCGCCAACAGATCAATACCTTGGGCCAGGTTGTAACGCGGAGTCCAGCCTAAAACGCGTTCCGCATCGGTTACATCGGCCCAGGCATGGCGAACGTCCCCCTGACGGTATTGTCCGGTGACGTGGGGTGCCGGTGCCTTGTAGTGCTTAGCGATCAACTCAGCCGCCGTTCCGATGGTCTGGAACTCGCCCGATCCGATATCCATGGGCTCGTCTTGGACGGAGGAGGACAACGCACCTGCGACGATTGCAGAGGCAACATCGTCGATCAAAATGAAGTCGCGGCGAACATCACCATCTTCGTAAAGGGGAATGGACTTTCCGCCCATGGCCATCCGGCAGAAGAGGCTCATGATTCCGGTGTACGGATTAATCAACGATTGTCCCGGACCGTACACGTTTTGCAGGCGCAAGATGACTGTCTCAACACCGAAGGACTTTGCCCATGCCTGGATGATGTTTTCTTGGGCGAGCTTGGTACCGCCGTAGACACTTACCGGTGCCGGGAACGTGCTGGCAGCCTTCATGGCGAGAGGTTTGGCGTCTGGGAAGTCCCATTGCTGGGCGTCGAGGGTGGCACTGGTGCGCTGGCCCGGGTAGAACATGCTGCCATCGTTTTGGACCCAAGCGCCCTCTCCGTAGACAGCGCGGCTTGACGAAAGGACGATTCGACGCGGCAGTTTGCCATGCCGACTCAAGCCATCAAGCAACTGGGTGGTCCCGACCACGTTTACATGGGCGTGGCGAGTCGACTCGTTCAGTGACTGGGCCGTGCCCGTTTCAGCCGCAAGGTGGATAACGACGTCGGGGGTGACGGTTGCGAGCACGGTATCCCAGGTTTGTGCCTCGGCAACGTCGCCAATGATGAGCTCTACGCCTGCTGCTAATTCTGCGGGCCGTTGGCCGCTGGCATGAATCTGCGGGTGCAGGTTATCGACAACGACAACGCGGTCAAAGGCCTCGACAAGGGCAGCCGAAATGGCGCACCCAATGAAACCTGCCCCGCCTGTAACGAGTACGGTTCCACGATTGTCGCTGGAAGTGGGTGTGATAGTCACAATAGACCTTTCGAAAGGGGTGTTAGTTGCCGAAGGCGTGGCGAACGAGCGCTTTAACGGCGACGGAATGGCGAGTACGTATGGCCTTGGGAAGCAAGGCCAAGGCGTGCGCTCTGGACGTTAGGCGAAGTTTTGCTGCGCGGTCAGTTTTGGCCCAGCCCAATTCGCGGGCTTGGCTGGCGGCGAATTGGAAATAGTCCCGTTCTCCGGCAAAACGTGAACCATCGACCAGTTTCGTGGACGACGCGCTTTCTGAGTGGCGTCGGTAGGAGAAGCACACGGCCGGATCGACCAGGAGCTGCGCTCCCAAATAAACCATGTCCATCGTCAGAGCCACATCCTGAATGATGGGGTAGCCATCTCGGAAATCAACCTGCCGCATCTTGTCAGTGCGGAACGCCAATGAAGGCCAATAGAGCCAAACGCCATGCATGAGATTGGTAGCAAGGGCTTCACCTGACAATAGTTGACGCCCGCGGCTGCGGGGTCGAATGAGCTGCTGCTTGACAGTATCGACAAGTGTCTTGACCTGATGCCCATTTTCGTCAATGACGTTTACACCCGGTTGAATGATGGTTGCATCCGGGAACTGAGCATGACCGCTGAGAATGGTTGAGACGTAGTTGGGCAGCATGAGGTCATCGCAGCCCAAAATAACCATCATTTCCTGCTTGGCAAGGCCCACGCAGGTGCGATAGTTTGCCGTGATTCCCTCGTTAACGTCCTTACGGATGTATTCAATCCTTGGATGCGCCAAAGACTTGATGTAGTCCTCGATGCTCCGGTCCGGATAGGCGTCGTCAACAATGGTCAGTACCCAGTCGTCGCTGTCCTGTGCAAGTACGCTTTCGACCGTTGCGACCATGTAGGCGGGATCCCCCCAGTAGGGGATGAAGATATCCAATGGCATTAGTCGCTATCACTTTCTTGTGACTTGGTACTGTTCGGGAGATTTGAAAGGCGTTCGATTTGGGTCCGAAGAATCGCGACTTCTTCGGCCAGGGTTCGAGTCTCATCCTCGACGCCGGACAGTTCCCATGACAGGTGAAGGCAGACGCCCAAGAGAAGCAGGATACTCAGGATGAACAACAAGTTTGACGGCAATTGGACGCCGACAAGATCAGATGCCACATTCAGCAAGTGCGGGAACGCTGCAAGAACAACAGTAAGGGCGCCAACGAAAAGCCAAAGAGTTGCGTATTTTTCCCGCAGTTTCTTTCGTCTTAACATCTCCAAGACAAGGGCCACTATGGCGATTGCCAGCAGAAGGGCTGCAAGATTTGTCATGGACTACTCTCCAGCCATGGCTTTGGTGCTTGGCTGATTAGAAGGAACAACGGATCGCCTCCGGGTAAAGGCAAAGAGGAGGGCGAAAACAGATCGCCCCAAGTAGATGGCAGCCTTCGCTGGGTTATGACTTGGTGTCCCACCCTGGCGTGGGCGCATCTCGACGGGTACTTGGGTTACTGTGCATCCAGAACGCAAGGCAACGACCAACGAATCAATTGTGTCTCCCAAGTATTCGGCAGGATAGTGGTCTAAATACTGACTGATGGCTCGGTCATTACCTGCTCGGAAACCACTGGTGACATCAGTCAGTCTCGTTTTAGCTACTGAGGAGATTACTTTCGCCAGCACCAGCATGGCCCACTTGCGGGGCCCGCTAACCGTATAGTCGCCTCTATCGGCAAAGCGCGCACCGATGGAAATGTCAGCATGCTGAAGGCCCGCGAGGACTTCTGCAATATTTCGAGGATCATGTTGGCCATCGGCGTCAACTTGAATGACTTGGGAATAGCCGAAGCGGCGAGCATATTTGAAGCCTGCCCGCATTGCCCCGCCCACACCCAAATTGTAGGGAAGATTCAATACGGTGGCACCTGCCGCGGCAGAAACTGCGGCTGTCTTGTCTGTTGATCCGTCATTAACTACCAGCACGTCGTAGTTCGGATCTGTCGCCAAAACTTCTGACACCGTGTTGGCGACAGCCTCTTCTTCGTTCCAGGCGGGCATAATGACGAGCACGCGCTGGGTGGGCAAGGAATTCATAACATCCAAACTATATCAAGTGGACAATGATCAGATTTTTCGCCGAATTGGTAGGCGCAGATCTAGCTCAAGCGTTTCTCCAAGGGCTGTGGGATACGTCCGGACTTTCCCGTGAATCCGTCACGCAATCCTGCGATGGCAGCCGTGAGGAGTTTCACCCGGTTCGGGCTGAACAGAAAGCGAAGGAGGTGTGCCTTGGCCTCTTCGACCAAACGCCTGCCAACCCATCCCGGGTTGCTGCGTAGGTACCTTTTCGTCAGGGCAGTTCCGTTACGGCAAATATAGTAGACGCGGCTGGGGGAATGGTAGTTGAAACCGATGTCCCGACCCAGAACTCGTACCTTGCGCCCGAAAAGTTGGGCTTGGCCGCGCTCACCCAGATCGTGTTCAATAGTGCAGCCAGGGCCGATGATCGTGGCTAATCCTGCATCACGGCATCGCATGGTGAAATCAGAATCAACGCCGTCTATAAAGAAGTCAGCCGCAAATCTGCCCACAGTGCTAATGGTCTGCCGTGGAATGAAAAAACCGGATTGCATGGGGTCGAAGGCTTGGCAGAAGCCATCCACGTTCTTCCACAGCGGGCTTGCATGTCCGCTGTAGCTGGCGGCGCATACGAAGCCGACGGAGACGCCAGCTACAGCTGCTTCCTTCAACGTTTGGTGAGCGCGGCGGACGTAGTCGTCAACCAGGACCGAATCCTGGTCCAAGGTTATGAAGTAGTCGGGATGGAATGACTTCTCAGCAAGCATTACACCGGCATTCAGAGCTGCACCAATACCTTGGTTGGAGCCTTGGTGGATTACATGCGCTCCTGCTTTCTCCAGCTCCGCAAATATCTGGGTCGAAGAGGCGGGAGAGCCGTCGTCGACGACCACAATGTGATTGATCTGCCGAGACAAAGCCACGACGGTGTGGACTAGTGTGGCCGCTGGTTTGAATGCGGCTATCACTGCAGCTGTTGTGAACTGGGAATTGATGTCAGCCAATGTCGCGTGAGCTACTTTCATGGTTGAGGAAACGCAAAGCGGGAATCAGAAGTGTTAGGAAGAGCAGCACCTCGCTGAGGGCCATGCCCATGGCAACCCCCACGACGTTACCGTTTGTACCTGAGATCAGCATGAAAGCCACTCCGAGCACGGCGGAAACGAGTGTCCAGCGCAGGACCAATGCCTTCTTGCCAGCAGGAATGAGGATATTGCGGATGAAGGGTGTGCTGGCCGACAAGAAAGCAAAGGAAACGCCATAGTAAAAGCAGAGTTCGGTTGTGGCCTGAATTTGCCCGGCGAAAAGCAAGCTACTGGCGAAAGGCCCAAATGCCGTCAGGAAGGCGGCGCCCACGACGCCTAATACGGCGTGTGACCAGATAGCTACCAAATGCCGTCGCCGTTGCTGGCTGACACCGGGTTCTATGGTCCAGCTTTGGAAGGCGTTGCCTAGAGCTACAACGGTGAAAATCCCAAACCGGTAAAGGGTATCTGCCGTGGCCAAGGCGCCGGATGCGACAGCCGGGGTGGTCGCAGTTGCTATTGGGGTGGGCGTGGATGCATAAGCGTTGGCAGCGACGTTAATACCTGCGGTGTGCCCCTGTTCCCTGATGTCGACGAACGTCTGGAGGATGTTACGGGGAAGCCAGCTGCCCTTGAGGGAGAGCTTTCGGTGAAAGAAGACCAGCGCTGCCACGGTGGCTACGGCGAGCACCAGCGTGTAGTTCCACAACTGGTGGGTGACCATGAGTAGGGGTACAGAAACGACCGTTGCGAGAAAACGGGGAATCGTGTCAAAAAAAGCCAACAGTTTCGGCTGGCCCATGCCGATGCAGAACCAAGCCGGCGACATGCCAGCCAACAAGGAGGCCACCGCCATGCTGACGGCATCGAACCGGAAGTCAGGCGCCGCCACCCATGCAGTGATGATGCAAGCAACAGGCAAAACAAAGACCATCAAAACGAGTCTTGTCCTCAAACTCGTGAGGTAGATGGCGCCACGGTCGCGAGCATTCTCCGCGCGTGCGATTGCTACCGGACCTTCAATATTCCAGCCCCACATCAATACGGTGGCGCCAAAGGTGCCGATGGCCTGTCCGGAGATGACGCTTGAGATTCCGCTGGCACCCACAAAAGACGAGATGACGGGAAGAAGGAGCAGGGGGGTGACCAGGGACAACAGGGGAAAGAAAGTAAATCCCGAAAGTCGCAGTAGTACGGTTTTCATGAATGCGAAGGATTCCTTGCGACAGATGGGTGGTTCATTCAATCTTACTGGAGGAGGTCGCTGGCCCGAATCATCTAGACTTGCCGGTGGTGGTCGTCAATAGCTTTCACGGCCCAGACCATAGCTTCGAAAGTGAAGAGTGAACAGCATGCCGATTGACCCGTCACCCTTGCCAGTGGCTATCCGCGCTAGTGTCTGTATGGCTACTTATCGAGGGGTTCGTTACGTCGCTGAGCAACTTGAGTCCATCCTGGCTCAGTTGGCGGACAATGACGAAGTCGTGATCGTTGACGATGCCTCTGGCGATGCCACGGTAGAAATCGTCAAGGCCTTGGATGACCCAAGGGTGCGGATTATCGAAGTAACCACGAACCAGGGATATGTCCGATCCTTTGAGCAAGCCGTACTGGCGAGCACCGGTAAATTCATATTCCTTGCCGACCAGGATGATGTCTGGATCCCCGGACGGCTCGAACTTATGTTGACGGCGCTACAGAGCAGTTCTGTCGTGGCTTCGAACTTTGCTGTCTTGGGAGGGGGCTCGCGTGGCAATGTTCCCGAACTAAAGTCGGGCGACTCCAACCACCACCTCCGCAACATCTTCGGTATCGTAGTCGGCTACCGCCCCTACTATGGTTGCGGCATGGCCATGACTCGGCAGCAAGCTGAAATTTTTGCGCCCGTTCCCCCGTATCTCAGAGAGTCTCACGACTTGTGGCTTGCGTTGTGTGGCAACGTGGCCAAATCCATGGTTCACCTCGACGAACCGACACTTCTGCGACGGCTACATGATGAGAACGTCACCCCGCGTGGATGGCGCTCACTGAGCGCCATCCTGAGAGCACGAATTATGATCGTGCGAGCATTCGCCGAGGCAGTTCGTCGAACCAAAAATGCCAGCAAGCGGTTACTCTAGTCCGGAATGCAGTCTCCTAGAATCGCACCGAATCGACGGACAGTTTCTGTAAATCGTTCGTGAGCTGCCACGTGCCGTCCCGAACTATGCCTACAGTTGTCTTGCCGTCACCATTCCAATCTCCTGTGGTCGGGCGGTCCGTGCCGATGCCGTAACGGAAGACGTAGTTGACCGGCGGTTGCAACTGGCTGTCTGTCAACCAGAACGTGCCATTGCGCCACACCCCGAAGGTGTCCCATCTGTCACCATTCCAGTCTCCAACGACAGGCGTGTCGGTACCCACCCCAAAATAAGCCGAAACATCCACCTTGGGACTGCGTGCTTGGGAATTGGTGACTTGCCAACTTCCGTTTCTAAAGATACCAATGGTCGTCTTCCGGTCCCCGTTCCAGTCGCCTGTAATGGGGGTATCCGTCCCAACACCAAAGTATTGGACAAGATCCACTGACAACCTGCTGAGGTTGTTGGTCAATTGCCAAACGCCGGACCTTACGATTCCGATGGTCGCCGTGCCGTCACCATCCCAGTCACCAACGACAGGTTTGTCGCCCGGTGCGCCAAAGTAGAAACACCGACGGGTATTTGCAGGCATCTCCAAACACCATTGCGAGTCCTTGAACCATCCGACGTATGTCTTACCGTCTCCGCCCCACTTGCCGCTGATGACAGTTGCGCCTGGTACGAGTCCTATTACAGGCTTCTTCGTTCCACTGGCAAGCTCACGGAGATCGTCCATGGTGCCATTAAAAACGTTCTGGTCGCCGGGAAAGGTCGCTGGTATTGTCTGTGCCGGGTTTGCGTAGTCGTTCGCATACTGCCAAATGGTGTACTTCGGCCACTGTCCTGGCATCCAGGGGCTGGATGCGTAATACGCGGCGATCCACAGTGGATTGGAGTTGGCAAACGCGTTGCTGCTGCCAAAACACTCCTGCCAGAAGTAGTAGCTTGAGTAGATCACGGGGTCTCGACCAGTTGATGCCTTGATTGTGCTCGTGAAGTCTTTGACCCAATTGACCAGCGCCGCCGGGGCCATCCCATAACACTTGTTGGTTTTGTCCGTCGAGACATAGGGATTGTCCTCAATGTCCAAAGCCGGAGGTAGGGTTTTTCCGTCTCCAGACCACCCTCCACCTGATTCAAGCATGACTTTTGCCTGAGAGGAGCCGCTGGATAGGTTGGGCCGCGCAAAGTGGTAGCCGCCGCGCAGCAAGCCGACATTTGCGGCACCGTTATATTGCTGCGTGAAATAGTCGTTGAGCGTCCAGGGGCCTTCGGAAGTCTTGATGTACGCGAACCGGGCGCCGGAATTCTTCACGGCGGTCCAGTTGACGTTTTTCTGCCAGCCACTGACATCAAGGCCCAAGGGCTTGCCTTCTGTACCCGTAGGTTGATCACCTACCGTTGGTTCGCTAGAGGCTGACAACGGTTGTGCCAGTTTTGTGGCACTTTTGGGTGCCAGTTGGCCAGCTTGGCCCATGACGGCTCCACCATCGGTGGGACGCTGCGGTGCATCCGGAGAAGTAGTAGCAGGGCCTGCGACTTGGTCCAGCCCGGTTGCATCTTTCTGCGGTTCAGTGGTTGGAGTATTAGTGAGCGAATTTGGGGTTGAAGGTACCACCTCAGCACCGGTTGTGGCTGGCACTTCAATTGGAGCGACCGTGGAAGGCTCGGTGGGAGCAATCGTGGCCTCTGCGACAGGTGAAGCGCTGTCGCCAACTGGTGTGGCAAGAGCTGGCGAGACGCCGATGCCGCCGATGGCGCTGGAGGCCATCGCCAAGGACGCCAGCAAAGCAGCCAATTTATTGGTTTTCATGATTTCCTCGGACGGGGATTTGGACGGATGCCGGATGCCGGATGCCGGATGCCGGACGTCGACACGGAAGAGTCGGATCGGGAGCGGTGGACGCCATGCAGTAGCCCAACGTTGCGCTACGCTCTAATGTTGCCAATGATACTCACGATAATGCAGTGACTGGTGAGAAAACTTGTTTGGAGGCCCTCCAAGCTTCGTGTTTTCCTGATGAACTGGTGTATTCCCGTATGCTGGAACTATGCGAAATCTTCTTGTGACCGGTGGTGCCGGGTTCATTGGCTCCAATTTTGTCCACTATGTTCTTGAAAATACTGATCTGCATGTCACGGTGCTGGACAAGCTTACTTATGCCGGTAATTTGGCGTCCCTTGACGGTCTTCCTGCGGATCGTTTCACCTTCGTGCAGGGTGATATTTGCGATGCCGGCCTGGTCGACACACTGGTAGCGGGCGTTGATGCTGTGGTGCATTACGCGGCGGAGTCGCATAATGACAACTCGCTGCATGATCCCCGCCCGTTCCTGGATACCAACATCATTGGCACGTACACGCTGATCGAGGCCGCTCGGAAGCACAGCAAGCGTTTCCACCACATCTCCACCGATGAGGTCTATGGCGATTTGGAACTTGATGATCCCCAGCGGTTCACCGAGGAAACCCCGTATGCGCCCTCGAGCCCGTATTCCTCCACGAAGGCCGGCTCCGATCTGCTCGTGCGTGCCTGGGTGCGTTCCTTTGGGCTGCAGGCCACCATCAGCAACTGCTCCAACAACTACGGCCCGTACCAGCACGTGGAAAAGTTCATTCCCCGCCAGATCACGAATGTGATCGACGGGATCCGTCCCAAGCTCTACGGCAAGGGCGAGAACGTGCGTGACTGGATCCATGCCAATGACCACTCTTCGGCGGTGCTGGCGATCCTGGAAAAGGGACGCATCGGTGAGACGTATTTGATCGGTGCTGACGGGGAGAAGAACAACAAGGACGTTGTTGAGCTGATTCTTACTCACATGGGCCAGGCAGCGGACGCCTACGACCACGTGATCGACCGTCCGGGGCATGACCTGCGGTACGCGATCGAATCCAAGAAGCTGCGCACCGAGCTGGGCTGGGAGCCCTCCTTCGCAAACTTTGATGCTGGCATCGAGGACACCATCACGTGGTACCGGGACAACGAGTCATGGTGGCGCCCGCAGAAGGCCGCCACTGAAGCCAAGTACAAGGAACAGGGCCAGTAAGAATGACTTTTGAGTTCTCCAAGACACTGACCGCCACCGCCACCACGATTCCCGGGGTTGTCCTCTATGACCTTCCCGTGCATGGGGACAACAGGGGATGGTTCAAGGAAAACTGGCAGCGCGAGAAGATGATGGCCCTGGGCCTGCCGGACTTCTCCCCGGTGCAGAACAACATTTCCTTCAACGAGACAGCCGGCACGACCCGCGGGATCCACGCCGAACCGTGGGACAAATTCATCTCCGTCGCCACGGGTAAGATCTTCGGTGCCTGGGTTGACCTGCGAGAAGGGGAGTCGTTCGGTGCCGTCTTCACCGCGGAACTGGACCCCTCACAAGCGATCTTCATTCCCCGCGGGGTCGGCAATGCCTTCCAAACACTCGAAGATGACACGGCCTACACGTACCTGGTCAACGACCACTGGTCAGCCGACGCCCAGGGCCAGTACACCTTCTTGAACCTGGCCGATGAGACCGCCGCCATTGAATGGCCCATCCCGTTGGAGCAGGCCGAGCTCTCCGACAAGGACAAGGCCCACCCCCGCCTGGCCGATGTCACCCCGATGCCTGCCAAGAAGATTCTTGTAGTGGGTGCCGACGGACAACTCGGCAAGGCGTTGCGTGCTGCCTACGACGGCGATACCAGGGTGGAGTTTGCCGCCAGGGCTGACTTCGACCTGAGCTCCGAGGCGTCCTACAACACCCGGAACTGGAAGAGCTACTCCACGATCATCAACGCCGCCGCGTACACGGCCGTGGACACCGCTGAAACACCCGAGGGGCGTCAATCGGCGTGGGCTATCAACGTCACAGCCGTCGCGAGCCTGGCAAAGGTCGCTACACGCCACGGAATCACCCTCGTGCACGTCTCTAGTGACTATGTCTTCGACGGCACCGCACAAAGCCATGACGAACACGAAGCCCTGACACCCCTGGGTGTTTACGGTCAGTCCAAGGCCGCCGGAGACGCCATCGTCTCAACAGTGCCCCGGCACTACATTGTGCGTACCAGTTGGGTCATCGGCGAAGGCAGCAACTTCGTGCGCACCATGGCCTCCCTCGCCGCCCGCGGGATCGCCCCCAGCGTCGTTAACGATCAGATCGGGCGGTTGAGCTTCACCGAAGACATCGCCGGCGGCATCAAACACCTCTTGGAAACAGAAACCGACTACGGTGTCTACAACCTCAGCAACGACGGCGACCCCCAGTCCTGGGCCGACATTGCCGCCGACGTGTACGAACTCACCGGCCACAACCGCGATTCCGTCACGGGCATCAGCACAGCCGAATACTTCAACGGCAAGACCGCCGCGCCCCGCCCACTTCAAAGCACCCTGAACCTAAGCAAAATCAAAGCCACAGGGTACGTGCCGGAAACGGCCAAGCAACGACTGGCCGACTACCTAGATGAAGGTGCGAACGCATAAAATGAAAGTTTTGGTAACCGGCGGAGCCGGCTATATCGGATCACACACAGTCCTTTGCTTGCTTGAGGCAGGGCATAGCGTTGTTGTGATGGACAATTTGGCAAATTCCTCCGTTGAATCTCTACGCAGGGTGGAGGAGCTGACCGGAAAACATCCGGAGTTCATTGAACTGGACTTGCTTGATGTCCAGGGAGTTGACTCGTTGTTTGCCACATCTGGCTTTGACGCGGTGATTCATTTTGCTGGGCTCAAGGCGGTAGGGGAGTCGGTTGCGGAGCCGCTACGGTACTACCAAAACAATATTGTGGGAACCCTGAATTTGCTCGCCTCCATGGACAAACACGGGGTGCGGACCTTGGTGTTCAGCTCTTCGGCCACCGTATATGGTGCGAGCGAAGAAGTGCCGCTGGTTGAAAAGATGCCGTTGGACGCCACAAATCCTTATGGACGAACCAAAGAACAGATCGAAGACATCCTGTCCGATCTTGGGGCAGCCGACCCCACTTGGCGTGTGGCGCTGCTGCGGTACTTCAACCCTGTCGGTGCCCACGAATCGGGCCGGATTGGCGAAGACCCCACTGGAGTTCCCAACAACTTGCTGCCATTTGTGGCCCAGGTCGCTGTGGGGCGTCGCGAAAAGGTCATGGTTTTCGGCAATGATTACCCGACACCTGACGGAACCGGTGTGCGTGATTACATTCACGTCATGGATCTCGCAGCAGGCCACCTGGCCGCTCTGGACTACCTTCCTAGTCATCAGGGAGTGTTCCGCTGGAATCTCGGATCTGGAAATGGGTCTTCCGTGCTGGAGGTCATTCAGGCCTTTGGCGATGCCGCAGGAAAACCTGTCCCGTTTGAATTTGCGCCCCGGCGTCCGGGGGACACTGCCGTCAGCTACGCTGACCCCTCTGCGGCATTGGCAGACCTTGGGTGGTCGGCACACCGGAACTTGATGCAGATGTGTGAGGACCACTGGCGCTGGCAGTTTAATAACCCCCAAGGCTACAGCCAATAAGTTTCAATCGTGGCCGACTCTCACTCGTGACGGTGAGGGTCGGCCTTTTTGTTGGGCGAATAGTGGGCGTCAGGATCGTGGCAGGGGTTCTTGCGGATGCCGCTGGTCCAATTCTTTTCCGCAAATTCATCTCAGCATCGAGCACCTAATTTTTTCGAGGAGCCCAACACGTGACCCATGCCTGTAGATTACGCCGGCGGGATTTACGCTGGACCTTGAAGGAGCTGGCCGACCCGGGTGTGCGCGTGGAGCTCGTGAATAAAGGATTGACCTTCGACAGGTCCCATACCTTCAGCCGTTAGCAGGAAGGCATTGCCCTGGCTAAACACCGCGGCGTTGAGCGGTCGTTGAACGACGAACAGGCGTCCGCTGTTTTTCAGCGTGCGTAGGGAGGTGCTATACCCGGTCATTCGGGAGGAAACACGGGAAAAGCCTTTTATCTGTTCCGACTCCCAGCACCTATCCGGTTGCCGTGGTGGGCTAGTAAGCGTTCACGACACGGATTTCCACGGCCTCAATTCGCAGGCTCTGACCAACGGTACCTGCAACCTCACCGTCGTTGACCCATGGCATCCACCCGATGTTTTGAACATGGACGCGGTATCTGAATTTGATGTTGGGCATGGTCGATTTCACTTGGATGGCTTCCATCCTCTTACTCTTACCAACGGTGCCAATAGTGGGTGAATTAGTACTCTGCCATGGCATCCACCCCTCGTCTTGGACGTGAGCGCGTGCGAGCTGTCCTGATCCGGCAAGGTTGAGCGCTTCCAGCCGCATGCTTCGGCCAATGGTGCCAGCTACGGCGCCATTGGCCACCATGTATTGCCAGCCCACGTTTTGAACGTGGCCTGCGTAGGCATAATCAGTGGGAGGCGTTGGCCATTCCGGCACGGTCGGTTGGAGGATTCTACTGGATGCATAACCGGCGATGTTGGCGACGACCACAGTCATCGATCCGTATTCGTACTTGGTTGTCCTTACCTGTCCGATGCCCATGTCGGTGGCTCGTGGATTTAGCAGAGCTGCCCGGTGTGACGGCGAGGCCATCCACCAGTCAACAATCTGCTGTGCGTTGTTGTTGATGCCAATAATTTCGGAGTACATGTCCGGCCCCTTGGGGAGAATGGACAGACCGGAGTCGGAGCGATGGATCGTTGCCATGTTGAGCTTGCCGGCATTAATACGGTTGTTGATCTCCTTTGCCCACGCCTGAGATCCTTGGGAGATGGCCTCGTTGAAGAACACGGGTCGTGCACCGTTTTCGGCCCTGTACACATTGGTTATTTCCATCACTTTGGCGATGAAGGGGTCTTTCGGCGTAGCTGCTGTCGATGAAGAACTCCCTACTACCAGCAGGGAGGCGGCTAATATTGCTGTTGATAGCAACGAAATGGTCTTGTGCATCGGTGAACTTTCATTGGGGAACATTGGTTGAAGTCAATCATGCGCCATTTTTCACCAACGGGCTGTCGGGCACTCGAAAGAGCGGGCCCCGAAAAGACCCGCCGCGGCAACTTGGTGGGACATTCAGCCGCCGAGGCGGTCAAGCTTCCGGGCAAACAAAGCGTCTCGCTGGAGAGCAGTTGACGCGGGTCCATCAGATTTTGAGACTTTGCATATCCCATAAGCGGCGTCGGCTAGCTAAGATTGACGGTTCCTGTTCCACAACCAGTCACTAGAAGTAAGCGTCAAGAAATACTCTGTTTTCGGATTAGGGACACTTATATGTGCGGAGAAGTGAGTCGTTGTAGACCACTCTCGAACGGGTCACCCATGCGCCTTCAACACGTCTATTTGCTGCTTCTTCTGGACGGTCATCGATGCTGAACGTTCCGAGGATCGTCCCACCGCAAAGATGGTTGAAAGAACGTTGTCCACGCGCAACTGACGGTTTTGGACTGAGCCAATTCCGGCGTCTGGGGCTACCTTGAATGTTTCAAGCCAGCCTGACTGTGCGCTACTTGAATTCTTGAGAGTCCGGGGAATCACACGCAAACTGCTTGCCATTCCGGGCGGTTCCAATCCGACGCGCCCGGAGCTGGACAAGGGTTTGGAACTACTGGGCGAAGTCCGTAACGGAAGATCTGGGCGGCGATCCCTACACGGCGTTGATCGTGGCCAAGAGCCTGCACTCGAGGCTGAAGTGCACGAGTACACAGTCACCCGGGTAAACTCAGCTGGGGGATTCGAATGGCGTTCGCATCTGAGCGTCACCTATTTTGAGGTGTTATCTAGAATGTCGATTGTGGCTGGAGACCAATCCAGGAACCGAAGCCGGCGCCGCGCGGCGCCGGTACCGAACCTTCCCAAGCGGAGTGATCAACGCAAATTCTTGCCTGAAGTCCAGGGCTTGCGGGCCGTGGCCGTCCTGATGGTGGTGGCCTATCACGTATGGTTTGGGCGAATTTCCGGCGGTGTGGATGTCTTTCTACTTATTTCATCGTTCCTCCTGACGGGGCAGTTCACCCGCAAGCTGGAAAATGGCCGGGCATTGGAACTGTTCAAGTACTGGGCGCACCTGTTTAAACGGCTGCTGCCCTTGATTGCAGTCACCCTTCTTTTGACATTGCTTGGCACATATTTGTTTCTGCCTGAGACGCGTTGGACAGGCACACTCGGGCAAACTTGGGCTTCACTTTTTTACTATCAAAACTGGTTCCTGGCGGCCGAGTCCGTGGACTACTATGCAACCGACCACAGTGCCGCAAGCCCCCTGCAGCACTTTTGGTCGCTCTCCATTCAGGGACAGATTTTTATCCTCTGGCCCTTGATTTTTGCGGTGGGTGCAATGATTGCTCGCGCCGGAAAGCTCAGGATTCGTGCTGTGCTGTTGTACCTCTTCGGAGCCGTGTTTGCCGTGTCGTTGGTCTTCTCAATCATCACGACGAATACAAATCAGGCGTTTGCGTACTTTGATACACGGACCCGGCTGTGGGAGTTTGCCTTGGGTTCGATGCTTGCATTGATCCTGCCGTATTTGGATTTTAAACGATCTACCCGAATTGTCTTTGGTTGGCTAGGCGTTGTTGCCATGCTTACCTGCGGCATGATCCTGCAGGTGGGACAACAATTCCCGGGTTATATGGCTTTGTGGCCAACGTTGGCAGCGGCGTTTGTCATCGTTGCAGGGTTCACCGACAGCAAGTTCGGTGCCGACAGGTTCTTAAGTTGGAAGCCTTTGGTCAGGCTTGGCGACAGCTCATATGCCCTATATCTGTTTCACTGGCCCTTGCTGGTGTTTTTCCTTGTGGACACGGGGCGTGACCATGCTGGTGCAGTGGCCGGCACAGTTATCATCGCGATCTCATTGGTGGCGGCGTTTCTTGCAACAAAGTTCATTGACACCCCCATCCGTCGGAGCAAGTGGATTGAGCAGAAGCGGCGCAGAGCCATCCTGACGATCGCTGTCTGTATTGCGTTAGTCGCCGCGCCGCTCAGTGTGTGGCAACTGCGGATACACGCGGATGAGCTGGCCCTTCAAGCTCAAGATGAGGCCGCGCAATCCGAAGTCTTCAGGAACTATCCGGGTGCCTTGGCCCTGCAACCAGGCTTTGTGGATGCAGCCGACCCTGATCTGCCATTGCGGCCCGCCCTTACCGCGTTGGATAAGCAATGGGTGACTTTTGGCAAGGCATGTGAAGGATCGCTGGCTCCAGCAGACGGAACGCTGACAGACAATTGTGTGCAAACTGAACTCACCCAGAAGCCGAAAAAGACAATAGTGGTGGTGGGGGATTCCCATGCGCAGCAGTTGTCGGGTGCACTGAATGAAGTGGCCCGGAAGAACAACTGGCAAGTGGTGGCACTGCTGCTCGGGGGCTGTGATTTTGGGGCCGAGAACGTCTCGTCAGGCCGTGGCGAAGAATGTGTCGACTTCAATAAATCTGCGCTCGATTATGTGCTCAAGCTCAAACCGGATGCTGTCCTCACCCTGGCAACGAAGTCGGTCGCGGACTCTCCGGAAGAACATGTGCCGGCCGGTTATGAATCTGCGGTCCGGTCCATTGCAAGTGAAGGAATTGATGTCCTGGGCGTCCGTGACAACCCACGTTTTGTGGCCAACATGGCATCCTGCGTGGCGCAATCGAGTTCGGAAGACTGTGCCGTCCAACAGGCGAGCCACCTGGCGGCAAGCAACCCGGCTGAATCATTGAACCAGATCGACGGCGCCCACATGATCGACCTTACGGACCAACTCTGCAAGGACGGAGTCTGCAGTCCGGTCGTGGGAAATGTGCTGGTCTATTTGGATCAAAATCACCTTACATGGGACTTTGCCAAAACTATGGCACCTGCTCTCGGCGAACGAATTGCAGCAGCAACCGGGTGGGATGTGAAATAGGCCGTTTGGCCCAAAGTTATCCACAGTTCCCATTTGCCCCTAGCGGTCATCTGATCTGAGCGGCTAGGCTCCTGACCACAGAGTTGGGGACACCGCAAAGGGGCGGAGGTGGTCTGATTGGATGCGCTGGCATTAGTTGAAGATGAAGTTCGGGAACTCATCCGTCGCAAGGGGCTTGACCCACTGAGGCAGGGACCCGAAATGCGTGCACTGATAGAGGCCGCCGTCAATGACTACGGTGAGCGGTCTCTGCTTGGCGCGGTTCCGGCTCTAACTCATGGTGAAGACATCAAGCGAGCCGTGTTCAATGCCGTCGCCGGTTTCGGTGAATTGCAGCCGTTCCTCGACGATCCTGACATTGAAGAAATCTGGTTGAATGCGCCGGATCAAGTCTTTGTTGCCAGGCATGGGCAATCAGAACTGACAAGCGTCTGCTTCACGTTCCAGCAGGTCCGGGACTTGGTGGAAAGAATGCTGAAGAGCTCGGGGCGCCGCCTCGATCTGAGCAGCCCCTTTGTGGACGCGAAGGATAACTTATCCATGGGTAAGGACTGAATATCACTTAGAGTAGCTAAATGACCTCCTCACAGGCCCACAGCCCCGGCGACCCCGTAGCAATCTACCTGCGCATCAGTAGCGACCGTACGGGGGACGGGGAGGGCGTAGCGAGGCAGTTAGTGGACTGTGAGCGTCTGGCTAAGCAGCGTGGACTGAATGTCATCAAAGTGATCCGAGAGAACGACGTTTCCGCTTACAACGGGAAACGCCGTAAGGGCTTTGAGGTCCTCAAGCTCATGATCGAAGAGGGCAAGATTATGGGCGTAGTCGCCTACGACAGTGATCGAATTTACAGAGCGGTCAGCGACTTGGAAGCGCTACTAAAGATCATTGAAGAGCATGCGGTCACGGGGTTCACTATGTACTCTGTGACCGCAGGGAAAATTGACTTCAACACTCCGCAAGGGAGGATGACGGCTCGCCTGTTCGCCACTGTCGCCCAGTACGAGGTGGACCATAAAGCGCAGCGGCAGGTCAGTGCCCATGAGGCGATCTTTGCTAGGGGTGGATGGAGCGGCGGACGCCTGCCATTGGGGTATCAACTAGGTGAGCGTGTCGGTGAGATCGAGCCTGATCCCGTTAGTGCTCCGGTCATTCAGCACATCGCCGCCGAGATGATCACGGGACGGATGACTATTACTGCCGCGACGAAGTATCTCCGAGAGAATACTCGGCACAAATTTACCAAGCCAGTAGCCCTTAAAGGTGCTCTGCGGGGTCCCACGCTGTATGGCCTGCGCGAGTACATCCCAGCCAAGGTGAGGCGTAAAAACGAAAAAGCCAAGACTCCAATCAAGGTGCCGGGGACCCTTAAAAAGGCTGCGTGGGAGCCGATTCTGGATACTGATGATCGAGCTAAGCTCATGATTATTCTCAAGGAGATTCCGAGGGGCAGGCCATTGAGTCGGAGCTTGCTGGCTGGACTGATGCAGTGTGGTCTTTGTGGCACGCTGATGGGGTACTCGAAGACGACTTATAAGTGCAATTTTAGTACCGGTGGCTGTGCCAAAATCTCAGTGTCCACTACAGGCGTCGAGAAGCACGTAATGGCCGAGGTGAACAAATTTTTGGCAGTCCACAGCAGCCCGTTGAATGGTATCCAGTACGCCGGAAAACCCCCTGTATCCGCCCCCACACGCAGAGATGTCGCCTCGGAGCTGACTGCCATTGCTGAAAAGCGCAAGCAGTACATGAGCCTCGAAGCGGAGGGTCTGTTCGGGAATGACGGAGGTGTCGAACTAAGGCGACTGCTAAAGCAGCTCAAGGCCCAAGAAGAAGAAATCAATTTTTTGGTGGTTGGTGAGATCAACGCAGAGATCAAGGCTGAGCGAGAAGCCGAAGCACATAGAGTCTGGGCATCAATTGCCAAAGATCAGTCACAAGAAGCCCTAGCCATGAAAAATCAGACGATTCGGAATGTCACCTCCAGCATCAAGGTGATGCCTAGCGCAAAAGGCACAAGCTCGGGTCCGAAATTTGAAGGCAGTCGCGTAAAAATTACATTCGGGCAAATTGTTGAAGAGGAAGACTTCGTGGTCGATCAAAGGCTTGTTGATCTGAATACGCCAAGCGATGAAAATTTTCTGCAAATGGCCCGAGACAACGCCGAGCGACATGGGTCGAAGTACTAACAGGCACTGCACCACTTAGGATGACCTCGGGAGATTCCCACCATAGTAGTAATAGTAGTAGGGGTAACAACGTGCAGCCGACGTGGTTTGACTGGATGGTATGGGCGACAACAATGGGGGCGATTGTTGTACCCGTGTGGATCACTATCGTTCTATGGCAGCGAGACCGCCGTAAGGCTGAGTACCGGGAGCAGGAGCGCGCCCTGCGTGACCTTGTGCGGCAACTGGACGACTTGGAGGGTGACAACCTCACCAAGATCAGAATTAGCTACATGAGCGAGTTCCTCGAATCCTACGGTGGTGCTGTCCCGCTAATCGCTCTCATCGAAGGGCAGCTCCAGCGGTACGACCCAGAACAGGGGTCCCTCGACTTGGCCATTGATGTAGGAATGATGGTGCGGTCTTGGCGGCAGGATGCAAGATTTAGAGCCGACTCAGTGGAATTGTTCTACGCTCGGTCCAAGATCAACCCCTACTCAGGAGATAATGCCATTTTGACGCCTGACGAAATCACCAAGGCAGAAGGCTTCGTTCTGCTAGACGAGAGAATTCACCCGTGGCTTCAGGGGACACGGATGTCTGTCTGGCAGATTCGCAAGCGTAAGGCTGTTCGCTGGATCAGAAAGAGGCTCCGCCGCGAACCAGTGTGGAATACCAACAACATGATGACCTTGGGCAATGAGCTGGCTTTCCCCAAGCAAAAGGACACCCCTTATCCGCTCTAGCGATAGGAGAATCGCTGCCCGTTGTAGTCTGCGTCCACACCGCACAACATTTTCGCCACTGATCCCCCACCAAGGTCTACATCCACAGCGACGATATAGCCGCGATGCTCGCCATTTTTGGATGGAGGAGCTACTTTGACATCGCCGACGAAGGACATCGCCCAATTTGAAGTCTTGAACGAGTTGCGCGCATAAATCTGCATATGGTCGCCGCAGGCTTTAGCAACTTTCTTCGCCTCTTCGGAAGTGGCAATCCGTGAAAGTGGAGGAGTCGGTCCCTTGTCACTCTTCCCGATGCCGGTCAGGGCGCAGCCACCGAGTAGGGCCACGGTGATGCCTACCACCACCCACGTTTGCGTCGTAGGCAATTTGTCACTCTTCTTTCCATGCGCACCCATGCCTTCAATTTATCCACCACCACCAAATTCGTCCCAATCCCAATCGCCACGGTCACACTATTGACTTCTTGCGCACCGCTTTGATTCGCCGCACGCCCCCTTCACCCCTCAAAAACGATGGGTTCTGAGTGATAGGTGCCCAGTGGGAAGCATGGCTCTCACAATCGCCAAAAATCGCTTTAGATAGATGAATGCTACCAATAGCCAATTGACAACCTTATTGATAGAGTTTTGCCATGTCACTCATCGGATACGCTCGCGTAAGCACCGCAGACCAGTCTCTCGACCTCCAGATCGATGCCCTCGAAGCTGCTGGCTGCACCAAAATCTTTCGCGAGAAGAAAGCGGGGTCCGGCGTTGATCGCCCCGAGCTGAAAGCCTGCATGGAATACCTTCGTGAGGGCGACACCTTGGCCGTGTACAAACTTGATCGCTTGGGTCGGTCGCTCTCGCACCTGCTGGGCGTCATCGAGGCTCTAAATGCTGGTGGCATCCAGTTCAAGTCAATCTCTGACGCGCTGGACACCACTTCCCCGAGCGGCAAGCTTATGTTCTCTGTGGTTGGATCGTTTGCACAGTTTGAGAAAGAGCTGAATCGCGAGAGGACCATGGCAGGACTCGTGTCTGCTCGCGAGCGTGGCCGTATGGGGGGACGCCCCAAGGCTGTTGATGCTGAGATCGGTGCTCAGATCGTTTCCATGCGTGAAGCGAAGCGCACGGTCGTTTCAATCGCAAAGGAGCTGGGGGTAGGGGAAGCCACCGTGTACCGGCACATGAAGACCCATCGTGAAGCTCAGGCTCTCGCAACTGCATAGCTGGCATCGGTACTAACGACTCAATCCACAAAGGGTACTCACTATCTGAGTATCCTTTCCTTTTGCCCAGTCCCATCAGGGAGATTAGGGATCGCGCAGCCATTTCGATGACGCAGGGCACATGGAAATGTTGGGGCATACGGAAAGGTTGCTTGAGCGCCGGATGCATGAGTAGACACCGGTAGAATCGCCCCATGACATCTATGGGGGATTCCAAGCCAGCGCCAGCCAAGAAGAAATCGCTGTTCCGCTTTCGGAACGTCATGTTGTTCTTTGTCGTTTTCATCGTCGCGATGACCGTTTACTCGATGGTGCGAGGGGACGACACTGAGTCAAAGGCCACAGCCGCTAAGACTTCAGCCGCCGCAGAGATTGACAGTGTGGATGCGTCCACCATCGCGATGGTGAAGGATGCTTGTACTGCCCAATTGGCTGCCGTTGCTGGCAATTCAGGCCGGGAGATCGCCAACGTCAAGCCCAAGCCCTATACCGTTACTTCCGTGGATTTCACAGGAGCTGTCAAGAAAGTTGACCTCGGATACGACAGGATGGGCTACGAGGTGAGCGTGACTTGGGTTGCAACCACCCCTGCGGGGGATGACCTCTCTCACTCTCAGGTTTGCCAATACAGGGAATTGCAAAAAGACGCGACCATGCTCAACCGCTAGAATTGCCCGATGATATCTATGGGGGACACCAAGCCGGAGCCCAAAAAGAAGGGCATCTTCCGCTACCGCAACATCATGTTGGTGCTGATCGCATTCATCGTCGTGGGGAGTATCGCCACCCCGATTCTGGAAGGCCAGCGAGAAGAGAAGGCTGAGGCAGCATCCTCCGCCGCACCCATTGAATACGGCAAGGTGGATGACATCACCGCTGCCAAAGTCAGGCAGGCGTGCGAGGACCGGATCAATGAGTTGCATACCCAAGGCCAACTCCAAGTTGACCGTATGTTCTGGTCCGGCAGCGTCAATAAAGTTGACGCATTGAAGGGCAAGATTAGTTACAATATCGACTTCACTATTGAGAATGCTGACGGCACGACGATCGACAAGACTTGCTACGTGATCAATGACTTTTCAAGCGTAGAAGTCAAGCGCAAGACCTCTTAATCCACAAAGAACTCCCACCGGCCAACGAAGGTTAGTGGGGAGTTCTTTGTGTGTAGTGGGTTGGATACCTAGTTCTTAGGCTCGCTTGCTAGCCACGGCACAAAGCGCTTCAGGATTTCATCTGCCTGCGGCAGCGCCATGAGCCGCGTGATGCCAGCAAATACCGCTAGGGCGGTACTGGCAGCACCTGTTGCGCTTTCAGCGGGGACATCGAAGAGTGCGCTATGCATGAGACAGCAGCTCTCGCAGCCTGAACGAACTGGATCAGCTCTAGCAACGTCATGCCGGCCTTGGGGTCCTGAACGAGGTGAGTGACCGTTGTCTTGGTCGTCTTCACAGGACTCCTTCAGCTAGTTTTAGCGTCACTTCGTCAATTCGATGGTCATAACGTTTGTATTGTCATACGCAACCGATAGCCTTGCCGAATCGCACGCAGAACTATTGGGGGTCACCGTGAAATCACCGACCAAAGTCGTATCCGCACTATCTCTAGTCGCGGCAATTGCGCTCGCGGGCTGTTCAAGCGGTGGTGGAGCTACTGATCATGCAGCGGGTGCGGGTGCGGGTGCAGGTGCAGGCGCTCCCACTGCGACTAAGGCTCACTGGCTTGAACAGACCTTCTCCTGCAAGATCGATGCGATCCGTAACTGGGGGCTAGCAATCGGCAATGAGAAAGGTGTCGTCCTTGGCGTGCAGCCTGTCACCCTGACTATTGGCGGAGGGCGGTACAAAACTCAGCAGGTATCCAAGACCGGCGCACTAAGAATCACCGAGGGCGCTTACAAGATTCAGAATGGTGAGCTATCAATCGCCAATGAAACTTGGACCGAGGACGGTCAAGACCAACTGCCGTCGATTGACGGTTACAAGCTCCAAGCAACTTGGGCGGGAATCCCTGCTGACCTTCCGGCATTCTCCAACGTCAACGCGGTAAATGCGGACGGTAGCTTCAGCAGCATACAGTTCGGGCTAGAAGCTACGGAGAGTGGATTCGTGCTCACGGTGGGCGAAGCTGAGAAGATTACCTGCTTGGCGCAGGGATAGGGAGCAACCGTGCAGCCATCGCTGAGCCATCGCCTTGCATCGATCACACTCGCAGCCGCAATCCTTGGAGCTGGGGGTATTGCGCTCGCAGACCCGGCATCAGCGGCCATCGCTTGCCCTCCCGGCTTCATCGCATCAGTGGCTGGTAACGGCGCCGAGTTCTGCGTCGTCTACAACGGTGCTGGAGTTGGTGGCGGCGGTGGCGGCACTGTCGGTGGCGGTTCGGATAACACTGTCGCTCAGCCCGGAGTTGTTCAGCCACCCGCTCCTCAGCAGCCAGCAGTCCAGCCGCCCGCATATGTACCACCAGCGCCAGTGGCTCTCTATGTACCTCCCGCAGTTCCAGTAGCCCCTCAGGCCCCCGCGTATGTGCCGCCTGCACCCGTAGCGCAGCACATCGCTCCCGACCAGCAGTATGTAGCGCCTGAGCCTGTCGCAGAAGCTCCTGTTGTCGAAGCTCCCGAACCCGTCACCGATGCAGCACCCGCAGCTCCTAAGCCCGAGACCAAGCCATCACTCACACCCTCAACAACCAAGGCATCTCCCACGCAAACCCCTACACCCGCCGCAGGCGCTCAGCATGAGATCAACATGATCCACGATGACGAAGTTGAGGAAGTGGCCGTAGTCGAAGGCGAGAGCTGGGGGATTGGCTGGAGCTTGGTGTGGAGTGCAGTAGGACTGCTGGTGGTGGCTGTGGCTGGTGGTGTCTTCTACTGGATCAAGAAGCGGAAGGCTGCCCTACAAGCGATGTGACACGGTAGCCGCGTCGTGGTCGCACGGTGACCGGGGCGGTTCAAGAGCTATTTTTCAGAGCGCACCCTCAGCGAGGAACGGCGTAATGCCAGCATCAACTGCGTCAGCGATCACACGGAGCCGCGCAACAGCTTGGCGATGAAAGTCCATGGCTTCGGACTGATGAGCGAAGTCATGAAAGGTGGAAAGTTTGTGGCCTCGAACGTCACGGCCATCGACGTACACGCCAAAGATTTCATCACCTGCGTACTTTCCCTCGCCATCCCAGACGGTAAGGACAGACAGTCCGCCGACGTGATCATGAGCGATGGTCGTGCCTTCGGGGTCAACTATGTCCCGCCACGTCTTAGTATCGATGGGGAGTCCCTGCTTATCTACGTAGACCGTCAAAGCCATCCTCCAGCCAATGCCGGTGCACATCCAGCAGTCGCTGCTTCGCGCTCTAAAGCTGCAACAGGGATCGCAATCTCATGGATGCACGCTGGGCAGTCAACGACCTTGTGGTTGCTGCTGGACAGATGCTGCGGGGCGTAAGCGACGACGACCTCAGCCAGTGTCGAACTGATCTGATGAATGGCCGAAGTGAAGTCTGTGTTGCTAGCTCCGGGGTGCATGCGGTTCGCTGACTCCACTTCACGAAGCACCGCTTGGGCAATCGCCCGACCTATGTTCTTCGGAACTTCACCGCCGAGAGCAGGGCGGTAACCACCCAATTTAACTACTGCCGAACGCCTTTGCTTCCCCAATTTCGTCATGATGGCACAGTACCAGAGTGAATTATTATTCGCCCGTGATGAATACTATTCGTCGCTGCCCCGGCGCCCCTTCGGACCAAGGGCTGAGCAACATTCTGAGTTCTGGATGAATCTGAACTCAGAATGTTGCGATACTGCTGGGCGTGGATACTCATTCAAATGGATGCCCATTCATGGAGGAAAGGGGAGGTAGGCAGTGCGCTTACCCGCCATATAGGGGGTAAGAGGCGTTGCGCAGAACCCGGGGGACCGCTTTGCTCTGGCATGATTGCAATTGAACAAGAAGTTCACAAAATTGGGGGCATAGTGAGGGTTTGTCGGTTTTCAATTTGGAACCATAATCGGATACAGGACGCGACTATCGAGGTGGGGCGTCATCTGGTGATTGTCGGCCCTAACGACGTTGGAAAGTCATCCATCCTTCGTTGTCTAGATCTGGCACTGGGCAGTTCTACGGGTGCTTTGTATCAGAAGCTGACCATCGCGGACTTCCGAGATACACGTCAGCCCCTGACGATTGAAGTAGTCCTTACGGGCATTTCAATGGTGGACCGAGAGCTGTTTCCGGACGAGATAAACGTTGACCCTCAAACAAGCGCGGAGACGCTGCGAGTCCGGCTTGACGTGGAAGCTGACGACCTTGGAACGCTGAGCATCCGACGCACCGCCCCTGACGGTGCAACCGGACGTCAGATTTCACGCGATCAACTGCTTGGGTTGGGATGGACAACATTGAGTGCGACACAGACTTCGTTCCGGGACTTTCGCGATGAAAAGAACCCGTCTGTAGCGTCGATACTCGCTTCAGTGGATCTCGGTGAAGAAGCAGTCATATTCAAGGACATCTCAGAATCGATGCAGTCTCAGTTGGACGACTCCATTATTCTCAGAGATCTTAGAACGAGAATTTCCGGGCAACTGTCGAAAGCCTTGCCTGCGAAGCTTGAACACGGTGACTTGAGTTTTGTCTCGAATGCCTCATCCGATCCGTTCGCTGAAGTACGTCTCCAGTTCAAGTCGGCAGATGGCGTCCGAACTTTCTCCGAGATGTCGGACGGGTCCAGAGCCCTGTACGCCATGGCGCTATTTGACTTGGTTGCATCGTCTGCGTCGATCGTTGCAATTGATGAGCCAGAAGTTCACCTTCACCCCGCCAGCCAGCGGAGCCTTGCCCGACTATTAGAGTCAGGGCAAACCCAGAAGATCATCGCAACGCATTCGCCGGACGTAGTCGCTATGTTCGCGGTTGACGAGATACTTGTCGTCAAGCCGGGGGGCAAGATGGTACAGGCTAAACGCGGAGTATTTAGCAACGACGAAAGTATGAAACTTCGTTGGTGGGTCCCCAATAAGCTTAAGCCGTTGACGGCACGGAAAGTCGTCATTGTTGAGGGCATCTCAGATGACGTAATTCTTAGAAAAGTAGGAGAGTTAACCGCAAGATCCATTGAACAGCTCGGGGTGACATCCTTGCCGCTGGGCGGAGGCGGTGAAGTCAAACCAGTGTTCAAGTTGTTCGGCCCCAACGGATTCGACATCGACATGGCCATTCTGATCGACCGAGACGCGGTGGGGGCTACAGAGTTGCACACCAGCACCACAGAGGCTGATTTCGGAACTCAGTCAATCTTCGTTTCAGAACCAGATCTGGAAGGAGAATATGTGCGTGCAATCGGCAGTGAAGTGTTGTACAAGGCGCTTTGTGATTCCGCTCTCTTCAGTAAAGGACGTCTGAGTTCGCTTGCCATGGTCGCAGGAACGGCCTTCCCTTCAGACTATGACCTGTCGGCATTCTGTCGTCTGAGGGGCAACAAAGTGGACTCCGCTCTAGTTGCTTCGCAAGTCTTGACGCCAGAGACAGCTGCGAAAGTCCACAGTGTCCACCGACTGCTTGATGATCTTGTCTCGGTGGGCGATGCTTAGCCCCACACCGGATCAGCAAGCAATACGTGATGCTGAAAATCTCAACATGCTGATCATCGCGCCTGCTGGCTGCGGAAAAACTGAAGCTTTGGCCTTGAGAATTGCGGGGCTCATTCAGCGTGATCAGATTAAGCGACCCAAGCGAATCTTGGTAACCACTTTCTCAAAGAAAGCACGAGACAACATCGGCGATCGACTCGCTGAATATGTTTCAGGTCCGGTGCTCCGTGATCGGATCACAACTACCAACTTTCATGGACTGGCGGCGAGACTCATCCGTTCCCACGGCAACGTAGTAGGACTCTCTCCTGAGGTCGTCTTACCAGATGGTGATTGGGTAGGTGAGCAATGCAGGCTGCAGAATCTGTCCCGGCAGCGGTCGGGGTTCATTGCTTCGACTTTGCGAGACCTAAAACTGCATGCACTGAACGACAGCGAGATCAAGTCTGGTCTTGAGTTGGTAGGGGACGAAACTCTCATTGCTATCGAGGCGCTCCGGATTCGCGAAAATCGGCTAACCTACGATGATCTTCTCAGATACGCAGAGCTTATCTTGATGAATCCCATGGTCGCGCAGATCTACAGTCAGCACTTCGGCGCCGTGATAGTGGACGAATTTCAAGATCTCACTCCACAGCAGCTTCGCGTTATTTCGGCGATCGGCAAACGAAGAACTACTTTTGCCGGGGATCTGGCCCAAGGCATCTACTCTTTCACAGGGGCAAGACCTCTAGAAGTTCTTTCGGCTATTCGCGCTGAGGAACCCGAAGAAAGGGTCTTTACAACGTCACATCGATCTTCGCCAGCCGTACTCGCCATGGTCAACTCACTTTCGCCTGTCACCGGCGGCGAGCAGCTACACGCCGCCGACGCTGAAAAGTGGTTCCTTGGAGGACTAGGCGGCTTGGTTGATTGTGAAACAAATGATGCGGAAGCAAATTGGGTGGTCGGGTTCTGCAAGTTCGTTCTTGGACAGTCGGGCACGCAAAGAATAGGCGTCCTAAGCAGAAGCGCACCTCGACGATCCGCAGTTGACGACGCCATTTCTTCCAGCGGGCTACCGTGGTTCCGGTGGGATGACCCAATTCTGGAAAAAGACGTGGCGAGGGAGCTTCGTGGTGCGCTCGCGGCCTTCGACGTTGCCCTCTGGGAGTCGGCTGTTGACCAGCGAACTTACCTCCGATCTTTGTTGAGCACAGAGGTGACTGATGACCCCGACACTGCCGCGAGCTTGTTGGGAGGCATCGACTGGATACAAGACCAACTAAGTCAAGACACAGACATGTCGAAGATCAGAGAGCGTGTGCGAGCAACGGACAAAAATTCACTACTTGGTGCGCCCGGAGTCCATCTTCTCAGCGGTCACGCTGGAAAGGGTCAACAGTTTGATTGGGTGTGTGTCGTAGGTTTCGAACAAGGCTCCATTCCATCTAGCAAAGCAGAGAGTCTTGAGTCGTGGCATGAGGAAGCTAGGGTATTCTCCGTAATGATTTCACGGGCACGTCACGGTGCAGTCGTTCTCGGGGCATCAAAAGTCCGGATGCCGTGGGGTACTGTACACAAGTCCGAGCCCTCTTCCTTCCGTTCGTATCTTCAAGAATCCAAATCACTTCGATACAACGATGACGTCGTCCAGTGGTTGAGGGAGGCCGACTGGTCAGTGATTTCATCCACATGATGCGAACCAACTATCCTACGGTCGTCCCTGCGCACGGATTCACATCCAGCCATTCAGTTTGATGATGCGGTCCATGACCTCAGCGGTCGAAGTTCCCAGAACTTCGGTGTTTCCGTTGGGCGATTCTTGCTGATGGCGAGGCATCGAGTTCCGCATCCTTTCTCCCGTCACTTGGTCCACCGCAAAGAGTGGCCGCGACGAAAAAGACTCTAAAAGAGCTTTAGTCCGGTCTGAATCCTGTGCGCGGATCTCGTACTCGGCGTCGGGATATGGAGTGAAACCACGGACGCTCCACATGCTCCCGACGTTGAGTGATTGATCAGCCCATAACGGGGCGACAATTTCCTGCCTGCCCTTGTCGCCGCAAAGATATCGTGATGCGCGGCGGAAACTCTCGACGGGGTTTTCGGGATCGCTGTATTTTCGCGAGACGTGAACAACCTCGTCGTCCGGAAGCCAGTTCGGAAGGCCTAGACGTTCCCGCCATAGGCGTCGCACGGTGTCGTCGGCACCGGTAGGAAGCATCATCACATCGTGGAAGTGAGGTGCGTTGTGCCCCGTCACCTTGAACTCGAGAGCGGATAGGGTATATGCCTCTTTGTTGAAGTTCGGGACAGCGTAACGCCTGCGCGAGCCCAATTGCCTGAGCAAGGCCTTGTGTTGGGCATGAAATGAAGCTGGCGTCGGTGCGAAATTGAGCCAGTTGACCGAAGGAAGTTTCAACGTCACCAGACAAGACTCATATCCCATCAGAGCTGCAGAAGTCACATAGTCGTCGATATTTGAATTCTCAAATGCATGCCACTTTCTCAGTCGCGACTCCCTAGATAGACGAAGCGGACCCTTGGCTGCCATGCGAACTTTGGGGTACTCCACAGGGTTCAATCGTCGGTACACGGTCCTAAGCCTGCGACGGTTCCCCAGTATTCTTCCAACGATCTCATTCGGATCTGTAATAGCAAGACTGGAAATGGTTTGTTTGGTAGTGCGGGTACGAGGTTGGGGCTCAAATTCGAGGCTGGAACTTTCCCTGTCCGGCAGAGAGCTCAGTTTTCTGTGGTCACCGAACTCGTTCCAACTCAATACAATATGATCGCGATCGCTGGTACTGCTGAGATGACTCGGCATCTCGGTTTGCCGTGATTCTGCATTTTGAAGGTCCATGGGACTCCGCTTCCTTCGAAGCAGCGCCCGGACGCTACAGGGTACGACTATCCATGTCATGGGTAGCGGTTCGCCGGTTAGCGCCTTGAAATTGTATGAGTTCGCACTGATTCACCTTACGGTCACTCCGGGAAGTAATCCGGCACTCTTGGTTTTCCCTGTCTGTTGGGCCATCACCCCTGCTGGAGGTAGCGTTCCACATTGCAGGTCTTGTAAAAATAGCCGAATTGCCCAGATGCTGGGGTTCAGTTTTTTGGTCTTTCGCGGCAAGCGAACTGTGGTTGACCTCAACAGACAATCTCCGTAACTCGGTTCATTGAACTATTCGTCATAAATTCACGATCCAACGGCTTCGTTGAAGTGGCGAATCCGTAATCACTTGGGAGCCCAGCGATGGCCGATCGCCACTTAGGTTCCCTCATGCCGATCAATCGCCTGATTTTCTGATCGTTCCACGACCACACAATAGGTCGAGTGACTCACGCTTCTGGGTCTGGGTTACAAAATCGCTACCCATCTATAAAGTCTCCTTTGCGGATGCGGCACTTCCTGACGGGAGCCGCCTCCACGTGGTCATACCGGACATCACAAAAACGCACTGGGCCGTCAATATTCGCAAATTTACTGCCCGTGCGAGCCGCCTTGACCACCTAGTGGAGTTGGGCTCACTGACTCCGCAGGCTGCCCGCTTCCTGGGAGCGGCCGTGAGCAGCGGGCTGAACATTCTGGTTTCAGGGGCCACGCAGGCCGGTAAGACCACCATGCTCAACTGCCTGGCTGCTGGCATTGGCTCTCGTGAGCGGGTAGTGACAGTAGAAGAAATATTTGAACTCAAACTTCCCTTGCGTGACGTGGTTGGTCTGCAGTGCCGCCAACCAAATCTCGAGGGTATGGGCGAAATTCCGCTAAGACGCCTCGTCAAGGAAGCACTCCGCATGCGTCCCGACAGGCTGATTGTGGGGGAGGTCCGTGAGGCTGAGAGCCTGGATATGCTGATTGCCTTAAATAGTGGCTTACCAGGCATGGCAAGCGTCCACGCCAACTCGGCCCACGACGCCGTCGTCAAGATTTGCACGCTGCCATTGCTCGCCGGGGAGAACATCACCGCGGCTTTCGTAGTACCCACTGTCGCCGCGTGCATCGACCTCGTGGTCCATTGTGTCAGGGCGCCGAATGGTCGTCGCAGCGTGGGCGAAATCCTCGCATTGGGGCGCCGTGTTGAAAACGGCATCATTGAATCCGGGCTCATATTCAGTACAGTCAACGGAAGGCTCACCGCCTCAGAAACAGCCATGCCAACTCCTGACAAGTTCGCGGCGGCAGGCTACAACGTTGCGACGCTCATGGGTGAACGCTGATGTCGGCCGTCGTGGGGCTCCTTGCCGGGATGGGCTTGTTCCTTGTCTGGAATGCCTGCTGGAGTGAACCGGGGCGTCAGACGCGTACGGGTCGGCGCAGCGCCCTCGAGCGGCTGCTGCAGAGGGCTGGAGTACCTCAAATCTCGCCCACGTCATTGATGCTCAGCTCTGCAGGGTTGGCGTTGCTCATGGCCTTGTTGGTTTTAGTCGTCACGGCAGCACCGGCCATTGCAGTCTGTTTTGGCATGTTCAGCGGCTACCTGCCCATCGCGCTGCTCAACATGAGAGCACGGCGCCGCTCCGCAGCTATGCGTGAGATCTGGCCTGATGTTGTGGACCACTTGCGCTCAGCAATTCGAGCCGGTTTATCCCTCCCGGAAGCCTTGGCCCAACTGGGCACTAAGGGACCTGTGCAACTTCGGGAGGAGTTTGAGGCATTCGGAGCTGATTACAGGGCAACGGGCCACTTTGAGGGAGCCTTGCAAAAGCTCAAGGGAGCCCTTTCCGACCCTGTAGCTGATCGGATCATCGAGGCCCTGCGCCTCACCCGCGATGTTGGCGGAACTGATTTGGGCAGGCTCCTTGGCACGCTTTCGGAATTCCTACGTGACCATGCCCGCACTCGAAGCGAATTGGAGGCACGACAATCATGGACGGTCAGCGCCGCCAGGCTGGCAGTGGCCGCGCCGTGGATAGTGCTCATGCTTATGGCCACGCGCCCCGAAGCCATCGGTGCCTACAACTCGCCGGCGGGTTGGGCCGTTCTTGGCGGGGGACTGGTGATTTCCCTGGTGTGCTATCGGTTGATGCTACGCATCGGGGCACTTCCCGAGGAACAGCGGGTGCTGCAATGAATACTCATGCCGCCGTGGTCATGGGGCTTGGAATCCTGCTGGGTTCGGGCTTGTGGCTGACGTTTGTCAGGCTTCCGGCAATGCGCAAGACCAGCTTTGTTCAGCGGGTAGAACCTCAACTGCGATCTGTCGGCAGCAGGTCCAAACTATTAGACGCCGATGATTCGAGCACGCTCTTTGGCCCGTTGGAGAAGATCTTCCGGCTTTTCGTCTCGGACGCCGTCCATAAACTGGGCCGGTTCAACATCAGCGTCCACGGACTCAATGCCCGGCTCGAGCAGGCAGGCAGAACCGAGACGGCCCTGGAGTTCCGTGCAATTCAGTTGCTGTGGGCAGGAGCAGGCCTCGCGGTGGGTGCCTTGATTTCGCTCCTCCTGCTGTGGCGGGGCAACATCAACATCATGGGTGGGGTGGCTCTAACCCTTGGCCCCATGGTGTTCGGCTACCTCTTTTACGATTATGCTCTCGGCGCCCGCATCAAGAAGCGCCAGTCTCGTATGATTGCCGAGTTTCCAGCGCTTGCCGAACTCATGGCTTTGGCCGTCGGAGCCGGTGAAAGTGCTGCAAGCGCTCTAGACCGTGTGGCGCGGTCATCCAATGGTGTGCTCTCTGCCGAGTTCGGGAAGGTTCTGGCGCAGACCAGAGCCGGCACGCCCCTGATCGAAGCATTGAACCAGTTCTCCGCGCGAGTCAATGTTGCTGCGCTGTCCCGCTTTGTGGACGGCATCAGTGTGGCCGTGAATCGCGGGACTCCGCTTGCCGAGGTGCTCAGGGCACAAGCCCAGGACGTCCGCGATGTTGCCAAACGCGAACTCATGGAGGCGGCAGGTCGCAAGGAAATCACCATGATGATTCCCTTGATCTTCGGAGTTCTTCCACTCACAGTTGTCTTCGCAGTCTTTCCCGGCTTGGCCATGCTGCAGATGGGCTTCTAGATGGCTACTGCCTCGGGCTTGAATCGTAAGTCGTCAGACAAATTCATGCAGCACCACACGAAGGAAGTGTCTCATGCAGATCATGGACAAAATGGTTGGACTTGCAATTGCCCTACTCATCACCTCACGGCAACGGCTGGCCCGCATAAGAAAGGGCTTGGCCACACGATTTCCGGCACTGTTTCCTGCAACGGAGAACTCTCGAGGGGACGTTCCTGGCTGGGTTCTCATCACACTCATGAGCGCCGTCCTGGTGGCCGGCTTGCTCGCCATCGCCGGTCCCGCTCTGGAGAGACTGTTCAATCAGGCCATGGAGCAGGTTCAACCCTAAATAATGCATCACGCGCCTCCCGGCCTTTGCGCCAAGGTGAGGACGGGGCAGCGGTGGTGGACTTCGTCTTGGTGGGTGCACTCGTCACGCTCATCTTCGTGGCCCTGATTCAACTGACCCTGGCCCTGCACGTGCGCAACACCGTGGCGGACGCCGCATCATCGGCAGCCAGATACGGGGCTCTGGGGGACCGGAGCGCGGACGACGCCAGAGAACGGGCAGCGATGCTGGTCGGCGCGGCGTTGGGACAGGACTACGTCGAAGAGATTTCAGTCAACGTGGAGACTCGCGACGGATTGAACGTACTAAGCGTTTCCATCACGGCTCCCATTCCACTACTTGGCCTATTTGGACCGCCACACACCCTTGAAATGACCGGGCATGCAGTTATTACCAACTGAGCCGTCCCAAACTGCCTACGGGCCACGTGGTGAGAGCCCTGGCCTGGAAGCGCAGGAAGGTAGCGCAATTGTTGAATTCATCTTCCTGGCCGTCCTGCTCATGGTGCCCGTCGTCTACCTCATCCTGACCGTAGGCCAGATGCAGGGCGGCGCATATGCGGTTGTGGGAGCCTCGGATCAAGCGGCCAAGGTATTCGTGCTGCACAGCGACCTTGGCCTGGCCCAACAAGCTGCCGAAGAAGCCGTCCACATGGCTATGGAGGACATGGGGTTTGACCCAGAGAATGCACAATTGACCATTAGCTGCGACGGCGGATGCTTCACGGCCGGCAGCACAGTCCGCGCTTCAGTGACATTGCGGGTCGAACTACCAGTAGTTGGTGCAGTGCCCGGCGTCAACGCCACCGCGGCCACGGTGGATTCAACCTCCACACAAAAAGTAGGACGATTCAAGTGACCCGCCGCAGGATGTCATTCCCCACTGCGCCGAAAAGAGTTCCCCAGGGGAGCCGGAACCCTGGCGAACAGGGGCACGTCATGGTGCTGTTGATCGGCTACGTACTCATTGTCCTTCTCATCATCACAGTGGTTGCCGCCGCCGGCAGCACTTACCTGGGCCACAAAAAACTACTGTCCATGGCCGACGGCGCCGCGCTCGCAGCCGCTGATACCTTCGAACTCAGTGGTGGCAGCACCAGCACCGACCCGGGTACCCTGCTGACCAGCCAAGGAGTGCTCGCGGCAACGCAGACCTATCTGAACGGCACGGAAACTCCTACAGGATTGAGCGGCATCGTCATTGATTCGGGAACTGGCGCCAGCGATGGACATACGGCGCAGGTGAGTCTATCCGCCGTCGTTCATCCGCTGTTTATCAACTTCCTCGTTCCCGCAGGCATCAACATCGGTGTCAGCAGCACAGCCCGGGCGAACCTGCTCCTATGACGGCATAACCCAGCAGCGACGCCACGACGGCCGTGCATGCCGTAGGCTTGAATATCATGGCAGAGACAGACTTTCCCGCAGAAATCCGGGCCCTACGCGCAACCTACACCTCGATCGAGCAAGTCTCCGAGGTGGAGAAACTCATCGAAAACATCGAAGATTTGTCAGACCAGGCCGGCTCGCCGAATCTTTGGGATGACCCGGCTGCCGCCCAGAAGGTAACGTCAAAGCTCAGCCACGCCCAGTCAAAGCTGGAAAAGCTGCGCAAGCTCGAGGCTCGGATCGACGACCTCGAGGTGCTGGTGGAAATGGCTCAGGAAGAGGGCGACTCCGAATCCCTCGCCGAAGCTGCCAAAGAACTCACTGCACTGCAGAAGTCTTTGCAGGATCTGGAAATCGTCACTCTGCTGGCGGGCGAATACGACGAACGTGAAGCCGTCATCACCATTCGTTCAGGAGCCGGTGGCGTGGATGCCGCGGACTTCGCGCAGATGCTGCTGCGTATGTACCTCCGCTGGGCCGAACGCCACGGCTACCCGACCGCCGTGTTGGATACTTCGTACGCTGAAGAAGCCGGCTTGAAGTCCGCAACCTTCGAAGTCAAAGCACCCTATGCATTTGGCACGCTCAGCGTTGAGGCAGGCACGCACCGTCTGGTTCGCATCAGCCCCTTCGACAATCAGGGACGTCGCCAAACTTCCTTCGCCGCCGTTGAAGTCATTCCACTGATTGAATCAACTGACAGCATTGAGATCCCCGACAACGAGATCCGCGTGGACGTGTTCAGGTCTTCGGGCCCCGGTGGCCAATCGGTGAACACCACGGACTCGGCAGTGCGTCTAACCCACCTTCCAACAGGCACCGTGGTGTCCATGCAGAATGAAAAATCGCAGATCCAAAACCGCGCCGCCGCCATGCGTGTGCTGCAATCGCGCCTCTTGCTGCTGAAGAAGGCCGAGGAGGACGCCCAAAAGAAGGCCATGGCCGGAGACGTCAAGGCTTCGTGGGGAGATCAAATGCGGTCGTACGTCCTGAACCCGTATCAAATGGTCAAGGACCTGCGCACGGAGCATGAAGTAGGCAACGCGGGCGCCGTGCTTGATGGTGAGATCGATGACTTCATCGACGCCGGAATTCGGTGGCGTGCAGACAACAGGAACGCCGAGAAGGCATAGCCGCACTCCGGACCCGACGCCCTTCCCACTCAGGGATAGAGACGGCGGCCCCGGCCATTGTGCGGATTCACAGTAATCATCCAGTATCGACACACCGCCCGGGAATCGGCAATCGCCCGACTCGACGCCTATAGTCAATATGCTGGCGGTTTCTTCCCCCGAGCCTCTGCCCGGCCGCCAGCATGCCAGCACTCTTCGCTGGCCGGGCAATGAAAAAGTCATGATTCGTTTTGAAAATGTGAGCATTGCTTACGATCGCAAATCCAAGCCTGCGCTGGACAATGTTTCCTTGGATGTGCAGCGCGGCGAGTTCGTGTTCCTGGTGGGCTCTTCGGGGTCCGGTAAGTCCACCTTGCTGCGACTTGTGTTGCGTGAGTACAAGACCCCGCACGGGCAGGTCTACGTTGCGGGGCAGAATGTGGCCAACGTGCCCAGCTGGCGCGTGCCCAAGTTCCGCCGCGGCATTGGGGTGGTCTTCCAGGACTTCCGGCTCATCCAAACCAAGACGGTCTTCGCAAACGTCGCCTACGCCATGCAGGTATTGGGGAAATCCCGTGCAGCTATTCGCGCCGAGGTTCCCCGCGTACTTGAACTCGTTGGCCTTGAGGACAAGGGCCACCGCAAGCCCACCGAACTTTCCGGCGGTGAGCAACAGCGTGTGGCAATTGCCCGCGCCATTGTGAACCAGCCCGGCATCCTGCTGGCCGATGAGCCCACAGGCAACCTGGATCCCACCACCAGTGCCGGCATCATGGAGATCTTGGACAAGATCAACCAAAACGGCACCACCGTTGTCATGGCCACGCACGACGACGACATCGTCAACTCCATGCGCAAGCGCGTCATTGAGCTCCGCCACGGCAAGGTGGTCCGCGATGAGGTCAAGGCTCAATACACCTCGATGATGCCGATCATTCCGGCGGCAGGCGAGGCGGCCGCCGTCGAGCCTTCCGAGAAGAACGACGCCGAGCCCCAGACCCGCCGTCAGCGCATCGTCAGTGCCACCCAGGCAAGCGACGCCGCTGAAGAGGAGTCCATGCCCCCACGGCTTGAACGCAGGCGTGGGCAGCTGCCGGCCGATGATGCGGCGCCAGCTCAGAAGATTGACGGCTTGAAGAACATGAATGAGGACCAAAAGTGAGACTTGCTTTCATTATGAGCGAGTTGGGCAGCGGCCTTCGCCGCAACCTGACAATGGTCATTTCGGTGATCCTGGTGACCTTTGTGTCGCTGACCTTCGTTGGCACGGCTGGGCTGTTGCAAATGCAGATCGGCCAGCTGAAGGGTTTTTGGTACGACAAAGTTCAGGTCACCATTTACCTGTGCAACGATGTGCCAGCCAACACCAACTGCATCTCCGGCCCTGTCACCGAGGATCAAAAGAAGGACATCGAGGGCATGCTGGAATCTGCAGCCGTCAAGCCCTACATCGAGACCTGGTCCTTTGAGAGCCAGGAAGAGGCCCTGGGCCACTTCCAGGAGCAGTTCGCAAACTCGCCCATGGTCGATTCCGTGGAGGCAGCCAATCTGCCGTCGTCGTTCCGCATTAAGCTGACCGATCCGGAAAAATACCAGATCATCAACGAGACGTTCTCTGCCACGCCGGGTGTTGACTCGGTGGTCGATCAACGCAAGGTGCTTGAGAAATTGTTCTCATGGATGAACATCGCCACCTACGTCGCGATTGCCGTGGCCGGGTTGATGACAGTCTGTGCTGCCCTGCTGATTGCCACCACCATCAGACTTTCGGCACAATCACGCACCCGGGAGATTGAGATCATGCGCCTGGTGGGTGCGTCTCGGACGGTGATCCAGCTGCCCTTTGTGCTCGAGGGTGTCATTGCGGCAACTATCGGCGCCCTGCTGGCCTCGGGCGCGGTGTGGTCCATTGTGCAATTCTTCATGGGTGGGTACCTGGCCGAGGCCAACTCGGGGACACCATTTATCTCCACGACAGACGCGTTCAAGATTTACCCTGTGTTGATACTCCTCGGAGTGGTTCTGGCAGGAGTATCATCAGCCGTATCCTTGCGGAAAAACCTTAAAGTGTAAGGTTAAGGTTGACGCTATTGCGTGAAGGTCTCAAGTAACCACTGCCACCAAGCTAATGTGCGTGTATTTTGGCGGCAATTTTCAAGGAGCTATTAGGCATGAATTCGAAATCAAGCGGGGGAATTAGAGTTGTGAATTCTCCCCCACTTGGGCGCAGCATGCCCAGCACCGTGGCCTTTCAGCGATCGTTGACAAAGGCTCGGCGACCCGTTGCCCGCCGGTTGACGGCTGCCGTAACGGTGCTCGTGGCTCTCGGATTGCTCGGACTGGTACCTCCGGCTCAGGCTGACGACCTCAATGACAAGGCTGCCGCGCTGGCGCAGCAAGCCCAGGATGTTCAGACGTCACTTGAATTCGTCGACTCCGGCATTGCCAAGTCAGCCGCTGACCTGGTCACGTACCAGGGGCAGCTGCCGGGTGCACAAGCAGCCCTGAGCGATGCGCAGAATCGCGTCAGCGCGGCAACCGGAGTGGTCACCTCGCTTGCTGCCCGGATTGACTTGGCTCAGCAAAGCAAGGACAAGATCACGGCACAGATCGCCGCGGATGCCGAAAAGGCAACGGCGACCAAGGCCATGATTGGGCAGATCGCTGCACAGTCGTACAAAGCCGGTGGCCTGCCCGTAAACCTCACCCTGATTCTGGGTGCTGGCTCCACGAGCGATCTTGCGAACTCGATTGATCTTGCCGAACAGGCACTGCGCAGCCAAACCGCTGCACTTGAGGCACTGACGGCTCAAAAAGCCACGAATCAAAACGCACAGGCTCGTTTGGTTGCCGTTGAAGCGGAAATCAAGGACCTAAAGCAGCAGGCCGACGCCGCGTTGGTCGCTGAGCAGGTGGCTCGCGATGAGGCTGCCTCAAAGAAAGCCACCGTCGATAAGCTCATTAGCGACTCCGCAGCATTGAACGCCAAACTTGAGGCGGAGAAGCCGCGTATTCAGGCGCAGTTGAAGCAGGTTCAGGTGCAGCAGGCATCAGTGAGCGCCCAGATTGCAGAAATTCAGCGCAAGGAAAGAGAAGCTGCGGAGGCCGCGGCCAAAGCTGAGGCCGAACGTATTGCCCGCGAACAAGCCGCTGCCAATAACAACGGTGGGGGCGGCGGCGGATACGTCCCACCGCCGTACGTGCCGCCGGCTGTTGGTGACGTCTCGGCTTTTGGTCTTCAGCATCCCTTCGCGGCAAACGTTCCCATCACTTCTCCATTCGTGCGGAACCGCCCGGTTCCCCCGGGCACGGCCGATTTCAATGGCACCGGCTACTATGACCACACCGGCATCGACTTCGGGGCGGCCTGTGGCACGCCAGTCTATGCACCGGCCGACGGCACAGTCCGGTTGGCCGGTCAAACCACCGTTGTGTGGGGTGGCGGCAATGTGTTGTGGATTAGTCATGGCGTTGTCCAGGGAAATGCGCTAATGACCGTTTTCTATCACAACTCATCTGTTTTGGTCCGTGAAGGCCAGAGCGTCAAACGCGGCCAGTTGGTTGCCTACTCGGGCAACACCGGCAACTCGACCGGCTGCCACGCTCACTTTGAGACATGGCTCAATGGAACGCCCGTTGACCCGATGTTGCTGCTCTAATCAATTGCTAAACTTGGGGCTTGCACCGTGGATTATCCGCGGTGCAAGCCCGTAGTTATTTTTACAACCGCGGCCGTCAACGGTGCTGCGGCCATTTCAAACATGAGGGAGCCAGCTGTGCCCAAGGAAAGTGGCCTGAAGGTAGTGGCCACCAATCGCAAGGCCCGGCATGATTATCACATCATGGATACTTTCGAGGCCGGGTTGGTTTTGATGGGTACCGAGGTGAAGTCCCTCCGTGAGGGCAGGGCATCCCTCGTCGACGGCTTTGCCACCTTCTACAACGATGAGCTGTGGTTGGAATCGGTTTATATCCCCGAGTATTTGAACGGCAGCTGGACGAATCACACGGCAAGACGCCGTCGTAAGCTTTTGCTGCACCGCGAGGAGCTCGAGAAGATCGATCGCAAGACTCGCGAGTCCGGCTTCACGATTGTGCCCCTGCAGCTGTATTTCAAGGACAGCCGCGCCAAGGTCGAAATCGCCATTGCCCGCGGTAAGAAGGATTACGACAAGCGCCAGTCACTGCGTGAAAAACAGGACAACCGTGAAGCCCTGCGTGACATGCGGGCCAAGAATCGCGGCGGCGGAGAATAAGGACTCCTCCCGCGGTGCAACGTGAGCCTGTTGTTGTGGGCGCATGAGGAGAGGTAGGAAGTGGTTCCGATGAACGGTAAGCGCTGGTGGATGGTTGGCGCCGTTGTTGCTGCCCTTGCCCTCGTGGCGGCCATGGTTGCCTTGTTCCTTACCGGCCGTGCTTCTGCACCCATGGCTACCGTGGGGCCTTCCTCGGCACCATCTCCAGGGCAGAGCACCACGGCGCTACCGCCTTCGAGCGCAAGCCCGGCTCCGGCGTCGTCCGCTCCTGCGCCGTCCGCCACCAGCACCAAGGGCGTGGCAGAGGCGAAGCTGGCCGAGCTTTCGTTGGAGCAAAAGGTTGGCCAGGTTCTCATGGTTTCCTCGCCCGTGACAGGAGCCGACGCCAATTCCTTGTATGCGCTGGACACCTTGATTGTCGGCAATGTGTTTGTCAAGGGTCGCAGCACCGCGGGCCAGAGCGCTATCGCCGGCCAAGTTTCCGCTCTGACAAGCCACATTTCAGGATCCAGGACCGCCGGCATTCTGCCTTTTGTGGCGACGGACCAGGAGGGCGGGCTGGTTCAGATCATGCAGGGCCCCGGCTTTGATGACATGCCACAAGCCATTGAACAGGGCCAACTCAGTGCCGCAGCTTTGCAGTCCCAAGCCACCGAATGGGGCAAACAACTCTCCGCAGTAGGCGTCAACGTCAACCTGGCGCCTGTCATGGATACGGTCCCCGGGGCTGGCTTTGCGCCGCAGAACGCTCCGATTGGCGCCTTTGGCAGGGAATATGGTTACACGCCGGCGGAGGTTTCAAGCCACGGAATCGCTTTTGCCAAGGGAATGCAGGCAGGCGGCATTGACCCAACGATCAAGCACTTTCCCGGGTTGGGGCGGGTCACTCAAAATACAGACGTCGAGGCCAGCGTGGTGGACGCGGTCACGGTTCGAAACGACGCTTATGTTGGGCCGTTCCGTGATGCCGTGAAGGCCGGAGCCCCGTGGCTGATGATCTCGAACGCGTCGTACCCCCAGATCGACCCCAAGAAGTTGGCGCCCTTCTCCCCAATAATTGTTCACGACATGGTGCGAGGCGACCTTGAGTTCAAGGGCATTATTGTCAGTGACGATATCTGCGACGCTGTTCAGGTAGCCGCCGTGCCGGTATCGGAGCGTGGAGTGCTCTTCCTCAAAGCAGGCGGAACGATGGCATTGTGCACCAATCAGGCGTTGCTTCCCCAGATGTATGCCGGGATGCTGAAAACCGCGCAGAACGATCCGGGATTTGCGGCCACACTTGACGCCGCTGCACTAGTGGTCCTGAAGATGAAAGTGGACCGAGGACTGGTCAACTAGCCGCTCGCCGTGGAATATTTCATGCGCCGGATGCGCTAGCATGGATAGACCACGTACGGTTTCGATTGGATGTGGGTTTGAAAAAACAATAGGGGATGATCGGTTTCGACGGTGTTAGTCGAGACAGGTGAAGCGGGTCGAGGATACAGGGTTAACTCGTAAACGATCTCTGTAAAACATAAGTGCTGAATCAAATCGCACTGACTTCGCTCTTGCTGCCTAAGCAGTAAGACAGTCCGTCAGCCCGGGAATGCTCTCGTCCCGGATCCTGGCGTCATTTAGAGGGCCACTGCTCTAAGTTCTTGTTGTAGGCGCTTAGGGGACTCTTATACAACTGGGCCTGGCAGCTACTTGTTTGCGAGATAGCTGGGGCCGAGAAAAACCGCTGCAAACTGCACCCGGAGAAGCCCTGACAACACAACATCGGACGGGAGTTCAATTCTCCCCATCTCCACATCCCTATTGGGACCTGTTCCCGGCCATTGCGGCGGGGAACAGGTCCTTTTTCTTTGCCCAAGGTACGGGTGCTTCGAAGACTGGAGGCGACACACCGCCTACGGCGCCGCAGGAGGCCCATGGGGGAGTTGCGATGGGGAAACGGCAGGGAGGCGCTGGAGGATTTCCTGGCACTCTCACAAGCCATTCGCCGGTGGGTGCCGTGCGGCAACGACTGGGTCATGAACCAGCTCAACGACCTTAAATAATTGAGTGGTGGGTCGGTAAAAACCGAGCCACCACTCACCCCCAAAGTTTTGTGTGCCACGGCGGGCAAACTTTGTTCACACATTCATAATTATGACAGAAACTAATGGAAAAGTGTATATGCCCATCTCCCTCGACCTGAAATATGCACGTTAGGTGCGTATATGTCCAAGGGCCGGGCGTCGCATAAAGGAAATCCACACCATCGCAAGTCCCGCGGCCACGCAGATGATGGAGCTGAAAGAGATGATCTTCATGAGGCTCGAACCATGAAGCGGCGAAAATTGCACAGGGATGGTCAAACAAACCAAGAGGAAGCCAAGGCTCATGAACGACGCCGCTGCCCGGTCCAACACCTGCCGCTGTGACATGGCTGCCTTAGCCGTAGGCACAACAAGGCACGCAGACACATACGCCATGTAGACGAACCCGAAACGCATGTAGTAGGTGACTGACGGCTGATCAAAAAAGCCCACTAATCCAGTGCTGGAACCGTGTAAATCCGAGAGGAAGTACGTGATCCAAATTCCAGCGGAACAGATTGCCAAGACAACTATCCCGACAGGGCCTCGAACGAGCCTCACAGCAGTGGCTGAATTGTAGGCCGCGGCGATCTTGCCCGAGATGAGGAAGAAGACCGAAAAGAGGCTGAGTCGAAGAATGACATTGGCAAAATTGTTGCCACCCAATAGGGCATCAACCGGCAAGTAGATGCCAGGGATGCTCAGGGCAACACACATGGATGCGGCCACAAATGACCAGAACAAGCCGCGGTTACGTCCCTTGAGCATGGCGGGAAAACGCCAAACCGAGCAAGCAACACAGACCAACAATGCCGTCCACTGCAAAATCATGCTCATCCCAGGTTCTCCCAAACACTTTGTGCGGCATCTGAATCATCTTCGGATCGTCGCAGGATGCGGCTCAAGGATTCAAGACGTTGGGCGGCCAAAGAAGCCAGGACGCTATTGGCTGTAGCTCGCAATGCGGCCGCCCTTGCCTCGGGTGCCCAGCCAGCCTCTGTCGGTGTGAGAAACCCTGTGGAAACCAGTCCGTTGGTCAGTCCGACGCCGGCAATCCGAGCGCTTTCTATGGCCAGTTCGGGAGTCAATCGGTTGGCGGAGATCTGTGCTGAAAGGTTTTGAGGAGCGATAGATGCTTGCCGGGCCACCTTCTGACGAAGGTCCGCGGTATCAACGGCATCCAGCCATGCCCGGACCGAGGAACGGTGCGGGGCAGGTGCCAGTTCAATTGGATCGGGTTTCACGCCGTGTTCGGCGGCAAGGTTGCGGTTGAGGATTTCCGTCAGAAGATTTGCATCGGAAATCTGACTCAACAATTCCGCGTCGCTGGGAGCCTTGACCCCTGCGGGAAGATCTTCAAAAGCCGGGAAATCCGCGAGTGACTGCACCACAGGCAAGTCCAGTGACCGGCTCACAGCGGCGACCGTGGCAAGTGAGACTCTTCCACGCACCAACTGCTGAGCCAGGGTTGAACGCTTTATTCCGGCAGCGCGGCACACTGCGGCATGGCTGGTATCGCCAGCCACTGCGTTGAGCCACTGTTGAAATAGTTTCGCCGGCACTGTCACGGCTAGAATCCTACTCGTTGGTGAACCGCCAACAAAAAAGTCGGGCGTTCGCTCGACTGCAGGCCTACATTGACCACTCTTAGGGATCGAGGGAATCAACTATCCCTCGGAAACGGCCACCAACGCCGTCGTACTCGCTTCGGCGCCAACCGGCGGGAGGGGTGGGAAGTTCGTCATTGTCGTGGAAATCGCAGATCACGTAAGTGAATTCAGGCCACCACTTCTTGGGCCGGGCCACCTCAAGGAAATCGCACAGGTAGCAGCGCAACTCGACCCAGACAGGTCGCTTGCCCGTGGCGTTTGCACGAGACTGCGCCAGCCATGACGGAGGGTTGGCATCGATGGCGGCCACCTCGGCGGCGCTCATGCGTGAAGGGATGCCGTTACGGACTGCCATCTCGGGCGGAATGTTAAGGGCCTGAGCCACTTGCCGACGATTGAGCGAAGCGTTTGAGGAAGAGTTGTTTGCCATGTTCTCTCAAGGATAAGGCGAAGGGATCGCGGTGGCGATTCGCGGCGTCGAAAATTCTCCAGAAGAGGGGCTCCCTTGCGGCAATAACCAGCCCGATCGGCCGTGAGAATGGCCACTTCTACGCGCCGCATCAAAGAAATCTTCAAAAAAAATCGCGAGAACTCAACAAATTTCAAAGTCATCCCCTATGCTGTGGGAAAACAACGGGGTAGTAAGGGTACGAATCAAGCCTGCAGGGGCTATGATAAGGCGCTGAAAGACCCAGCCAATACCACGAGCACTTCAGGAGTATGAAAACCGCATGGCAACGGATTACGACGCACCCCGCAACAAGGACGAAGACCACGAGACAGAGTCGCTTCAGGCGCTTCAGGTTCAGCGTGGCGGTGCTCAGACGGCGCACATTGACGTCGAAGATTCAGATACGGCCGAAGGCACTGACCTGCCGGGTGCTGACCTCTCTAACGAAGAGCTCATCATTCAGGTCATCCCGGCCCAGGACGATGAATTCACCTGTTCATCATGTTTCCTCGTCCGCCACCGCAGCCAGGTGGCACGCGAAAAGAACGGCCTGTTCTACTGCAAGGACTGTGAAGGCTAAATTACGGCTAGCGCTGTAGTAGCAATGCTGTAGTTCCAATGCTGCATTTCCAATGCGAGGGAGCAGATCATGACGGCTAGTGTGCAGGAGCTTCTTGACACTTTCGCTGTGCCCGGCGCAAATGCTGCCGAGCTCTTGTGCGACCGGCATCCGGCTGGAGACATTGCCTTGAGCGTTGTCTCCGCCGATCTAAGCAGCGAAGACATTAGTTACGGCGAGCTGCGGGAGAAATCCACGCAGTTCGCCGCTTCCTTGGCCTCCCTGGGTGTTCGTCGCGGTGATCACGTGGCCACGCTGATGGCCAAATCTGCCGAGCTGGTGATCGCCCTTCTGGGCATCTGGCGGTTGGGTGCGGTAGATGTGCCCCTCTTCACGGCGTTTGCGCACGACGCCATCGAATTCCGCTTGCAGTCCAGCGGCGCGCGTCTGGTGATCTGCGACGCCGACCAGCGACGCAAGCTCCTGCCTCCTGGTGAAGTCCCGACGGACGCCTCGCGTCCTGTGATTGTTGCCCGTGGCGACGCCTTTGGCTACGATCTCTCGCTAGCCGAGATGACGGCCGGGACGGGCGCCTTTGCCGACACCGAGGCGTACGACGCCGGACCTGTCGCCGTTGGCGGTGGCGGCACCCTTGCGCAACTCTTCACGTCTGGAACCACCGGGACACCCAAGGGAGTCCCCATTACCTTGGGCGCGGTGGCCTCCTTTGTTGGCTACCAAAGCTTTGGCCTGGACGTTCGAGATGACGATGTTTTCTGGAATGCGGCCGATCCCGGGTGGGCCTACGGGCTGTACTATGCGCTCTTGGCCCCTCTCGCCGCCGGCAACCGCTCGCTGCTCCTGGCGGCCAGTTTTAGTCCGGACTTGACGTGGGCCGTCTTGGATAAATTCCACGTCACCAACTTCGCGGCCGCCCCCACCGTGTACAGGTCGCTACGGGCAGGATCCACACCCGAGAAGTCCCACAGGCTGCGCCGTGCATCGAGTGCTGGCGAGCCCTTGACACCTGATGTCATCGCGTGGAGTCGTGACGCCTTCGGGTTGGAGGTCCATGACCACTACGGGCAGACAGAACATGGCATGGTGGCGGGCAATGCATGGGCCGAAGGTTTGCAATCGCCCCTGCGCCCCGGCTCCATGGGGGTGCAGCTGCCGGGATGGAGCGTAGATGTCCTCGCAGACAACGAAGACGTGCCGGCCGCTGATGGAGAGTCCGGACGCGTTGCCATCAACGTGGCAGGAAGCCCCTTCATGTGGTTTACGGCTTACGTGGATGCACCCGAGAAGACCGCTGAGCGGTACAGCAGCGACGGCCAGTGGTACGTCACTGGGGACACGGGCCGCCGGGACAAGGACGGTTTCATCTATTTCTCCTCCCGTGATGACGATGTCATCATCATGGCGGGTTACCGCATTGGACCCTTCGACGTGGAATCGGTCCTTGTCACGCACCCGAGTGTGGTTGAAGCCGCAGTGATTGGGACACCCGATGAGATTCGTGGTGAAGTCCTCGAAGCGTTCGTGGTGCTTCGTGACCCCACGCTAGCCTCGGATGAGCTGGTTCTTGAGCTGCAGACGCTCGTGAAGACCCGATTTGCAGCCCACGCCTATCCGCGCCGGGTCCATTTCGTGCCGGAGCTGCCAAAGACGCCCAGCGGAAAAGTTCAGCGCTATGTCCTGCGCCGTGAACGTGCCGCCATGGGGCGCCCATGACTCGGACCGCAGGAGGATCCTTGAAGAATCGCATCGCCACGAAGGCCAAGGCCGCCGGAATGGATCCGGCAAGCATCAGGCCAGTGGCGGACGGCACCAACAAAGTTTTGGGGTTTGCCCTTGAAGTGGGCATGGTTGCCGCACTTTTGTTTTGGGGCTTCAAACAAGAAAGCCCCTGGCATTTAATTCTGGGCCTAGGCGTACCGGCTGTGGTGGTGGTGTTCTGGGGTGCATTCATGGCCCCCCGCAGCGAAAGGCGCCTTAGCCCGGACCTTGTCCGCTGGCTGGCCTTGGGGCTTTTCCTCGCGGCGGCCCTTGCCCTGCTCACCGTTGGCTCAACAGCTCTGGGCATCGTGATGTTGGTTTTGGCCGCGGCTAATTTCGCCGCATCACTCATCCTTCGAAGCTAGTACCCGCCCCAAATGAACGGGACGGCAAACGCCACCGGTCAGAACTAGCGTGCCGCGGTATAAGGATTCATCAAGGAGCCTCCGGTAACTTCCTGGACGGAACAATCCGGGTGCGATCCCTCCGAAGCCAGCCACAGCGAGGCCGCAACTTCATCGCTCAAAGTCAAGGGTCCGGCGTCGTTCTTGGCCTGGGGCAGGGCGATTTGCAGGCCGGCGCCAAAGCGCGGTTGACCCAGGACGGTAACAAGCGTGTCGACACCAATGCCAATCGATTCGAGATGGCGCAGGAGCTCGGGGTCGTGATCGCTGATGCGGCTAATGCGACCGGTGTGGCCAGGGTCCAGCTCATCGAGGCGGTGCGACGGGACCATGGTGATGCCACCCTGAGCGTCCGGGATGGGGTCGCCGTGAGGATCGCGGCTTGGATGCCCCAGCTTGGCGCTCATGCGCTCAATAAAGTTTTCTGAAACAGCGTGTTCAAGCTGTTCGGCCTCGTCGTGAACCTCGTCCCAGCTGTATCCGAGCTCGCGCACCAAATAAGTTTCCAGCAGCCTGTGCCGGCGCACCATGGACAATGCCAAGGTCAAGCCCTTGGCGGTGAGGTGAATGGGGCTGTAAGGCTCGTGATCAACCAAGCCCTGGTCCTTGAGCTTGCGCACCATCTCCGAGACCGAGGAGTTTGCCACTCCCAGCCGGGTGGCAAGCGCGCTGGAGGTAATTGGCTTGTCCTGCCACTCCGTGTAGGCATAAATGACCTTGACGTAGTCTTCGATGCTGGAGGAATTTGCAGAATGTTTCACGTTCTCAACCCTACCCGCTAGCCCTGCCCCGTAAAGGTCAACCACAGCAGGAGTGCATTCAGTGCCACAATCAGCACCACACTGATCAGGGCCGCGAGCCGCAGCACCAGCCCGTCCCGGTGTTCGCCCATGATCTCCTTGCTCGAGGTCAGGCGCAGGAGTGGGATCAAAGCAAAGGGGATGCCGAAACTCAAGACAATCTGACTCACGATCAACGCCCAGGTGGGATCCACGCCCACCGAAAGCAACACAATGGCAGGCACCAGACTGACAAGACGCCGGGCCTGCAACGGGATCCGGACCTTGAGCAACCCGTGCATAATGGTGGCTCCCGCATAGGCGCCCACTGAAGTAGACGCCAGCCCGGAAGCCAGCAGCCCGATCGCAAATACGACGCCGATCACCGGGCCCAAGCTGTTCACGATCGCCGCGTGGGCGCCTTCGATGGAGTCCGTACCGGCGATACCTCCCAAGGTCGACGCGGCCAGCAAGAGCATGCCAATGTTGACAGCTCCCGCAAGCAGGAGGGCAAGGACGACGTCGGCCCGCGTCGCCTTAACGATCTGCCGCAGGCGGGCGGGGGTGCTGCGAGCGTCAGGATGCCTGTCCTTGGCCAGCTGGGAGTGGAGATAAATGGCGTGTGGCATGACAGTTGCCCCGAGCATGCCCGCGGCCAGCATGATGCTCTCGGAGCCCTGGAATCGGGGCACCAGGCCGCCAACCATGCCGGCTGGATCCGGTGGGCTTAGAACGAGTCCGGCCAGGAAGCCGATGGTGACAATGATCAGGAGGAAGATGATGGCTGACTCGAAATACCGCTGGCCGTGGCGGTTCTGTACCGTCAGCAGTGCCATGGAGCAGACGCCAACAATGAGCCCGCCGACAGGGAGGGGGACGTGAAACAGCAGGTTCAGGGCAATGGCCCCGCCCACCACTTCGGCAAGATCGGTGGCCATCGCAACAAGCTCCGCCTGAACCCAATACAGGCGCCGGCTTTTGGTCTTGAACCGCCGGCCCAGGTGTTCGGGCAGTGACCTGCCCGTCACCACGCCCAACTTGGCCGACTGGTACTGCACCAGCATGGCCATGAGGTTGGCGGCAACCAGCACCCACACCAGAAGATAGCCGTAGCTTGCCCCGGACGTCAGGTTGGCGGCAACATTCCCGGGATCGACGTAGGCAATGGCAGCCACGAAGGCCGGTCCAAGAAGCAGGACCAAGCCGCCTCGGGATTTGCGCAGGGGCTTTACCTTGGTTTCGAGCACTATCAGACCCTTCGAGTTACCTCAACCCATAGTTTAGGCATACCGAAATAGTAGATCAAGGGGTCTTCCTTGTCGAGAGGTGGCCGTGCGGGTTCCCTCGGCTAGGCCTTGTAGGCGCGCCACGTCTGTGCCACGTAGGGCAAATCGAGGACCTCGCCCGGTGCGTAACCCAGATGGTCAAACAAGTACCAGCGCATATTGCCCATAACTTTTTCGCGGACCGTCTCGCATGCCTTGAGGTAATAGCTGCGGGATTTCGCCAGTTCCATGATCTCCTCGGCCGTCACGGCCTGGACCCAGGGTGTGTCCAACGGTTCGGCCAGGGAAAACTCCGGGCCCACCTCCGGACTAAAATCAGGCTTGTGGACGTCCCCGGCGTGCATGATCCGTGCCAGTCGGTGAACCCAGGGGATTCCGACGTCGAGCTGGTTCCAGATTAGGCCCAGGGTTCCGTTGCTTCGGAGCACCCGCGCGATCTCCGTGCTGGCAGCCAGCGGGTCGCACCAATGCCAGGCCTGTGCCACAACCACAAGGTCAGCGCTGGCATCGGGGAGGGCCAGGTGCTCCGCGGTCCCCACCAAAGTGGTGACCTGGGGGAGGTCGGCGGCCAGCTGGGCCAGCATGTCCACCGACGGGTCTACGGCCGTAATGGCCCACCCGTGGCGGGCCAGCAACTGCGTGTACTTGCCCGTGCCGGCCCCTACGTCCAGGGCCTTCTCAATGTGCTGGCCAGTCTTCTCGACAAGCCAACCCAGGGACTCTTCCGGATAGCCCGGGCGGACTCTATGGTAGTGATCGCCGCCAGCAAGGAAAGCCGTTGCCATGTGCTTGCGCCGTTCCGCGTCAAAGACCGGTCCGCCGGTGCCTGCCATGTACGCTCCTGAAAAAGTTGTGCCGGTAGTGCCGTTCAACTTTACCGCGGAGCAGGGCGCGCACCCCTCCCGCGAGGCGAGGCGATGCGGCGTCTGGAGGGGTCAGTCGGTGGTGCAGGGGGCGGCGCCTGCTGTGCCTGGTGTGTTGGGCGCCCATTCAGGGTATTCCCGCTCGTCGTTGGCCGGGACCCAGCGGCCGGCGTCGACCACGTAGTCCCAGCCCAAGCCGTCGCGCAGGAGGGCGGCAACGCCGTCGACCAAGCGCTGAGCATCGTCCAGGCGTGAGCCCACTCCGAAGCTGGCCCGCAGGGAACCAGCCGGCAGGCCGAGGCGGTTCAAGAGTGGGTGTGCGCAGAACTTGCCGTCGCGCACGCCCACTCCGTGTTCGGCCGAGAGGTAGGCAGCCACCAGCCCTGCGTCGTAGCCCGTGACAGAGAAATTCACGACGCCGATGCTTCCGCACTCCGGATGCGTGTCCGCATCGGAGAAGAGCGAGTGAACAGTGACGCCCTCGAGTGTTTCAAAAGCGGTGACCAGGTGTTCGCGCAGCAGCTGTTCATGAGTGTGCCACTGATCGGCATCGAGTTCGGCCAGTATGGAGGCCGCCTTGGCGAGCGTTGCCGCCCCCAGCACGTTGGGGGAGCCGCCTTCATGGCGGGCCGGGCCAATCGTCCAGCTGGTAGATTCAAGCCGGACTTCCTTCACAGCTCCGCCGCCCGCCAGATGAGGCGCGCCGGAATCGAGCCAGTCCGAACGGCCCACCAGCACGCCTGCTCCAAAGGGTGCATAGAGCTTGTGTCCGGAGAACGCAACATAATCAACCCCGGTGGCGCTCAGATCGATCCTCCGGTGTGGGGCCAGCTGTGCGGCGTCCACCACGATCCGGGCGCCGTAGCGGTGCGCAAGGTCGGCCAGTTCCGCCACGGGCAGCACCTCACCGGTGACGTTCGAGGCGCCGGTGACTGCCAACAGCAACACATTCCCTGCACGCAGCTGAGTTTCAACCCGGGCCAGCGTGGACGCAATGGACGCAGCCGCAACAACTGAACGGTGCGGCAGTCCCTGCCAGGGAAGCAGGTTTGCGTGGTGCTCGATGTCCAAATACAGCACCTCGCCGTGGACATTGGACCGGCCCTCCGCGTAACCTCGCGCCTTCAGGATGCTCTCCACGCAGCCAGCCAACAGGTTCAAGGAGTCAGTGGTGTTGCGAGTGAAAATGACGGTGTCATCCGCGCGTGCCCCCACAAAATCAGCAACGATTCGCCGCGCATTCTCATAGACCGAGGTGCTTACCTGCGAAGCGAATCCGGCCCCGCGGTGCACACTGGCGTAGAACGGCAAAACCTCGTTCAGGTGTGCAGCCACTTCCTCCACGGCGGGTGCAGAAGCGGCATAGTCGAGGTTGGCATACCGCACATGTCCGCCCTGAATCAGCGGTGCCGCAAGATCGTGACCCACAACGGGCAGCAGCGGCGACTTCGCCAAAGAGGTCTTTTCCAACAGGGCATGGCTCATGAGTAAATCCTTTGACACCTTGGACCTGGGGGTGTGCCCAAAAGTCCGCGCTTGCCATGACCGCTCCGGTCTGGCCAGGTCGTCACCCGGGGCACCCCGCCGCGAAAGGAGGGTTGCCGGCCAGCAAACCGGGGTTTAGCGCTGGCACTCGTGACCTATGCCCAAAAGATTAGCCCACCGAGAGCCGAAGGCGTGTTTGTTACGCTGCTTGACGCCGGGGGCGCTGCGCAGTGGGAAACCGCGGGAAGGGGGCAAAAAAGAACGACGGCGGAATGCCGCCGTCGTTCTTAACTCACTTGTGTTTCAACCTATGAATTAGCCCAGCAGGTCATCCCACTTGGGATTCAGACGGGCAAGAACCTCGGTATGGAGGATGGAGTTTGTGGCCAGCGCGTTGCCGCCGAAGGGGCCGTCGGCTCCCTCGAGGGAGGTGAATCGCCCGCCTGCCTCCGTGACGATCGGGACTAGAGCGGCCATGTCATAGAGGTTGAGTTCGGGCTCGCAGGCAATGTCCACTGCACCCTCGGCCACCATGCAGTAGGACCAGAAGTCCCCGTACGCGCGCGTGCGCCACACGTCGTCGGTGAGTGAGATGAACTCGTCACGGTTGCCGCGCTCGGCCCATCCGGACAAGGAGGAGTAGGACAGTGAGGCGTCCTTGAGCTCGGCGACGTTGGAGACCCGGATACGGGTAGCAGCCGCCAGGGACTTGCCCATGTAAGCGCCCGTTCCCTGTGCGGCCCACCAGCGCTTGCCCAATGCCGGTGCGCTCACCAGGCCAACCACGGGAACACCGTCGTCGACGAGGGCAATCAGCGTTGCCCAGACCGGAACGCCGCGCACAAAGTTCTTGGTGCCATCAATCGGATCGATAATCCAGCGCCGTGACCCGTGCCCGCTGCTGCCAAACTCCTCGCCCAAAACAGCATCGCGCGGGCGAACCCGGGCCAGCTGGCTGCGAATGGACTCCTCGGCAGCCTTGTCGGCATCCGTCACGGGGGTCAGGTCGGGCTTGGTCTCAATTTCCAGGTCAAGGGCCTTGAAACGGGCCATGGTCAGCGAATCCACGCTGTCCGCCAAAACATGGGCCAGGCGGAGGTCGTCGTTGTACGTCTGGGGTTCAATCGTCATGTACATCACGCTATCGCGGTTTGGGCCAAACACGCGTTCCGACGCCCATTCCGGTGCCTGAACGCCAGCTGAACCTGCGGCAGCCGGAGTTGGCTCCAATTTTGATGGACTTATGCGCTGAACTGGGTCCAGGCAATGCGCATAACTAAAATCTTGAGATGTTATGCGCACAACCGACCGCGAGTCCTGCGCAAAAGTGTTTATGCGCAGGACTGATGGCGGGTTCAGCGCATAATTTTACGGCGGCGGCGCCGAGCCCGGTGTTGCGAACTAATCGATGATGCCCAGTTCCTTTTCTGCGGCACGCCCCTCGGTACGATCGCTGGTGCCAAAGAGGCGGCGCAGAGATGTCAGGCGTGCCGGGCCTGAGGGGCCCGCGTGACCGTTCGCCACGTAGGGATCCAGACCGCAGTTGACCGCCGCCGTGTCATGTTTGCAGCCGCGTTCACAATTGTCGGTGCCGGGCTGCAGATCGGGGAAGGCGTGCAGGATCCTGTCCGGGTTGACGTGGGCCAGCCCGAAGGAACGGATACCGGGAGTATCGATGATCCAGGAGCCCGGCGCTGCATCCTGCAATCGCAGCGCGAGTGCCGAGGACGAGGTGTGGCGGCCACGGCCCGTCACGGCGTTGACGCCACCGGTAGCTCTCTGCGAACCTGTCAGGGCATTGACCATGGTGGACTTTCCAACGCCCGAGTGCCCCACCATCACGCTGACCTTGCCGTCAAGGTAGCCGTGAAGTTGTTCGACGGCGCCGCCTGCGAGCAGTGCGGAGTCGCCGTCGTCGCTGCGGGCGTCGATGCCTGAGGCGCCGTCCGCAGCCGTGCGGCTGATGATGACAGTCATGTCCAGGTGTTCGTAATTGGCCAGCAGCTCCGCCGGATCCTTGATGTCAGTCTTGGTGATCAACAGCAGCGGAGCGATGCCGGAATCGTAGGCAGCCACGAGCGCCCGGTCGATGAAGCCCGTGCGTGGTTCGGGGTTTGCCGCGGCGACCACAATGACCAGCTGATCGGCGTTGGCCACGACAGCGCGCTCAACGGGGTCGGTGTCGTCGGCGCTGCGGCGCAGCAGCGTGCGGCGTTCCTCAATCCGAACCAGCCGGGCAAGGCTGTCCGGCTTGCCGGAAACATCGCCCACGAGTGCCACGAAATCGCCGGCCACCACTGGATTGCGGCGTAGTTCGCGGGCACGTGCGGCGATCAGGGTGCGTTCGGTGGGCAGGTTCTCATCCACGATGGCCGTATACCGGCCCCGGTCAACCGTGACGATCCGGCCAATGACTGCATCCTCATGGGCCGGGCGGTCCTTGGTGCGCGGACGGCTGCCTTTCTTGTTGGCCCTGACCCGGACGTTTGATTCGTCCCAGTTGCTGTAATCCCTTGCCATGGTCCTACGCCTCTGCCCCGGCCGACGCGGTGTTGGCTACTGCTGTCTGTGACACCATGGCCTCCCACATGGAGGGAAAGTTGGGCATGGTCTTGGACGTGGTGGCGATGTTCTCAACCTCGACGCCGGGCACGGCCAGCCCGATGATGGCACCCGCCGTAGCCATGCGGTGATCGTGGTAGCTGTGGAAGATGCCGCCGCGCAGGGGAGCGGGGTTGATGATGAGCCCGTCCTCAGTTTCCGCAGCGTCACCTCCCAGGGCATTGATCTCGGCAACCAGGGCTGCCAAGCGGTCCGTTTCATGACCGCGCAGGTGGGCAATTCCCCTCAGGCGCGACGGCGTTGACGCTAGGGCACAGAGGGCTGCCACGGACGGGGCCAGCTCGGAAGTGTCGGAGAGATCAACGCCGCGGATTTCCTCACCGCCTGTGACTGTCAGGGTGCCGTCTTTGAGCGTGACGGTTGCACCAAATTGCGGCAAAATTTCACGCCATTTGTCGCCCACCTGGGTGGTGTCGGCGGGCCAGTTGGGGATGCTCACGGTTCCGCGGGTTGCCAGCGCGGCGGCGAGGAAAGGACCGGCGTTGGAGAGGTCCTGCTCCAGGAGAACATCAAACGCCGCAACGGGGCCGGGCTGGACAATCCAGTGCTTGGGGGTGGAATTATCCACCACCACTCCCATGGAGCGCAGGATTTCCACCGTCATGGAAATGTGGTCCACGCTGGGGACGGAATCGCCTGTGTGTTCCAGATGCAGGCCATCTGCGAAGCGGCAAGCCACCAGAAGCAGCGCCGAGATGAATTGGGAGGAACTGCCCGCATCGATTTTCACGTGCCCGCCTGCAACAGCCCCGGTGCCGTGCACGGTGAACGGCAAGAAGCCGTCCTCTCCGCCTTCGATCATCACGCCGAGCCCTTCCAACCCGGCCACAATGGGAGCCATGGGGCGCACCAACGCGGCAGGATCGCCGTCGAACTTGACGGCACCGGTGACCAGCGCCGCCAGCGGCGGGACAAAACGCATGACAGTTCCAGCCAGTCCGCAATCAACGGCAATGCCGCCCTCGGGTGCGGCGAAACCGGACGGAATGGGGGTGACCACCAAATCTGGAACCTCGCCGCTGCCGGGGACCTCGGTGATGGTGGCGCCCAAAGCCTGCAGGGCCCCGATCATCAGATCTGAATCGCGGGATTGGAGAGGTGCCCGCAGTCGGGATTCACCGTCGGCAATCGCCGCGAGTACCAGATACCTGTTGGTCAGCGATTTGGAGGCCGGGATGGTGACGGTGGCTTCCAAGGGTGTAGCTGAAAATGGGGCGGGCCAAAGGTCGTAGGTCATGGGTAATTAGTGTCCTGTCACGTCGTGTGCAAGCGAGCGGACCGACTTGTCCGCGTTTTTCAGCTGGGTGGCGGCCGTCTTTTTGCCGCTCGCGATCAGTTTTTCGGTTCGCCAAGCCAGGCCGGGGCGACCGGCGGTGTCCACACTGGCTAGCAGCGCGCCACCAATCAATCCAATGTTCTTGGTCAGCTGGTTGCGGCGGTGCGACCGGTTTTCCTTGGTTGTGGTGTCCGAACTGCGGTATTCCACCGCCGTGGTCAGCCCTGCCGTCAGGGCCAGTACGACGGCGGCAGGCCGGGTGAACTTGCCCGTGGCCAACAACACCCCGGCGCCAACCTGGGTGCCGGCAAGTACCCGGGCCAGGGTTTTTTCACTGGCGTTCACCGGCAGTGCTGCGCTCAGCGGACGCAGGACCGGCGCCAATTGCGCTGCGGTCGAATCGGCGTGGCGCAGGCGGTCAAGGCCGGCGAAAATGAACGAGGACGCCAACATGGGGCGGGCGAGTACGCGAACAATGGACAAGGAAGCCTCCTTAGTGGTGCGGTCAGCCTCCACAACACGGCCGGGGCCGCCTCGCGGGAGGCTCATGCTGTGTATAAGTCTCCCACGTCTGCCGAGCACAGGAGGAGTTTGTGGAATATCCCGGGGCGCTGAAGTGTTGAGAACGTTAATGGTGGCCCGTGGAAGGGCCAAGCATCCCCGAAGTAAAGCCAACATCACCCCAGCGAAGGAAAGGCGGCAATGCAGACACTCAGTCACGCGGCACCCTCAGCAGCACCACTGAAGCTGAGTCTGAGCATAGACTCGACTGTGATGAACATTTCCGAGCCTGAGCAAACCGCCACCTCAGCAGAGGCCGCACCTGTCGTGGCAGCTGTCACCGATGTGGCAGATGTTGACGTTGCCAACGAGACCCCTGAGGCTAGGCGTGCGCGCTTTGAGCGCGATGCCATGGTCTATGTGGACCAGCTGTATTCGGCCGCCATGCGCATGGCCCGCAATCCCAGCGATGCCGAAGACCTGGTGCAGGAGGCCTACACCAAGGCTTTTTCAGCGTTCCACCAATACAAGCCGGGGACAAACCTCAAGGCGTGGCTGTACCGGATCCTGACCAACACCTACATCAACCTGTACCGCAAACGTCAGCGCGAGCCTCTGCAGTCCAATGCCGATTCCATTGAGGATTGGCAGTTGGCTAGAGCCGAATCGCACACCTCAAGCGGACTTCGATCGGCCGAGGCAGATGCCCTGGACCACTTGCCCGACTCGGATGTGAAGAGCGCTTTGCAGTCCATTCCGGAGGAATTCCGGCTGGCGGTCTACTTCGCCGACGTTGAAGGTTTTGCGTACAAAGAGATATCAGAAATTATGAACACCCCCATCGGCACCGTGATGTCACGGTTGCACCGGGGACGGAAACTATTGCGTGACATGTTGGCTGATTATGCCGTGGATCGCGGATACATCAAAGAAACCAACCACATGACGGAAACGGAGAAATAACCATGGGCGACTGCCAAAGCCTGGGCGATTGCGATGATCAACGCATCGGACGCATTTATGAATACCTTGATGGGGCCCTGTCTCGCGAGGACCTGGGCGAGATCAAGGAACACCTCGACGGCTGCACCGATTGCGCCAGTGAGTATGATCTCGAATGCGTGATCCGCTCCGTCGTCAAACGCTCCTGCAAGGAAGCGGCCCCTGAAACGCTTAAGGCCGCCATCCTCTCCCGGCTGCACGAAGGCCGTCCTGCCGCTGTTTAGCGCATGCGTGATTCTGGGCGCAGCGAAATAGTTGCGTAGTTGCTGGCCGACTTGCCCGTGAGACGACGGTGCATGGACCCGCCTATTTGGTGGGCCTGCACCTTGGCGAGTTCCGCCTTTTCCCCCATGAAAAGGCTGTCAACTGTCAGCGTCCACAGCTGCAGCCACCGGTTGAAGTGTTCCAGCGTCAGCGCCGCCTTGGCATTGATGTTGACATGGGTGGCAAGCGCATTGCGATTGTAGAGGCCGGCCTTGAACAGCACCGTCTGCCAGAAGTCGGCCATGATGGGCATGTGCGCGGCCAGGTCCATGTGCACCACCTCGGTGAAGATTGGCCCAATCAGATCATCGGTGAACGCACTGGTGTAGAACGTTTCCACGAGCAGCACGACATCCTCGCGATTTTCGATGTCCCGACGCTGGGAACCAACCAATGGCTGATCGGCCCAAGCCTGCGGAGGACCTGCTGCCGGCGCATAGGGGTTGATATCCGACGCCGTTCGCCCAGAGTTCAGTGGGTTTCGGCGCTGCGCAGCTGGTCTCTTTCCGGGTGTCTCCATGGTAACTCCCAGCTTAGCCCGGCGGCCGGGGGCTTGCTCTTTGGCACACAAAAGCCCGTCTCACCAGGTGGTGGGACGGGCTTTTGTTTAATACGTCAAGATTTAGGAGTTGGGACGCTTACCGTGGTTAGCGCCGCCCTTCTTACGATCCCGACGCTTACGTGAACGCTTCGACATAGCTGCCTCCAATCATCAAAAAAAGATCTCCAAAAACGATCCTCATCTAGTTTCGCATAGGTGGCACATTCGTACCTAACTGAGGTGCGGCGTTTTAGTGCTTTAGCGTTGACTTGATGGCAGTTGCCGTCTGGTCCAGCACGGTACGCAGCGTTGTCACTGTCAGTTCATCCAAGCCTGCACGGGCATTGTGCAATCGAAGCTCGATCAACAGATCGTCACGGAAATGTTGAAGTGTGAACTCGGCCTCCTTGAGCAGCTTGGAGGATCCTGCCGGCTCGTTGCGCGGTGCCCTTGGTGCTTGGCGAGACTGGCTTCTGGCAGATTCGGCACTGGCGGCAAGATCAGCGCGCAGGCTGCGCATATTTTCCTGAACCTCTATACGGATGTCGTCCGCGAGCCGGCGCACAGAGGCGGCGATGTTGGCCTGAACCTCGGTGAGCTCATGCCGACGCCGGTCAAGCTCCTCGCGGCCGGCTGCCGTCAAGGCATATACGGTGCGGCGCCCGTCCATGGTGGTGTCCAGCAGCCCCTCTTCCTGCAATTTGGACAGTCGAGGATAGACCGTACCCGCGCTAGGGGAGTAGGTGCCGCCAAAACGGTCGCTGAGGGCGCGGATAATCTCATACCCGTGGCGGGGGCCTTCCTCCAAGACGGCAAGCAGGTACAGGCGCAGGGCGCCATGGGCAAAGACGGGAGGCATTAGAACCCCTCCTTGGTCAGCGACGGATTGGTTGACTCCTCTGCGGCGTACACAATGGTGACGGCACCGGAGACAGTTGTTGTGTGTGCCTTCAAGCGCGGTGTGTCCGGGCCGGTTGCGGCCGACGTGCTTTGGCCAAGATTGGAAAAGCGCTCCTGATCCAGCAAGAGGGTTCCGGAAGCGCTCGTGGCGTTCACCGAGACGCCCACATTGCGTGGAATTCGGACCGTGATGTCACCTGAGACGGATTTTGCATTGAGCGAAACCGGGACTCCGTGAAGATCAAAGCTGACATTTCCGGAGACCGTGTTGGCCCGGATGTCGCTCATGTCTCCCGAGGCCATGACATCGCCCGATACACTCTTTGCCACGAGTGTTCCGCGATGGTCACGGGCAATGATCTCGCCACTGACGGTGTCAAGGGTGAGCAAGCCCTCGGTGGCGTCAGCCATGAGGGATCCTGTCACCGTGCGAAGGGTGGTCCGGGCGCTTCCGCTGACCATTCCGTCGGCATTAACAGTGCTTGCAGTGACAAGGGTGCCAGCCGGAACGGCGATGCTGATGACAGCCGTGGCGTTCTGCTGAAAGTTAATGAGTCGCTGCAACCAATTCGAGGAATTGAAGTGTTCCACCTTCAGGGTTCCATTGGTGAAGCTGACCTCAAGGGGTTGCCCATCCACCTCGGAGATTTCCAGTGTGGTTGTTTTTCCCTCGGTGACAACAATGTCGAATCTGCCCTTGATGAGGGCAACCTTGACCTCGGCTACTCCAGCAAGTTCAAGCGTTTGTGGTTCACTGATGGACCACATTTCCTGGCTCATGACCTCTCCTCTGTTCGCGTTATATCGCGTCTGTATCTAATACGATATAACGCGTTTCGCACTGGATCAAGATATATCGTGAAAATAGTCCGCAAACCCAATGGATTCCACGTCGGGCATCCTTAAACGCACAACGCCCCCAGAGCATCCTCTGGGGGCGTTGATTGCTTGGCTTATGAGGCCTCGGGGATTTCCAGCCACTGGTACCAGCCGCGGTGCAGAACCAGCCAGGCCATGAGGCCGTAACCAGCTTGTCCGGGCGACCCGCCATTGGATGCCACATCGTTGCGCCACTGCTCGTGGTTCTGCAGCGGTGTAAAGGTGTCAACATAGTGGTGCTTGCGGCGCGTGGTCACGTCGGCAAAAGCCGTGTTGAGCTCGGCCAACTTGCGGTTTAACGCGGGATCCAGCGACGGCGGAGGACCCACCACAAACACCGGAATGTTCAGTTGGGTGGCACCGTCCAAAATGTTGGCCAGGTTCAGCCGGCTCCGGGCCGTGGACAAACCATATTCAATGTCTCGCCCGGACAGGCCAATGACCAGACGGTTCTCGTGGAAGTCATCGAAGCGGCGGCCGGCCTCATTCAGCCAGCGGCCAGCCAGCGCCTCGGTTCCCTCCTTGGGGGACGCCAAAACGAAGGATTCCACGCTCACCTGATCGGCAGGAGTCCGCGCTAGTACGCGGCCCAGCCAGCCGAGTGCACGGGGATCGCCCACGCCGGCCACCAATTCATCGCCTACAGCTACTATTCGCAGTTCCCGCTTCTCCACGGCACCCCTCTTCTTTGTGCAAAATTGAATGCAAACAAAAGATGCCCGGCCTGACGGTGCAGACCGGGCATCAGTAGTGCATTAGTTACGTTCGAAAGCCTGCTTGACCAGCATGGTCAGTTCGACTGCGTGGTTCTTTGCCGAACCCGTTGCCGTTGCGGCAGAGGCGGGGCGGGAAACGCGGCCCAACTTCTTATCCAGCTCAGGTGCCAAGTTCAAGCCCATGAACGGCCACGGACCCTGGTTGGCGGGCTCGTCCTGTGCCCAAACAACGTCAGCGTTCGGGTACTTGGCCAGCTCAGCCTTGATTTCCTCCAGCGGCAGCGGGTACAGCTGCTCAACACGGACGATCACGGCCTTCGTGTCGCCGGCCTTGTCACGAGCTGCGAGCAGATCGTAGTACAGGCGGCCGGAGACTAGCAGAACACGGTCGACGGCGTTGTTATCGACCGCTGCATGGTCACCGATCACGGGGCGGAAGCCGCCCTGGGTGAAGTCCTCAACCGGTGATGCCGCAGCCTTCAGGCGCAACAGCTGCTTCGGGGTGAAGATGATCAGCGGCTTGCGCGGACGGCTGTAGGCCTGGCGGCGGAGCAGGTGGAAGTGCGAGGCCGGTGTTGTCGGGTTGGCGACAATCATGTTCTCTTCGGCGCACATTTGCATGAAGCGCTCGATCCTGGCCGATGAGTGGTCAGGGCCCTGACCCTCGTAGCCGTGCGGCAGCATCAGAACCAGCGAAGAGTGCTGGCCCCACTTCTGCTCGGCCGAGGAGACAAACTCGTCGATGACGGTCTGGGCGCCGTTGACGAAGTCACCGAACTGGGCTTCCCAAACAACCAATGCATCCGGGCGCTCAACGGAGTAGCCATATTCGAACGCCATGGCAGCGTATTCGCTCAAGAGGGAATCGTAGATCCACAGCTTGGCTTGATCGTCACTGAGTTCCGTCAGTGGCGTCCAGACGTTGCCATTGGTGCGGTCGTGGAAGACTGCGTGGCGCTGCACGAAGGTGCCGCGACGTGAGTCCTGCCCGGCCATGCGGACAGGAACACCTTCCATGAGGAGCGAACCAAAAGCGCTCAGCTCACCAAAGCCCCAGTCAATGCCGCCTTCGCGAGACATTGCCTCACGCTTTTCCAACAGCGGCAGAAGCTTGTGGTGAACTGTGAACCCTTCGGGAACGGCAAGGTGGGCTGCGCCGATCTTGGCCAGGGTGGCCGCACTGATGGCGGTGACCTGAGGATCGTTGACGCCGGAATCGGCCTGCTGCGCGATGGGGCGCTCAAGACCGGCGACTGCCTGCGAATCCTTCGTGATGATCGGGATCGGGGAGGTCTGGGCTGCGTGCGTTTCGGCGAAGACCCGCTCCAGGCGTTCCTGGTAGTCACGCAGCAACTGCGTGGCTTCTTCTTCGGTGATGTCACCACGGCCGATGAGGGCCTCGGTGTAGAGGCGGCGCACCGAACGCTTGGCTTCGATCAGGTTGTACATCAAGGGCTGCGTCATTGAGGGATCGTCACCCTCGTTGTGACCACGGCGGCGGTAGCAAACCATGTCAATGACAACGTCCTTGCGGAAGCGCTGCTGGAACTGGTAGGCCAACTGTGCCGTGCGGACAACAGCCTCGGGATCGTCACCATTGACGTGGAAGACGGGAGCCTGAATCATCTTTGCAACGTCGGTGGAGTACACCGAGGAGCGTGAGGACGACGGCGCCGTGGTGAAGCCGACCTGGTTGTTGACAACAATGTGGATGGTTCCACCCGTGCGGTAACCGCGCAGCTGGGACAGGTTCAGGGTTTCTGCAACAACACCCTGACCGGCGAAGGCGGCGTCGCCGTGAACCATGATGGGCAGAACGGGGAAGTTCTCGCCCTGGTCCAGACGGTCCTGCTTGGCACGAACAATGCCCTCAAGGACGCCGTCAACGGCTTCCAGGTGGGACGGGTTGGCCGCCAAGTAAACCTTGGTTTCGTTGCCGGCGTCGGAGGTGAAAGTCCCCTCGGTACCGAGGTGGTACTTCACGTCACCGGAACCCTGGACACTGCGAGAATCCTGGGTGCCCTCAAATTCGCGGAAGACCTGAGCATAGGTTTTGCCAGCAATGTTTGTGAGAACGTTCAGGCGGCCACGGTGGGCCATGCCGATGGCAACTTCGTCCAAGCCGTCGTCGGCAGCATCAGAAATGATGGAGTCCAGCAGCGGAATCAGGGATTCGCCGCCTTCCAGGGAGAAGCGCTTCTGGCCAACAAACTTGGTCTGCAGGAACGTCTCAAACGCTTCTGCGGAGTTCAGCTTGGAGACAATCCGCAGCTGCTCTTCGCGGCTCGGCTTGGAGTAGGGGTGCTCCAGCTCGTTCTGGAACCATTCACGCTGTTCCGGTTCCTGAATGTGCATGTACTCCACACCCGTGGTGCGGCAGTAAGCATCGCGCAGCACGCCGAGGATATCGCGCAGCAGGAGCTTGGACTTGCCTCCGAAGCCGCCCGTGGGCCATTCGCGGTCCAGATCCCACAGGGTCAGGCCGTAGGTGAGCACGTCCAGGTCGGGGTGCTTGCGCTGGACGAACTCCAAGGGATCGGTGTCTGCCATGAGGTGGCCGCGCACGCGGTAGGAGTGGATCAGCTGCTGGATACGGGCAACCTTGTTGATCTCGTCGGCCGGGTCAACCTGAAGATCCAGGCTCCAGCGAACAGGCTCATACGGGATGCGAAGGGACTCAAAGATCTCATCGTAGAAGTTCTCGGCACCGAGCAGGAGCTGGTGGACCTTCTTCAGGAATTCGCCGGAGCCGGCACCCTGGATGACGCGGTGGTCATAGGTGCTGGTCAGCGTCAAAATCTTGGAGACGGCGTTGTGGGCGATGATCTTGGGGCTTGAACCCTGGTACTCGGCCGGGTAATCCAATGAGCCGACGCCGATGATGGCTGCCTGGCCCTTGGACAAACGGGGAACGGAGTGCACCGTGCCAATACCACCGGGGTTGGTCAGTGAGACCGTGGTGCCGGAGTGGTCATCCGCAGTCAGCTTGCCGGCACGGGCGCGCTTGATGAGGTCTTCATAGGTGTGCCAGAACTCGGCGAAGTTCATGGTCTCCGAGCGCTTGATGTTCGGCACCATGAGCAGGCGCGTGCCATCAGGCTTGGGCATGTCAATGGCAATACCGAAGTTCACGTGCGGCGGCTGGACAGCAACAGGCTTGCCGTCGATCTCGTCGTAGTAGACGTTCATCGATGGGAAGGCGGCCAGGGCCTTGATGACCGCGTAGCCAATGAGGTGCGTGAAGGAAACCTTGCCACCGCGGGCACGGGCCAGATTGGAGTTGATGACAACACGGTTGTCAATGAGCAGCTTCGCAGGGATGGCACGAACGCTGGTGGCCGTCGGTACTTCCAGGCTGGAAACCATGTTGGCGGCGATTGCCTTGGCAGGTCCTCGCAGAACAGTCTTCACTGACTCTTCCGGAACGGACTTGTCTTTGGCGGTCTTGGGCAACTGGGCCGGGATGGGCGTCGCGCCGGTGCGAGCCGCGTCCTTTGCGGGTGCTGGGGGACGGGGAGCTGCCGGGGCCTTGGGGGCCGCGGCGGGGGCTGCCGGAGAAGCGGCGGCGGGTGTCGCCGTCGTGCTGGGGGCAGCTGCGGCAGGAACCGGTGCAACTACAACCGGGATCTGTGCCGTAACGGGAGCTACATTGTTTGCGGTGTGGCGGCCATTGCCTGCTGCGTCATCTGCAGCGAAACCTTCAAAGAGGGGCCACCATTTTGCGTCCACTGCATTCTTGTCGCTTTGGTAGCGCTCGTACAGTTCATCGACGAGCCACTCGTTGCCGCCAAATTCTTCTGGTAGACGGTGGATGGATTGCTCTGGCACGTGTGTTACGCCTCTTCCATGAGTTCTTATTGCCCGCTCTGCAAAGTTGCATAGACCGGCCGCACCCAGTTACTTCGCGGATGCTGTCGGCGCAAACTTGCGTAGCCTGTTTGAAAGTGATTGGGGTCCAACAAACCCCTTCCGCGTCAAGTCTAGTAACCATGGCGGCCTGTAAGCCAATCTAAGTCACGGCGCGCCCCATGCAATGGGCAAAAACGGATCATTTTTTGCGGGGAATGGTTCCTGCAGGTGGTTAGACTCATACCCGTGCGGGCTCGTGACAGCCTGCCACAGCCAGCGCCGGCCCTCTGGAGCCTTCCTCTTGATCGCCACCAGCGCGGCGGCAAAGCTCAACGAGGGAGTGCCATGCGTTTTCTAAACCAGCCAACCACCGATCTGACGTATTCGGACGTTTTCCTGATTCCATCGCATTCCACCGTGACCTCACGCTTGGACGTTGACTTGTCCAGCGGCGATTCAACGGGCACCACCATTCCCTTGGTGGTGGCGAACATGACGGCTGTTTCCGGCAAACGGATGGCAGAGACTGTGGCCCGGCGCGGCGGCATGGCTATTCTTCCGCAGGACATTCCCCTTGACGTGCTGCGCTCGGTGAGTGAGTGGGTCAAGCAGCGCGATTCCCTCTTTGAAACTCCGCTGTTGATGAGCGCCTCAGACATTGTTATCGATGCAGTCCACCTCATGAGCAAGCGCCCGCACAACGCCGTTGTAGTGGTGGACGGGACGCGGTTTGTGGGTCTGGTCCGTGGATCTGACTGTGAAAGCGTAGATCGCTTCTCCTCACTGGCCTCGGTGATGCGCGCCAATGTCCTTACGCTCGATGCCGCTGTCTTTGATGCCATTCGCACCGAGGCCGACGCCGGATCCTTGGACTTCGCCACGGCCAAGATACGCAATGACGAGGCCTTGCGTGAGGCTTTCTCCGTCCTGGATTCCGCCGGGACGGACATCGCTCCGGTGCTGCGCAACGGCGAGGTGGTAGGTGTCTTGACCCGCACCGGTGCCTTGCGCTCCACGATTTACCAGCCTGCAGTTGACTCTGCTGGACGCCTGCGACTTGGTGTGGCCGTTGGCATCAATGGTGATGTGGCGGCGAAGACGCAGGCCCTGCTTGAGATGGGGGTCGATGCCTTGGTGGTGGACACCGCTCACGGGCATCAGGAAAAAATGTTGGACGCGCTGCGGGCCGTCCGATCCCTTTCTCCCGAAGTACCGGTGGCTGCCGGAAACGTGGTCAGCGCCGCTGGGGTTCGGGACCTGGTGAACGCCGGTGCCGACATTATCAAGGTGGGAGTTGGCCCGGGTGCCATGTGCACCACTCGCATGATGACAGCGGTTGGCCGGCCCCAATTTTCCGCGGTCTTGGAATGTTCGACGGCGGCTGCCGAGTTGGGCGCCCACGTCTGGGCCGACGGTGGTGTGCGCTATCCCCGGGACGTGGCCCTTGCCCTGGCCGCAGGCGCCAGCCAAGTCATGATTGGTTCCTGGTTTGCAGGAACCTACGAAAGTCCCGGCGATCTGTTGAGCGACGCCGGCGGGCGGCTGTACAAGGAGAGTTTCGGCATGGCGTCGGCGCGTGCCGTGCAGAACCGGACATCTCGCGAGGGCGCTTTTGAGCGTGCGCGCAAGGGCCTGTTCGAGGAGGGAATTTCCACCTCCAAAATGTACCTGGATCCCGCCCGCCCCGGGGTGGAGGACCTGCTGGACATGATTACCGCAGGACTGCGCAGCTCCTTTAGCTATGCGGGTGCGTCTTCCTTGGCGGAATTTCGGGAACGCGCCATCGTGGGCGTACAGTCCGCAGCCGGATATGAGGAAGGCCGGCCGCTGCCGCAGAGCTGGTAGCGGCCAAGGGCGCGCATAGCCAAGGTCGGCTTGGCCATGCGCTGCCTAGGCATCTCGAACAGGCGCCGAGCCCGTGGACCCACGGATGGTGAGGTGGGTGGGGAGCACCGACTGACTGCGGGGGAGTGTGCCAAGGCCGGGGTTGATCTGACTGAGCAACATGGTGACGGCAACACGACCTGCCTGCTCCACGGGAGCCGTAACTGTTGTAAGCGGCGGGCTGCAGAAATCGGCACCGAAAATATCGTCACAGCCAACAATGCTGATGTCCTCGGGCACACGAACACCGCGTGCCTGTAGACGCTGGAGCATGCCGATCGCGATGAGGTCGTTGAAAGCGATGCCGGCCGTTGCCCCTGAATGGACCAGCGCATCGGCAGCGGCGGCACCGGAATAAGTGCGCGGGGCAAAGGGGCCCAGCCTGACAACCTCCACGCCACGTTCCAGTGCCGCGGCGCTTAGTGCTTCCCAGCGGCGAGTGTTGGAGCTCGAAGACGCCGGCCCGGCCAGATAAGCAATGTGTGAATGACCCAGCGAGATGAGGTGGTCCAGGGCTTGGTTCGTGGCAGTTGGGGTATCCAGCAACACCGAGGGAACGCCGGGGATCTCGCGGTTGATGGTGACCAGGGGCATCTTGGCTGCTGAGAGCGCCAGCGCGTCGTCGGTGAGACGGGAAGCCGTCAGGATGACGCCGTCGGCCGTTTGCATCAATTGCTCGATGGTGTTGACCTCCACCTCTTCGGATTCCTCCGTGTCCACGAGCAGCTGGGTATAGCCGGCGGCCTTGAGCTGGAGCTGGGTCCCACGGATGATGTCGAAGTAGAACGGGTTGGTGATGTCCGCGACGAGTACGGCAACGGCCTTGGTGCGACCAGAGCTCAGCGCTTTCGCCTGGGCGTTGGGAATGTACTTCAGCTGCGCTGCGGCTGCCTCGATGCGAGCCCGCGTGCGAAAGTTGACCCGGCCCGGGGTTGAAAGCGCACGGGAAACCGTAGATGCAGCCACTCCGGAGAGCGCGGCGACATCATGAATTGTGGCAGGCTTCCCATGGGCGGCGCTCAAGCCGCCGTCAGAAGTGGTGCTGGGGGGAGCACTCATTGGGCACGTCCTTGTGGTGTGGGTTGCGGTGCAGCTGCACTGCCAAGATGTAAATGTGACGGACAGCACTGTCCTGATCGCAAGAATACGGTTCTTGGCCAGAAATGGCAATCGGTTGTCATGTTGTTGCTTCGGCGATAGGCTAGGCCTCAAGCAAAAATTTGTGAAATCAATCACCGCATCCTGAACTGCCTGACGGCAGCGCGGCCTGCGGCCATCAACTTGGAGGCCCCATGAGTACTGACCAAAACCCCACGTGGACCCTTTCCGGCTTCGGCGACGAGATTGACCCCGATCCCAAGGTGCAGGCGGCGGTGCTGTTGGCGCTGGGTGCATCGCACATCGAGGTGCGCAGCGCCTGGGGCGTCAACGTTGTTGAGCTGACGGATGAACAAGTTACGGAATTGAAGAGCGTCCTCGATGGTGCGGGCATGAAGGTTTCCGCCGTGGCAAGCCCCATCGGCAAGGTCGATGCCAGCCTGCCAGCCGCCCATGAGGTAGAGCGCCTGCGCCGCATCATAGAGGTTGCCAGGGCCCTGGACACCAAGTACATCCGCATGTTCTCCTTCTTCCGCGCCGAGGACAAGAGCCCAGAAGACATTCGCGACGCCGTCATGGAGCGGCTGACTCTGCTCGCAGCGGAAGCCGAGAAGGCCGGCGTTGTCCTGATCCACGAGAACGAAAAGGACATCTACGGCGATACCCCCGAACGCGTCTTGGACCTTCTGGAAACAGTGAACTCACCGGCCCTCCGCGCGGCCTGGGACAACGCCAACTTCGTTCAGGTTGGCGTGAAGCCTTACACGGACGCCTATGCCAAGCTGCGCCCGTACTTCGAATACCTGCAGGTCAAGGACGCCATTGCCGGCAGTGGCGAGGTTGTTCCCACGGGCCGCGGCGACGGCCAGCTGGTCGAAACCCTGACCGCCTTGAGCCAGGACGGCTACACCGGCTTTGCATCCCTCGAGCCGCACCTGGCCGCACAGCACGAACTGGGTGGCTTCTCCGGTCCGGAGGCGTTCGGCGAGGCTGCCCGAGCATTCCGCTCAGCCACCGACGCCATCGGTGTAACGCTCGCCTGAGCCGTGCCAGCACCGTCTGACAGCAGTACCGCCTGACAAAACTTCCCCTGCGAAACAGCACTGCCTGACAAAGGAGTCATCATGCCCAGAGTTGCCATCATCGGTTGCGGCGACGTAGCCACAGTCCACTTCGAAGCCATTGCGGCCATCGAAGGGGCCGAACTTGTCGCCGTTTGTGACACGGACGCTGGACGGCTGGCCGCGGCGTCGGCAGCCCACGGAGTGCCGGGATACAGCGATGTGGCGGCTCTGCTGGATGAGGTGCGTCCCGACGTCATTCATGTCTGCACGCCGCATAACCAGCATGCTGACCCGGCCATCGCGGCGCTGGAGCGTGGCATCAATGTCATCAGCGAGAAGCCGTTGGCCAGTACCCTGGCCGACGGCGAACGGCTGGCGGCTGCTGCGGCGGCAAGTTCGGCCCGGATTGGTGTGTGCTTCCAAAACCGCTACAACCAGGCGGTCGTGGCCATGGCGGCGCGCCTCGCCTCGGGTGAGTTTGGTGTGGTCCAGGGTGGTTCGGGCACTGTCATGTGGAGCCGGACTGCTGACTACTACCGGAACCGGCCGTGGCGCGGGACGTGGGCCGGTGGTGGTGGCGGGCTGCTTATGAATCAGGCCATCCACACCCTGGATCTGCTGCAGTGGATGATGGGCGAGGTGACAGCGGTGTCCGGTCATGCGGCAACCCACGCACTCGGGGACGCAATCGACGTGGAGGACACGGCGGAGCTGGTGCTCACCCATGCCAACGGCGTCCGCAGCGTCTTCTACGCCACGCTTGCCAACTCCGTCAACGCACCCATTACGGTGGATATCGTGGCGGAAAAGGCAACTCTGCAACTGCGCGGCGATTTGACGATTACGCACCACGACGGCCGTGTTGAGGTCGTTGAAGAACGCCGGGCCGTGTCCGGTGGGCGGGACTACTGGGGTGTCTCACACCAGCTGTACATTGCCGACTTTTACGCACAGCTGGGCCAAGAAGGCCCGTTCTGGATCAATCCTGATGAGGCGCTCAAGACCCTGCGCATCATCAAGGACGTGTACGCCCAGAGCTACCCTGAGCGGTTGCTGGACGTCTCCTAGAGGGCGGGTAATGCGGCAGGTTGCAACAACCGGTTGCCCAATTCCTTTAGGAAAAATCAGCTGGAATGGCAGCGTCCATCTCACTGGCGTAACAATTTTACGCACTTCATGACAATCGGTTGCCAAAACGTTGCATCGGCAGTAGCGTGTTCCATACAACGTCAAATGTGGCGCAAGACACATTGAGTTAAGCAAGACCCCCAACCCTTATGAGCACGTCTTTAGATAACAAGGAGCCAACAATGAAGTTTGGTCCAAAATCCACAGTCATGGCAGTTCTTACTGCCGCGGCGCTGGCACTGACCGCTTGTGGCGGCGGAGGCGGCGGCAACGACGGCGCGGCCGCCACCACCACGCTGACCATCGGACAGTTGCAGGACCTGGTGTCCTTCGAGCCCGCTGACGCGCACATCGGCCACACGATGCCTTACTACCAGGCCGTGTACGACACCCTGATCCTCCGCGCACCGGACGGCGAGCTCAAACCGATGATCGCCGAATCATGGGAGTACAACGCGGACAACACCGTGCTGACACTCAAGCTGCGCACTGATGTCACCTTCAGTGACGGCACCAAGCTCGACGCCGAGGCCGTCAAGGCCAACCTCGACCACTTCAAGGAAGCCAAGGGCCGCGATGCCTACCAGGTTGCTTCCCTAGGCAGCGTGGCCGTGGTTGACCCCTCCACCGTTGCCGTGACGCTGACTGAACCCGACCCTGCCTTCACCTACTACCTGAGCCTGGCCGCCGGCATCATGGGCAGCCCGAAGGCGCTTGGCACCGATGCGATCAAGACGGTTCCGCAAGGATCCGGCCCCTACCAGCTGGATGCGACCGCCACGGTAAAGGGCTCCCAGTACGTTTTCACCAAGCGTGCCGACTACTGGAACAAGGATCTGCAGAAGTTTGACAAGATCACCATGAAGTTCCTTGCGGACGTGACGGCACGCACCAATGCCATCGTTTCCGGCCAGGTGGACGCAACCCTGCTCGATCCCAAGACGGGCAAGCAAGCTGAGGCTGCAGGCCTTACCCTCAACGACAGCCAGGTTGACTGGCAGGGACTGCTGCTCATGGACCGTGACGGCAAGGTCACCCCGGAATTGGCCAATCCCAAGGTTCGCCAGGCCATGAACTTCGCCTTCGATCGCAAGACCATCCTCGACCAGCAGTATCTGGGCCGGGGCACTGTGACCAACCAGGTGTTTGGGCCGGAATCCGGTGCCTACGTCGACGAGTTGGATGGCAGCTACCCTTATGACCCGGCCAAGGCAAAGGCACTCCTCGCCGAAGCGGGATACCCCAACGGCTTTAGCCTGAAGATTCCGTCCATGAACGGCTTCGAAGCCATTGTGGCTACAATCCAGCAGCAGTTGGGTGACGTTGGTATCAAGGTCACGATCGAAACCATTCCTCAGGCCAACTACGTGCCGGACCTTGCAGCAGCCAAGTATTCGGCAGCTGTCTTCAACCTGTACCAGGCAGAGCCGTGGGTTGCCATCAACCAGATGATCTCCACCTCCGCACTGTACAACCCCTTCAAGTCAACAACTCCGGAACTGGCAACCATGATCGATGCCGTGCAGAACGGTGGAGACGAGAGCTCCGAAAAGGCTAAGGAGGTCAACAAGTACGTGACCGACAATGCCTGGTTCGTTCCGCTTTACCGTTTGGATCAGATGTTCTACACGAACAAAAAGATCACTGTTGAGTCGCAGCTTCAGCAGGCCATCCCCTCGATCTACAACTACGCACCCACCAAGTAGTAGTCAATGCTGCCGGGGAAGGGCATTCCTTCCCCGGCAGCACCCCTTATCCTTCTGACCAGCGCACTGGAGCGACTGATGGTTTCTTTTATATTGCGAAAGCTTGCCGCCGGCGTTGTCGTCCTGGCCGCAATCTCCTTCCTCACCTATTTCCTGCTGTACTTCTCCTCCGCTAATATTGCCCGCAACATTCTCGGCGAGTTCGCCAGCCAGGAACAAGTTGCCGCCAAGGAGCTAGAACTCGGCCTCGATCAGGCCCTGCTTCCCCGATTCTTCGCCTGGGCCGGCAACGCCCTCTCCGGCGACCTTGGCACCTCCTGGTTCACCTCCGAACCCGTGGCCCGTGCCCTGATGACCCGTCTGCCCGTCACCCTGGCCGTGGTTGTCACCTCCATTATTTTCATTGCCATCTTGGCCACGGCCCTCGGCATGGCAGCTGCAGTCAAACGCGGATGGATCGATAAAGCCGTGCAGTCGGCAGCCGTCGTCGGTGACGCAATTCCCAGCTTCGTCATGGCCATCATCTTGGTGACGGTGTTCGCAATTCAGCTCAAGCTTTTCCCCGCAACGAGCAGCATCTCACCAGATTCGGGCTCTGCGGCCTGGGTCGCGTCCCTGTCACTGCCGGTCATCGCCATCGTCATCAACGGCGTGACCAGCGCTGCGCAACAAATCCGCAGTGCCGTCATCAAACAGCTGGAAAAGGACTATGTGCGCACCCTGCGCAGCCGTGGCATCAGCGAACGTGAAATCTTGTTCAAGCATGTTCTGCGCAGTGCCGCACCCGCAGGTCTGACGGTTCTGAGCCTGCAGTTCATCGGCATGCTCGGCGGCGTGGTCATCATTGAGCAGATCTTTGCACTGCCCGGCATGGGCGCATTGGCCGTGTTGTCCACCACCATGGGCGACATTCCGCTCGTCATGGGCGTGGTCATCTATACCGTCATCATCGTCATTATTGTCAACCTGCTGGTGGACCTCATCAACGGCTGGCTCAATCCCAAGGTGCGTGTCGCATGAGTGAAATAGAAGCACTCGTTGCGCCGGCGAACGTCGGCCAAAAAGGGGCAGTTGTCCGGTCCCACGTCATTAAGAAAATCCTCAAAAACCCCATGGGACTCATCGCCGTTGTGGTGCTGGCCGTGATGGTCCTGATGGCCGTCCTGGCCAACGTGCTGGCACCGTTTGACCCCAACTTCGCCAATATCGGCAAGACCCTTGCCAACCCGGACGCAGCTAACCTCCTGGGAACCGACAGTGTGGGCCGCGACGTCTGGTCACGCCTCGTCTTTGGCGCCCGGACCACGTTGCTTTCCGCGATTCTGTGTGCCGTGGTTGCTGTTGGAATCGGCCTCCCTTCCGGTCTCATTGCCGGTTACTACGCCGGTAAGTTCGACGGCATTGCAAACTGGGTGGTCAACCTGTTGATGGCCTTGCCCGGCATCATCGTGCTGTTGACCGTCCGCGCGGCTTTTGGGCCCTCGGTCTGGATTTCCATGATCGCCTTCGGCGTGCTGCTCAGCCCTGGTTACTTCCGTTTGACCAGGACAGCCGTCCAGTCGGTTCGGAACGAACTTTATGTTGATGCCGCCCGCGTGGCCGGACTCAGCGACTGGGCCATCATTGTTCGCCATATTTTCTCCGTGGTCCGCGCCCCCATCATCATTCAAACTGCCATCGTGTGCGGTGTAGCCATCAGCATCCAGTCCGGACTTGAATTCCTGGGCCTGGGCGATCCTACCGTGGCAACGTGGGGTGTCATGCTCAGTGAGGGGTTCAAGAACGTTTATCTGAACCCGACTCTGCTTCTCTGGCCGGCCCTTGCCATCGGTGCAACCATCGGTGCGCTGGTTCTGCTTGGTAACGCCGTACGTGATGCACTTGAGGATGCCGAAAAGATCAAGCCCGCCAAGCGCGGATCCGTTGAAGCATTGAGTGGTCGCACCGTCCCGGGCCGTGCGCAGCGTGAGGCAGTTGAAGCCGGAACTGAACACCACCTGGTCAAGGTTTCCCACCTCGGTGTGGGCTATCCGCAGGCCGACGGCTCCGTCAAGAAGGTCGTCGACGACGTTTCCTTCCATGTGGACCGCGGTGAAGTCCTCGGGATTGTGGGGGAGTCAGGATCGGGCAAGTCGCAGACCGCATTCTCCATCCTGGGGCTGCTTCCGGACGCTGCACGGATTGTTGCCGGCAGCATCCAGTTTGACGGCAAGTACACGGTCGCACCCACTGACGATCGCGTCAGCCAGGGCCGGCTGAGCGAGTTCCGCGGCAAAAGGATCTCCTACATTCCACAGGAACCCATGAGCAACCTGGATCCCGCGTTCACGATCGGCCACCAGTTGGTCACCCCCATGGTCAGGGTCCTGGGCATCTCCAAGGCCGAGGCCAAGGCGCGGGCGTTGAAGCTGCTCGACGACGTCGGTATCCGTTTCCCGGAGAAAACCTTCAAGGCCTACCCGCACGAAGTCTCCGGCGGCATGGCCCAACGCGTCCTGATCGCTGGCGCCATCAGCTGTGAACCGGACCTCATCATCGCCGATGAGCCCACCACAGCCCTGGACGTCACTGTCCAGGCAGATGTGCTGGATTTGATCCGCGACCTGCAGAAACGCCTCAACGTCGGTGTCATCCTCGTCACGCACAACTTCGGCGTCGTCGCAGACCTCTGCGACCGAGTGGCCGTCATGCAGGACGGTCGCCTGGTTGAGGATGGGAATGTTCGTGACATCCTGCGCAACCCGAAAGATCCCTACACGAAAAAGCTGCTCGGCTCCATGCTCGAGGGCAAGGAACCCATGACCATGTTGGTTAGCGCCGGTTCGGTAGCCGGCGGTCCGGAAGACGAGAAGGAGGCAGTCCTGTGACAAACACCCAAGGCAACCCGTCCGGCGTCGGAGGTCAGGGAGAAAGCATCCTGACCGTGTCGAACCTCGACGTGGAATACCCGCTCAAAGGATTCCGCCGCAAACCCTTCCGTGCCCTGACGGACATCAACATCCACATCAAGCAGGGGGAAACCCTGGGGCTGGTGGGGGAGTCAGGCTCCGGCAAGACCACGTTGGGCCGGGCCATTCTGGGGCTCGCGCCGATCAGCAAGGGCAAGGTGGTCTTCGAAGGCAACGACATCACCGTGGCCGGTCGCAAGCAGCGCCGTTCATTGGGCCGGGATCTGCAGGTGGTCTTCCAAGATCCCTACACGTCCTTGAATCCTTCCTTGGAGATCGGCAACATCCTCGCCGAGCCGCTCGGAGTTCAAGGGAAGTCTCCTGCGGAAGCTCGGAAACGAGTTAAGGAACTGCTGGATCAGGTTGGCTTGCCCTCGGACGCCATCAGCCGGCTGCCGCGCGAATTCAGTGGCGGACAGCGTCAGCGTATCGCCATTGCACGAGCCCTGGCGCTCTCGCCCAAGCTCATTGTTTGCGATGAACCGGTCAGTGCCCTGGACCTCTCAACCCAGGCCGTGGTGCTGGATCTGTTCCTGCAGATTCAGCGCGACACCGGCGTGTCATATCTGTTCGTCTCCCACGATCTTGATGTGGTGCGCCACATCAGCCACCGGGTCGCTGTCATGTATCACGGCGAGATCGTGGAACAAGGCACCTCCGAGCAAATCACGCGGGCTCCGGAGCACCCGTACACGCAGCGGCTCCTGCTCGCCTCACCCGTGCCGGACCCCGACCGCCAAGCAAAGCGCCGCAATGACCGGCACGAGCTGCTGGCAGCACAGCGGCTCGAAGCCGCAGCATCCGTGCCGGCCTAGCGGCCACCCAAGTTTTCAAACGTCAAATAAGTGCCGGACGGGGCCCGAAAGCCCCGTCCAACGAAAGGAAAATCGTGGCAAAAATCGGTGTACAGGCAATGATGCTCAAGGACAGCTTTGCGGAAGTAGGCGCCTTTGAAACGCTCCGCAAGGTTAGCGACCTGGGCTACAACGCCGTCGAGATTTCCCAGGTTCCGATGGACGAAAAAAACGTCTCCGAGCTGGAAAAGGCGCAGACCGAGCTGGGCATGGACGTGGCGTCGCTGTCGGTCATGATGGAAAAGCCCGTGGGCCGCCCAGGGGAATCCCTCAAGGAAGACTTCGACAAGATCGTCAACGACGCCAAGCGTCTTGACACAAACCTCGTGCGAATTGGCATGCTGCCATTCGGAGCAATGACCTCGATCGACGCCGTCGTTGACTTTGCGAAGGAAACCAACGGCTACGCCGAACGCCTCGCAGAGCACGGCATCAGCCTGTACTACCACAATCACCACATTGAGTTCGCGAAGTTTGATGGCAAGTACATGCTGGACATCATCAACGAAAACTCACCGGCCATGGGCCTGGAAATCGATGTCCACTGGGTACAGCGCGGCGGACTTGACCCCGTGCGAACCCTCGAGAAGTATGCCGGTCGCACCGCCATGGTTCACCTGAAGGACTACCGGATCGGCATGATGCCGGAGTCGGCCCTTGGCTACCTGGAATCCGGTGACTTCGTCAATTTCATGACCGAGTTCAAGAACGTTGTTCAGTTTGCGGAGGTAGGGGAGGGCAACCTCGATTTCCCCTCCATCATTCCTGCCGCAGAAGCCGCAGGCGCCCAGTACATGTTGGTGGAGCAGGACGAACTGTACGGCCGCACCGTGTGGGAGGTTCTGGAAACCTCTCACCGCAACCTGACCACGATGGGCTTCGGCGATCGATTCTGACGCTAGATCTCGACGCGCCACACACCGATTTAATACAACGAAATGGAGCAACACCAGTGAGCAACAAAGTACGCCTGGGCATTATCGGCCTCGGCCAGCAGGGCGGCGCCTACGCCAAGTTCATCACCGACGGCATGGTCCCGAACATGGTGATCGGCGCCATCACTGACACAGACCCGGCCAAGCGTGAACTCGCATCAGAAACTTACCCGGACGTCAAGGTCTATGACGACTACCTGACCATGCTGGACAGCGGCGACGTTGACGCCGTCGTCACCTGTGTGCCGCACTACCTGCACCCCGAGATGGGCATTGCCACGCTCAAGCGTGGCATCCACGCCCTCGTGGAAAAGCCGGCCGGCGTTTACACCAAGCAGGTCAAGGAACTCAACGAGTTTGCCGCAAGCAAGCCGGAGCTCTCCTTTGCCATCATGTTCAACCAGCGCAACAACCCGCTGTACCAGCGCCTGAAGGAAATCGTCGACAACGGCGAGATCGGCAACATCTTGCGCACCAACTGGATCATCACCAACTGGTGGCGTCCCCAGGGCTACTACAACTCCAGCGAATGGCGCGCAACCTGGGGCGGCGAGGGCGGTGGCGTCCTGGTCAACCAGGCTCCGCACCAGTTGGATTTGTGGCAGTGGATCTGCGGCGTGCCGAAGTCCGTCTTCGCCAAGGTCTCCTACGGGTTCCGCCGCGACATTGCGGTTGAAGATGAGGTCACCGCGTTGGTTGACTACGGCAATGGCGCAACGGGAACTTTCGTCACAGCCACGCATGACATGATCGGCACCGACCGCTTCGAAATCCTGGGAGATCAGGGAAAGATCGTTGTGGAAGGCAGCAAGACCGCCACAGTGACGCGCCTGAAGAAGAAGGAACGCGAGATCAGCGAAAGCATGGGCATGGAGGATGTCCGCAGGCTGTTCATGGGCCAGCTGGACATGGATGAGTTCCGGTCCACCGAGATTGTCGAGTTTGAGTCGGTCTGGGGTGCCCAACACGCAGGGGTTTTGGAAAACTTCGCCGCCAACATCCTCGATGGCACACCGCTGCTGGCGCCCGGATCCGATGGCATCAACGGCGTCCGCTTGGCCAACGCCATCCACCTCTCCAGCTGGAAGGGCGAAGAAGTGGGCCTGGACTTTGACGAAGACGAGTTCCTGGGCCTGCTCAATGACCGCATTCGTGAAGAGGGCAAGTACTCAGAACGTGCCTAAGGTGCCTCACGGTTCATAGCATTCAAACCGGCCAGTTCCGTCCTTCCGACGGTGCTGGCCGGTTGTGCGTTAAGCTGGCAAATGGCAACCAATTGCGGAGGATTCACTTGACTGACATAGACCAGACCGGAGACACGCCTCGGAGCGCTGTGCCCACCCCAAAAACGGGCAAATCCTCGCCCACCATCTATGACATTGCCGAGCTGGCCGGGGTCAACCCGTCCACCGTGTCCCGCGCACTGAGCAAACCCGGACGGGTCAGTCCCAAGACGGCCCAAAAGATCATGGTTGCCGCCGAGCAGCTGAACTATCAAGTCAACGTTTTCGCCCGGGCGCTGCCCACCGGCCGCACCCAGACCATCGGTCTGATCGTCTCTGACATCACCAACCCTGCCTTCTTCGACGTCATCCGTGGAGCTGAAGCTGCCGCTTCAGCAAGGGACTACACCCTGATGCTGGCCGAATCCACGGAGTCCGCTGATCTGGAACTGACCGCTGCGCGCCGCATGCTCGCCACTGTGGACGGTCTGATCCTCGCGAGCCCGCGTCTTTCCGATGAGGAAATTGCTTCATTGGCGGCAAAAAAGCCGGTGGTGGTCATCAACCGCACTGTTGACGGCGTACCCAGCGTCATTGCAGATTCGGATTCCGGGGTGAGCGACGCTGTTCGGCACTTGGCCGACATGGGGCATACGGAAATCTCCTACGTGGCTGGACCGGAACGGTCCTGGATGTCTGCTCGACGGTGGGAGAGCATCAAGGCGCGATGTGACTGGCATGGCATCACGGCCGCAGTGGTGGCTTCCAGCCAGCCAACGGTCGACGGCGGACGGCGTACCGCTGCGACGGTGCGGGCTGGCACGGCCACGGCCGTGATTTGCTACAACGATCTCATGGCCATTGGTCTCATGCGGGAGCTTCAGGCGGCCGGCCTTGCGATTCCCCAGGACCTGAGCATCATGGGCTTCGACAATATTTTCGGCTCCGATTTCACGACCCCGCCACTGTCCACCATCAAGTCGCCGCTCAGTGAGCTGGGCGCGGCGGCCCTCCAACGCGTCTTGGATGCGGTGGATCACGCAGACGCGGCGCCAACGCTTCCGGCCCTTCCAACGGAGCTGGTTTTGCGGGGTTCCACTGGACGTGTCAAGGGCTCCTGAACGCCGCGGAAACCGTTACGGCAATATTTGGCAACCGGTTGACAAAATGGGTGAATTGCAGCGACGATTGACCTATGTCACATTTCCCTTCATCAACAGAGCCCATTTCCGAGGCGCCTGCCGCGACATCGTTGTCGCCGGCCGCTGATCCCAACCGGCTGCTGCCCGCGGACCCTCGCACCCGATCCATTGCTCGGGACTTGCTGGCCCAGGTGGAAAACCTGCCGATCATTTCTCCGCACGGACACGTTGAGGCGTCCATGCTCCAGCTGGACACCCCGTTCCCTGACCCGGCAACGCTGCTGGTCAGCCCGGATCACTATGTCACCCGGCTGATCCACGCCAGCGGTGTGCCCCTGGAGCGCCTGCGCATGGGCGGCACCACGGCCGTTGAGCCGCGTGAGACATGGCGCGAATTCGCGAAGGCCTGGCCGCTCTTTGACGGCACGGCCTCCGGTTATTGGATGCGAGATTCCTTCCAGCATGTCTTCGGCCTGTCCAGGGAAGTCAACGAGGAGAACGCGGATGCACTCTTTGATGAGCTTGACGCAAAGCTGAGGAGCCCCGAGTTCCTTCCGCGTCAGCTGTTCAAGGACTTCAATATTGAGGTTCTCGCAACGACTGACGACCCGCTCGATGATTTGGCCGCTCACGCAGCAATCGCCAAGGACCCCACGTTCACTGGCCGCGTGTTGCCCACCTTCCGACCCGACGCGTACATCAAGTTCGCTGCCGTCGGTTGGGCCGAGCGGGTGGAGAAGCTCATTGCTGTTGCCGGCGACGGGCTCACGGGCTACGCCGGATACATCCGCGCACTGGAAAACCGACGCCAGTACTTTGTGGAACACGGAGCCGTCTCAGCCGATCACGGCGTCCGCACGGCGCTGACTTTGCGGCTGGATGGCAGCGCTGCCGAGGCCTTGTTTGAGAAGGCCCGCCGCGGCGAGGCAACGGCGCAGGACGCCGATGTGTTCGAGGCGCACATGACCTACCAGATGGCCCGCATGTCGGTGGCCGACGGTTTGGTCATGACCATCCACCCTGGTGTATTCCGCAACCACCACACGGCCTCGTTCAACAAGTTTGGCGCCGACACGGGCCACGACATCCCGTTTGGCGTCAGCTACACCGAAGCATTGCGTCCCATGCTGGAGGACTTCGGCACGGCACCAGGCTTCCACTTCATTCCTTTCACGATTGACGAGACCGCCTTCTCTCGCGAAATTGCGCCCCTGGCCGGGTTCTACCCTTCAGTCTTCATCGGCGCCCCGTGGTGGTTCCTCGACGCGCCCGACGCCATGCTGCGCTTCCGCAGCGCCGTCACCGAGACCGCAGGTTTCTCGCGTTCATCGGGGTTCATCGATGACACCCGGGCCTTCTGCTCCATTCCAGCCCGCCACAACACCTCGCGCCGCATCGAGGCTGCGTTCCTGGCCCGCCTCGTGGCCGAAAGCCGCGTCAGCGAGGCCCGCGCGCACGAGATCATCGTTGACATTGTTGACGCGGCACCCCGTCGCGCCTTCAAGTTGTGAGCGCCATCGTGACCACCCTCCCCGAAACTGAAATGACGACCACCATGAGTGCAACGAAGCACCTGAGCCGAACCAGCGACACCCCGCCCGCACCGGTGCGCATTGTCCACTTGGGACTCGGCGCTTTCCACCGCGCCCACCAGGCGTGGTACACCCAGCACGCCAGTGATGGTGCGCAGTGGGGGATCGCGGCATTTACCGGACGCCGCCCGGACGCCGCCACCGCCCTGTCCGCCCAGGATGGCCTGTTCACGCTCATTGAACGCGGCGGCAACGGCGACAAGTTTGAACTCATGACTTCCATCGTGGAAGCTCATGACGGCGCCGACGTTGACGCGCTGTCCAAGCTTGTGGCGGCGCCCACCACGGCCCTTGTCACCTTGACCATCACCGAGGCCGCCTACAACCTGGCAGCCGACGGCACCTTGGATCTGGCCAATCCTGCCGTTCAAAGCGACATTGACATCTTGCGGGCCCTCACTGCCGCTGACGCCACAGCTGCCGCGGACGACGCCGGGCACGCGCCTGCCGCTGTCACGGCGGCGGGCCGTTTGGTGCAGGCCTTGGCGGCCCGGCGCAGCTCCGGTGCGGGGCTCATCGCTGTGGTGTCGTGCGACAACTTGGCCCACAATGCCACGGCGGCGCGTGCAGCCATTGGTGGACTGGCCGACGTCGTCGATCCCGGCCTGGGTGCCTGGATTGCCGAGAATGTCAGTTTTGTTGGCACCTCGATCGACCGCATCACCCCGCGCACGACCGACGCCGAAATCGCGTTGGTTGAGACGGAGTGCGGCTACGCCGATTCCTCACCTGTTGTGACCGAGCCCTTTAGTGACTGGGTTCTCAGCGGTGAGTTCCCCGCCGGGCGTCCGGACTGGGCCAGCGCAGGAGCTGTGTTTGTGGACGAGATTGAGCACTTTGAGAACCGCAAACTGTGGTTGCTCAACGGCTCCCACTCGCTCATGGCCTACGCCGGCCAGCTCCGCGGGCACAAAACTGTGGCGGAGGCCCTGGCTGACCCCGTGTGCGCCGTCTGGATTACAGAATTTTGGGACGAGGCGCAAGCCAATCTGCCCGCCGAAGGCCTGAATATCCCCGCGTACCGCGTCGCGCTCTTGGAACGGTTCGGCAATGCCCGGATAGCCCACCACCTGGCCCAGATCGCCATGGACGGATCCAGCAAGCTGCGCATGCGGGCCGTGCCGGTGTTGAAGGCAGAGCTGGCTGCCGGACATTCCGGCGCCGGTGCCGCAAGGATGATCGCGGCCTGGGTTGCATTCCTGCGACGGGCTCATCACACCGGGGCGCCAATTGCTGATTCTGCTTCGGCTGAGCTTGAGGCGGCGTTGAATCTTGATTCCGGGGCGGACCTTGTTGCCTTGATGGCCATTCTCGATGTGCAGCTGGCACAGGATGCTGCGGCTGTTGCTGCCGTGGCCGCACTGGCTGAGGGGTTTGCTGCCCAGGCGTAACTCCGGCCGGAGTGCCCAAACCACATCGAACGGGCAGTGGTTGTTGATGTTGCCCAACATCAACAACTGCTGCCCGTTCATTTAAGGGGTTGCAGCAGCGACTGTGAAGAAAAGTTAAAGAAAATGTTGGCAAGCGGTTGCCATTTGTTGTCTTAGCTGGTTAACTAGTGGGTAATACAGCTCACACGTCGGCTGAAAGTCTACGGAGAAACTCCAATGGTGGAGTCGCCCCGCAGAGGTTCACCGAAGGACCCATGGGGGACCGGCGCTGTGAGAACTGCCAGCCGCAGCACACCGGCAGCTGGCCTTGGGTAAAGGAGCCCGCATTGACCATGACACAAAAGCAATCCAGCCAGGGCACGGAAGCGCCGGCCACGGGCGTTCTGTCCAAGATCAGCGTTTTGGGCTACGGCGCCGGTGACGCCGCCAATAACCTGGCCTTCACAACAGCCACCATGTTCCTTTTGGTCTACTACACGGACGTAGCAGGCATCAGCGCCGCAGCAGCGGGCACACTGTTGCTCGTGGTTCGAATCTTCGACGCCTTCGCAGACGTCCTCGCCGGCCGCATGGTGGACCGGACGTATCACAAGAAACTTGGCAAGTTCCGCCCGTACATCATGTTCGGCTCCGTGCCGCTGCTTCTGCTCAGCGTTGCCACCTTCTCCATTCCCCAGATCGGGGAATCGGGCATGTTGCTGTGGGCCTACCTCAGCTACGCATTGCTTGGCCTGGCCTACAGCTTCGTGAACATCCCCTACGGATCCCTCGCCGGGGCCATGACTCAGAACTCCGGTGAGCGCGCCAAATTGGCCAGCGCCCGCACCATCGGCGCCGTCGCCGTGGGCTCCTTCCTGGGCATCTTCATCGCTCCCTTGATGAAGGGCGGGGAAAACCTCCAGCCGCTGTTCACCACACTGACAGTCATTTTCGCCGTCGTGGGAACCGGACTGTACATGTTCACCGTCTTCTCCACCAAGGAGCGCGTGGTCCGCGAAGTCTCCAAGGTTTCCATGAAGCAGAGCATCGAAACACTCAAGGGCAACAAGCCCCTGCTGCTGCTGTGCATTAGCTCGTTCCTGTTCCTGACCGGCCAGCTGGCACTGGGAACTGTTCAGATCTACTACTTCCGCGACGTTCTGCACTCCCTGGGCCTCTACGCGCTCATGTCCATCATCAACATCGTCCTCACCTTCGGCATGGCCGCCATCCTGCCGCGCCTGGTGCGGGCCGCGGGCAAGAAGAACATTTACATGGGTGGCGCGCTGCTCATGGCCATCGGTGGCCTCACCGTGTTCCTCGCACCCAGCTCCATGGTGTGGCTCGCTTTCACCGGCGTCGTCATCACCCAGGTGGGCCTGCTGCTGGTCAGCATGCTGGTTTGGGCCCTTGAGGCTGACACCGTTGAATACGGCGAGTGGAAGACTGGCATCCGCACCGAAGGAATCACCTACGCGTTGTTCTCCTTCACCCGCAAGACCGGCCAGGCCGTTGGTGGTGCATTGGCCGCCTTTGCTCTCGCCTGGGGCGGATACACCGCCGGTGCCGCCCAGCAAACGGAACATGCAATCCTCGGCATCCGTGCCGGCGCCGGCCTGCTGCCGATGGTCTTCGCGCTCCTTGCCCTGCTGGTCATGATCGTTTACCCCTTGACGGACGCCAAGCACAAGGAAATTGTTGCCCACATTAGCGAGCGCCGCGCAGCCCGTCTTGAGGAAGCTCTTGACCGCCGTGACTCGGACGACAACGCTTAGCCCCACGGCAACACCTATCTATTCGCTTCATCTCTTATCACTGAAACTCTTGGAAGGAACTCCTCGTGAAAATCGTTTCCGCGGAAGTATTTGTCACCAGTCCCAGCCGTAACTTCGTGACCTTGAAGGTCACTACCGATGAGGGTGTTGTGGGTATCGGGGACGCTACCTTGAACGGGCGTGAGCTCGCCGTGGCCGCGTACCTGAAGGAGCATGTTGCCCAGCTGCTGATCGGCAAGGATCCGCACCGGATCGAGGATACCTGGCAGTTCCTGTACCGCAGCTCGTACTGGCGCCGTGGCCCGGTCACGATGGCCGCGATTGCCGCCGTGGACATGGCCCTGTGGGACATCAAGGGCAAGATTGCCGGCCTGCCGGTGTACCAGCTCCTTGGTGGTGCCTCCCGCAATGGTTTGCGCGCCTACGGTCACGCGTCCGGTTCGGACCTGCCGCAGCTTTTCGATTCGGTCCGTGAGCACCTGGAGTTGGGTTACAAGTCCATCCGTATCCAGACCGCTGTCCCGGGTATCAAGGCCGTCTATGGTGTTGCTGCCCAGGCGCAGGCCTCGGGGGAGCGTTACGATTACGAGCCCGCAGGCCGTGGCGCCCACCCGCAGGAGGAAGACTGGGACACCCGGGCTTACCTGCGTCACCTGCCCACCGTGTTCGAGGCTGTCCGCAACGAGTTCGGTCCCGAGATCCCGCTGCTGCATGACGGCCACCACCGCATGACCCCGATTCAGGCCGCGAAGCTGGGCAAGTCCCTGGAACCGTATGATCTGTTCTGGTTGGAGGACTGCACCCCGGCGGAAAACCAGGAGGCGCTGCGTCTGGTCCGTTCACACACCACCACCCCGCTGGCCATCGGTGAAATTTTCAACACGGTCTATGACTTCCAGACGTTGATCAAGGAACAGCTCATCGATTACGTCCGTGCCGCCTCGACTCACTTCGGTGGCATCTCGCCGTTGAAGAAGGTCATGGACTATGCCGCGCAGTACCAGATCAAGTCCGGTTTCCACGGGCCCACGGATATTTCCCCGATCGGGTTCGCCGCCCAGTTGCATGTGGGCCTGGCCATCCATAACTACGGCATCCAGGAATACATGCAGCACTCTGATGCCACCAATGAGGTCTTCCAGCAGTCCATGACGTTCAAGGACGGCTACCTGCACCCCGGGGATGCTCCCGGCATCGGTGTGGAATTCAACGAGGAAGCCGCCAAAGCGTTCCCGTACCAGCAGGCCTACCTGCCCTACAACCGCCTCGTCGACGGAACGGTCCACGACTGGTGATCGACGCTTCACACGCTGCACCCTCAGCGGTGCAACACATTGTGGTGATGGGAGTCTCCGGCTGCGGCAAGACGACGATCGGTGCCCTTGTGGCGCACGAGCTCGGCCTGCCGTTCACGGACGGAGACTCCCTCCACCCAGTGGAGAATATTGCCAAGATGGCTGCCGGAACCCCCTTGAACGACGACGACCGCGCACCTTGGCTGGACATCGTTGGCCAGGAGCTGGCAGCCTCGGCCAACGGACTTGTGGTTGCCTGCTCCGCGTTGAAGCGCAGCTACCGGGATGCCATCCGGGCTCAGGCGCCCGGTGCGGTGTTCCTGCATCTGGATGGCACCAGGGAGGTCTTGAGCTCACGGCTCGAAGGACGCTCGGGGCACTTCATGCCGAGCACCTTGCTTGACTCGCAGTTGGCCACGCTGGAGCCGCTGGAGGCCGAGGAAGCTGCCGTGGTGATTGACATTTCGGCACCGGTCCCCGCTTTGGTCAGTGATGCCGTCGTACGTCTGCAACAAACAACCTAGAGACAAAGAATTCAGAGCGAGACTTCAGGAGAAGCAATGGCATATGCCGTGGATTTGCGCGCCGCACCCTTCAATTTGGATGACGCCGCTGTGGCATGGGTGGAATCGACCATGGGGTCGATGACCCTGGAAGAGAAAATCGGCCAGCTGTTCATCAACCACAACAACAGCTACGCTCCCGAGTACCTCGATGACGTGCTGGAGAACTTCCACGTGGGTGGGATGCGTTACCGCCCGGGCCCGTCCGCGGCCGTGCAGGAGCACATTCGCCATGCACAGTCGAAGACCAAGATCCCGCTGCTGATTGCCTCCAACCCGGAAATGGGCGGCGCCGGCAGCTGCGACGATGGCACCTTCGTCTCCACACACCTGCAGGCCGGCTCTCACCCGGATGCATCCATTGCCCGCCAGATGGGCCAGGTGGCAGGCATTGAAACCGCCGCACTGGGTTGCAACTGGGCATTCGCGCCAATTGTGGACATCCACTACAACTGGCGCAACACCGTCATCTCCACCCGCGCCTTCGGCAACACGCCAGAGGTTGTGGTGGAGCGGGCCAAGGAATACTTCAACGGCATTAGCGAATCACCCACGGCGTGCGCCATGAAGCATTTCCCCGGCGACGGGATCGACGAGCGCGACCAGCATGTGGTGACCTCTTACAACACCCTCGGCTATGAGGAGTGGAACAAGACATACGGGCACGTGTACCGCGAGATGATCGGCCACGGCGTGCAGTCGATCATGGCCGGCCACATCGGTGCACCCGAGCTGTCCAGGCGCTTTCTGCCCGGCCTGGCGGACGGCGAGATTCTGCCAGCCACGTTGGCTCCGGAACTGCTCGGAGACTTGTTGCGTGGCGAGTTGGGCTTCAACGGGCTCATCCTGACCGATGCGTCGCAGATGATCGGCATGACCCAGGCCATGAAGCGCCGCGATCTGGTGCCGGCGGCCATCGCGGCAGGCTGCGACATGTTCTTGTTCTTCCGCAACCCTGCCGAGGACTTTGGCTTCATGCTGGATGGGTACCGCAACGGCGTCATCAGCGATGAGCGCCTAACGGACGCCCTGCGCCGCATCCTGGCATTGAAGGCATCTCTGGGGCTGCACGTGAAGGACCGCTCCGAACTGGTTCCGCCCGTGGAGGCGCTGGCCGTGATCGGTTCAGCCGAACACCGCGCCATTGCCGCCGAGATCGCGGACAAGACCGTGACACTTGTCAAGGACACTCAGGGCAACCTGCCGCTGACCCCGGCCACGCACAAGAAGATCCGCTTGTACGGGATTTCCGGGGGTTCGGATTTCACCATGGCTGATCCGCTGGGTTATCTGGACGTGGTGGCGGAAGAGCTTGAACGCGTGGGCTTCGAGGTGCACATCTTCAAAACCGCCGATCAGCGCAAGGCTGCGGGGGAGGAGGGCGTGAACTTCATGTCAGTCATCTCCGACGAGGCCACGGTGGACTACCCCGAAAAGTACGACGCCGCCCTTGTGGTTGCCAACGTGAAGGGCTTTGCCCAAGAAGCAGCTATCCGCGTCAAATGGTCCTCGCCCATGGCCGCGGAGATCCCGTGGTACGTCACCGAGGTGCCCACCGTGTTTGTCTCGCTCAACCAGCCAAACCATCTGATCGACGTGCCGATGGTCAAGACGGCCATCCACACCCACGCCGATACCCGCGAAGCCATCAGGGTCACCGTGGACAAGATTCAAGGCCTCTCCGAATTCCAGGGCACGTTCAACGAGAACGTGTTCTGCGATTCCTTCGACACCCGGCTCTAAGGGTGTGAGGACCGTACACCGCAGGCACCTTGCCGGCAGCGTACGGTCCATTGGCGTGCTTTTGGCAATACACCCTGGAATGCACGGCAACAACGCCCGGTTTGTTCATGCAGCAAGCTCGTTGCTGTGATCCGCGTCAACATTTGATATACAAGAGGCTATGACTACCCCTAACGCCACCCCTGAATCTGCTGCGCCACATTCCGAATCACCCAAGTCACCTGCAACGCGTGTTGTGGTCATGGGTGTCTCCGGAGCTGGCAAGAGCACCATTGGCACGCTCGTGGCCGATGCCATGAACTTCCCGTTTGTCGATGCCGATTCGCTTCACCCGTTGGAAAACATCCGCAAGATGGCCGCTGGCACACCCCTGAATGATGAAGACCGTTGGCCGTGGCTGGACCTGGTGGGCCACGAGCTGGCCACAACGCGGGGCAAGGGCATTGTGGTTGCCTGTTCGGCGCTCAAGCGGCGCTACCGCGATGCGATCCGCGCCCAGGCCCCGGACACGATCTTCTTGCACCTCGAAGGATCCCTTGAGGTGCTCAGCTCCCGGCTCGAGGGCCGCTCCGGCCACTTCATGCCGCCCAACCTCCTGGCGTCGCAGCTTGATGCTCTTGAGCCGATGGAAGCAGACGAGGCAGCTGTTGTCATCGACATTGCCGCCAGCATGAATGAAATTCTCGACGCCGCAGTTGCCGGAATCCGCCAAGTCTCCGGTGACTGACACGCCCGACGCCGGGCCCGGGCACCGCGCACAGGAACTGTTGAGCGTGGGCCAGGTTGCGCAGCGGGGAGGCGTCAGTGTCTCGGCGCTGCACTTTTACGAACGCCAGGGCCTGATTTTTAGCACCCGGACCTCAGGCAACCAGAGGCGCTATGCCCGCTCAGAGCTGCGTCGCGTCGCCGTCATCAGGGCCGCCCAAAGGGCAGGCATTCCGCTCTCGCTGGTTGCCTCTGTCTTTGAGGAGCTGCCAGATCATGGCGTGCCAAGTCAATCCGACTGGCAACGCTTGTCCCAACATTGGCAAGCCGAGCTTACTGCTCGAATCGATGCCTTGGAGAAGCTTCGTGGAAGTTTGGGTGGCTGCATTGGATGCGGTTGTCTCTCGCTGGCCGAATGTGGCTTTGTGAATCCCGAAGACCAGGTGGCCGGAGAGGGGCCGGGTGCGCGGGCCTTCGATGGTACGAACCTCCAATTGCCGTGAAACAGTCCAAGCCTCGAGCCGCCCCAAGTTCAAACAGCAATTCAGGCGATTTGACCTCAACTATGGTTGAGGTTCTAGAGTCATTTGAAGACCCGGCCGTTTGGGCTGGTGGTTCGAGAGGATTTTTAGGTTATGACTGTGCAGGTTCAGGCGCCCCGGCTGACGAGTGATTTCAAGGCAGCTTTTGGCGGGCATCCGGCCGGTGTGGCCATCATTGCCGCAGAATCGGACACTGGACCTGTCGGCATCACAGCCTCATCGGTGGCATCAGTGTCTGCCGAACCGCCGTTGTTGGCATTCTCCCTTGCGGCCAACAGCGGATCTGCGGCCGCCCTTGCTGCGGCCGACTCCGTGGTGGTGCACCTGCTGACTGCTGCAGACCGTGACTTGGCGCGGATCTTTGCAGACTCACGATCAGAACGCTTTACCGATGCCATGGCGTGGTCGCGCATGGAAACGGGAGAACCGTTGCTCGTTCACGGTGGATATTCCTTGCGGTGCACGGTTCTTAGCCGCACACCGGCCGGTGGATCTTTGCTGCTGGCAGCTGAAGTCATTGAGATTATTTCTCCGGATGCCGTCGGTGCGCCCATGGTTTATCACAGCCGGTCCTTCCACTGGCTCGGGGAACACAGCGTTCTCGGGGCATGATTCGCGGCACAGGGCAACCGGCCCGAGCACTATGGGGCGATTGTTCATGACGCCGTAACCGATGCTCTCGCGTCGGGGCGTATGCGCTCATGTAGACTAAAAATCCTATGGAAAGTAAATCTAGGGGCCGGCGCAACAGCTTGCGGAGTTCACAATTGACCTCCCGCAATCGTGTTGACAATGCCGGCAAACCCCGCACTCGTGACCACAGTTCCACACCTTCCACCGCGGCCGGCCCTAGCGCCGACCACCCTCCGCCGGCGGCCAACCCCCACTTTCGCGCAGCATTCCAGCGCGCTGTGGTTTCGGGGGTGCAGTAGGACATGGAATGGATACTCCTAGCAGCAGGCTTGCTGCTCATCCTCGGTACAGGATTCTTTGTAGCCGTTGAATTTTCCCTGGTCGCCCTTGACCAGGCCTCGGTTCAGCGCGCCGTGAACGACGGCGACAAGGCTGCCGCGCCGCTCTTGCGTTGTTTGAAATCGCTCTCCACACAGCTTTCCAGCTGCCAATTGGGGATCACCTTGACCACATTGCTGACGGGTTTCCTTATGGAGCCGTCCCTGGGTGTCTTGCTGGCAGCCCCTCTAGAGGCGGTGGGCGTACCTGAGCTCGCAGTCTCAGGTGTCGCGCTGATCCTGGCCATGTTGATTGCAACCTTGCTCTCCATGCTGATTGGTGAGCTGGTTCCCAAGAATATGGCGATCGCCAAGTCCTTTGAAATTGGCAAGGCTGTAGCCCGTCCCCAGCTCGTCTTTACGGCCATATTCAAGCCCTTCATTGTGGTGTTGAACGGCTTCTCCAACAAGGTCCTGAACCTCTTCGGGATGGAAGCAAAGGAAGAAATTTCCGGAGCGAGGTCCCCATCGGAGCTGGCGTCACTGGTGCGCCGATCCGCGGAAATGGGAACCCTTGATGAGGGGACCGCTACCTTCTTGTCGCGGACCCTGCGCTTTTCCGAGCGCACGGCAGCCGATGTCATGACCCCGCGCATGCGTGTTGAAACCATCGAAAGCACCAAATCTGTGGCCGAAATTATTGACGTTGCCCGGCGGACCGGATACTCCAGATTCCCGGTTATTGGTGATTCGGCCGATCAGATTTTGGGCGTTGTGCACCTGAAAAGTGCTGTCTCCATCCCGTTCCACAAGCGCACGGGAATCGAGGTGGGTGCCATCATGACAGACGTTCTGCGCGTGCCCGAGACCGTCCATCTGGATGCCTTGATCCTTGAACTGCGTGGAGGAAATCTGCAAATGGCCGTGGTCCAGGACGAATACGGTGGAACGGCCGGCGTCACCACGCTGGAAGACCTCGTTGAGGAGATCGTCGGCGAGGTCTCCGATGAGCACGATCGCATCAAACCCGGAATTCTGTTGGCCGCCGATGGCACCTGGTTCTTCCCTGGCCTGATGCGCCCCGACGAGGTCTCCGAACGCATCGGCCCGCTCACCGTCCCCGATGAGGCCGGCTATGAAACCGTGGGTGGCTTCATGATGGCCGAGTTGGGTCGCATTGCGGCCGTGGGTGACACCGTCCCCGTTCAGGGTGGATCCCTTGTGGTGGAAAGAATTGAACGACGCCGAATTGACCGGATTCAGTTCATTCCGGCTCCTGCTGCGACGGAATCGAAGGCAACGGACAAAGCAGGTGATTCCCAGTGAACGCCTGGGCCGGAATTGCGTGGCTGGTGGTGTTGTTGTTCGGAAACGCCTTCTTCGTGGCGGCAGAATTTGCTGTTATGACGGCCCGACGCAGCCAAATTGAACCCCTGGCCGAGGCCGGTTCCAAGCGAGCCAAGGTCACCTTGGGCGCCATGGAAAACGTCTCGCTCATGCTTGCCTGCTCGCAATTGGGAATCACGGTGTGTTCACTGTTGATCTTGAATGTGGCAGAGCCGGCGATTCACCACCTATTGGCAGAGCCTCTGCATGCCGTTGGGCTGGAAGAGAACATTGCGGCTCCCGTGGCGTTCGTCGTCACACTGGCCCTCGTGACGTTCCTGCACGTGACGTTCGGTGAAATGGTGCCGAAAAACATGAGCGTTTCAGCTGCCGACAAGGCGGCGCTGTTGTTGGCGCCACCCCTGGTGCTGGTCAGCAAGGTGGTTCGCCCCGTCATTGTGGTGCTGAACTGGTGTGCCAACCACATTGTGCGCTGGTTTGGCATTGAGCCCCAGGACGAAGTCTCTTCATCGTTCACCTTGCAAGAGGTTCAGTCGATCGTTGAAGAATCAACTCGGAGCGGACTCGTGGATGACCAAACAGGTCTCATCACGGGCGCCTTGGAGTTCTCATCCCAGACCGCCGGCGGGATCATGGTTCCGCTGGATGCCCTGGTCACCTTGCCCACCGAGGCCACACCCGTGGACTTTGAGCACAAGGTGGGCAAGACCGGATTTTCCCGGTTCGTGTTTGCTGATGCCGAAGGCAATCTCATGGGCTACCTCCACCTGAAGGACGTGCTGCGGATCCCCACCGAGCGCTACCAGCTGCCTATTGGTGAGGGCCGCGTGCGATCCATGGTCAATATTGCCTCCACGGAGGAAATTGAAGACGTGTTGGCTGCCATGCAGCGCTCGGGTTCCCACATGGCTCGCGTGATTGACGCCAATGAACAGACCGTGGGCGTGCTTTTCCTGGAAGATGTGATTGAGCAGTTGGTGGGCGAAATTCGGGACGCCACACAGACTCATATTCAGGAGCGCAAACGCGCTTGATGCGAACGGTTCCCAATATGAGCTATGCTTGCTCTTATTGGTAATTGTTCTCATTAGCACGTCGAAAAGGAAATACATGTTTCAGTCCCGCCGCTCAGTCCTTCTTGTCGGTGCAACCCTGGCTGCGTCGCTGACCCTGGCGGCGTGCGGTGGGGCTGAAACAACAACCCCTGGTTCCGAGGGAACCGTCTCTGTGGTGGCAACAACCAATGTCTACGCGGACATCGCCAAGGCTGTTGGCGGAGACTACGTAAGCGTCCATGCGATCATCTCCGATCCCGCCGCCGATCCGCATGGCTACGAGGCCAATGCACAAGACAAACTCGCCGTCTCCAAAGCCCAAGTGGGCATCGAGAATGGTGGCGGGTACGACGACTTCTTCACCCAGCTCGCCAAGGGCCAGCTGGACTCTGCAGAGATCGTCAACGTCAGTGACATGTCCGGCCTCGATACCGGCGAGGGCTTCAACGAACACGTGTGGTATTCGCTACCCACCATGTCCAAGCTCGCAGATGATCTGGCGGCTCGCTTCAGCACAGCCCTGCCGGCCCAGAGTGGCGCTTTCACGGCCCAGGCCACCGCGTTCAAGACCAAATTGACGCTCATGATGACGCGGCTCCATGAACTGAAGGCCGGCCACGAAGGCGCCGGTGCCGCGGTCACCGAGCCGGTCCCGCTGTACCTGCTCGCCGAGGCTGGCCTCGTCAACAAGACCCCGGAAAAGTTCACCTCGGCCATTGAGAACGGGGCCGATGTGCCTGCCACAACGGTGGCGGAGGTGCTTGCCATTATGGCCTCCAAGGACGTGTCCCTGTTGGCCTACAACACCCAAACTGAGAGCCCGCAAACGCAGCAGGTCAAGGCGGCGGCCGAGGCCGCAGGCGTTCCCGTGGTGGATTTCTCCGAGACCCTTCCGGCCAACACGAGCTACCTCGACTGGATGCTTGGTAATGTTGCTAACTTGGAACAAGGACTAAATACAGTGGCCGGAAAATGACCTCATCGGCACCCTCGGTCATCACGCTCAAGCGTGCCACCTTGAAGTACGGCTCGCGCACCCTGTGGCAAGATCTCAACTTGGATGTTCGCCCCGGTGAATTCCTAGCCGTCTTAGGCGCCAATGGCAGCGGTAAAACGAGTTTTCTGAAGATTCTTTTGGGCTTGGCTCCCTTGAGCTCCGGCCAGATCATGCTCGACGGCGTGCCCGCCAAACGCGGCAGCCGTGCCATTGGCTATGTTCCCCAGCAAAAGCACTTTGCCCCGGACACAGCCCTGCGCGCGCGCGACTTGGTGGGCTTGGGCGTGGATGGCGACAAATGGGGCTTTCGGCTCCGTGGCCGCGCCTACCGTCAACGTGTGGACGAACTTCTTGAAATGGTTGGCGCCGCCAGTTACGGGAAAATTCCCGTCGGCATGCTCTCCGGTGGCGAGCAGCAGCGGTTGCGGATTGCCCAGGCACTGGCATCTAATCCGAAGGTCCTGCTGTGTGACGAGCCGCTGTTGTCCCTGGACATGCACCACCAAAAAGCCGTGAGCGCGCTGGTAGCCGAACAAGCCAAGGCGAACGGCACCGCCGTCGTCTTTGTCACGCATGAAATCAACCCGATCTTGGAACACGTGGACAGGGTCCTGTACCTGGCCGGAGGCCGTTTTACGCTCGGCACCCCGGAGCAAGTTATGCGAACCGAGGTGCTTTCCAAGCTCTACGGAACCAACGTCCAGGTGCTCAACGTCGAGGGGCGCCTGGTTGTAGTGGGGCGCCCGGACTCCGTCATTGACGGACACGTTGATCCGGAACTGCAGGTCACCGATGCACCCGCCACAGATGCTGCGCGCGGACGGGGGATCGCATGAACTGGGCAGATTTCACCAACGCGGTCTTTAATTTCTCCAACTACGGCGAATTGCTTCCACTATTTCGAGACACACTCCTAGCCGGAGCCATTCTTGGTTTGGTGGGTGGCTTGGTGGGCACCTTTGTCATGATGCGCGATCTTGCCTTCGCCGTTCATGGCATCGCGGAGTTGTCCTTTGCCGGTGCCGCGTTCGCGCTGCTGATTGGCGCGGATGTGATTTTTGGATCGCTCGTGGGCTCCATTGCAGCCGCACTGCTACTGGGGGCCATGGGTGTTAGGGCCAGGGAGAAGAACTCCGTCATCGGCGTGATCATGCCGTTTGGCTTGGGTCTGGGAATCTTGTTCCTCTCGCTGTATGAGGGCAGGTCCGCGAATAAGTTTGGCCTGCTGACGGGCCAGATCGTTTCGGTCGATTCCACGCAGCTCTCGGTGCTGGGCGGCACTGCCCTGATTGTGATTGTTGGCCTCGCCTTGATTTGGCGCCCACTCACCTTTGCCAGCGTGGATGCCGATATTGCCGCAGCTCGGGGGATTCCGGTGCGCACACTGTCGCTGGCGTTCATGTTCTTGCTGGGCATCGCCGTGGCGTTGTCCATTCAGGTGGTTGGCTCGCTGCTGGTTTTGGCCCTGCTCATCACGCCGGCCGCGGCAGCGTTGCAGGTTACGGCAGCCCCGCGCATGGTGGTGCTGCTCAGCGTGGCCTTCGCCATGATCTCCACCGTGGGCGGCATCATGCTGGCCTTGGGTGGCAGCATCCCGATCAGCCCCTATGTGACAACATTGTCCTTTGTGATTTACCTGTTGTGCAGGGTGGCAGGATCCGTGCGCCGTCGCCGAGGCTGGTCCACGCGGCCCGCGCTGTAGTTGACGAACTTATCCGCAGACCTCACCGTGGGTTCGGCGTAGAGGCATTTATCCGCTGAACTCACCATGAGTTTCGCGTATGCGTTCAGGCCCAACTGGGTCTAGCGTTAATTCATGGAGTGGTTGGGCGCTGCTTGGTTCGGATCTGCGGACTATCAGGTTGCACGATTCGTCCTCCAGCGCGGCATCGCGGCGATCTACATGATTGCATTCATCTCCAGCGCCCTGCAATTTCCGGCATTGCTGGGGGAGCGGGGTCTGCTTCCCGTGCCACGCTATGTCGCAGGCGTACGCCGAACGCCCGGCCCCACACTCTTTAGCCGGCACTATTCGGACGCATTGTTGCGCACGGTCGCGTGGACAGGGGTGGTCCTGGGTGCATCAGTGGTGCTTGGCCTGCCCCAGCAGGGCCCGCCCTGGATGCCCATGGTGGTGTTCCTTTCACTGTGGCTGTTGTACATGTCAATCGTGAATGTTGGGCAAGTCTTCTACGGGTTTGGGTGGGAAATCCTCCTGCTTGAAGCCGGCTTCCTTGCCGCTTTCCTTGGCTCGAATCAAACCACGACGCCGGTCATCACCATCTGGCTGCTGCGCTGGCTCGTGTTCCGGCTCGAGTTTGGTGCCGGCATGATCAAGCTGCGCGGCGATGGGGCGTGGCGCGACCTGACAGCCCTGTACTACCACCATGAAACCCAGCCAATGCCCAATCCGCTCAGCTGGTGGTTTCATCATCTGCCCAAGCCACTGCACAAGGTGGAGGTGGTGGGAAACCACTTTGCCCAGCTGATAGTGCCGTTCCTATTGTTTGCACCTGCGCCCATCGCCACCTGGGCCGCGGCAGTGGTGATCGTGACCCAGTGCTGGCTTCTGCTCTCAGGGAACTTTGCCTGGCTCAATGCAGTGACGGTGGTGCTGGCGTTTTCCGCCGTCTCTCTTCCGGATGCCACCTGGCCTGCCGTCCCTGGGTCGAGCGGCACCGAGGTTCCGGGGATGCCGTTCTGGTTTGCCGGCGTCGTGCTTGCCGTGGGGGCTCTCATGCTGGTGCTGAGTTGGTGGCCGCTGAAGAACTTGTTCTCCCGAAACCAGATCATGAACGGCAGTTTCAACCGCTGGCGACTGGGCAACGCCTACGGGGCGTTCGGGAGCATCACGCGCGATCGCCACGAGGTGGTGGTTGAGGGTTGGGATGGGCGCACCTGGCGCGAATACGGTTTTCATGGCAAGCCTGGGGATCCCGCGCGTCTGCCCCGGCAGTTTGCGCCTTACCACCTGCGGCTGGATTGGATGATGTGGTTCCTGGCCCTGGGACAACCGGGCATGGGCTGGTTTCTGCCATTTCTGGGGAAATTGCTGGCGGCGGATCAGGCCACACTTAAGTTGCTCCGGCATGACCCCTTTGGTGGGCAGGCGCCCCTGCAGCTGCGTGCCCGGGTCTTCGCCTACCGCTACACCAGCTGGCGTGAGTGGCGGGCGACTGGTGCCTGGTGGGTTCGGGAGCCGTTGGGAATGCTGGTGCCACCCATCGGCGCGGGCCCGCCAACGCCTGAAAGCTAGTCGGCCTCGTTGTACCGCGCAAGCGCAGCGGCGAAGGTGGCAATTTCCGAATCAGTCCACCCTGACAAGCGGTCCTTGACCACGTCTTGATGCGCTGCCGTGGACGAGGCCAGCTGGATCCGGCCAAGCTCAGTCAATGCCAGAATCCGGCCCCGGCCAGATGTCTCCGCCCCGGTGGAATTGTCCTTGCCGCCCGTTTCATGATCCTGGTAGTGGACCAGTCCAAGGCCAATCAACGTGTTGATCTGCCGTGACACAGTGGATCGGTTCAGGGCGAAAGCAGTGGCAATGTCCGTAGCCCGGGTGCCCGCCGTGGTGGCGATGAAGCGCAGCAGCGAATGCTCAACAAATGTCAGCGGATGGTCGATGATGCGCGAGCGCGCGTTGGAACGGCGGGAAATTTCACGCAGCTGGCCAAAGACGGCTTCAACATCGCTGTCGCGCGGGGTGGTGTCCATGTCCTCAGCCTAGTACCTGTTGCATGAAACAACACTCAATGTTGCATTATGCAACATTAGGCGTAGGGTTAACGGAATAATGACGACTCACAACACGCACCTTGCCACCATCGATCCCGATCCCCTTGTGGATTCCTCGGAGCCTGCACAGATCTTGCATAGTCCGAAAACCCGTCCGAAGAACCTTCCGGAGCGCGTGCCGGCGGCGGCCTGGCGAAAGCTTGGCCTGACGATGCTGATCCCCTTTTTCCTTGCCGCCGTCATGGGGCTGGCCTATTTGGGAGCCTTCCACGAGCCTCACCCCCACAATGTGCAGGTGGCTGTGGTGGGAGATACGGCCGCCACAAAGGTGTTTGCACAAACACTCAAGGACAAGGCAGGGCAGGCCTTGGATGTGCGAACGGTTCCCGATGTTGCCAGCGCTCGAACCTTGATTGCCCAACGCGAATTGGCTGCCGCCTACGAGCCCGGGACTGCGAACGCCACTTTGTTCCTCTCGAGCGCAGCCTCGGAAACCACTGCCAACATCACTCAAAAGATCTTCATGCCCGTGGCCTTCTCGCAAAATCTGCCCTTCCAAGTCGTTGACGTGGTGCCCGTGGGTAGCCATGACAGCACTGGGCAAGGCTTGTTCTTCATGCTCGTGGCCTTGAGCATTGGCGGCTACGCCAGCTCAGTGCCGTTGTCAGGCTTCATGGGCAGGGTTCGCTTGCGAACGCGCTTTGCCCTGGCACTGGCGGCCGGCGCCGTGGTCTCCGCGATTGGCGTGGTGATAGCGGGCCCGGTCTACAACGTGTTGCAGGGAGCTGTGTGGGGGACCTGGCTGTTGTCGTGGCTGTACGTCAGCGCCATCGTGATGCTCGGGATGGGGCTGCATCCCCTGTTACGTCACTGGACGACGCCGATCCTGACGCTGCTCTTTGTGGCTCTGAACTTTACAAGTTCCGGTGGCATCTTTGCCCCTGCCATGCAGCCTGGCCTCTTCGGCGGGCTCAACGCCTTCTGGAACGGAGCTGCTTGGTATCAGGCAGCCCAAAATCTTGCCTATTTCCCCGGCCAGGACATTGCATTTGATGTTCTGAAACTGGCCTTGTGGCTGGTACCCGGCGCCCTCCTCATGGTCCTCACACACGTGTGGAGTGAACGAAAAATTCGCCTTGCCAATGAGAACGCCCGCATCCGCGAGGTTGAGGGCGCAATAGCGGCTTAGGCTGCCGAGCACTCCGGGCACAGGCCGTAGATTTCCACGGTGTGCTGGACCTGGGTGAAACCGTTGTCCGCTGCAATGCGTGCGGCCCAGCTCTCTACAGCTGGCGCCTCCACCTCCACGGTCTTCCCGCAGTTGCGGCACAGGAGGTGGTGATGATGGCTCGTGGCATTGCAACGCCGGTACACGGCCTCGCCCTCGCCATTGCGCAGGCTGTCCAGAAGTCCTTCATCGGCCATGGAGGCCAGGATGCGGTAGGTGGTGGCCAGCGAGACGGGTGTGCCTTGTTCGTGGAGCAGTCGGTGCAGTTCCTGGGTGCTGACAAAGTCATCCAGCGTGTCCATGGCCGCGCTGATGGCCACGCGCTGCTTCGTGACGCGCTGTTCCTTCATCGGGACATCATTCAATGCGCCAACTCACTTTCTCATTGCTGGATCCAGTCATCCAGACTATCGCACCTGCCCGGGATCACCCCTGTTGGTGTCACCATGGCACGGCCGGGGAGAGAGGCATATGCTGGCAGCATGTTGCTGACTAAATTCACTCACGCCTGTGTCCGGATCGAGCAGGATGGGCGCGTACTGGTTCTTGACCCAGGAGTTTTTTCGGAATCCGAGGCGGCCCTCGCCGGAGCTGATGCCGTCCTGATCACGCACGAACATGCGGATCACTTCGATGCGCAGGCCCTCACAGCAGCCTTGGCCGCAACGCCCAGGCTAGCCATTCATGCGCCGGCCGGTGTTGCCAGTGCCCTGCGATTGAAGGTTCCGGAGCATGCTGCCAGCATTTTCGATGCCGCTGCCGGTGAACGCTTCACCGTGGCCGGATTTGCCGTGCAGTGCTTTGGCGGTCAGCACGCTCTCATCCACCCATCCGTCCCCGTGGTCGCCAATCTTGGCTATTTGATCGACGACGATCTCTACCACCCAGGAGATTCGCTCATTGTTCCCGACGGCGTCAGTGTGGGCACCTTGCTGGTGCCCGTACATGCACCCTGGTCCAAGGTTTCCGAGGTGGTGGACTTTGTGGTGTCTGTGCGAGCTCCGCATGCCTACCAAATCCACGAGGCGCTGCTGAACGAAAACGGCCTGGCATTCACCGAAGCCCATATTGCCCGAATTGGGGCCCTGCACGGCGTGAAATTCCAGCACTTGAACACCGGTCAGTCGGTGGATCTCTAGCCCTGCCACACCCCGGTGGCGAAGAAATCGTCAAGGGATGCGAGGTGCGGGGAGGGGTCCAGGCCCTTGGCATCCAGCCACGCGGGGTTGTTGTAGCTGCCCACATAGCGTTCACCGCCGTCGCACATGAGCGTGACGATGCTGCCCTTTTCACCGGCGGCCACCATCTGTGCAATCAACTGCCACACGCCCCACAGGTTGGTTCCGGTGGAGGGTCCGGCGTGCAGGCCCGTCAGCTTCTTGAAGTGCATCATGGCCGCCACGGAGGCGGCGTCCGGGATTTCCAGCATGGAGTCAATGACGCCGGGGACGAAGCTGGGCTCAACCCGTGGGCGGCCAATCCCCTCAATGCGGGAGGAATTGCCGGTGACTACGGATAAGTCCTGGTTCTTCCATGCCGGGTAGAACGCCGAGCCTTCCGGGTCCACAACCATCAAGCGCGAGGAATGGCCGTGATACCGGATGTAGCGTCCGATCGTGGCGGAAGTGCCGCCGGTGCCGGAGCCCACCACCACCCAGGACGGTTCCGGGAATCTCTCGTGCGCCAGCTGGTTGAAGATGGATTCGGCGATGTTGTTGTTCCCGCGCCAATCCGTGGCCCGTTCGGCATAAGTGAATTGGTCCATGTAATGCCCGTTGGTCTCGGCGGCAATACTCGCAGCGGCCGCATAAACCTCATCGGCGTGGTCCACAAAGTGACAGCGGCCGCCAAATTGCTCGATCAGGGCGATCTTTTCCGGGCTGGTCCCGGCCGTCATGACGGCCACGAAATCCAGCCCCAACAGCTGCGCAAAATACGCCTCGGACACCGCCGTGCTTCCCGAACTGGCCTCCACAATGGTGGTTCCCTCATTGATCCACCCGTTGACAAGGCCAAAGAGGAACAGCGAGCGGGCCAGTCGATGCTTGAGGCTGCCGGTGCGGTGGCAGGATTCGTCCTTCACAAACAGGTCAACACCCCAGTGCTCAGGAAGCTCAATCTTATAAAGGTGGGTGTCGGCAGAGCGGTTGTTCTCCGCTTGCAGCGTTGCAATGGCGGCGTGGGTCCAGGACCGGGAAACGGGTACGGCAGTCATACTCATCAGGGTATCGTGAGGTGGCCGCAACGCCATTGTCGTTCGAAGGCCATCGTGGGGAAGTACATTTGTTGGTGGACCACAAGAAATTCTCCCAAGGAGCCGCCATGTCAATCCTGATGAACGTTGCCCAACTGCAGGAGCGCATATCCGCCGGAAAGCGGACAGTGCTGCTGGATGTGCGCTGGGTGCTGGGCGATCCCCACGGCCATGACCACTATCTGTCCGGACACATTCCCGGGGCCGTCTTTGTGGACATGGACGCGCAGCTGGCCTCCCATGGGCGTCCCGAAGATGGCCGCCACCCGCTGCCCACCGAGGCCGATTTTGCCCAAACCGTGCGGACCTGGGGCATTAACGGCGGTGACACTGTTGTGATTTACGACGACGCCGGGTCTGCCGCCGCTGCCCGCGCTTGGTGGCTGCTGGGCTACTCAGGCATAGCCAACGTTTACCTGCTCGACGGCGGTTTGGCGCCCTGGCGGGCCGCCGGCCTTCCCCTGGAGCAAGGCGAGGAAACAGCGGAACCAGGTGACGCCGTCGTCCGCTATGGGGCGAAGGAAACTATTGACAGCGACGGTGCCGCCGCGTGGGCAGGTATCCTGCTCGATGCGCGGGCGGGGGAGCGGTACCGGGGGGAGGTGGAGCCCATGGATCCGCGGGCCGGGCACATTCCGGGAGCCGTGAGCGCGCCAACTACGGAGAATCTGGCCCCGGACAAGACGTTTTTGCCGGCAGCGTGGCTTGGGGCACGGTTTGCCGCGTTGGGTGTTGCGCCGGGAAGTTCCGTGGCCGTGTATTGCGGATCGGGTGTGACGGCGGCACATCAAATTGCCGCGCTGGAGATCGCCGGATTTAGGGCTGCACTCTATCCGGGATCGTGGTCGGCGTGGTCCAATCAGCCTGGGCGGCCGGTTGCCACGGGTGCTGACGGCGATAGGGTTGAGGGATGACCCAAGTTAAAGTTTATTCAGCAGTATCGGCCACCTCAGGGCTTCGCCCCGGCAAAGTGGAGCGCCGCGAACCCGGACCCCACGATGTTGCCATCGACATTGAATTTTGCGGGCTGTGCCACTCGGATGTGCACACCATCCGGTCCGAATGGGGACCGGCAAAGTACCCGCTGGTGCCCGGCCACGAGATCGTCGGCGTCGTGAGCCGGGTGGGTGATTCCGTTGAAGGCTTTACGGTTGGCCAGCGCGTAGGCGTGGGCTGCATGGTGGACTCCTGCCGCGAATGCGATTCCTGCCTCGAGGGCTTTGAGCAGTACTGCGAAGCCGGAAACGTCGGCACCTACGGCTCAGTTGACCGGCGCAATGGGGACGTCATTACCCAGGGCGGTTACTCACAGGGCATCGTGGTGGATGAAAACTACGTCGTGCACATCCCCGAAGGCATGGATCCGGCAGCCGCCGCACCGCTGTTGTGTGCCGGAGTCACCACATACTCGCCGCTGCGCTACCTTGACGTTCAGGAGGGTGACGCGGTGGGCGTGATTGGCTTGGGCGGATTGGGCCACATGGGAGTCAAGATTGCCAAAGCCCTGGGTGCAACGGTGACGGTCTTCACCACCTCACCGGCCAAGGCCCCTGACGCGCTGGCGCTCGGTGCCGACAACGTTGTGGTGTCTTCAGATCCCGAGGCAATGGCTTCCGCCAAGGGAACGCTAAACGTCATCCTGGACACGGTTGCCGCAGTTCACGACCTCAACCCCTACATGCGTACCTTGGCCCGGGATGGTGCCCTGATCCAACTGGGGTTGCCCTCCGAGAAGATGCCGCCGGTCGATCCGGGGCTGCTGATCCGCAAGCGCCTCGCCTACGGTGGGTCCTTGATTGGCGGTATCGCCGAGACGCAGGAAATGCTTGATTTCTGTGCCGAGCACGGCATCGCCTCAGACATTGAAATGGTCAAGGCCACCGAGCTGGACGAGGCCTACGACCGCATGGTGGTTGGCGACGTCAAATACCGCTTTGTGCTCGACGTGGCCACCATCTAACTCTTTAGGAGCATTTCTTGAGCACTTTATTCAGCAAGATTATTAGCGGTGAGATCCCCGGGCGTTTCATTTGGAAGGACGAGGATTGTGTTTCCTTCCTGACCATTGGGCCCATCACCGATGGCCACGTCCTGGTGGTTCCGCGCCAGGAAGTGGACAAGTGGACCGACGCCTCACCGGATCTCATGGCAAAACTCATGAGTGTTTCGCAGAGCATCGGACAAGCCCAGCTGGCTGCCTTTGGGGCTCCCCGCTCCGGTGTGATCGTGGCGGGTTTTGAGGTTGAGCACCTGCATATTCATGTGTTCCCGGCCTATGGGCTGGAAAACTTCAGCTTTGCCGCCGTGGATAACAACCCTGATCCGGCTGTCCTGGACGCCAACGCTGAAAAGTTGCGGCTCGCCCTGCGCGAGGCCGGACACGGAGAGTTCGTCCCCGAGGCTTAACACCGCGATTCATGCACACCGTTAGTGCCGAATGTGGCGCCACTTCCAATGTGGCGCCACATTCGGCGTTAACCACGCGCAGAAGCAAACGACGGCGCCTGGTTGCGTGGGTGGCTACGTCCGGGACGGGATGAATGCCGCCCGAAAAATGGCACGCGCCCTTGCCGCTGCGTCGGCGCGCTCGCCAACAGGGGTTCGTGCCAAGAGCATGGCCAGCATCGAGATGGCCAGCATGACATCGGCGGCCTCCACATGATGCGCTATTCGCCCCTGTTCTTGATCGCGAGCTAAAAGTGCCGCCACAACCGCCGTCATCCGCGTGGCCAGGTGTTCGGTGCGTTCATCGCGCTCTGATGTGATCATGTCTATCAGGGCCGTCGATGTGATTACCTGCTCCGCCACGCTGTTAAAAAGATCAACGAGCGTCGAATCGGTGCGGGCGCCCAGCTCTTCCAGCGCGGTGATGTTGTCATCAAAAACAGCAACCGCCAGGGAAATCCTGTCCGGGAAATGGCGGTACAGGCTGCCCTGCCCCACCCCGGCAAGCTTGGCTACGGAACTCAGCGGCGCCATGAAGCCGGACTCGGCAAATACCTCTCGCGCTGCTGCTATCAGGGCAGCCCTATTGGCAGGTCCGGCACTGGGTCCAAGGTTTACTTTCGCTTTCGTTGACACGGGGCCAGTCTATAACCGGACAGTGCTGTCCGGTAGTCTTGTGGAAGGCAAGGACCCATTTTGAACAGTGGGACCGCGAAGTTGAACTGGCGATGATGGGCGCTTCCCTCTAGGCAGGCCTACGAATGCCACACCAGTCAGCGCCACACCTACCCATGAAACGGAGAACATTCTCTTATGAGCAACAACCCCAACAACCTCAGCGGCGAGTCAACTATCAGCACCTGGCTGGCGGATCCTGCCGGTGGCCCCGTGTTCCGCGCAATGTTGGCCCAGGGTGGTCAGGACGGCGAGTCGCTGCGCCCCGTGTCCAAGATGGCGCTGAACCGCCTCGTGCAGGTCAGTCAGGGTGCGTTCACCCAGGAGATGGTGGATGCTCTGGTCCTGCGTGTGGAGGCCGGGGACATCCCTGTCGAAACCGCGGCCCAGGCTCCCGTCGAGGCAAGTGGCCCGGAGACTCCGCCCTGGGTTGAGAAGGTCACCACGGGCCGCTTTTCGGGTAAGACGATCATCATCACGGGTGCCGGTTCAGGCATTGGCCGGGCTACGGCGTCTCGTGTTGCCCGTGAGGGTGGCCGGGTTGTCGCCGTCGACATTTCCGCCGAGCGCCTGGCCGATTTTGCCGCTTCCCTGCCCGAGGGCAATATCGTCTCGGTTTCCGGTGATATTACCGACGACGCCGCCGTGGCAGCCATCGTTGAGGCCGCCGGTGAGCGCATTGACGGTTTGGCCAACATCGCCGGGATTATGGACAACATGACGCCCGTTCACGAGGTAGCCGACGATGTTTGGAACCGTGTGTTCAACATCAACGTCAATGGCACCATGAAGCTCATGCGCGCCGTGGTCCCTGCCATGCTTGCCCAGGCGCAGGGTTCCATTGTCAACGTGGCCTCCGAGGCTGCGCTGCGCGGTTCGGCCGCGGGAGCTGCATACACGGCGTCCAAGCACGCCGTCGCCGGCCTGACCAAGAGCAGCGCGTTCATGTACGGTCCCAGCGGAATCCGCGTCAACGCCGTCGCACCGGGCCCGGTCATCACCAACATCGAAGCCAGGTTCGACTCCGAGCTCGGTGCAAGTCGTGTCCGCCGTGCCATGGCGGTTCTGCCCGATCCTGTTGAAGGTGATGCGCTCGCAGCCTCCATTACGTTCCTCCTCAGCGACGACGGCGTCAATGTCAACGGCGTCATCCTGCCCTCCGACGGCGGCTGGTCGGCAGCCTAAATCCTCCGGTTTCTGCGCACGGCTGCGAACGAATAGTGCGCCACTTTCGAAGTGGCGCACTATTCGCCATTGACGGGACGCAGAATTTACACACCACCCGTGGGTTAGCATTCTCGTAATGGGTACCTGTGGATACAAATTTGATGCTGGTTGGGGTGGTTGTTCCATGAGAAGTGCCATGACGGGACGGATTCAGTGAGCGGGCGCGATCCCGGCTCACCCTCTGGACGCACACCCCAGTGGGTGCATGACGAAGAGGTCCAGCGGCTGGTCGGCGCCATGCAGGGCGACAGCTCCGTGGCGAAGCCGCGTCACCGGTTCGGCCGCGGCCGTTCGACCAAGGCAACCGTGAAGCGGCGATCCCCGGCAAGAGTGCTGCTGACAGTGTGCACGGCTCTGGCGATTGTCGGGGCAGGTGTCTGGTACGTGAGTCCCGATCTGGGTGAGAAGATCTCAACGGCCATTGTTGGCGAGCAGTTCCACGAGCCAGGCTCAGGCAGCATTCTCAATGCGGGGAGCCAATGGTCCGCGGGCTATCCGCCCCGGGGCATCGAAGCGGACAAGAACCCTCTGGGGCAACCCGCCATGCCTGCCCAGAGCAGTGACAGCTACACCTTCATTGATGACGCGGGAGCTTTTGTTGCTTACGACCCCTGCCGCCCCATCCACTATGTGACGCGCCCAGACAACGCGCCGCCGGGTGGCCAGCAGCTGATTGCCGATGCCGTGGCTGCCGCGTCAAAGGCAGCGGGATTGGTGTTCATCGACGACGGCGAAACCACCGAGGGCTTCAGCGAAGACCGCTCGGTGTACCAGCCTGACAGGTATGGGGAACAGTGGGCGCCGGTGCTTTTCGTGTGGGAAACGCCGAAGGATGAACCCCAATTCGCCATCGACGAGACGCCCGGCGTGGAGAATGTGGCAGGTCTGGGCGGCAGCCAGCCAATCGTGGGTGAGGCGGGCAGCCGAGTGTATGTCACCGGCACGGTTCAGCTCAACGAGCTCGTCTTTGACAATCTCCTGACGGCGCCCAACGGCACTGCGCTCGCCGGTGGGATTGTCCAACATGAACTGGGGCATGTTCTTGGGCTGGGCCACGTACAGGACCCAACCCAATTGATGTATGAACACGGGCAGCAGGACATCACCAGCTATGCGGACGGCGACCTCACCGGGCTCGCGAAACTTGGCCAGGGGAAGTGCTACGCCAACCATTGATGGAGCGCTTGGGCTAGGACATCGCCTTTGCCAATGCCACCCGAATACGTTTCTCAGAGACCGAATACGCCGTCCCCAGCTCCACGGCAAACAAGCTGACGCGCAGTTCCTCGATCATCCAGCGCACATGCTCGAGCCCGGCAGTTGACCGTTGGGCGGGCAGCAAAGCCGCCACGGCGTCGTCGTACTCGTCCTCCAAGCGCTGCACCGCAGCCATCGACTGCCCGTCGCGATTCACATTTGACGGCAGCTTCTCCAGCCGCTTCTCAATCGCTGTGAGGTAGCGCGGCAGTTGGCTGAGCTGGGCAAAGCCGGTCTTGGCCACGAACCCTGGATAGACCAGCAGTTCCAGTTGTTGCTTGATGTCGTTGAGCGCACTGATGAGCGGCAGGCTGGTGGTTGCCCGCAGCGCTTTTTGGATGCGCATAGTGGAGGCCAAGACCCGTTCGACGACGGCCGTCACCGAGAACACCGTGTCGATCAGTTCCGCGCGCACCACTTCATACAGCGCGTCGAATTCTTCTTTGCTCCACGGCAACGCGGCGGGGGTGAGCTTGTCGATCGTGGCCAAGGTGCAATCGGCAATCAGCTCCGTGACGCTGCCGTGCGGGTTCTGGCTGAACGTGAGCTTTTCGGTGTTGCTCAGGTGATCCAGAACGTATCGATCCGGCGACGGAACACGCAGGGCCAAAAGACGGATGACGCCGCCGCGCATGGCAGCTTCTTGCACGTCCTGGCGCTGGAACACACGAATTCCGGCCAGGGAACCCTCATCGATCAGTGCCGGATAACCCGTCACGGTGTGCCCGCCCACCAGACGCTTGACCTCGCGGGGCAGGGTGCCCACGTTCCATTCGGTCAGGCCGGAACGTTCCTGGATGCCATCAGCTACAGGGCCCACGGCCGCGAGGGACCCGCCACGAGCTTGCGAGTGGGGGGAGCGGCTGGGGATCGGACCCGGCGCTCCCGCTGCCTGTGCACCTTTCGCTGGGGCGCCCTTGCCGTTCATTCCGGCAGGCACACCGAGCGTGGTCCGGCTGGCCTGGGTGGTCTTGGGTGTAGCCCCCAACGATTCCGCGATGGCGCGGCGGGTGGCGCCTGCCAGTTGAGCCTGCAGGGCCGCCAGGTCCTGTCCTTCTTCCAGGACGCCGCCATTTTTTTCCACCACGGAGAACGCCATGCGCAAATGCGAGGGCACGGCGTCCCAATTCCATGAGCCCGGCGGGATCACATGCCCCTTGATGCGTCGCAGGGCAAGCTCCAGCGACGCCTCCAGTCCATCAATTGACGGGTCAAAATCCTCGGCCAGCGACGCCGCAGCCTGCTTGGCAACATCCGGCGCCGGAATGAAGTTCTTCCGGATCGCCTTGGGCAGCGACTTGATCAGCGCCGTCACCAGCTCGGCCCGCAGCCCGGGGATCTGCCACCTGAACGGGGCTTCGGAGAGCTGGTTCAGGAACAACAACGGAACCTGCACCGTCACGCCGTCGGACGGGTTGGGCGCAGCACCGGGGGCGGTGGGGTGGAACTCGTAGGACAGGGGCAGCTCAAACTCGCCCTGGGTCCAGGTCTTGGGGAAGGCCGCCTCATCGAGGGCGGGTTCCTCGGCCATGACCACCTGGGTGTCGAAGTCCAGCAATGCGGCGTTCGTGTGGCGGGCGTCCTTCCACCACTTGTCGAAGTGCCGCTCGGACACCACGTCGGCACCCACGCGCTCGTCATAGAACTCAAAGAGCGTCTCGTCGTCCACGCGCAGGTCGCGCCGACGCATGCGGGTTTCCAGTTCCTCCACCTCGGCCAACAGGGCCTGGTTTCGGTGGAAGAACTTGTGGTTCGTGTGCCAGTCTCCTTCCACGAGGGCATGGCGGATGAACATTTCCCGGCTGAGTTCCGGATCGATCTTGCCGTAGTGGATGCGGCGGTCCGGCACAATCGGAACCCCGTACAGGGTGACCTTCTCGTGCGCCATGACGGAGCCCATTTTCTTGGACCAGTGTGGCTCGCTGTACGTGCGCTTGACCAGGTCCGGCGCCACCTGTTCGGCCCACAACGGGTCAAACTTGGCGGCCACGCGCGCCCAGAGACGCGAGGTCTCCACGAGTTCGGCGGCCATGACCCAATCGGGCGACTTCTTGAACAGGGCAGAGCCCGGGAACACCATGAACTTGGTGCCGCGCGCGCCGGCGTACTCACGCTTGCGCTGATCGTAGAGACCAATATGGCTCAACAGACCGGTCAGCAGCGACATGTGGATGGCGTCGTGGTTGGCCACCGGGTCAATGTCATTGCCGGAGATTTTGATATCCACGGACTTTGCCATCTGCTTGAGCTGGGTGAACAAATCCTGCCACTCACGCACGCGCAGGTAGTTGATGAATTCGGCCTTGCACAGGCGCCGGAACGCGCTGGAGGACAGCTCGTTCTGCTTCTCCTTGATGTACCGCCACAGATTCAGGAACCCGGTGAAGTCGGAGTTCTCGTCCTGGAAACGCTTGTGCTTTTCGGTGGCGAGTTGCTGCTTGTCGGTGGGGCGTTCGCGTGGATCCTGAATGGTGAGCGCCGCGGCGAGCACCATGACCTCGGCCGCAACGCCGCGCTTGGCGGCCTCCACGATCATCCGGCCCAGCCGTGGGTCAACCGGCAGCTGAGACAACTGACGTCCGACGCCGGTAATCCCGCCTTGGGCGCTCACGGCGCCCAGCTCGCGCAGGAGGGTGACGCCGTCGGTAATGGCGCGCGAGTCCGGCGGCTGCACGAACGGGAACTTCTCCACGTCCTTGGGGCCCTTGGCCACACCCATGGCGGTCATCTGCAGGATGACGGCGGCCAGGTTGGTGCGCAGGATTTCCGGATCCGTGAACTCACTGCGGGCGTTGTAGTCCTCTTCGGAGTAGAGGCGGATGCAGATGCCGTCCGAGACACGGCCGCAACGGCCCGAGCGCTGGTTGGCCGAGGCCTGGGAGACCCGCTCAATGGGCAGGCGCTGGACCTTGGTCCGGTGCGAATACCGGGAAATACGCGCGGTGCCGGTATCGATGACGTACTTGATGCCGGGCACCGTCAGCGAGGTCTCTGCAACGTTCGTGGCCAGCACAATGCGCTTGCGACTGCCGGGAGTGAACACGGCGTGCTGCTCGGCCAGTGAGAGCCGGGCAAAGAGCGGGAGGATTTGGACGTCTCGGAGCCGAGGATTGGTCTTGACCCGCCCGGCCAAGGCGTCGGCGGCATCACGGATTTCCCGTTCGCCGGAGAAGAAGATCAGGATGTCCCCGGGAGCTTCCTTGGACAACTCGTCCACGGCGTCGCACACGGCATCCAGCGGATCCCGGTCCTCTTCACTGTTGCCCCCGTCAAGCTGGCGGTCCGTGCGTGAGTCGAGGTCGTCGTCGTCCTCCCCATTGGCAGGGCCGCTGAGGGGGCGGTATCGGATGTCCACGGGGAAGGTGCGGCCGGAGACCTCGATGATGGGGGCCGGGCCTTCAGGGGAGGCGAAGTGGGTGGCGAAGCGCTCGGGATCGATCGTGGCCGAGGTGATGACGATCTTCAAATCTGGGCGCTTGGGCAGGATCTGGCGCAGATACCCCAAGATGAAGTCGATGTTCAGGGAGCGTTCGTGGGCTTCGTCGATGATGATGACGGAGTATTTGCGCAGCAGGCGGTCGCGCTGAATTTCCGCCAGCAAGATGCCGTCGGTCATGAGCTTGATTTTTGTTTGGGGGCCCACATGGCCGGTGAAACGGACCTGGAAGCCCACCTCTTCACCGATTTCCACGCCCATTTCGCTGGCGATGCGCTCGGCAACTGTGCGCGCTGCGAGGCGGCGTGGCTGCGTGTGGCCGATCAGCCCTTTCTCGGCGAGTCCCAGTTCCACGCACATTTTCGGGATCTGGGTGGTCTTTCCGGAGCCAGTTTCACCGGCGATGATGGTGACCTGGTTGGCGGCGATGGCAGCCATGATGTCCTCGCGGCGCTCCGAGACGGGCAGCGCGGCGGGGTAGGAGATAGTGAAAGTCATGGTGCCACCCAGTTTATGCGGTTATTGGTGCCGGAGTGCCTTTGAGTGCTGTGGCGCGGATGGTGAATGCACCCTTCGCCGCCATCACCAAAAGTACGACGCCGGCCAAGGCAAGTGCTGATCCCAGCGCCACGCAGGTGATTCCCAAGGCTGGTGACGCTGGTTCAGTGCCCAGCAAGCTCTGTCCGGTGGCCATGGCCGTGCCGCCCAAATAAGCCAACAGCGCACCGCTCGTGAACGTCAGGACAAGGCGGGCGGAGAGCTCTCGCCAGCTGCGGTCCAGGACTGTCATCCGCGGATCCGGCAGTGACGCTGTTTTTGCCATGCGCCGCAGTGCAAGCAGCGAGGAGCCTGTCAGGGCCAAGGCTGCAAGCGCCAAGGGAAGTGCGCCTTCCCAGCCTGGGTAGCTGGCATCCGCCTGAGCGCTCACCACGAGGAAAGCCAGGAAGGCGATCAAGGTGGCGAACGGCATGACGAAGTGTTTCTTTGCAGCGAGTCGCTGCCGGGCTGGCGTCGGACCCGCAGGCAAGGCCGTCGCAGGCAAGGCCGAGAACAGCAGCAATCCACCGCTGGCCGACAACCCTGCCGTGAGGGCCGTAGGCAGTCCAGCCTGGCCTGCTATGCCAATGGAAACCCTGAACAGAGCCGCGAACATGACCAGGGCGAAAACCATGCCAGCCGCCGGACGCAGTTGTGCTCGGAGCATGGCCTTGTTCTGCTCGGCTGCTGTCACGTGAGTTGGTGCCCGACCGGAGGCAATGGCCAGCGGTGCCTTTTTCTTGGTGATCCACGATGCCGTTGCCGTAACCGCCCATGCCAGGGCAGCGAGAATGGCAAGCACGGCAATCAATTTGGTCATGGAGGAAGTCTGTCACGGATGGGCGCAGCCCCCACTCTTACAACGCTGCGTCACTTTCCGGCGGTCCGGCCGCCAGCGGAGTCCGCGAGTTTTTGCAGCAGGGCCGCCAGCTGGGTCTGTTCTGCCTTGGTCAGCACTCCCGTGATGGCGTGCTCGGTGGCCAGATGATCGGGCAATGCCGCCTCGATCAGCTTTCGCCCGGCAGGGGTCAGGGCAACCAAGGTGCCACGTCCGTCGTCGGGGTTTACCTTTCGGGTCACCAGAGCCCGGCTCTCGAGCTTGTTCAGGCGTTGTGCCACGGCGCTGGTGGAGATCATGGAGTCGCGCGCCAGGGTGGCCGGGATGAGGCAATAGGGTGCTCCGCTGCGCAGGAGGGTGGCGAGGACGTCGAAGCTGGATGAATCCAGGTCATGCTTGGTGAACGTGGCTGCGAGCCGCGCATTGATAGCGGCCGAGGCCCTGCCCAGCCTCCCGATGACGGCCATGGGGGAAACGTCGAGGTGTGGCTTTTCAGCCTTCCACTGTTCGAGGATGCGGTCTAAATGATCGGTCATGGCACCAGTCTAGCAATTTGCTAAGCACTTAGTTATATTAGCTAAGTGCTTAGTAAAAAATTACCTTTGATCTTCATAACCGCTCTGGCTCCTGCACTGTGGGGGACCACCTACTTGACCGCGACCTTGTTTCTTCCTGAGGGTAGGCCGCTCCTTGCCGCGACCCTGCGGGCGCTTCCGGCAGGGCTGCTCCTGCTGGCGCTGTCCAGGCGATTGCCGCAAGGGTCATGGTGGTGGAAGTCCTGGGTATTGGGAATCCTGAATATCGGCGTATTTTTCGCGTTGCTGTTCGTGGCGGCCTACCGACTGCCAGGGGGAGTGGCAGCCATTGTTGGTGGCATTCAGCCGTTGCTGGTGGCGCTCTTGGCTAGCCGCGTACTTCACGAGAAATTGACGTTGACCCGGCTGCTCGCGGGCACCACGGGAGTGTTTGGCGTGGCTTTGATTGTGCTTCAATCCCAGGCGAGGCTGGATGGGCTGGGACTCGCCGCGGCAGCTGGCGGCACGCTTTCCATGGCGGCTGGAATGGTCCTTGCAAAGAAATGGGGCCAGCCCGTATCAAGGGGTGGTCGGCCGGTGTCCCCCCTGGCCACCACGGCCTGGCAGCTGGCGGCCGGCGGTGCCACCTTGTCCATCCTGTTGTTGATATTCGAGGGCCTGCCCACGGCTCCGCTGACCGTGCCAAACATCCTTGGCTACCTCTACCTGTCCCTCATAGGTACGGCCGTGGCCTATTTCTGCTGGTTCCGCGGACTGGCCCAGCTGCCGGCCGGCGCGGCGGCATTCCTGGGGCTGCTCAGCCCCGTCGTTGCCATTGTGCTTGGGTGGCTGGTGGCCGGCCAAGCGCTGAGTCCCTGGCAGTTGGTGGGTATTCTCGTGGTGTTGGCTTCCATTACGGCCGGCATCACCTTGAAGGGAACCACCCATGATCCTGGCAACGTTCGCGCTCGCCGACAAGAGCTTCCAGCTGCGCAGAGCCGTTGAGTCCGACGTCGGCCCCATCATCGAGCTGATTGCCCGTGACCAACTCCGTGCTGCCGTTGAATCTGCGGCGCCGGAGCGGAGAGAGCCCTATGTTGCCGCGTTCCACGCCATAGATGCCGACCCGGCCCATTTGTTGTGTGTCGTCGAGGGCCTTGTGGGCGACGGGGCGGCAGGCGAGGTGGTGGCTACGATGCAGCTGACGTTCTTGCCCGGTATGGCGCGAAGTGGGGCAACGCGTCTGCAGATCGAGGCAGTCCGGGTCGATGAACAACTGCGTGGCTTGGGCCTTGGCGGGGCCATGATCACCTGGGCTGTTGATGAAGCCCGACGGCGCGGTGCGGCCTTGGTGCAGCTGACAAGTGATGCTTCCCGCCTTGATGCCCACCGCTTCTACGAACGGCTGGGATTCACGCAGTCCCACGCGGGCTTCAAGCTGCAATTGCCCTGAGTGGCCTCCTGATTGGCTCGATAGGGGCCACTTTTAGGCCGTTCATTCCTCCATAGCTGCGGCTCGCGTGGTTGCCATCCACAGATTTGCCCGAATGGTTGAGATTGCCTTTTAGAAGCCAGTGGCCACACTTAGAATAGATGTAGCAGGGAATTTCAGAGTATTCAAATAAATATCCTCATGTTTTGAATATTCTCATGGTTCCGCAGAGTTGGCTTTGGCTCGGACAGCCGAAGCCGGATGTGCAGGCAGGTGGACGGCATGGCGGCACCGGAATGGCACGGCAGTGATCCCGGTCCCACGTCTGTGCCGTTTCCTGCCGGACTTGATGGGAAGGTGTCGCAAACTGCGGCCAACCCGTTTGCGCCCGGATCTGGAGATTCAGTGGCTGCTTCTGGCGGCGTGGACGGTTTGTCCGCCGTGGAGGCTGCCCCTGGATTACTGAACTTGAGCGCGGATCTTTTGGACCGCTGTGGCTCATTCTTCGACCCGGTCGTTTTGGCGCAGCTGGATGCAGCCCTTGCCCACGAATTGGCCCACCAGGCGCAGGAACAGTCCGCCAGGGCCAGCGAAGAAGTGGACCTCGCCATCAGGGAAGGGCGGCCTTCGGAAGCGTTGGTGCATCTTGTCCATCGATCCGCCACAGCCACATCTGTCGCCGCCAAGTCCGCGTCACAAGCAGCCTTGGCCAGCACTGTGGTTGAGTCCCTGGGCGGCTGTGTGGTGGGTGGCTCCGCGGTGAATGCGGTGGGGGCTTCGGGTGACGTGGATGCGGTGGGGGTCGCGGCGATGGGGCCCGGTTTCGATCCCAGTGTTGTTGATCGGGTGTGCGGCGCAGATCTGATTGATCTGATCGCAGGCCTTGAGGAAGCCAAGAATGGAATCGCCGCCGTTCAGGCGCAGGCCCAAACATTGTTTGTGGCGCAGCAGCGGCTTGATCAAGCACGGGCCGGTGTTCCCCGGGAGAGAATCGGGAAGGGAATTGCCCAACAAGTTAGCTTGGCCAGGCATGAGTCGCCCTACCGAGGACGGCAGCTCTGTCAGATGTCCGAGGTCTTGGTGCGGGAAATGCCGTACAGCATGAACGCCTTTGCCTTGGGTCAGATCAGCGAGTACAGGGTGGGGCAAGTTGTCGCAGAAACAGCATTCCTCTCACTGGAGGACCGTGCCACGGTGGATCAAAGGATCTGTGGAAACCCGGCCGCCGTTGCACTTCTGGGCACAAGGGAGCTATGCGCTGAAACCAGGAAAGCCGCTTACGCACTGCACCCTGAAGCCTTCGTCAAGCGTCGGAATAAGGCTCTTGCGGATCGCTACGTGTCCCTGCGGCCAGCCGCAGATGGCATGACGTTGTTAACGGCGCTGATTCCGTTGAAACAGGGAGTTCGCATTCTGGCCACGCTCACCAGAGTCGCCGAGCATGCCAAGGCGTCGGGGGACGATCGCGGCAAGGGGCAAGTCATGGCCGATGCCCTGATGCACCGTCTTGTCCACCATCCACCCTGCGATGACGGTGCCGGTGACGTTGGAGATCACCGCGGCGTGGAGGCGGAGCGTGGGGGAGACGTGGGCCGGACAAATCTCGGTCTGCCATTGTGCACAGGCGTGGACCAGCCGGAGATCACCCTGGAACTGGTCATGACAGACCGGTCCCTGTTTGGCGGTGCCAACGATCCCGCAATTCTGGTGGGACATGAGCCCATTCCCGCACCTACGGCCCGTGCCATGATCCTCGAGGGTGAAAACACCTATGGATTTGCACCACGGGTATGGCTCAAACGACTTTTCACTCATCCAGAGAGCAGGACACTGCTCGCCATGGACTCCCGGGCAAGACTGTTCCCTGAAGGGATTAAGGAGTTCCTGCGGTTACACGACCAACGCTGCCAAACGCCCTATTGCGACGCTCCGATCCGCGAGTACGACCATCTCAAAGCCTATGCGGCAGGTGGCGCCACGAATGTTCAGAATGGTCAGGGGCTCTGCAGCGCGTGCAATCAGGCCAAGGAAGCGCTGGGATGGACTTCCGAACGGTCCGACACGCCTGGTGCCGGGCCTCCGGGCGTCATCGTCCGAACGCCCACGGGACATCGCTACGTATCCACGGCGCCTGCGCTACCGGGATGAATGGCCGTCGCAATATGACCAAATCCCTGACAACAGGCTCATCGTTACCTAGGCTGATAGGCACACCTCGAGAACAGCCGTTCTCATGTTTGCGTGGAAAGGGATGTCATCATGGGACACATCACCGTCGGAACCGAAAATAGCACCTCAATCGAGCTGTACTACGAGGACCAGGGTGCAGGTCAGCCAGTCGTCCTGATTCATGGGTACCCCCTTGATGGGCACAGCTGGGAACGCCAAACACGTGAACTCCTCGACGCCGGCTACCGGGTTATCACCTACGATCGCCGGGGATTCGGCCAGTCAAGCAAAGTTGGCACAGGCTATGACTATGACACCTTCGCCGCTGACCTGAACACGATCCTTGAAACGCTCGATCTTTCCGATGTCACTTTGGTTGGGTTCTCCATGGGCACCGGCGAACTGGCCCGCTACGTCGCAAAGTACGGTCACGACCGCGTGGCCAGGCTTGCCTTCCTCGCCTCTCTCGAGCCTTTCCTTGTTGCAGGGGAAGACAACGCCGAGGGCGTTCCGCAGGAGGTGTTCGACGGCATTCTCGAAGCGGCAAAGGGTGACCGCTTCGCCTGGTTCACGAGCTTTTTCTCGAATTTCTACAACCTCGACGAAAACCTGGGCTCGAGGATCAGCCAGGAAACGGTCACTGCCAACTGGAACACCGCCGTCTCGAGCGCGCCCGTGGCCGCCTACGCCGTCGTCCCTGCATGGCTTGAGGACTTCCGCAAGGATGTTGAGGCGGTCCGGGCCAGCGGCAAACCTGCACTGATCCTGCACGGCACCAAGGACAACATCCTTCCCATCGACGCTACTGCCCGACGATTCCGCAAGGCCCTGCCCGAGGCGGACTACGTGGAAGTGGAAGGTGCTCCCCACGGTTTGTTGTGGACGCACGCCAAAGAGGTGAACGCCGCGCTGCTCGCGTTCGTTGGCAAGTAGCCGGCCGCTAGGGACAGGTTCCGATGCCTCGCCTAGGCGCCCGCACCCTTGGATGACCGAATGAGCTGTTGGTACCAGTAATAGGAGTCCTTGGGCGTGCGCTTCTGCGTTTCGTAGTCGATGTGGACCAAGCCAAAGCGTTGGGAGTAGCCTGCCGCCCACTCAAAGTTGTCCATGAGCGACCAATGAAAGTAGCCGCGAACATCCACCCCGGCTCCCATGGCGGCCGCCAAAGCCTGCAGATGGGCGTTTGTGTAGTCGATCCTGCGCACATCCGGAACCCGTCCGTCATCGTCCGGGCCAACGTTGTAAGCGGCGCCGTTTTCCGTGATGACAATGGGTGGGAGCTTGCTGCCGTAACGATCCTTGAAACCCAGCAGCAAGTCCGTGAGCGCATCGGGCACCACCGGCCAGTCAAAGTCGGTGCGCGGGTAGCCTTCCAACTCCCGCAGTTCGAAGGGCAGTGAGGCATCCAGTGCGTGTCCGTCGACCAGCGCCGCCCCGCCGGCCGTGGGCGCACCCACCAGAACAGGGTTGTAGCTGTTGACGCCGTACCAGTCGATGGGGACGGAAATGGTGGCTAAATCGCCGTCGGGCAGGGGTGGCAGGAATGGCGTCAACGCCCCGGGGTAGGCGCCGGTGAGGATGGGATCGGCAAACATCCGGTTGGTCAAGGCGTCATAGAGTCCGGCGGCCTGCTGATCTGCTTGATTCTCGCTGGCAGGCCACGTTGCCGCGTGGTTGTTCGCGATGCCAATGTTGCCTGCCCCGGCCGAGCGCAGCGCCTGGACGCCCAGCCCGTGTGCCAGAAGAAGATGCTGGGCCGCCGGCAGGGCATCAAAACCAAGCGCAAGCCCCGGGGCATGGATGCCGGCGCCGTAACCAAGGAGGGTCAGGGCAGCCGGTTCGTTGATGGTGATCCAGCGCGGGATTCTGTCGGCAAAATGCCCGCCAAGAACGGCGGCGTACTCGGCAAAGCGTTCGGCCGTATCGCGATTGAGCCAACCACCGGCCTGTTCAAGTTCCAGGGGAGTGTCCCAGTGGAAAAGAGTGGGGCTGGGCTGTATTCCGGCCTCGAGCAAGCCGTCAACCAATTTATCGTAAAAGCCAAGCCCGGCCCCGTTCACCGCTCCGCGGCCGCCGGGCTGAATGCGCGACCAGGAGAAACTGAAACGGTACGCATCGACGCCCAGCTCCTTCATGAGCGCAATGTCTTCTGGGTACCGATGGTAGTGGTCGCACGCGGTGTCTCCAGTGTCACCGTTGGTGATGCGGCCGGGTTCGGCCACGAACGCATCCCAACTGGAGCGCCCACGGCCGCCCGCCGTAGTGGCACCTTCAATTTGGTATGCGGCGGTGGACACACCCCACACAAAATCACGTGGGAACAAATCACTGGTGTTCTGGTTCATGCCAAACCCCTCGATGGCCGCAGTTGGAGATGAGCTTCACGGATCTGGCCGTCGAAGTCAAGGAATCAGCGATGCCGAAGGTTGAACTACAGATTAAAACTGGCGCGAATGGCGAGGTGGTCGCTGTCACCAGCGGGCATCAGTGAATTTGATGTGGCTGACATGCCACGTTGCAGGATGTGGTCCAGTCGGGTGACCGGCAGGGGCGAGACTGGCCACGAGAACCCTGCCAGGGGGTTGTCCTGCAGCGGCTCGTTGAGGTGTTGGGTGAGGAGGGAAAAGTGCCTATCCGTAGAGGCCGCATTGAAGTCACCCACGGCAATGACCTTTCCGCTCGGGTCCTCGGAAATAGTCTGGGCGAGGTTCGCCAGCATTGTGTCCCTGTCGGAGTGCTGGAATGGCCGGGCCGATGCCGCATGAACCACGTAGATGCGCACCAGCCCCGCAGGGGTCTGAAGATCGGCCGACAGGGCCCGATTCCAGCCCAGTCCCAGGCCTTCCGGCCGGGCGTTGAGAATTGGGTAGTTGCTCCACAGCCCAACCGTGCCGATCCGATAGGAGAACTCATAGTGGGGGTTGAGCTCGGCGTCGACAGCGCTCCGGGATGCGCCGTCGATCTCTTGCAGGGCAACCACCTCGGCGGCCGTGGCCGCAAGGACTCTCGCCGAGTCGGCCGCCGTGCCTGACCCGGCCTGCACGTTTTGACTGGCAACCGTCAGGGACGTTGCTGACGTCGCGGGGGCCGACCAGGCCAGTGGAACCATGCCCGGAAGGAACATGAATGACCAAATAACTGCCGGAACCATCACGGCGATCGCCAAGCGCTTGCGGCGGGCCATGATGGCCAGCAGGCCCAGTACGGGAATCAGGGTGCCAAACCAGATGAGTCCTGAATCCACAATGAGACCCAGACCGGCGATGTCGGGAAGCCGTGAATGAAAGGCCATGACGAATGCAAGGGCAAGGGAGCCGCTTGCAACAAGTATGCCAAGGTGCGGGAGGGGCCGGGACTGCTGAGCAGCGTGGTGTTGTTTGCGGAGCAATGCCATCGCCATAACGTTGCCACTGTTTTGTGGGTGAAAGCTGGGAGGGGTTGACCGGCGTCAGATGAAAAACAAAAATGGTGTCCGGCCAAGCGAACTTGTTCGCAAAGCCGGACACCATTAAAATGTGCCCTCGGAGGGATTCGAACCCCCGACCTACGGTACCGGAAACCGACGCTCTATCCCCTGAGCTACGAAGGCGTGGCAACCGTGGCTGCCAAAGGGAACGAGAAAGAGCTTAGCAGGTGCAGGGCGCTGGATGTAAAACCGGGGCCACGGCGGTGCTCAACACGTGGCATACATCATCCATAAGCCCGCCGCGAAACAGTGCCTGGTCCTTCAATCGCGGAGTAACGTTGGGGCAATGGTGAACACATGGTAGGAAAGTTGCGGCCCTCCGTCTGGATTTTCGCAGCGGCCATTATTCTGACGGCGTCGACACTCAGATCCGCCGTAACAGTGGTCCCGCCACTGATTTCCAGTATCAATGACGACCTCCCGCTCAGTGCCACCTCCATCGGCATCCTGGGCATGCTTCCCACGGCGGCGTTCGGACTATTCGGCTTCCTGACACCCTATGTGATCCGCTGGGCCTCGTTGGAGAAGCTCATCATTTTGTCCATTCTGGTGGGAATCGTGGGCCAGATTGCCCGGGTCTTGGCGCCCAACACCCCACTCTTTTTGGTCTTTTCGGTGATTGCCTTCGGCGGTCTGGGTGCCGGCAACGTGCTCCTGCCGCCGCTGGTCAAGAAGTATTTCCCCACCAAGGTGGGCCTGATGACGGCCCTCTACGTGACAGCACTATCGCTCGGCACAGCCATTCCGGCCCAGCTCGCCGTCCCCATCGCCGACGCCGCCAACTGGCAGGTGTCCCTTGCTGCGTGGGCCGGGATCAGCACCCTTGCCTTGATACCGTGGCTGGTTGCCATGTTTTCCCCGCGCACGACGGCGAACCCGGCTTCCCCGGCAACCTCGCCCGCTGCTGTGCCAGCCCAGGTGGATTTGGTGATTCATTCGGCCTCCGGGGAAACCTTCCCGGCCAAGGCTCCGAAAATGAACCTGTGGCGTTCACCCACCGCGTGGGGACTGACCCTCATGTTCGGCTGCACCTCGCTGAACACCTATGCGATGTTCGCCTGGTTGCCGGCCGTCCTGACGGAGGCCGGACTGGATAGGGGACAGGCTGGCTCCATGCTGGCCCTTTTTGCGGCCTTGGGTTTGCCGTTGAGCCTTGCCATCCCCCTTATCGCGGCCAAGATGCGCAATCCGTTCCCGGCCGTGCTGGTCATGCTGGGCTGCTTCATTGTCGGGTACCTGGGACTGCTGCTGTCACCGGCGTCGGGCACCTGGATTTGGGTCTCACTGGCCGGCCTGGGCCCCGGAACGTTCCCGCTGTCACTGCTGCTGATCAACCACCGCACGCGGACCCAGCTCGGGGCCGGCGCGCTCTCCGGGTTCAGCCAAGGGATGGGGTACACCTTCGCCTGCACGGGGCCGCTGTTCTTTGGGCTGTTGCACCAGTGGACTGGCTCGTGGACGGCACCGTTCATCTTCCTGTTCGCCACCTTGGTGCTCCTGGGCGCCGGCGCGTGGATCATTTGCCGCCCCAAGATGCTCGAGGACGACTTTGCCCCTGCGGTGCCCTAAGCGGTTCCGCAAGGCATATTCCGGGTGGAACGGCTGCGGATTGGGGGAGGGAACGGCTAGAACCGTACACTTGGATGTGTGACTCCTGAAGAACTTTCTGCCGCCATTACCACCTCCCTCAATGAAGCCGTCAGCGCAGGTGAACTTTCTGTTCCCGCCGAGGCCCTGCCCACGGAAGTCAAGGTGGACCGGCCCAAGAGCCGCGAGCACGGCGACTGGGCCACCAACATAGCGCTTCAGCTGGCCAAGCCGGCTGGCGTTGCACCGCGCAAGATCGCCGAGATCCTGCAAACGCGCCTGAGTGAAATTCCCGGCGTTTCCAAGGTTGACATTGCCGGCCCCGGCTTTCTGAACATCACCGTTGACGCGGCCGCAGCGGGCGAGCTGGCCAAGGCGATCGTTGAAAACGGTGAAGCCTTCGGTACCAACACCGCCATGGCTGGCACCAAGATCAACCTGGAATTCGTCTCCGCCAACCCCACTGGCCCCATCCACTTGGGGGGCACCCGCTGGGCAGCCGTTGGTGATTCCCTGGCCCGCATCTTCCAGTCACAGGGCGCAGACGTCACCCGTGAGTACTACTTCAACGATCACGGCAACCAGATCGATAAGTTTGCCCGTTCACTTCTTGCCAGCGCCAAGGGCGAGCCCGCACCGGAAGACGGCTACGGCGGAGCGTACATCGAGGACATCGCCAAGGAAGTCATGGCGAACAACCCCGCCATCCTTGAGTCAGAGGACCCGCAGGAAGAGTTCCGCGCCCAGGGCGTGGAGCTCATGTTCGCCGCCATTCGCGCCTCGCTGCACGAGTTCGGCGTGGACTTTGACGTCTACTTCCACGAGAACTCCCTCTTTGAGGACGGCGCCGTGGAAAAGCTCCTTGACCAGCTCAAGGGCTCAGGCAACATGTACTTGAAGGACGGCGCCTGGTGGCTGAACTCCACCGATTACGGCGACGACAAGGACCGCGTGGTCATCAAGTCCGACGGCAACGCCGCCTACATTGCCGGCGACATTGCGTACTTCAAGAACAAGCGTGACCGTGGTTTTGACCTGTGCATCTACATGCTCGGTGCCGATCACCACGGTTATGTGGCCCGCCTGAAGGCCGCTGCTGCCGCCATGGGTGACGACGCAAACCGTGTTGAGGTCCTGATCGGCCAGATGGTGAACCTGGTTCAGGACGGCAAGCCGGTCCGCATGTCCAAGCGCGCCGGTACCGTTGTCACGATGGAAGACCTCGTTGAGGTTGTCGGAACCGATGCCGCCCGCTACTCATTGGCCCGCTTCTCCAGCGATTCCAACATCGATGTTGACTTGGACGTGCTGACCAAGAAGTCCAACGAGAACCCCGTGTTCTACGTACAGTACGCCCACGCCCGGACCCGTGCGGTAGGCCGCAACGCCGCTGCCGCTGGGGTTGAACGCACCGCTTTCGATGCCGCAGCCTTGAGCCACGCCACCGAATCTGAACTGCTGGCCGTTCTGGGCCAGTACCCAGGCGTGCTCACCCAGGCCGCCGCGTTCCGCGAACCGCACCGCGTGGCCCGTCACCTGGAAGTTATTGCCGGTGCCTACCATCGTTGGTACGACGCCTGCCGCGTGACCCCCATGGGTGAGGAAGCCATTACCGATGTGAACCGCACCCGCCTCTGGCTCAACGACGCCGTGGCCCAGGTCCTGGCCAACGGCCTCTCCCTGCTGGGCGTTTCCGCCCCGGATCGGATGTAAGCATGAATAAAGTACACGCTGCCGGCTCCGAGCTGGCCCCTGAATGGCTGCCCGACGCCGGAGACCTCAACGAGTTGGTGCCCGCCATGTGGGCGCACGACGTCGAACGCGGCCACAGCGGTGAGGTCACCATCGGTGGGATTCCCGTCAGCGAGCTGAAGGCACAGTTCGGCACCCCGCTGTTCGTCATGAGCGAGGACGATTTCCGGGCCCGCGCCAGGACGTTCAAGGACGCCTTTGACGCAGCGTTTGCGGACATCTGCGGCGGCGTTGACGTGTACTACGCTGGCAAGGCATTCTTGTCCATTGAGGTGGCGCGTTGGGTGAATTCCGAGGGTTTGCGCCTTGACACCTGCTCCGGCGGCGAGCTGGCCATTGCCAAGCGCGCCGGCCTGTTGGGTGAAAACCTGGGGCTGCACGGCAATAACAAGTCCAACGCTGAAATCAACCGTGCCTTGGACATGGAACTCGGGCGCATCGTGGTGGACAGTCTCCACGAGCTGCAGCGCGTGGCGGACATTGCCGCCGAACGCAACACGAAGGCCAACGTCATGTTGCGCCTGACTCCCGGCGTGCACGCCCACACCCACGAATCCATTGCCACGGCGCACGAGGACCAGAAGTTCGGTCTGAGCTTTATTGCCGAGGACCCGGAAGCACCCGGCATGAGCGCCGCAGAGGCAGCCTCCAAGCTGGCCGTGGAATCGGAGAGCATTAACTTCCTAGGCTTCCACGCCCACATCGGTTCACAGATCTTTGAGGCCGAAGGCTTTGAAATCGCCGCCCGGAAGCTGCTGGCGTTCACCCACAAGATTCAAGAAAACTATGGCATTACGCTGCCCGAGTTGGACCTGGGCGGCGGCTACGGCATCGCATACACCGCGGTGGACACCCCCGCCCGGCTGCGGAGGTCGCGCAGGCGATGGCCGCCGTCGTTCGCGAAAGCTGTGCGGAATTGAACATGGTTGCGCCGCGGATTTCCATTGAGCCGGGCCGTGCCATTGTTGGCAGCACCACCTTCACGCTGTACGAGACCGGAACGCTGAAAACAGTGCAGGTGGAAGTTGACGGCCAAGAAGATGTGACGGCTCCTCGTCGCTATGTTTCGGTGGATGGCGGGATGAGCGACAACGCCCGTCCGGTGCTCTATGACGCTGATTACTCGGCAATCGTGGCCAATCGGGCCTCCGATGCTGTTCCCGCTTTGTCCCGAGTGGTGGGCAAACATTGCGAGAGTGGGGACATTGTTGTTAGAGATGTATATCTGCCCAATGACGTGGCGGCCGGGGATTTGCTTGCAGTTCCCGGAACGGGCGCATACTGCTGGGCTTTGGCCAGCAACTATAACTACGTTCCCCGGCCGCCCGTCATCGCCGTCACAAACGGCGCCGCACGCTTGATTGTGCGGGGCGAAACAGAAGACGATTTGCTGGCACGCGATTTAGGGGCCTAGAGACCTTTGACAGAGCGCAATACCGTGGACACCGATGTGTCCGCCAACATCAAGACCTTGAAAGTGGCGCTCCTTGGCGCCGGAAATGTGGGCTCGCAAGTTGCCCGCATTTTGCTTGAAGACACCGAGGTCCTCGCGGCCCGCACGGGTGCTCGGCTGGAACTGGTGGGCATTGCGGTGCGCAACGTTGACGCTCCGCGCGAATATGCAGCTCCCCGTGAGCTGTACACCACCGACGCCTCGGCGTTGGTTCGTGGTGCGGACATTGTCATCGAGCTCATGGGCGGCCTTGAGCCTGCCCGCACGCTGATCCTGGAATCCATTGAGCACGGGGCAACCGTGGTCACGGGCAACAAGGCGCTGCTGGCTGTTGACGGCCCCGCGTTGTATGAGAAGGCTGATCAGGCCGGTGTGCAGCTCTCCTACGAGGCAGCCGTGGCCGGGGCCATTCCGATCCTGCGCCCCATCACTGACTCCCTGGCCGGGGACAAGATCACCCGCGTCATGGGCATTGTCAACGGCACCACGAACTTCATCCTGGATGCCATGGACTCCACGGGCGCGGAATTTTCCGACGCCCTGGCCGAGGCTACCCGCCTGGGTTACGCCGAGGCGGATCCAACAGCGGACATTGAAGGTCACGACGCGGCAGCCAAGGGTGCCATCCTGGCGTCGCTGGCTTTCCACACCCGCTACGCGCTTGAAGATGTGTACTGCGAGGGCATCACCGGTGTCACGGCTACGGATATTGCCGCAGCCAAGGATGCCGGCTACGTCATCAAGCTTTTGGCCATTGCCGAAAAGCTCGACGGCGGCGTCAGCGTGCGCGTGCACCCCACACTGCTGCCTCGCGAGCACCCCCTGGGTGCCGTGCGCGGCGCCTTCAACGCCGTGTTTGTTGAAGCAGAGTCCGCCGGAGAGCTCATGTTCTATGGCCGTGGTGCTGGCGGTTCGCCGACGGCATCGGCTGTCATGGGAGACGTTGTTTCAGCGGCACGCCGCCTGGTCTTGGGCGGCCCGGGTCGCACGGATTCCACCATTGAGGTGCTGCCCGTTCTGCCCATCGACGCTGTGTCAACGCGCTACTACATCCATTTGGATGCAGCCGACCAGCCCGGTGTCCTGTCCAAGATTTCAGCGCTTTTTGCCGAGAACGGCGTTTCGATCGAGTCGATGCGCCAGACCGTGCACCGTGAGCATGGCGAGAATGAGGGGCCCGGTTCCGCCGAGCTGCGCATTGTCACCCACCGTGCAGGTGAGGCTGCCTTGGCAGCAACCGTCAAGGCCATCAATGGCCTGGACGTCATAAATTCAGTTACGAGTGTCTTGAGGGTGGAGGGAGTCTAATGGCTCACCAGTGGCGCGGAGTTGTCCGCGAATATGCAGAGCGTTTGCCGGTAACGGCAGAAACCAAGGTCATCACGCTGGGCGAAGGCGGCACACCCCTGGTGTACGCGCAGCACCTGTCGGCGTTGACCGGTTCCAATGTGTACCTGAAGGTCGAGGGGATGAACCCCACCGGCTCCTTCAAGGACCGCGGCATGACCATGGCCATGACAGCCGCTGTTGCAGCTGGTGCCAAGGCCGTCGTGTGCGCTTCAACCGGCAACACCTCGGCGTCGGCTGCTGCCTACGCCAAGGCAGCGGGCCTGACCTGTGCAGTGCTGGTTCCGGAGGGCAAGATCTCCATGGGCAAGCTCAGCCAGGCCGTGGCCCACGGCGCCACCATCTTGCAGGTTGACGGCAACTTTGACAACTGCCTCGATGTAGCCCGCAAGCTGGCCGATTCCTACCCGGTATTCCTGGTGAACTCGGTCAACCCGGCCCGTATTGAAGGCCAGAAGACCGGTGCCTTCGAGGTTGTCGACGCCCTGGGCGACGCACCCGATTACCATGTGCTGCCCGTGGGCAACGCCGGTAACATCAGCGCGTACTGGCGGGGCTACCGCGAATACGCAGCGCCCTACGAGTCCGCAACCGCCGGCACCCTGCCGGCAGTTTCCACGCACACGCCCGTCATGTGGGGTTTCCAGGCAGCCGGCGCGGCGCCTTTCGTTGCAGGGCACCCCATTACGGAACCGGACACGATTGCCACCGCAATTCGCATCGGCAACCCGGCATCTTGGGACATGGCCATTGCCGCACGCGATGAGTCCGGCGGACTCATCGAAGCTGTCACGGATGAGGAAATCCTGGCTGCCCACCGCTGGCTCTCCGCCAAGGAAGGCGTCTTTGTTGAGCCTGGTTCGGCAGCGGGCGTTGCCGGTGTCATCAAGAAGCACGCCGCGGGCCAGGTTCCTTCCGGCAAGACCTTTGTCATCACCGTCACCGGCCACGGCCTGAAGGACCCCGACTGGGCTCTGAAGAACGCCGACGGCAGTGCGGCACAGCCCAAGTCTGTGCCCTTTGACGTGGTTACAGTTGCCGAAGCTCTTGGTCTGACGGACTAGCAGCACATCTTCATGACAGGGTCCACCATGACTTCCCCGCTTTTGAAAACTCCTGCATCAGGGGCAACCGCCACGGTGCGCGTGCCAGGCACAAGCGCCAACCTCGGCCCAGGCTTTGACTCGCTGGGTTTGGCGGTTTCACTGTATGACACCTTGAGCATCACGATTTTGGATGCTCCCGGGTTGGAGTTTGATTTGAGCGGGGAAGGCGTGGCGGATCTTCCTCGCGATGCTACCCACCTGGTCGTGAAGACCATGGACGTTGCCTGGGCCCGCCTCGGCTACAGCCGCGGCGGCTTGCGTGTCACGGCACAAAATGTTTTGCCGCATGGCCGCGGGTTGGGATCCTCGGCCTCGGCGATCGTGGCGGCCATCATGGCAGCCAACGCGCTGGTGGCCGTTGAAGACCAGCAAGACAAGGCCTGGGTTCTCCAGCTCGCATCTGAGCTGGAAGGACACCCGGACAACGTGGCCCCGGCCATTTTTGGTGCGGTTGCCGTCTCCTGGCAGGAAGGCGCCTCTTTCGCCACTGCCAAGGTCACTCCGTCGGACGCGGTTGTCCCCGTAGTGGCCATCCCCAACGTTGAGCTTAAGACTGAGCGCGCCCGCGGCATGCTGCCCGATTCCGTGTCCCATGCCGACGCCGCCGCCAACTCGGGCCGGGCCGCACTGCTCATGCACGCGCTTTCCGCCCAGCCGGAACTGCTGCTGGCCGGCACCCGCGACTACCTGCACCAGGACTACCGTGCCGAGGCCATGCCAACCAGCGCAGCCCTCGTGTCTGCACTGCGGGAGCAAGGCTTTGCGGCCTTCATTTCTGGCGCCGGCCCCACCGTCATGGTCCTTGCCAACGGCGGCGAGCAGGCACAGGAGGTCCTCGCGGTCATCGAGCAACTGGGCAAGAAGGCGACGCAGCAAGGTCAACTCGGCGTGTCTTGGCGGGTTTTGCGGCTCCAGGTGGACCTTGAAGGTGCTAAAGTGGAAGTGCAAACTGGTTCATAAACACTTTCCCTCTTGCTGGCTGAATGTTGCTCGCTAAGGAAATGAACAATGTTTATTTGAGCCTCGATGCCGCTCTTACGGCCCGTACTATCTTGTGCGGTGACCGCTGGACCAACGCATGGCAGCCGCCGAATTGGTCCTAAGATCACTCCCATTTGAGATCTGATTTCAAGAGCGAAACACACCATTTCCTGCACCCGCCTTTTTTGGCAAAAGAAAATGGAACCTCAGAATTCTCCATGTCAAGCCAGTGCGGCAGCACATGGAACTCTGACACTAATCATCGCGGCCCCAAGAATTGGGCCCGCCATCGAGGGGGAAGGATCCTTCGTGACCGACACCGTAACTTCAGCTGCTCCCCAGGCCGCTGATTTGGACAACACTGCTAAGAGCGCACCTGCAAAGTCCGCAGGACTGGCTGGCCTGAAATTGGCTCAGCTGCAGATTCTGGCAGGCCAGCTGGGCATCACCGGCGGCTCGCGCATGCGCAAGGGGGATCTTGTTGACGCAATTTCAGCCCACCAGCGTGGCTCCTCGGTAGCTGACCGCCCGGCTCGCACCGCCAAGACCACCGGTGCCAAGGCATCCGAGGCCGCCGTTGACGCCAAGACGGCCGATACCAAGACCACAGCCAGGCGTGGCACCGCTGCCAAGAAGGATGCTGAGCCGGTCGTTGAAGCCGCCAGCACCGAGGCCGCGAACACCGAATCAAGCTCCGCCAATGAGCGCCCGGCCCGAGGCCGTGGCCGTAGCCGCCGTGCTGCCAGCAGCGATGGCATCATCACCACCGGTTCCGCACCCGTAGCCCAGGAATCGCAGGCAGCCGCACCGGCCGCCGTTGAGCCTGCCGCAGCTGACGCAAGTAGCCAGCAGCCAGGCGAGAACGACGGCGAGAACCGCCGTTCGCGGACCCGCAACAACCGTCGTGCCCAGGGTGGCGGACGCCAGCAGGAATCCGCTCCCGAGGCTGCAGTGTCCACCGAGGCAGCGCCGGTTGAGGCCACCGAAGCGGCCCAGACAGTTCAGGCGACTGAGGGTGAGAACACCGCCGAGGGCGAGAATGCTGAGCGCGGGAACCGCAACCAGCGCAACAACCGCAACCAGCGAAACGCTGGCGAGCGTTCGGGCAACGACCGCAATGACCGTGGTCAGGGCAACGCCAACGCCAATGCCTCCACCGGCGGCAACAATGCCAGCAACAACAACGCCAACAACAACGACGACGAAGACGGCTCTCGCAACAACCGCAACCGCCGCAACCGCCGTGACCGCAATGTCAACGAAACTTCCGATCGCAATGACCGTAACGATCGCAGTGGCAATAACAACAGCCGCAACGATCGCAACGACCGTTTCCGCGACCGCAACGAGCGCCGCCGCGGACGCACCCAGGGTCCGGACTTTGATGACACCGAGGTAACCGAGGACGACGTCCTGCTGCCCGTAGCTGGTATCTTGGACATCCTTGAGAACTACGCATTTGTGCGTACCTCCGGATACCTGCCCGGTTCGAACGACGTTTACGTCTCCCTGTCGCAGGTCAAGAAGTACAACCTGCGCAAGGGCGACGCCGTGGTTGGTGCCATTCGTGCACCGCGCGAAGGCGAAGACCGCAGCAACGCTCAGAGCGCCCGCCAGAAGTTCAACGCACTGGTGCGCGTCACGAGCGTCAATGGCAAGAACCCTGACGAGCTCAAGGACCGTGTTGAGTTCGCCAAGCTGGTTCCGCTGTACCCGTCCGAACGCCTGCGCCTGGAAACCGACCCCAAGAAGGTCGGACCCCGTGTAATTGACCTGGTTGCCCCGATCGGCAAGGGCCAGCGTGGCCTGATCGTGTCCCCTCCCAAGGCCGGCAAGACACTGATTCTGCAGGCAATCGCCAACGCCATCACGATCAACAACCCTGAGGTTCACCTCATGATGGTCCTGGTTGACGAACGCCCTGAAGAAGTCACAGACATGCAGCGCACCGTCAAGGGTGAGGTTATTGCCTCAACCTTCGACCGCCCCGCCGATGATCACACACAGGTTGCCGAACTCTCCATCGAGCGCGCCAAGCGACTCGTGGAAATGGGCATGGATGTTGTTGTCCTGTTGGACTCCATGACCCGTCTGGGCCGTGCCTACAACAACTCGGCTCCGTCCTCGGGCCGTATCCTCTCCGGTGGTGTGGACTCCGCAGCCCTGTACCCGCCCAAGCGTTTCTTCGGTGCAGCCCGCAACATTGAAAACGGCGGCTCGCTGACCATCCTGGCCACGGCACTGGTGGAAACCGGTTCCAAGGCTGACGAGGTCATCTTCGAGGAGTTCAAGGGAACCGGCAACATGGAGCTCCGCCTGTCACGCCAGCTGGCCGACAAGCGCATCTTCCCGGCCGTGGATGTCAACGCTTCGGGTACCCGGCGCGAAGAAAACCTGCTTTCTCCTGAAGAAGTAAAGATCATGTGGCGCCTGCGCCGCGTGCTCTCCGGTCTGGAAATGCAGCAGTCACTTGAACTGCTGACCTCCAAGATCCGTGAAACAGGCTCCAACGTCGAGTTCCTCATGCAGATCCAGAAGACCACCCTGGGTTCCAAGGCCGAACAAGACAAGTAGCTACCCACACGAAACCGCCTCTGTTGTGAAGGGGCCCGCCCGCTTGGCGGACGCCTTCACAACGACGGCGGTTTTGTGCGTTAACTACCCTCGTGTTCCCGCCCTTGTTGAAGTAAATAGACTTGACTTACGTCGAGAGAGGTTTTTGAAATGTTTGAATCCATCCACGGGCTCCTTGATGAGCATGCTGAGCTGCAGATGCGCCTCAGCGAGCCGGAAGTGCATGCCGATCAGTCGCTGGCCCGCAAGCTCGGCCGACGCTATGCGGAGTTGAGCAACGTTGTCGAGGGCTACCACCAGGTTGAGAGTATCGGCGATGACCTCGAAGCTGCCCGCGAAATGGCGGCCGAAGATGCTGAATTCGCTGCCGAGGTTCCCGTTCTGGAGGAGCAGCTTGCTGCCGCACAGGAGAAGCTGCGCCGCCTGTTGATCCCGCGCGATCCTGACGATGCCCGCGATGTCATATTGGAGGTCAAGGCTGGTGAAGGTGGAGATGAGGCCGCCTTGTTCGCCGCCGACCTGGTGCGCATGTACACCCGTTACGCGGACAACCGCGGCTGGAAGACGGAAATCATCTCCGCCACGGAATCCGATCTTGGTGGCTACAAGGATATTTCCATCGCCGTCAAGGGTCGCTCCAACGATCCGGCCGAGGGTGTCTTTGCGCGCCTGAAGTTTGAAGGTGGCGTGCACCGCGTGCAGCGTGTACCGGCGACGGAATCCCAGGGACGCATCCACACCTCTGCCGCTGGTGTTCTGGTGCTGCCGGAAGTTGATGAGCCAGAAGAAGTGGACATCAACCAGAACGATCTCAAGATCGATGTTTACCGCTCCTCGGGCCCCGGTGGCCAGTCGGTTAACACCACTGACTCCGCCGTCCGTATTACCCACCTTCCTACAGGGATCGTGGTGGCCATGCAGAATGAGAAGTCGCAGCTGCAGAACCGCGAAGCCGGTATGCGTGTTTTGCGTGCCCGCATCTTGGCTCACCAGCAGGCCATTGTTGACGCCGAAAACTCGGCTGTGCGTAAGTCTCAGATTCGTACCATGGACCGCTCCGAGCGCATCCGTACGTACAACTACCCGGAAAACCGGATCGCCGATCACCGCACGGGCTACAAGGCCTACAACCTTGACACCGTCATGAACGGTGACCTCGAGCCGGTCGTACAGTCGGCCATCCAAATGGATGAACAGGCACGCTTGGACGCTTTGGGTGACTGAGATTCTGCTGGCTGATGCGGTTAAAAGTGCGACGGCGGCCCTCGCGGCCGCCGGCGTGCCCTCACCGGCGGTGGATGCCCAGCTGCTGGCGGCACACCTCCTTGGCGTGAGCCGTGGAGAATTGGCCGCCATGTTATTTGGCACAAGTGTGGCACCTTTTGGTTATGACGAGCTGATTGCACGCCGCGCTGCACGCGAGCCGCTCCAGCACATCACGGGTGTTGCGTATTTCAGGCACCTGGAACTCGCCGTTGGCAAGGGTGTTTTTGTGCCCAGGCCGGAGACCGAATCGGTGGTGCAGCTGGGCATTGATGTATTAACACGGTTGCGCCAAGAACGTGGCGCCGATGGTGAGCTCATCGCTGTCGACCTTGGAACGGGCTCCGGAGCGATCGCCGCGGCAATGGCCACAGAGGTTCCCGGAAGCAGCGTTTATGCCGTGGAACTCAGTGATGACGCATTTGTGTGGGCACAGCGAAACTTGGGGCCGACAGGGGCCGTCCTGGTTCACGGCGATATGAGGGACGCGTTTGCCGAGCTCAACGGCACGGTTGACGTGGTGGTCTCAAACCCGCCGTACATCCCCTCAGCCGCCATTCCCCGAGACATCGAGGTCAGGCTCCACGATCCCCATATGGCGCTCTATGGTGGGGGAGCGGACGGCATGGAGATGCCAGGGGCCGCCGCGGCAACTGCCGCCCGCCTCCTGCGCCCCGGCGGATTCTTTGTCATGGAGCATGCCGAAGTGCAGGCCGAACAAATGGCTGAACTCCTCAATCACAGTGGAAACTGGGACAGCGTTTGCACCCACGTTGACCTGACGGGACGGGATCGGGCCACGAGCGGCATTAGACGCTAGAAAAGTTTCGCGAAGAATTTCGTAATTGATGGCCGCGTTCAACGCTTTGGGCGCCGTGATGAAAGAATGGATTTGTGAGTACCACTTCTTATAACTGCACCAATGACGCCCAACGTGCCGAGGGCCTTGCCCATGCGCAAAAGGCCATTGCAGCCAAGCAGGTCATCGTCATGCCCACGGATACTGTTTACGGCATTGCCGCAGACGCGTTCTCCCCACAGGCCGTGGCCACATTGCTGGCGGCCAAGGGCCGCGGGCGGAACATGCCGCCACCGGTACTGATCCCGCGGATCGGCACCATGGAAGGGCTCGCCGTCGACATCCCGGACGATGCCCGCAAGCTGGCCGAAAAGTACTGGCCCGGCCCACTCACCTTGATTTTCCACGCCCAGCCAACTTTGACCTGGGACCTTGGAGAGACTCACGGCACCGTGGCCCTGCGTGTCCCGGACGACCAACTTGCCCTGGATCTTTTGACCATCACCGGTCCTTTGGCTGTATCCAGCGCCAACCGGACGGGCCAGGAGGCGGCGCAAACCGCCTCCGAGGCACGCACCCAGCTGGCCGAATCGGTTGAGGTGTACTTGGAAAGTGGTTTCAGGCCGCTCGAGGGCACCGATCCCACGCCCTCCACGATTGTTGACGCAACCGGTCTGCGCCTGCGAGTGGTCCGTGAAGGTGCCATCTCGCTTGAAGAGATCAAGCGCATGATCCCCAGCGTGCTCGGTGCAGACGTCGAACCTGACGTCTGGGAGCCGGCAAATCTGAGCAAGGAACCCCTTTCGGAAGAGAATGCCCAAGGCGCTCCGGTGCTGAACCTGGAGAAGCCGGCCGAGGCGCAGGACGCTGTTCCCGCCGAAAACGCAGATCCCGTTGAAGAAGCGGAAGCTTCCAAAGATGCCGCTGGGTCCTAGTCGATCCAGACCATAATTAGCGATGGCCCCCAACAAAAGTTGGGGGCCATCGCTGTGTGACAAGGCTGGTTTTTAGCCGCCTGCGGGATATTCACCGTCACCCACGTGATCGCCCCATTCGGTTTCGGGGCCATCCTGGCCTGCCTCCAGCGATTCCCACATGGCCAGGTGGGCCATGAAATCGGTGGGGCTGGCGCCGTGCCAGTGCCATACGCCCGGGGGCGTGTAGACGGTATCGCCCTCATGCATTTCAATGATTTCGCCACCGCGCGACTGCACCAGGCCCACCCCGTCGGTGACATGCAGGGTTTGGCCGTTGGCGTGCCGGTGCCAGGCTGTGTGTGCTCCAGGAGCAAAGCGCACGAGATTCACCCGAAGTCGTGACGGGGCAACGCCGGCGGCAATGACGTCGAAGTGAACGTCTCCCGTGAAGAGCTCGGCGGGGCCTTTTGTGGTCGGAGTTTTGGGTACTAGGTGCATGCGAGGCACTCCTGTCGCTGTGGGGTGGTTGGTGGTCAAGTTCTTGCCCTTGACCTTGTCCTCACAGTACGCCTGGCCTGGCCGCCGAGGGAGACCCTGCCAATACACCCCTTATTGGCCCTGGCGTGCTTTCTTCAGAAGGGAAGCAACAGCGGGGACGGGAGCAAGCCCGACGGCGTCGGCCCAGCCGGGTGCCTGCTCCTGGCCAAACCACATCAGCTCCACTCTGCGAAGAGGGCCATGGAACCGTTCACCCAAAAGTCCCGAGGTGAAATATCCGGTGGCGAGAATTGTGCGGCAGAATCCATGAGGTAGAAGGTGAGGTGCGCGGCCACCGGCGGCGTTGAGGACGTCGCTGACCGAAAGTCCTTCCCACGGCTGCAGAACCAAGGCCGGAACATTACCGGCAAAAAGAGCTGTTTCAACTACAAACCAGGCCAGGGCGTCGATGGAGCTGACAGGTGTGGGAGCACTGCCTGGCTTGGCCACGGAAGCAAGCGGGGAGCCGGCAACCTTGATCAGGGAACGGGTTGTGGGCCGGCCCATCCCCTGGACCGAGGTGGCCCGTACCGTCACCACGGATGACGGGGCGCCACCGGAAGCCACAAGTTCAAGGACTTCTTCACCGAGCGCCTTGGACCGTGAATAGGGGGAAAAGGGGGCCCGCTCGGCGCTCTCATCGATGACCCGGCGGTGGCCCTGGACCGAAGCGCTGCTCAGATGCACAAGGCGCCGGACAGCAGCTTCTTGTGCAATCAAGGCTGTCACCGCTGGCAGGAGCGCGTTGGCGCCTGTGAGTGCTTGCGATTCACCGTCACCGGGAGTGGCCATTCCCGCCGCATTGATGACAATGTCAGCGTCAGCACACTCCTGGCGAAGCTCCGCCAGGACTGACGTCGCCATGCCTGAAGTGCCCATGCGTGTGGAGTCCAGGGTGGCACGGGCTTCGGCGGCGAGGGCCTCCGGGGTCGTTGCCGAGCTGCTGAGCCTCGGCGCTGCCATGGTGACCACGCGTGCACCGCGTGAGCGGAGTTCGGCGACAATGGCGCTGCCAACAAAACCCGAGGCCCCCAGCACGAGCCAGCGCAGCTTGGGAGAATCCATGGTCATCTGATGTTCTGGCCTTTCAAGGGAGGCATGGGTTCAAAATCGGTGGCGGCAAGAATCCTCCGGGATTCACGCCAACCGGCAAACAGCCGCCCGCTGCCGCGGAGTGTCTTCTCCACGCCCACCAGACGCAGCAACTCCTTGGCGGCTGTCAGCGCCGTTCCCAAAGCGAAGCCGACGCGATTGAACCGTCCATGGACACGCAGGTACTGGCCCACCAGGCCACGGTTGCGCATGACGTAAAAACGGCTCAGGTCTGAGGAATCGTTGAGGTGTCTGATGCCCAGATCAATGCTGCGTTGGGATCGGGCCTTGTGCAGGACAAATTCATTGACGTACATGACCGGACGCTGCAGGGAAATCTGCCAGCCGTAGATTGTGTCATCCCAATTCAGGAAGAAGCGCGGGTCAGGCAAGCCAACGGAACTGGCCGCATCGGCGTGCAGCAGCATGCCCTCGAAGCAGCCAACATTTGTGGCAAATTCATTGGCGGAAGCAAAGACATTGCCACGCACAGGCAGTGGGAAGCCCAAGAAAGCGCTGAAATTATTCTGCCAAAAGAAGGGATTGCCATCAGCATCAAAACGGCGGCCCACAATGGCGTCGTACTTCTCCATCCACGGCCCGAAGGCGCCGATGGCTCCTGGAACGCAAGTGACGTCGTCGTCCATGAGCCACATCCACTGGGCGCCCGCAGCCAGGGCGCGCTCCACGCCGGCGCTGAAACCTCCGGCGCCACCAGAGTTTTCGGCCAACAGGTGTTCAAGGACGGGAATCGGGGAGGGCAGGGCAGCGAGCTTCGCCCCGGCGGCGGCAATCACTGAAGCCGTGTTGTCCGTGCTTGCGTTGTTGACCACAATGACCCCGTCCGGGGCCGGATTCAGCTCCGCCACGGAATCCAAAAGATTGGCTAAGTAGTCGGCGCGGTTGAAGGTGGTGATGACAACAAAAAATTGTTCGAGCCGGCCCGTGCTCAAAATTTCTGGTCCTTCATGGGACCAAACTTGGCACCGCGCAGCCCTGCTGAATAGGTGCTGGCCCACTTGGCCAGGCCCTTGAGGTCACCCTTTTTCAAGAAGAACAGCGGGTAACCCACGGCATCGGCCACGAAAGAGCGCACCCGACGGTGCTTGCGGGTCAGGAAACCGCGGTTGCGGTAGTAGTAGAAACGCTTGAACGGGGTTTCCGGAACCAGTACGTGGAGGCGGTCGCCCAGAACCTCCTGGACCTCTCCCCAACCCGCCGGATGGCTCAGGGCCACCGAAGTTACGGTACCGAATTTCACCTTGGCCTCACGCAACCGCAACATGAAATCGGTTTCGTCGCCGCGGATGAACAGGCGCAGGTCCGGCAACCCAACTTTGAAGAACACATCGGTGCGAATCAGGGCCCCGTTGAAGAACTGGCCCACGTTGTCAATGAAGCCCAAGGGCTCCACCACGGAGCGATCATGCGTTAGATGGCCATCGATCCGGAACGGGAAGGACAGCTTGGTGGGCTCGCCGGGCGCCACAATCAAGGGAACCACAACATCAAGATTGCGGGCCTTGGCTGCCTCCAGCAACGTGGCTAGGCAGGCAGGGTCTTCCGGGTGGGCGTCGTCGTCCATAATCCAAACCCACTGCGCACCGGAAGCGATGGCGTTGAGGATGGCCAGCGAAAAGCCGCCGGCACCGCCCAAATTGGCCAACGATCGAACGTAAGTGACCTCGGCTGGTGCCTCGGCCGCGATGTTGCGCACCTCTTGGGTGCCGGAATCAACCAGCGCAATGGCATGCGGCGTGTGAGTTTGCTGTGCCAGGGCCCCCAGCAGGGTTCGCACGTCCTCGGGCCGGTCAAAGGTGACGGCAGCGACGGCTACTGTGTCTGTCAAGGGGAGTCCTCTCGGGTGGTGCCCGCGGCGTTGCACGGCATCCGGCACGGCTAAACAGTGAGTAATCATCGGAAGGGATTACTATTCTTGTGTACCTTCCACATTAGTACAGCCACCTCCTAGTGGTTTGATGCGCCGTGGACAACAGCGCCCCGCCGCAGACAACTTGGCAGAAAACGGAAATACGAATCACGTTGAATACCACCAGTACACAGGCAGGCGGACACCCCGCAGCTACTTCCATAGACAGTGATCGCAAGCCGCTCATATGGCTTTGGTCACAGGCCATCTTGGATTCAATAGCGTGGATTGTAGCCCTATTCCTGGCTGTCTTGCTGCGCTACGAACTGGATATTGGCCTGATCAACTTCGCCGGTCTCGGCATCTTGATCGCCGTGGCAGTTGCCACCCAGTTGATCGCCGGCTGGTACATGGCCCTCTACCGTGGCCGCTACACCTTTGGCAGCATTCATGAGGCCCGGGTACTCGTTGCGGTGACCCTGATCGTGTGTGTTGTCACCAGCATTGTTTTGTCGATCTTTATCAGTGAGCTCCACGTGGCACGATCCGTGGCTGTCATTGCTTTCCCCTTTGCTGCGTTGTCCATGGCCGCCATCCGCTACGCCAAGCGGCTCTACGTTGAGGGCAAACCGATCTTTGGTGAAGAAGCCCAAAAGACCTTGATTTACGGTGCGGGCTTCTTGGGCAACTCACTTGTAACCCGCATGGTTCAGGACCCGGAGTCGCCGTACGTGCCCGTTGGCCTTGTCGATGATGACGCAACGAAAAAGCACCTGCGCCTGAGTTCGGTAGGTGTCCTCGGTGGCGGCGACGAGCTGCCTGAACTGATCAAGCGCACCAAGTCAACCGTGGTGGTCTTGGCCATGGCGCACCTGAGTTCCAAGCGGATCCGGGAGATTTCCGACAGCGTTGCCGGCCTGGGCGTCAAGGTCTTGATTCTGCCGCCGCTGCAGGAAATGCTCACCCCCGACACCAACCGCGACAAGCAGGGCGGGCTGACCGATTTCCGGGAAATCGATGTTGCCGACCTGATTGGCCGAAGCCCCGTGGAAACCCAGGTGGAGCAGATTGCCGGCTACATCAAGGGAAAGCGTGTTCTTGTCACGGGTGCTGGTGGTTCCATCGGTTCGGAGCTGTGCCGCCAGCTGAACGGGTTTGAGCCTGCCGAATTGGTCATGCTTGACCGTGACGAGTCCGGGCTGCAACAAACGCAACTTTCCATCGAGGGCCACGGCCTGCTCGACAACCAAAACATTGTTCTGGCCGATATCCGGGACGAGGAGGCCTTGGACAAGATCTTTGCGCAGCGCCGCCCGGAAGTGGTGTTCCATGCTGCCGCGCTTAAACATGCGCCGCTGTTGCAGATGTACCCGCAAGAGGCTTGGCAAACCAACGTCCTAGGTTCGCTGAATGTGCTGCGCGCAGCCCAGAATGTAGGCGTTGAAACGTATGTGAACGTTTCCACTGACAAGGCCGCCAGCCCCACGACTGCCCTGGGCCACTCCAAGCGTGCAGCCGAGAAGCTCACTTCCTGGATGGCAGGGGAGACGGGCCAGCGCTACGTGTCTGTGCGCTTTGGCAACGTCATCGGCAGCCGCGGGTCAATGCTGCCGCTGTTCACGGATCAGATCAACAAGGGTGGCCCCGTCACAGTGACCCACCCCGATATCACGCGCTTCTTTATGACCATTCCCGAGGCTTGCCAGTTGGTCATCCAGGCTGGCGCCATAGGGCATGGAGGTGATGTTTTGATCCTGGACATGGGCGAACCCGTACGCATTATGGACGTGGCCGAACGCATGATTGCCATGTCCGGGCGTGATATTGAAATTAAGATCACGGGCCTGCGTCCCTCCGAAAAGCTGCACGAACAGCTCACCGGTGACGACGAAACCAAGGACCCCGACGGGCACGCCAAAATTTCGCACACTTACGCCCCGCCGCTGAATCCGGCAGATCTGGATCTTTCGCTGTGGCTCCAGCGCTGCAAGGATGAGGCTGGTCCCAACGGAGCCAGCATTGATGAGTCCGACGGCGACGTTGCGGCAGGTGCCTGATGGAGACCTGGGCACAAATCACCGTAGGCGCCATAGCGTTGACGCTGGCGCTCGTGCTGCCAGCCTTCGTGCGACCGCTCTTGGCACGCGCCGGCGTCCTGGACGTTCCCAATGCGCGTTCCTCCCACACCCGGCCCACCATTCGCGGCATGGGAATTACAACAGCGGTGGCCCTGCCTGCCGCTGTCCTGGCGGCCGTGTTTTTGCCCCAGTCGGGGAACGGGCGCCAAGGTTCCTTGACCTTGGTAGTCATCCTCGGCGTCGTAGTCGCCGCCTCCGCGATTGGCTGGATTGAAGACATTCGAGGCTTGTCGGTCAAGCTTCGCGCCGGCGCACAGCTGGCCGTGGGCGGATTGGCAACCGCTGCCGTGGCGATTCTTGATCCGGGCGAACAGCAGCTGTGGCTGATCCCTATTGGTGCGATCGCCGTGGCCGCCTATATCAACGTTGCCAACTTTATGGATGGCATCAATGGAATCTCAGGCACGCACGGACTCATTGTGGGCGGGTTCTACGCCTATGCGGGACATGTGGCTGGTCACGCATGGCTGGTCTACGCGGGGATTGCGATCGCACTGGCGTTTGCGGGTTTCCTGCCATGGAACCTTGGCCGCAACAAAGTATTTCTGGGTGATGTCGGAAGCTACCTGTTGGGTGCTTCGATCGCCGTGACGGCAATGTGTGCCTTCCTGGCCGGCGTCCCCGTGGAGTACATTTTCTCGCCCGTACTGATTTATCTGGTGGACACCTTTGTGACATTCCTGCGCAGGCTGCTCGCCGGTGAACGTTGGTATGTGGCGCACCGCCAGCATGTCTACCAGCGCTTGAACATCGTGGGGCTGAGCCATATTCAGGCCACCGGGGTTGTGGGCTGTGCAACCATTCTGGTGAGCCTGTTGGGTATCCTGGCGGCCGAGGGCGGCAACGTAACCCAGGTGGTGGCCACCGCGGCAGGATTTGCGGTGGTGCTGGGCTACCTGCGAACACCGACGTTGTTTCAGGGTTATCTGCGGCGTCGGGCTGCGAAGGCTGGATCTTAGCGTCGCCTCGTGCGCGGCTCCTCCACGTCGCGATCAAGTTCTATCTCGTGTAGAATTGTGGTTGGTGACACTCACCGCCCTCTCTCCGTGCCCTCCCTCAGTCGTGCCGCCCGGCGGCAACGTAACCTGCGGGAATGTGACGGGAGAGGAATCTCCCTGACGATGGAGTTCACATGAAGGACGCAAGCGCCAACAACAGCGCTGAGCGGGGCCCGCTAACGGCCTCGGGTCCCACTGCGAGCCCCAGCTGGAACATCTTGAAAAAATGCCTTCTGGTTGCCGGGGCTGCCGTGGTGATCATGGTGGTTTTGGCGTTCATTTTTACCGATGTTCAGGGCGTCCTCAGCGTACTGTTCGGTGCCCTTTTGGTGATTGTCTTCTTCGGGCTCAGCCTGTTGGTAGGACACATCGTTGGAAAGAAGATGCCGTCAGCTGTTATGGGCGTCTTCGTCATGACCTACTTTGTCAAAGTGGTTGGTTTTGCCGCAGTTCTTTATGCCATGGGCACTCCTGGCTGGCTCAACAAACCTTGGTTTGCCGGAGCCGCCGTTGCGACTGTCCTGCTATGGCAGGCAACCGAGGTAGTTAACTTCACCAAACAACGTTTCTTGGTGTTTGACGAGAGTGCTGCTCAGGCTCCCACCGCCGGCGGCACTGCTGCCGATGGCGAAAAGAAAGGCACCCTTCCGTGACGGACAATGCCCCTGATGCGAATGAGCCAACACATGTGGTAGTTCCACCAAAGTCCAATGCTGGAAAGCTGGACTATACCTACATCATTGGCGGAATCCTGCTCTGGGGTTTGATAGGGTGGGGAGTGGACAATTTGTTGAATACTGGCTGGATTTTGTTCGCCGCCTTGCCTGTTGGCGCGGTGTGCGGTTACTTTCTGGCCCGGCATCATCAAAGGCATGGCCGCCTCGATGACGGGAAACAACAATGATTGCCACCATCAGAACTTCTCACGGTGCTGACCATCCCTGGATGGAACACCATACTTGCCCTATGACCGAAACTGCAGAGAGGACAGCGCGTTGACCGCGTTTGCGCTCCCGATGGCCTCGAATGACGGTGGCTTCGTTCCACCGACGATTAGCGATACCCACCTCCCCGATATCTTGCCTTGGATGTCCGAATACGGCACCGGTATTGGCAAGCAGATGATCATGATCATCTTGTCGGTGGTTTTGATCGCTTGGTTCTTTAAGGCCGCGATCCGAAACCCGAAACTTGTTCCGGGCCGTGCCCAGTTCTTTGCTGAAGGCTTTTACAGCTTCGCCCGCAACACTGTTGGCCGCGACATCATGGGTGAGAAGAACTTCCGCCCCTGGGTACCGCTGCTGTTCACCGTCTTCATGTTTGTTTTGGTGAACAACATCTTTGGTGCCATCCCGTTCCTACAGCTCCCGTCCTTCTCCCACGCCGGCAGCGCTTATGCGATTGCTGCAATCATCTACTTCACGTGGATTGCTGTTGGCGTCAAGAAGAACGGCATCCGCTTCTTCAAGCTTGCAGTGGTTCCCTCCGGTGTTCCCGGTTGGATTTTGCCGCTGCTCGTGCCGTTGGAGATTATCTCCAACTTCATCGTTCGCCCCCTGACGCACTCACTGCGTTTGATGGCAACGATGCTGGCCGGCCACATGATCGTGGTTTTGGCCGGTAGCGGTGCACAGTACCTGATCATGGAACAGGACAACATCCTGCTCAACGCCACTGGCGTTGCCGTGATCGCCGGTTCTGTTGCCATGTATGGCTTGGAATTGCTGATCATGGTCCTGCAGGCCTTTGTGTTTACCCTGCTGACCGCGATCTACATCCAGGGCAGCCTGGAAGCGGATTCACACTAAGTTTTCTTCGCAAGACCCCCAATTTTTCTCGAATACAGAATCACCTCACAACCTGCCGGCACAACGTCGGTATCTTGAAAGGAACGAAATGGAACTCCACGGCTCGCTCAACATGATTGGCTACGGCCTGGCATCAATTGGTTCAGCCATTGGTGTGGGTATGATCTTCGCCGCTTACATCAACGGTGTAGCTCGTCAGCCGGAAGCTCAGCGCATCCTGCAGCCCATCGCACTGCTTGGCTTCGCCCTTGCAGAAGCACTGGCCATCCTTGGCCTGGTCTTCGCCTTCGTCGTTGGCGTCTAGTCTAAAGACTTTTTATCCCGTATTTGCGGGCTGAATTGTTTATGGACGAATATCAGATTAAAGGATAAGTGAGAAATGATTACCGCAGAAGTAATCCTTGCTAGCGAGGGTGTCAACCCGCTTGTTCCCAATTTGTGGGAACTGCTAGTCACTGCCGTAGCTTTCGCTGTCCTGCTCTTTGTGGTGAAGAAGTTCATCGCTCCAACCTTCGAGAAGTCATACACGGATCGTGTAGAAGCCATCGAGGGTGGGATCGAGAAGGCAGAAGAGGCTCAGGCCGAAGCTAATGCCCTCTTGGAGCAGTACAAAGCTCAGCTGATGGAAGCTCGCACGGAAGCCAATGGCATCCGTGAGGCCGCCCGTTCAGAAGGCGCCCAGATCCTGGCCGAGCTGAAGGCGAAGGCTGCAGAGGAATCTGCACGCATCACCGCCCAGGCTCAGGTTCAGATCGAATCCGAGCGCGTTGCCGCCGTGAACTCCCTCCGTAGCGAGGTTGGCACACTGGCAACGTCACTGGCAAGCAAGATCGTCGGCGAAGCGCTTAACGACGACGCGCGTTCAAACCGTGTGGTTGAACGCTTCCTGGCCGACCTGGAAAACCAGTCGAACGCGGGTGCATCGAAGTAATGGCAGGTGTATCGAGCAAGTCATTGGCAGCGGCTCTTGAGTCGCTGGAACCTAAGCTTGCCACTGCGTCGATCGCATTGGCTCAGGACCTCTTTGCAATTCTGGGGCTTCTGGACAGCAACGCCGGCCTGCGCCGCGCCTTGACCGATCCCACCCGCGAGGGTGCGGAGAAGTCAGCACTGGCCACCAGCCTTCTTTCAGGCAAGGTCGGTGCACCTGCACAGGCCGTGTTCCTGGAGCTGGCTGCTGCACGCTGGAGCTCAGCTCGTGACCTGGGCGATGCACTGGAAGTCTTGGCAGCAACATCGGCGATCGCGGTTGCTGAAGGTCAAGGTGACGGCTCTGCCAACCTGGACAAGCTTGAAGAGGAACTCTTCGCGTTCATCCGAGTTGTTGGATCCAGTCATGATCTGCAGCGTGCCTTGGACGATGCGCAGGCTTCGGCAACGGCCAAGGGCGCCCTGGCGCTCAAGGTTGTTCCGCAGGCAGGCGACGTCGCTGCGCTGTTGATCCGCCAGGCCGTAACCGCCCCCCGCGGGCTCAAGCCCACGGCCTTGGTGCAACGTTTCGTGGAATTGGTTGCCAAGCGCCAGCAGCGTTGGATTGCCTACGTCAGTGTCACTCGTGACCTGAGCGCAGAGCAGATCACTCGACTGCAGGCTGGCTTGAACAATCTCTATGGTCGCGATTTGAAGATCAATGTCAACATCGACCCGACATTAGTCGGCGGGATCAAGGTAGTTGTAGGGGATGAGGTTGTTGACGCAACCGCAGCCACTCGACTGTCCGATCTTCGCCGCCGGTTGGCAGTGTAGGAAACGTTTAGTTTTCTTGACAGCCAGTCCACAACAGACTGAATCAAACACTTAGGCTGCCACCACCGAAAATATTTTGGTGGTAGCCACAACTTAGGAGAGCAGGGACTGCAGATGGCCGACTTGACCATCAATGCCGACGACGTCCGGAATGCCTTGAATGAGTTCGCAGCGTCCTATGAACCGGGCAACGCGGAGCGCGTCGAGGTTGGCCGCGTCACCACGGCAAGTGACGGCATTGCCAAGGTGGAGGGTCTTCCCTCCGTCATGGCCAACGAGCTTCTTCGTTTCGAAGACGGCACACTGGGCCTGGCCCAGAACTTGGACACACGCGAGATCGGCGTGGTCGTCCTTGGCGACTTCAACGGCATCGCCGAAGGCCAGCAAGTCCACCGCACCGGAGAGATCCTCTCCGTGCCGGTTGGCGATAACTTCCTTGGCCGCGTCGTTGACCCCTTGGGTCAGCCGATTGACGACCTGGGCGAGATCGAATCCGACACCCGCCGTGCGCTGGAACTTCAGGCACCCGGCGTTACCGAGCGCAAGTCGGTTCACGAACCGCTGCAGACCGGTATGAAGGCTATCGACGCCATGATCCCGATCGGCCGTGGGCAGCGTCAGCTGATCATTGGCGACCGTCAGACAGGCAAGACGGCCCTGGCCGTTGACGCCATCATCAACCAGAAGGCCAACTGGGCTTCCGGAGATGTCAAGAAGCAGGTTCGCTGCGTTTACGTGGCAATTGGCCAGAAGGCATCGACGATCGCTGCTGTTCGCCAGACCTTGGCTGATCACGGCGCACTGGAGTACACCACCATCGTGGCCTCTCCGGCGTCTGACCCGGCCGGCTTCAAGTACTTGGCTCCGTACGCCGGTTCGGCCATTGGCCAGCACTGGATGTACGCCGGCAAGCACGTCCTGATTGTGTTTGACGATCTGTCCAAGCAGGCTGAGGCCTACCGCGCGGTTTCACTGTTGCTGCGCCGCCCGCCGGGACGCGAAGCCTACCCCGGTGACGTGTTCTACCTGCACTCCCGTCTGCTCGAACGTTGTGCAAAGCTCTCTGACGAGCTCGGCGCAGGTTCAATGACCGGTTTGCCGATCATTGAAACCAAGGCAAATGACGTCTCGGCTTACATTCCGACCAACGTCATCTCCATCACCGATGGTCAGATCTTCTTGCAGTCGGACCTCTTCAACGCCAACCAGCGTCCCGCTGTTGACGTGGGTGTCTCTGTCTCCCGCGTTGGTGGTGCAGCACAGGTCAAGGCCATGAAGAAGGTTGCCGGTACTTTGAAGCTTGAACTGGCTCAGTACCGCGACATGCAGGCATTTGCCATGTTCGCCTCCGACCTGGATGCCGCTACCAAGCAGCAGCTGACCCGTGGAGCGCGTTTGATGGAGCTGCTCAAGCAGGGCCAGTACGCACCGTTCCCGGTCGAAAACCAGGTTGTTTCAATCTGGATGGGTACCAACGGCTACCTCGATGACGTTCCGGTTGAGGATGTCCTCCGCTTTGAGAGCGAATTCCTCGAGCACCTGCGTCACAAGACGTCGATCCTGACCACGTTGGCTGAAACCAACTTGTTGGAGCCTTCGACTGTGGACGCGCTCAAGTCCAATATCGACTCCTTCAAGAAGGGCTTCTTCGCGGAGGGTGACGACCAGTTGGTCGGCGCCGGCCACGAAGAGTTCAATGCGCTTGCCGCCGAAGCAGTCGACCAGGAAAAGATCGTCAAGCAGAAACGCTGACACCATCTAATGCTTAGCTTGTCGGTCCTCAGGGGCCGGCAAGCTAAGTAAAGGACAAGGAAAGGACAAACATGGGAGCCCAGATACGGGTTTACCGCCAGAAGATCTCATCGACCACGTCGATGCAAAAGATCTTCAAGGCGATGGAACTTATCGCCGCGTCCCGCATTGGTAAGGCACGTGTACGTGTCACGGCTTCGTTGCCGTACGCCAATGCGATTACCCGTGCCGTTTCTGCCGTTGCGTCCCAGTCCGAGGTTGACCACCCGTTGACCACCGAGCCCGCGCAGATCCGCAGGGCTGCGGTATTGGTCATGACCTCAGACCGTGGTCTTGCCGGTTCCTACTCCGCCAGCGTTTTGAAGCAGGCAGAGCACCTTATCGAATTGCTGCATGAAGAAGGCAAGGACGTCTCGACCTATTTGGTCGGCCGCAAGGCTCAGGCGTACTTCGACTTCCGTGGCCGCGATTACGCCAAGGTGTGGACCGGCGGAACCGACGCCCCGCAATTTGAAACAGCACGTGAACTGCGCGAGGTCCTGCTGCAGGACTTCGCAACCGACTTCGAAGAGGGTGGCGTGGATGAAATCCACGTCGTTTACACCCAGTTCAAGTCAATGGTTGTTCAGGAGCCGACCGTCATTCGTCTGCTGCCGCTGGAAGTTGTTGAGGAAGAAGTTGAGTCCTCGGCCGACTTGTTGCCGCTGTACGAGTTCGAACCGCAGGCCGAAGACGTCTTGGACGCCTTGTTGCCGCGGTACATCGAGTCACGTATCTTCTCAGCACTCTTGCAGGCTGCAGCTTCCGAGCTCGCGGCACGTCAGCGGGCCATGAAGACTGCAGGCGACAACGCCAGCGATCTGATCAAGAAGTACACGCGTCTTCGTAACAACGCCCGTCAGGCCGAGATTACGCAGGAGCTCTCCGAGATTGTTGCGGGCGCAGATGCGCTCAACGCGTCTTAGCAGCCCAATTCATACTTATTCAATGCCATCTACACAAGTGAAGTGAGAGAGATGACTGCCCAACTTAACGAGCAGGGAACCGCTGCGAAGGCCGGTGCCACAGGCCGCATTGCGCGCGTCATCGGCCCGGTTGTCGACGTCGAATTCCCAGCCGACGGCATTCCCGCCATTTACAACGCACTCACCACCGAGATTAATCTCAACGGTGAAACGAAGACCATCACCTTCGAAACCAGCCAGCACCTCGGAGACGGCCTCATCCGCGCCATCTCCTTGCAGGCTACCGACGGACTCGTCCGCGGTACCTCCGTGCAGGACCTGGGCGCACCGATCACCGTGCCCGTTGGCGACGGCGTCAAGGGTCACATCTTCAACGTCTTGGGCGAACCCCTTGACGTGAAGGAATCGGAGCTCAACATCTCCGAGCGCTGGCCCATCCACCGCAAGCCTCCGGCATTTGCCAGCCTCGAGGGCTCCACGGAGATGCTCGAGACCGGTATCAAGTCCATCGACCTTCTGACCCCCTACATCAAGGGTGGAAAGATTGGTCTGTTCGGTGGTGCCGGTGTCGGTAAGACCGTTTTGATCCAGGAAATGATCACCCGTGTTGCTCGTAACTTCGGTGGTACCTCGGTATTCGCCGGTGTTGGTGAGCGAACCCGAGAGGGTAACGACCTTTGGGTTGAAATGGAAGAAGCAGGTGTTCTTAAGGACACCGCGCTAGTCTTCGGCCAGATGGATGAGCCGCCGGGAACGCGTCTGCGCGTTGCCCTGTCAGCTCTGACCATGGCTGAGTACTTCCGTGACGTGCAGAACCAGGACGTGTTGCTCTTCATTGACAACATCTTCCGTTTCACGCAGGCCGGTTCCGAGGTTTCCACGCTGTTGGGCCGTATGCCTTCAGCCGTGGGTTACCAGCCCAACCTGGCCGACGAGATGGGTCTCCTGCAGGAGCGCATCACCTCGACCAAGGGTCACTCCATCACGTCCATGCAGGCCGTTTACGTGCCTGCTGATGACTACACGGACCCGGCCCCGGCCGCGACCTTCGCCCACTTGGATGCGACCACGGAACTTTCCCGTGAAATCGCTTCACGTGGCCTGTACCCGGCCATCGATCCGCTGACGTCCACGTCACGAATCCTTGACCCGCAGTACGTTGGCCAGGCTCACTATGACACGGCTGTCCGCGTCAAGCAGATCCTGCAGAAGAACAAGGAACTTCAGGACATCATCGCGATCCTCGGTATCGATGAGCTCGGTGAAGAGGACAAGATCGTTGTATCGCGTGCTCGCCGTATCCAGCAGTTCCTCTCTCAGAACACCTACACTGCAAAGCAGTTCACCGGTGTCGAAGGCTCCACGGTTTCCATTGCGGACACCATTGAAGGCTTCACCGCGATCTGCGACGGCGACGTTGACCACATTGCTGAGCAGGCGTTCTTCAACATCGGTGGCATGGATGATGTTGAGCGTCAGTGGGCTGCAATCCAGGAATCGACGAAGAAGTAATCATGGCTAATCTCGAAGTTGAAATCGTAGCGGCTGACCACGCTGTGTGGTCCGGTGCGGCGACCCTTGTGAAGGGGTTCACCAGCGAGGGCGAGATCGGCATTTTGCCCGGTCACTCCCCGTTGCTTGCTGTTTTGGCGCCGGGCTTGCTGGAGATCGCACCTGCTGACGGAGCACGTTTCTTCGTTGAAGTAGACGGTGGCTTCTTCTCAGTTGACGAGAACCGTGTGGTAATCGTTGCCGACAATGCGCAGTTGAAAGACGGCGCAACGTCTGGCTCAGGGATTCGCTAGCAATCAATTGATGGACGGAGCCGTTATCGCGTTCATCGCACTGGCCGGAGTTTTCCTGCTGGTTGTTATTACACTGTGCCTGTTCGGGGTGCGCCGCATGATGTTGCGGCGCGCCCTGGGCACAGTTGACGCCTCCATTTGCACAGCGGGCAATCGCTGGGCAATGGGGGTTTGTCGTTACCGGGAGTCGGGCCTAGAGTGGCTGCGGCTTTTTTCGTTAAGCCCCCTGCCCGCCAAAACCATGGCGCGCAGCAAGATCACCATGATTGGCCGCCGCGAACCCAGCGAGCTGGAATTGACGCGGGTTCCGCCAGGGGCGGTCATAGTGGTCTTGTCCTATGAGGGCAAAGAGGTCCTGCTGGCCATGAAGTTTGGCGCCTATGCGGGCTTGTCGTCGTGGCTTGAAGCCGGACCACACACTGGCGTGGGCACCTGGCGCTAGCCCCTCTGCGTCCACTGTGTCTTGGGCCGCCCGGCTTGCACTCAGCTGTTGTGCAGCTCAGTCCCAGCCACGGGCGCTAGTCTCTCTTTGCTTCCCCACACCGTGCTGATCTACGCCTCTGTGGAGCACCTTGAGAGAATGTTGCGAACCTGTGCCCTGGATCAATGAACTGAGCCTGATTGACGGGCCGATCCCCATCGTCTCAGCCGTGATGGCTGCCGTGGCCATCCTCTTTCTTCTCATCCGCCGTTCACCGCGATGGTGGATTTTTGCCGTCAGCACCGCTGCCGCCGCCACTTTGCTGGGCGTGCTGGGCTGCTGGGCGGTGATCCATGTCTTTTATTGGTGGGCCGAAGACCTTCCTGCCACAGTGGTTTCCTATGTAGCGCTCTTGCTGTGGGTCATCACCTTGGGAGGTGCGACGGCGCTGGCTGGCTTGCGTGGCCGGCAACGCAACCGAGTTCTCACCCGGGCGGGCTCGCTGCGCCGGACGTTCGCTGCTGCCGCGACACTCGTTGTCTTGATGTTCATTGGCATTCAGGTCAATGCCTCTTTTGGCCAGTACCCAACGGTAGGGACATTGATTGACCCGCCAGCCCAGATTGCCCAGGCCGCGCCCCCTCAAATGCAGTTTGCGCCAGGTTCGCAGTTTATGACCAGCCCTGTTGCGCAACGATGGACGTCCAAGGGTGCACTTCCAGCCACTGGCAGCGTTGTCTCCGTGAACATTCCAGGAACTGCCTCGGGGTTTCAGGGGCGGAATGCGCTTGTCTACCTGCCACCGGCCTATTCTGCGCCAGATAGGCCAGTGCTTCCGGTCCTGGTGTTGGTGAGCGGCCAGCCGGGTTCTCCGGATTCATGGCTACGGTCCTCAGATTTAGTGGATTCACTTAATGAATACGCCGGCACGCATGGGGGAGTGGCACCATTGGTGGTGATTCCGGATCCCAATGGCAGCGATGCCGCCAACACCATGTGCCTGAACTCCGATCTTGCTCAGGCCGATACCTATATGGCCATCGATGTTCCGGCATGGATCAAGGCGAATCTTGATGCCGATGCCAATCACGCGCACTGGGCCGTGGGAGGCTTCTCCTACGGGGGCACCTGCGCAGTGCAAATGGTGACACGCCACCCTGAAGTGTTCACCTCATTCATGGCTGTTTCTCCTGAACGTGAGCCAGCGCTGGCCGTCAACCGCAATGTGACGATAGAGCGAGCCTTCCACGGCGATGCTGCCGCATTCGACGCGCAGCTTCCCTTGACGCTCCTGTCAGAAAAAAGGTATCCCCACGTGCGCGGGTTTTTTGCTGCTGGCGAGCAGGATGCACAGTATTCTGCCAATGTGAAGATACTTCAAACAGCCAGCCGCCAGGCGGGCATGACGGTGGAAGCCGCGAGCTATCCGGGAGGCCATTCCTGGACAGTGGTTAGTGCCGCACTGCCTCATGGGTTGGCATTCATTTTCAGTGGTCTGGGGCTGCCATGACGGAGCCCCAAGCGACGGGCGTGCAGAACATGGTCCGGCGCCTCTTGCGCTTATGCCGCCGCATGCCCTTGACCCTGGCCCTCATGGCCGCCACGGTAGTTGTCCATGTGGTCTCGGGAGCATTCCTTGACAGGCTGGGCGGGCACGCGGCGGGATTCTGGGGATTCCAGGCCACCGATCTGCTGGGGGTTTCATGGTGGAACGTTTTTTCTACGCTTCTCCTGAGCTCCAATACTGCTTCGATGCTGCTGGCCGTCGCCGTGCTGGCCCTGGTGCTCGGGCTCGCCGAATCCACCGTAGGAACCACCCGAGCCGCGGCACTTTTTATCGGAACCCAGGTGGCCGGCGTCGTCCTCTATGGCGTGCTCATGGCGGTGACGAATTGGACCGGGCTGCACATGCCAGCCGGGCTGGATCACGCCACGCTGCTTGGACCTTTTGCGGCCTCGGCCGGGACGTTGATGGCCGCCAGCCAAACCATCAGCCTGCTGTGGCGGCGGCGCCTGCGGGTTCTGATGCTGGCCATCTCGCTTATGCTCAGCGTTTATGTTGGCCACGCGCAGCACGTTTTTATCCTGTTGGCAGTGGTGGCGGGGCTGGCTCTGGGGAGACTCTTTCTGCCTGCCGTCGGTGAGGGCGTCATCAGCCGGTCCACCTCCCGGGAAGTCCGAACCAATTTGGCCTTGATTGTTGCTGTCTTCGCGATTGGCCCCCTCGTCGCAGCGCTGGCTCATATTCCCGAGGGTCCGCTCGCGGTGCTGCGGACCTGGATCACGAGTCAGGAACCAAACACGCAGCAGTGGCCCGGCGGATGTATTGACAGCGCCTGCCGCAACGCGGCGGACAACCTGGGCTTGCTGGGTTTCGGTGGGCACGCCGTGGCACTGATGCCCATGGTGCTGTTGCTGGCGTGTGCCGAAGGGCTGCGACGGGGAAATAAGTTGGCTCTGTGGGTGGCCGTATATGCGCATCTGTTGATCGGGATCATCTCCGCCTTTTACTTTCAGGTTTTTGCCGGGCTCGGCATGCCCGTGCGCCACGGCCACAGAACCCTCAGCGTGAATGAATCGGTGTGGAATCTTTTGCCGGTGGTTCTTGTCCCGGTCGTCATTGCCGGGCTGCTGATCGCCGGCAGGCGCCACTTCCGTGTTGATCCGGATCCAATCTCGCGCCGGCGCCAAGCCGTCTTCTTGCCGTTGTTCGTTCTGGCCTTTGTTGGCCTCTACACGGCTGTGTGGTTTGCCGAAGGGAATCTGCACGGACGGCTGGGGATCCTGGGCCTGCTGGCCGGCATCCCGCGGATCGTCCTGCCCTATCCTTTTCCTTTTTCCTTCGCGGAAAGTGTCTATCCGCATGGGTTCTTTTCAGAAGTGCTGTTTAGCTTTGGCGGGGCGCTGCTGTGGCTAGTCAGCGGGATCAGTATTTTGAGCGTGTTCCTGAGCCGGGCTCGCCGCAGCGGCGTGGGACAACATGCGAAGGCGCAGTCGCTGGTGCACCAAGGCGGTGGATCCCTGTCGTGGATGACCTTGTGGCCGGGCAATCAATACTGGTTCAACACGGCCGGAACGGTGTGCATCGCCTTCCAGGTCCACAATGGCGTGGCCGTCACGGTCGGTGGCCCCGTGGGGGATGCAGGGCAGGCAGAGCACGCCGTGGCCGAGTTCCTGGACTATTGCTCGCATGAGTCACTGACCCCTTGTTTCTATTCGGTAGCAGAAGAAACGGTTCAGATACTGGCTCAACGTGGATTCAACCGAATTCCCGTTGCTTCGGAAACCCTCCTGGACGTGCGGACCATGGACTTCAAGGGCAAGGACTGGCAGAACATTCGGACGGCCGTCAACAAGGCCGGGAAACTTGGTGTGAGCTCCCAATGGTGCACTTATGGCTCGTTGACCCCAAGCCAACGCACTCAGGTTCACGAGATCTCCGAGGATTGGGTCTCTGGGCAATCCCTGCCTGAACTGGGGTTCACCTTGGGCGGATTGGAGGAACTCAAGGATGACAGCGTGCAGTTGTGCCTGGCCATTGATGAGTCTGGACGCATTCATGCGGTCACGAGCTGGCTGCCTGTCCATGCCGAGGGACAGGTGGTGAGCTGGACGTTGGACTTCATGCGCCGCAATTCCGGCGCCTACAACGGCGTGATGGAGTTCCTGATCGCTGCGGCAGTACAGCACTTCAAGGAATCTGTGGAGTACATTTCACTCTCGGGTTCCCCTTTGGCCAACACTGAGGAACAAGACAACAGCCTTGGCAAGGTCTTGGGGCTGCTGGCCCGAACACTGGAGCCGGTGTACGGCTTTGCCTCCTTGGCAAACTTCAAACAGCGTTTCAAACCCCGCCACGCGTCGTGGTACCTCATGTACCGGGATCCATTGTCGCTACCGGCGATGGCTGGCGCCGTGGCGCAGGCCTATATGCCCAATATCTCGGTGCGTTCCGTGGCCAAACTCCTGCGGACCACAAGGTGACGGTAGAACTCAGCGGGGGCGCACAACAGCCCCCGGCCGTGCGGCCGGGGGCTGTTGTGAAAGAGACGTGGCCTAGAGCGTTGTGACGCCAGTTGCCTGGGGACCCTTGGCACCCTGGCCAACTTCGAACTCCACGCGAGCGTTTTCATCCAAGGTCTTAAATCCACCGCTCTGGATCTCCGAGTAGTGAACAAAGACATCTGCCTCGGAGTTATCCGGGGTGATGAAGCCGAAGCCCTTTTCAGCGTTGAACCACTTGACGGTTCCCTGTGCCATGTATTTTCTCCTTGTGATGAACGGCAACACTGGATTTTCCTGTACTGCCCTGTACTGCCCTGTACTGCCAGGTGTATTGCCCTGCCGTGGCCATGATGCCGGAAGCTGGCGCAATGTCAGCATGGCACGAGTCACTTGCAAGGTCAACGAAGCGGGGCAAAGAGTCTCAATTGTTAACTAGTTCAGCCAGTGACCGGCACGCATGACCCGCTGCAGGGCCAGCTCGGAGTCGACAATCAAAATATCGGCTCGCAGTCCGCGGCGCAGGGAGCCAACCTCGTCCGTGAGCCCGAGGACGGCCGCGGGGACTGTTGTGGCCGAGGTGAGCGCATCGACAAAGTCAACGCCCGCGGCCGTGGTGCGCCGAACAACGTCCAGCAGAGTCGCCGTCCCGCCGGCGATGGATCCGGTGGCGTCCAGGGTGGCAACACCATTGGCCACCGTGACAGGGGAAGGACCCAGCATGTACTGGCCATCGGCCAGGCCCGCCGCCGCCATGGAATCGGTCACCAGCAGGATATTTGCGGCGCCCACCAGGGCAAAGACGGTCTTGACTGTCTCGGGGTCCAGGTGGGTGTTGTCGGCAACAAGTTCGACGGCGGCGTTCCCGGCGCTGGCAGCACGCAGGCACGCCGCGACGGGCCCGGGGGACCGGTGGTGCATGGGCGGCATGCCGTTGAAAAGGTGAGTGACGGTGGGGCGGCCGGAGACGCCGTCGAACCCGGCGGAGTCCATGCCTTCACGAGCCTGCTCCAGGGACTCTGCCGCCGTGACAGTGTCAGAATCGGTGTGGCCCAGCGACGGGGTGATGCCATGGCTCGTGAGCAGGTCCACGAGTTCATCGGCTCCCGGCAATTCCGGGGCGTACGTCATGGTGGTGATGCTTCCGCGGCCGGCCTCGATGAGTGCAGCCGTGAGTTCGAGGTCCGGCTCAAGCAGGAACGCCGGGTTTTGGGCTCCGCAGCGGGTGTGGGAAAGGAACGGACCCTCGAGGTGAATGCCAGCCAGAAGACCCTCATCGGTCATTTTGGCGTAGACGCCGATGCCCTTCAGGAGGTCCTCGGGGGAGGCGGTCACCATGCTGGCCAGAAGAGTGGTGGTGCCAGCCCGGTGCAGGAAATCAACAGCCACCCGGGCAGAGGCCTCATCGCCGCTGGGGAAGTCGCCGCCATTGCCACCGTGGTTGTGAACATCGATCAAGCCGGGCAAAATCCGGTGACCGGCCGGAAGCGAGATGATGTTGGCGGCGCGTAGGTCATGGTCGCCGAAGCCCGGCTCGTCAAAGTGATCGGCACGCCCGGCATAAACGATCCGATCGCCCTCTATGGCCAGCAACCCGTCCTCAACAATGCCGTTGTCGGTGACAACGTCGCCTTGGATGAGGAATTTTTCGGACGTGGGCGCAGCAGTGGGATCAGTCATGCCTCAAGTCTAGTCAAACCAGACGCCCAAGGACGTTAGAACAGGCGGGAAGCGCTGTCATCTACGCCGCGCATGGCGTCGTAGTCAAGAGTTTTGCACTCGATCCCGCGATCAGTGGCCAAGGTTTTGGCCTGCGGCTTGATCTGCTGGGCCGCAAAGATGCCGCGGACCGGGGCTAGCAGTGGATCGCGGTTAAGCAGTTCCAAGTAGCGGGTGAGCTGCTCCACACCGTCGATGTCGCCGCGGCGCTTGAGCTCAATGGCCACGGTGGCGCCCTTGGCGTCGCGGGCCAGAATGTCAACGGGGCCAATGGCCGTGAAGTATTCGCGCCGGATCAAGGTGAATCCATCGCCCAACAGACCAATCTGCTCGGCCAGCAGACGCTGCAGATCAGCCTCGACGCCGTCCTTGATCAGGCCCGGATCCACACCCAAGTCATGGCTGGAATCGCTGACGTGCTCATAAATGTTGATGATGAGCCTGTCGTCGGTCTTGCTCGACTGCACAATCCACTGGTCGATCACGCCGTTCTCAAGTTCGGCGTCGTCCGGGGAAACAGTCCGCATGGTGGCCGGCGGGCTCATCCAGTTCAACGGCTTGTAGGAACCGCCGTCAGAGTGCACCAAAACTGAACCGTCGGCCTTAACCAACAGCAGCCGAACGGCGAGGGGAAGATGGGCTTTGAGGCGTCCGACGTAATCGACGGAGCACTTGGCAATCACTAAACGCACGCCCTCCACTCTAGTCCCCACGCCCTCCCAAGACTAAGCCGCTGGCGCGTCTTCGTCTTGGGGCCCTCGGGCGCGGGGCCCCATGACGCCCTCCCAAGACTAAGCCGCTGGCGCGTCTTCGTCTTGGGGCCCTCGGGTGCGGGGCCCATGACGCCCTCCCAAGACTAAGCCGCTGGCGCGTCTTCGTCTTGGGGCCCTCGGGCGCTGGCTTCGCGCGGCGCGCGCCGGTGCGGCACAATGGTGAGATGCCCCGCTCCAATCAGCCCCGCCGCCGAACATCGCCACGACGGCCCGGCGAACACTCTGACGACGGCGAGGCGGACCTCAACCGGTCGCGCCTGGGTATTCCCGCCACCGAATCTGCGCCGGACGGCGTCTGGGCAGTAAGAACCATCAGCTCCGGCAATGCGCAAAAGGCGTATACCTGCCCAGGATGTCATCGCCAGATCACCCCCGGCACGCCCCACCTGGTCGTGTGGCAGGAAGATGCCCTCTTTGGCGACGAGGCTGGTCTGCGCGACCGTCGCCACTGGCACAGCAACTGCTGGCGCGGACGCAGCTACCGCTACAGGTAGTCTGGATGGCATGGTATTTGACCCCGCCTCCCTCATTTTTAGCCCAGCATCTGGCCCCGTCCGGGCTTCGAGTATCCTGCCGGCCGTGCGGGAAAACATTGAGCTGCATACCGCCGATGGCCTGACGCTGGTGGGGGAGCTGGCATTGCCGGCCGACGGCGTCGTAAACGCCACGCTGATCACGCTCCACCCATTGCCCACGCATGGCGGGTTCATGGATTCACACGTCTATAAGAAGGCTTCCTACCGGCTGCCCGCCCTGGCCGGCATTGCCGTGCTGCGCTTCAACACACGGGGCACGTCCTCGCCGCGCGGCACGAGCGAAGGCATCTTCGAGGAAGGCGTTGGCGAACGGCTGGACCTTGAGGCTGCCGTTGCTTTTGCCGTGGATCGAGGATTGCCCAACCGCTGGCTCGTGGGCTGGTCCTTTGGCACGGAGCTCGTGCTGAAGTATGGGGCAGTGCAGCCGGTAGCGGATGCGGTTGAGGGTGCCGTGCTGCTGTCGCCGCCGCTGCACCGGGCCCAGGACACCGATCTGCGCAGCTGGGCACAAGCTGGCAAACCCCTGACGGTCTTAGTCCCCGAATTTGACGACTACCTGCGCCCGCTGGAGGCAGCACAGCGGTTTGCCCTGGTCCCACAGGCCAAGATGGTGCCGGTGGACGGAGCCAAGCACCTCTGGGTGGGCGAAAAATATGCTGCCCGAGCCCTCAATGAAATTGCCTCTACCGTTTTGGGAACAAAAGTGTCCCTGCCAGTTGAGTGGGACGGGCCTGTTGCCGCGCTTCCCGCCTTTTAGCGCAGGCAGCGGCTACATCTTGTCCTGACGTGCAACGAAGACTTCCTTAACCAACAACATGACGGCCGCTGCTGTCGGGATGGCAATCAAGGCGCCAAGCACGCCGAGCAGGCTGCCACCGGCAATAACGGAGATGACGGCAACGGCACCGGGCACAGCAACAGCTTTTTGCATGATGCGGGGCGATACAAAATACGCCTCAAACTGCAGGTAGGCGAGGTAGCAGATGGCGTAGATGAGTGCAGTCTGCCATCCAACGGTCAAACTCACGGCAATGACAACCACGGCCGCGATCGTGCCACCCACCAGCGGGATGAATGCCATCAGGGCCACCATGAAGGCCAGCAGGACCGTGAACGGGACGTTCAGAATTGTCATGACAATAAAGGCGTAGGCGGCGTTCAGAACAGCAACGCAGACCTGGCCAATGACGTAGTTGCCCACGCCGCGGGTAATTTCCTCGCTCAGTTCTTCAACCCGGGCCCGCCGTGAACGCGGCGCGAGACGGTATCCCCACTTCTTGATCGATGGAAGTGAAGCCAGGAAATACAGGCTCAACACCAAGACAATCAACGTGCCAAAAAGCCCGTTGGCGATGGTGGTTCCAACGCCCACGACACCGCCAAAGATGCCGCCCACGGCTTGGGCGTCCTGGAAGAACTTGGCGACCTGCTCATTGATGGTATCGAGGACGTGATACTGGACATCGAGTTGCTTGAAGAAGTCCGAATTCAAAAAATCGCTGATCCACACCGGGGCCTTGTTCACCAACTGCGTGGTTTGCTCAATGATTGTGGGGATGAGTGTGGCGAAGAAGATAGCCACGGCGCCCAGCAGCGCCACCAACACGATGACAATGCCAAGACCGCGCGGAACCTTCCGCTTTTCCAGCCAGCGGACCACCGGATCCAGTCCCAGGGCAATGAAGAGAGCCGTCACAATCCACAACAGGAGGGACTCGGTATTAGCCAACATGTAGTTCAGGAACAAGGCGATGCCAACGCCTACTGTGCCCATGAATCCGAAATAGATGGGGTGCCGGACCATGCTGGAGGTCTGTGCAACTTCCGGGGTAGTGGCCCCACCCTGCACGCCGGGCTCCATAGGGAGGTCAAAGCGGACTCGTGGCTGGGCGCCGGGAATGGGCTGGCTCACAGCTTTCATAATCCAGGCGCGCCATCCGCGAGGAACCGCGCGGGCGCTCTGACGCGATGCCGCAATATCCGCGGCAACCGGGGCAGCTACGGTCCTGGCGTCGGCATCGACTGCAACAGATGCGCTGTCAGCCGCAGCGGCAGGGGACGGTGTTCCGCCGTCGGAGGTGGCCTTGGCCTCAGCAGTTTGGGGGTTGTTCACGGTGGGAACGGCCGGGGTGTCCTCCGGGCCGGCTGCACTTGATTCAGGGGACGAGCTCACGGGATTGCCTTTGGATCGGTGCGGGCGCAGGTATTGCGACTCTCATATGTGCCTCGAGAGTACCAGCGAGGACCTCTCCGGCCAGCGAGCCACGAGCGGGTAAACGTGAGAATAGTCAAAGATACATGACCATAAGATAACGGTTCGGTTACCCTTGAATTAACGATCACAGCAGTGTTCCGTCGATGTTAGGTAAGTTCTTGCGTTCAAAAATTGCAATCGTCCTGGCCGTGTTAGGCCTCTTGGTGTTGGGTACTGGCATAGGCCAACGCACCATCTGGCTTCCGCCTGCCACGCTGACGGCCAGTGTCCCGGCAGTCTCCAGCCCCGCGCCGTTGACAGTCATTGGTCCCGAACTGCTTAATACGCGCGATGGCAAGTTCACCATGACCATTAAGAACGATGGCCCCATCCAGCTAGCCGTTGCCCGCGAAGGCGACATCACCGGCTGGATTGGCGATGCCGCGTACACCGAGGTTGGTGCAGCCACTGAGGACTTCTCTGCCCTGAGCAGTGAAAGCAAGACCGGTGCCGCATCCGTGCCGAACCCGAGTGGATCTGACATGTGGGTCAGCGAGGAAAAGGGCTCCGGCGAGTTGAGCTACACGTGGCAGGCACCCGGTCACGGTGATTGGGCACTGCTGCTCTCATCTGACGGAAAGGCTCCGGCCCCCACCGATATTTCGATCACGGTTGAAAATCAACAGGGCACTCCATGGGCCGTGCCGCTCATGGTGATTGGTTCAGCATTGCTCGCGCTGGCTGCCCTCCTGTTCCTGGTTGCACCCCGCAAGACCCAGGACGCCGCGGCTGTGGCAGGACGCCGTTCGGCCGTCCGCCCGGCCGATCCGGCCACGGGGGCCGTTGAGGTTGCGAAGATTCTGGCGGCCCGCGAGGGATCCGAACCTGCACCGGAAGCCCCTGCGCACCAGACCATCGCAGATATCAGGCGTGCCGCCGCTGCGGCCAAGAACAACCCCGCGGATGACGGCGGCGCTGCGGCAGCTGCCAAGGCGCCGGCTAACGACGCCACGTCCGCTTTGCCGCTTTCCCTCCGTGGCGAACCCTTGAAAGACGAGTCCCCGCTCGGCGAAGAAGCAGCAGTGGAGCCGGCCAAGGACGATTCCGGATCCAAGAAGGATGCCGACAAGAACTCTGACAAGGACTCCGGAAGCGGTTCGGATTCCGGTCAGGGCGGCAGCCCCAAGGCGGGCAAGCCGACGCGTTGGTCCGCCGCCGCACGCAAGAAGGCAGGGGAAGCGAAGGATGAGAAGAATGAGTTCCGCGCTTCCGGTGAACAGCGTCGAGTCAAGGCTGTGAAGGCCACCACCCGTTGGGGTGCAGCATTGGCCGCCGTGCTCCTGGCCGGAGGTGTCAGCCCGGCCATGGCCGCTGATTCGACCACACCCGCGCCGAGCAACAGTGCTGAGGCACAGCCCAGTGCCGCCGCTGAGACTCCAACGGGATTCCCAAACCTCCTGGACAGCCAGGTTCAACGCATTGCCGACTCGGTGGCCTCGGTTGTGGCCACAGGCGACAATGCCAAGAACGCCAAGGAATTGGAATCACGTGTTGGCGGCACGGCCCTGGAGGTCCGAACCGCCAACTACAAGATCCGCTCGGCCGTTGACACGCAGGCCGCCGTTGAACCGGTCAACGCCACCGTCTTGCTGGCCAAGATCGTCACCACCACGCAGACCTGGCCGCGCACGGCCATGTTCGTAACCAAGGGTGAAAACAACCAGCTGCCGCAAATGCTGACGCTGGTCCAGGCCAGTGCCCGCGAGAACTACAAGCTGATCAAGGCAACCCCGTTGCTTCCGGGCCAGACGCTTCCCAAGGTGGACAAGGAAGGCACAGCTGCCGTAGCCAAGGACGATGCCAAAGGGTTGCTAATGAGCCCCGATGCGGCCGTCTCTGCGCTGAGCGACCGGCTGACCAAGGAGGACAGCTCGTTCAAGGCCAGCTTCAAGGACAGCATCTACATCACGAGCGTCTTTGACCTGCAGAAGAAGGTCGCTGCAGATGCCAAGGACGCCAACTACGTGTTCAGTCACAAGGCCAATACCGAGCAGATGGTTTCGTTGCGAACGGCCGACGGCGGCGCCATGGTGGTGGTTGGCTACACCTTCGGAATTGACGCCACGAGTAAGGAAAACGCCAACCTGACTGTTGGTGCCGATGCAGCGGTATTCACTGGAGGCACGGAAACCACCAAGGGCTTCACCTTGAACTACGCCGAGCCGGTTGTCATGTATGTACCCCCGGCCGGTGGCGAGGACCAGATCACCATCTTGTCCGCTACCCGCGACCTGGTGGGCGGATCGTTCAAGTAGCCTTCGGGCCGCCTTGGTCCTTGGCCAGCCAGCTTCGTTAAGTTTCACCCGCGGCGAGAATGCGCATCGCCGCGGGTCGGCACAGTTAGAGTGAAACCATGAGTCAAAACACCCCCATGCCGCCCAACGCGACGCCCGGGATTAACCTTCGTGGCGCCGTCGACCTTTCAGCCCTGAAAAATAGGGCCACGTCCCCGAGCACACCCTCTGCAGGCTCGCCCTACGCAGTTGACGTGAACGAGGCGAGTTTCCAGGAATTCGTCCAGCTGTCGCAGAAGGTTCCCGTGGTGGTGTCCCTGGGATCGGGTCGCTCGCAGCAATCGGCCCAGATTAACGCCGTGCTGGAAAAGCTGATGAACGACTACAGCGGAAAGATTGCGCTGGGCCGGGTTGATGTTGACTCGAGCCCGCAGGTCGCTCAGGCTTTTGGCATCACCGCCGTGCCCACCGTGGTCGCCCTGATCAACAGCCAGCCGGTTCCCATGTTTGAAGGGGACCTTCCGGAAGCCCAGATCCGGGAGTTCCTGGACGAGCTGCTCAAGGTGGCCGCCAGCAACGGTGTAACCGGGAATCTAGGTGGAGCGCCGGATCCGGAGGCAGCAACGGAACCTCCTTTGCCACCGCTGCACCAAGCCGCTCGTGACGCCATCGACGCCGGTGATCTCGAAGGCGCCGAGGCAAGCTATGAGAAGGCGCTTGCCGAAATGCCCAACGACGCCGCAGCCAAGGTTGGCCTGGCACAGGTGCACCTCATGCGCCGCGCGGCCGAGATCAACGTGGTCCAAGCCGAGGAATTCCGGACCCGGGCGGCAGGAGATCGAGACGATCTCGAGGCGGCCCTGGCCGTGGCAGACCTGGATGTCACAGGTGGCCACGTTGAAGATGCCTTCGCCCGTTTGGTGAAGTTCATCGGCACTCATTTTGGTCCCGAGCGCGACACCGTCCGGGTTCGCCTCCTGGAACTGTATGACGTAGTGGGTGTCAGCGACCCGCGTGTCTCAGCATCGCGACAGGCACTTGCAAGGGCCTTGTTCTAACCAAACAGTATTTTCACACCGGCTTCGCCGCAGCAGATCTGAAGAATCAACTTTCCTCAGAACTGCTGCGGCGAAGCTGTTGCGTTTAAGCGCCAAGCCTCGCGGGGAAGGCAATCTCATCCTTTAGGATCAGGCGCATCAGCACAGCGATTGTTAGTGTGTGGTCATGAACACTTCATTTGCACAATCTCCCAGCGACGGGCGGCCGCCTGCCCTGTCAATCCGCGGATTGACCAAGCGATTTGCTTCCAAGACCGCCGTCGACAGCATTGATCTGGACGTCCCCGCAGGATCCTTCTATGGCCTGGTCGGTCCCAATGGGGCGGGCAAGACTACCTCGCTGTCCATGGCCACTGGCCTGTTGCGTCCGGATGCCGGGCAGGTTCATGTCCTCGGTGTGGATGTGTGGAAGGAGCCGCTGGAGGCGAAACGGCTTATGGGGTTGCTGCCCGATGGCGTGCGTCTTTTTGACCGCCTAAGCGGAGAGCAGCTGGTGAGCTATGCAGGATTGCTGCGCGGCATGGACAAGGACACCGTGAGCTCCCGGGTCAAGGACCTGCTGGCGGCCCTTGACCTCACCCGTGATGCCGGGACCTTGGTGGTGGATTACTCCGCCGGCATGACGAAGAAGATTGCTCTTGCTGCTGCCTTGATCCACGCACCTAAACTCCTGGTGTTGGATGAACCGTTTGAGTCCGTTGACCCGGTTTCGGCCGCCAATATTCGTGACATTTTGGATGACTATGTGGCTTCTGGCGGAACCGTGATTGTTTCCAGCCACGTCATGGATCTGGTGCAGCGCATGTGTGATCATGTGGCAGTGATTGCCGGTGGTCACGTTTTGGCCGCAGGAACGGTCGCCGAAGTCCGTGGCAACCAAAGCCTTGAAGAGAAGTTTGTTGAGCTGGTTGGCGGCCGCAATGAGAGTGCAGGGCTGGCATGGTTGCGCACCTCGTAAGGCTGAAGCTGACGCTGCTGCGGAATTCACTTAAACGCAGTCCCTGGCAGTTGGTGGGGCTCATCATTGGTGGGCTCTACGGTCTGGGCATGCTGGTCACCGTGATCGTGGCCCTTGCTGCGTTGGGAACAGGTGAAGCAGACTTCATTGGCACCGCAGTAGTCCTTGCCGGAGCTGCACTGATTTTGGGCTGGTTGATCATCCCCGTGGTGGCTGCCGGTCTGGACATGACCCTTGACCCGGCACGGTTCACCACTTATGCCATCCCCATGAAGTCACTTCTGGCCGGTTTGCTGGTCTCGAGTTTCATCGGCATACCCGGTGCCATCACCTTGATCGCCTCGATAGGCACGGCGGCCTCCTGGTGGAAGCATCCACTTGCCGGGCTGGTGGCCCTGGTGTGTGGCGTGTTGGGGGCGCTGACATGCATTGCCGCCTCACGTGCCATCACTGCCGCCAGCGCAAGCCTTGCCTCAACCCGGCGTTTCAAGGACTTCAGCGGCATTGTCTTGTTGCTTCCGCTGATGTTCCTTGGCCCCATCATCACCAGCGTGGCCGACGGCGTGAGCAACCTTCGCGAGTACCTGCCGGCGCTGGCGGACACCGTCTCGTGGACCCCGCTGGGGGCCATCTGGGCAGTTCCTGCCGAAGTGGCCCAGGGGCATTTTGGTGCTGCCGGGTTGAAGTTTCTGATTGCCATCGGGACCCTTGGTGTCTTGATCTGGGTATGGAAGGTGTGCCTTTCGCGTGCCTTGGTGACCCCGGCCTATACCGGTGGTGGACGCCGTCGTGGGGGGAAGCTTGGCTTCTTCACCTGGTTCCCGGCAACGCCCGCGGGAGCCATTGCCGCCCGCTGCCTGAGCTACTGGTTCCGCGACCCGAGGTACAGCGCAGGGCTGCTGATCGCCCCGTTGATGCCGCTGATCTTTGTCTTTGCCGGCTCTCAGGCCGGAACCGGTGACACCCTCGGGGTGGCGCTGGGATTTGGCGGGGCGCTGGCTGCGTTCCTGGTTGTCTGGTCCATCAGTGCGGACATTTCCTATGACAACACCGCGTTTGCCCTGCACATCGCCACAGGAGTTGACGGCCGGGCCGATCGTTTGGGGCGTGCCATGGCTGCTGGGGTTTTGGCGCTTCCGCTGGGACTTGTGTACTCCGTGGTCGGTGGAATCGTCATCGGTGACGTGGCTCAGCTGGTGGCCACGGTGGGTCTGGTACTCGGTGTGGTGGGCTCGGGACTGGGATTGGCCAGCGTTTTTTCAGCGCGGTTCACCATGAACGCCCCGTTGCCGGGGGAGAGCCCCATGAAGACTCGTCCGGGAAATGGACTCTCCAGCGCCTTGATCCAGATGGCCGGATTCGCCGGGCTCGGCGTGCTGGTGCTGCCGGAACTGATCCTGGCGATTCTAGCCGTAACGACGGGACAAATTCTGTTCGCTTGGCTGGCCTTGCTGGTGGGCGTGGTGCTTGGCGGCGTGTTCTTCACGATTGGCGTCCGCATGGGTGCCCGAATCTACAACGAGCGGGCACCGGAATTGTTGCTTGCAGTATCGGCCGACCGGTAACCGCCAGTGGTCACCGTTAGTCGAAGACGGCTGACAATCGCTACAGTAGGAGACAGCAACGATCAGCATTAATGAGCATTGCACAGACATCTGTGTGCCCTGAAAGGAAGCGTGTTACATGGAGGTCATCATCCTCCCCAGCAGCAAGGAAGTTGGCGCACTGGCTGCCGACGCCATCGAGGCCTTGGTGCGCAACAAGTCCAACGCTGTTATCGGTCTGGCCACGGGTTCCTCCCCGTTGCCGATCTACGACGAACTGGCGCGCCGCCACGACGAAGAGGGCCTGAACTTCACTCAGGTCAGGGGCTTCGCGCTCGATGAGTACGTGGGTTTGCCTGTTGGCCACTACGAGTCCTACCGCGAAGTGATCCGCCGCGAATTCACGAACCGCGTGGACGTTGCGCCCGAGAACGTCCACGGCCCGGACGGCGCAAGCGAGAACATCACGGCAGCCTGCCAGCAGTACGAGGACGCCATTGTTGCTGCCGGCGGCATCGACCTGCAGATTCTGGGTGTTGGCACCAACGGCCACATCGGCTTCAACGAGCCCGGCTCATCGCTGGCCTCACGCACCCGCATCAAGACACTGGCCGAGCAGACACGCCAGGACAATGCGCGCTTCTTTGACAACATCGAACAGGTCCCGCATCACGTGGTGACGCAGGGTCTTGGCACCATCATGGACGCCCGCCACCTGGTTCTGGTTGCTTCCGGTGCTGGCAAGGCCGACGCCGTCCGCGACTTCGTTGAGGGCCCCGTGTCCGCTTCGTGCCCGGGCTCAATCCTGCAGTTCCACCCGCGGGTCACAGTCATCATTGACGAGGCTGCGGCTGCCAAGCTGGCCGGTGCGGCAACGTACCGCCACGCTTACGACAACAAGCCGGTTTGGCAGGGACTCTAAAGATTTTTAGTTCCGACGGCGGGAGGCGGGTTGCGCAGGCGACTGGCCTCCCTCCGTGCATTGTTGTCCCAGGTCTCAAGAACGTGAACCGCTCCTCGGTGAGTCGCGGAGCCGGAGACGCTAGAATGGTTTCATGAGTTTGCCTCCAGACCCCTTCGAAAACGACCCTGCATACGGTGGTGGCCAGACCGGTGGGTCAACTGCCGTCATTGAACGCCAAGAATTGAAACAAGAAGTTGAGCCGGGCGACAGCGAACGGTTCTCGCACTATGTGCGCAAGGAAAAAATCATGGAATCGGCCATGACCGGCGAGCCCGTCATTGCCCTGTGCGGCAAGGTCTGGACACCGGGGCGCGATCCCCAGAAGTTCCCCGTCTGCCCCGAATGCAAAGAGGTCTACGACGGACTTCGCCCCGAGGGCGGCGGCAAGGGCAAGGGCCCGAAGAAGCCCAAAGAGTAGCAACAGCTACCACCAGTAATTTTCTGCGGCGCAAGCCGTTGTTTGGCCGTGCCCGGATTCGGGTGCGGCAGCGTGAAAGATGTGACGAGGATGGCGGGAATTTTTTGACGGAGACTTTGTTTGGCGGACCGTCCCTGCCCCCGGCCTACCCTGAACGCGCAGCGTGGGGGACGGCCCAGAAGCTTAGGGCCTGGCAGTCCGAAGCCATGGAAAAGTACTTTCAGGAGAACCCGAAGGACTTCCTGGCGGTAGCCACGCCAGGAGCAGGCAAGACCACCTTCGCGCTGCACATTGTGACGCAGCTGATCGCCCGCGGGATCATCAACAGGGTCACCGTCGTGACGCCCACGGACCACTTGAAGCGTCAATGGGCCGATGCCGCGGCCAAGGTAGGCATCGCGATTGATCCCAACTTCAAGAACGCCGACGGCCGCCATGGCAAGGGCTTTGTTGGCGTTGCCGTGACGTATGCGCAGGTGGCCAGCAAGCCAATGCTGCACCGTGCCAAGACCGAGGCCGCCCGGACCTTGGTCATCATGGATGAAATCCACCACGGCGGTGACGCGCTGAGCTGGGGTGATGGCATCCGTGAGGCCTTTGAACCGGCAGCTCGGCGCCTGTCCCTGACCGGAACACCATTCCGCTCCGACACCGCGGCGATCCCCTTTGTGGAATATGCCGAGGACAGGGACGGAATCCGCCGTTCCAAGGCCGACTACACCTATGGCTACGGGGAAGCACTCAAGGACCACGTGGTCCGGCCCGTCATGTTCATGGCCTATTCGGGCCAGATGCGCTGGCGCACCAGTGCCGGTGAGGAAATGGCAGCCAATCTGGGTGAGGCCGTCACCAAGGACGTCACCGCCCACGCCTGGCGCACAGCGCTGAACCCGGCAGGGGAGTGGATCCCGGCGGTCCTGGCCGCGGCAGACAAACGCCTCACCGAGGTCAGGCGTGCAGTGCCCGACGCCGGAGGCCTGGTGATTGCCACCGACCACGAGGACGCACGCGCCTACGCAGCCCAGTTGAAGAAGATCACGGGCGAATCGCCCACAGTCATCTTGTCCGATGATGCCAAGGCCTCCGACAAGATCGATTCGTTTTCGGCCGGCGACAAGCGCTGGATGGTTGCAGTTCGCATGGTGTCCGAAGGTGTTGACGTGCCGCGTTTGGCCGTTGGCGTCTATGCCACTTCGACCGCCACACCGTTGTTCTTCGCCCAGGCCGTTGGGCGCTTCGTGCGTGCCCGCAAGAGGGGCGAGACGGCGTCGATCTTCCTGCCCTCCGTGCCGAACCTGATGGAACTTGCCAACCAGCTGGAGCTCGAACGAGACCACGCGTTGGACCGCCCGGACAAGGACCCGGACGGCTTCATCGAGGAAGACGCCGAGATGGAGGAGGCCAACCGCGAGGAAAAGGCCTCCGACACCATGGAGAAGTTCAAGTTCGAGGCCCTGGAATCTCAGGCTTCCTTTGACAGGGTGCTGTTTGACGGTGGCGAATTTGGCACCGGCGGTGCCATTGGAAGCGACGACGAGCTGGACTTCCTGGGCATTCCCGGATTGCTCGACGCCGACCAAATGGGCCTGTTGCTGCGACAACGCCAGGCCGATCAGCAGACGCGGCGGCGCAAGAAGGCTCCGGCGGCCGAACCGGAGGCTCCGCCACTGGTTGACCACCGCATGCTCATGGACCTGCGCGGCGAGCTGGCCAAGAACGTCTCAGCGTGGAGCGCCCGTTCCGGGATGCCCCACGGCATGGTGCACAGCGAATTGCGGCGCATTTGCGGCGGCCCGGCCGTGGCGCAGGCCAACGAGTCACAGCTCCAGACGCGCATGAAGAAGCTCCAGGACTGGTTCATCGGCCGCAAGTAGCCGTCCATTCATCGAGGGCGTGCCAAGCGGGCGACGGCGTATGAAATTACATACGCCGTCGCCCGCTTGGCACGCCCTCAGTTCGGTGTTGCTACTTGAGGTCCACTCCGGCGTCCTCGAGCTCTTCCAGTGCCTCTTCGGCGGCGTCGTCGTCAATTCCTGCCACATAGTCGCGCAGAACCGTGGTGTTGTAGCCGGCGTTGACAGCGTCCAGCGCAGTGGCGCGAACGCAGTGTTCCGTGGCGATGCCCACCACAACCACGTCCTCGACGTCATTCTCGCGCAGCCATTCGTCCAGGGTTACGGGGTCTTCGGCGTCTTCATCGGCAGCCTGGTTGGCTTCCCGCTCGCCCACGGCCACCTCATCCTCAGGTGCCAGCAACCCGTCAAAGCCGGAGTATGCGGCGTCGAACTTGCCCTTGCGGAAGTAGGCGTCGATGTCCTCGGTATCGAGGTTGCGGTGCAACGCGGCGCCCTTGGACCCGGCCACGCAGTGCACCGGCCAGCTCTTGACGAAGTCCGGGGTTTCCGAGAAATGGCTTCCCGGATCCACATGCCAGTCCTGCGTGGCCACGACGAAGTCGAAATCCGTGGCGTTTTCCAGCAGTTCGCTGATCTCGCTGGCAAGATCGGCTCCGCCGGTCACGGCAAGTGAACCGCCCTCGCAGAAGTCGTTTTGCACGTCAACAATGATTAGGGCCTTGGCCATGGGGTGCTCCTCTTATTTCGCTGCTGGTATTGCTTGTTCGTATTCAGTGGGGATTACCGGTTCCCCGCGCTGGAGCCGGCGGGCTGTGCCGGGCATTTCAGCCATGGAGGCCGCGTGACGGGTGGTGGCCCGCACAACGCCCTCGGCACCGGTCCAACCCGGCACCAGGACTCCGTCAACCATGAATTCTTCCAGCAAGACCCGGTCATTGCTGTCCGAGGCCGGGTTGTGGCCAATGCCAACAACCTCGCTCGTGGCAATGCCGGAACCATTGAGCCGGCGCATTGCGTACTTGCGCCCGCCCACGCTGGCCTTGTTCTTGGCCGCCTTGGCCACCGAGACAAACTCACCATCGTCGCCCTCGCGTGAAACCAGCTTGTAGACCATGGAAGCGGTGGGGGCCCCTGAACCTGTCACCAGGGAGGTGCCCACGCCGTAAGAGTCAACAGGGGCTGCCGCGAGTGCCGCAATGGCAAACTCGTCAAGATCGCTGGTTACGGTGATGCGCGTGTTGGTATTGCCAAGCGAGTCCAACAACGCACGCACATCGCGCGCCTGGGCCAGCAAATCGCCCGAGTCCAACCGTACGCCACCCAAGGCCGGGCCCGCGATGGCGACGGCCTTGCGGACCGCGGCTTCGACGTCGTATGTGTCAACGAGCAAGGTGGTGCCGGCACCCATGGAACCGATCTGGGCGCGGAAGGCCTCTTCCTCGGAATCGTGCAGCAGCGTGAATGAATGCGCGGCCGTGCCTTGGGTCAGGACGCCATAGCGCAGCCCGGCCTCAAGGTTTGAGGTGCTGTGGAAGCCGGCAATGACGGCGGCGCGGGAAGCTGCCACGGCGGATTCCTCATGTGTGCGCCGGGAACCCATTTCGATGCATGGGCGGGAACCGGCGGCGCCGATCATCCGAGACGCGGCGGAGGCAATGGCGGAATCGTGATTCAGGACCGAAAGGACGTACGTTTCAAGGATGCAGGCCTCGGCAAACGTGGATTCAATGGTCAGAATGGGCGAATTCGGGAAGTAAAATTCGCCCTCTGCGTAACCGTAGACGCTCCCGGAGAACTTAAAATCGGCCAACCAGGCGAGCGTTTCGTCATTGACCACCTTGTTTTGGGCCAGGAAATCCAACTCGTGCGTGCCAAAACGGAAGTGTTCCAAGCCTTCCAGAATGCGGCCCGTTCCACCGACAACACCGTACCGGCGCCCGTCAGGCAGGCGGCGGGCGAAGGCTTCAAAAACACTTCGGCGGTGGGCCGCGCCGGAGTGCAGGGCTGCTTGAAGCATTGTCAGCTCGTAGTGATCTGTAAACAATGATGTGCGGGGGTGGCCCCAGCTTGATGGCGTAGTCACGGAATTTACTTTAGTGGGGCGACACTAGAATGGACACATGAGTGTCAGCACAGCCCCGGAAACAGACCGGGAAGTCTCAACGCGTGAACTCATCTCCCCAGACATCCCCTGGGAGTTGATCGTGTGGAATGACCCGGTCAATTTGATGAGCTACGTCAGTTACGTCTTCCAAAGCTATTTTGGCTATTCAGAAGCCAAGGCGGCGAAACTAATGCTTGAAGTTCACACTGAAGGCAAGTCCGCCGTGTCCCACGGGGCAAAGGAAAAAATGGAAGCACACGCCGTCGCCATGCACGGATTCGGCCTTTGGGCAACGGTTCAGAAGGGGGGCCCTCGTGGCTAAGGCCTTCTCCGCCGGCCGCCGGGGCATCACCGGTTTCCTCGAATCGGCCGAGCGTGATCTACTGCGCAAACTTTTCACCGACATCATCACCATGCTTGAACCGAACACGCCCGCCCATGAGGATCCTCTGGCCGCGTTGATCGGCCTGGACATGGATGTGTCCGTCCCCGCCGATCCGGCCCTGCTGCGGCTCCTGCCCAACGCGGTGAAGGATGACGACGACGCGGCCCTTGAGTTCCGGCAGCTCACCGAACGCTCCCTGCGGGAAACGAAGATTGGCGCACTGCGGGCGGCCTCGTTGGATTTGGAAAGTGACAAGCTGGTTTTGACGCCGGAAGGTGCCAAGCTGTGGGCCATGGCCCTGAACGACGTCCGCCTGGTGTTGGCCGAACGGCTTGATATCCGGGACGAAGAAGACGCCGAAAAAATCCACCAGGTACAGGACTGGGGCGACGCCGAGGATGTGGAAAGCTACCTCTCACTCGTGTACAACTTTGTCTCCTGGCTCCAGGAGAGCCTGGTCCAGGCCATGTTGTCCGCGCTGTCGCGCAGCAAGTAAGGGAACTCCGCCAGTGAGGGAACACGGCGGGGAAACTGTGTTGTTGCGCGCAGTTGCCGCTGTAGGACCAACAAAAGAACTATTGTTGAATCGATCATGAGCACACATTCAGTCAACTCAACGCGCACACCAGCCACTAACTCGCGGGCGAGCCTCGTTGCCGAGCGGCCTATCGGGATTTTTGATTCCGGGGTTGGCGGGTTGACGGTGGCCCGTGCGGTCATTGACCAGCTGCCCAACGAGTCAATCCTGTACGTGGGCGACACCGCCAAGGGACCCTACGGTCCACTGCCCATCGCAGAAGTTCGCGCCAACGCGCTCGGCGTCATGGATGAACTGGTTGATTCCGGCGTCAAGCTCTTGGTCATAGCCTGCAACTCCGCGTCTGCGGCCGTGCTGCGCGATGCGCGGGAACGGTACACCGCCCGCTACGGGATTCCGGTCATCGAAGTGATTCAGCCGGCCGTACGCCGAGCCGTCGCGGCCACCCGGACCGGCCAGGTAGGGGTGATCGGTACCGTGGCCACAGTTGGTTCACGCGCCTACAATGACACTTTTGCTGCGGCGCCTGATTTGACCATCACCTCGGTTGCCTGCCCTGACTTTGTCCGGTTCGTGGAATCGGGCATCACTGCCGGTCCCGAACTCTTGACCACGGCACAAGAATATTTGGCCCCCTTGAAGGCCGCGGGGGTGGACACCCTGGTCCTTGGCTGCACCCATTACCCGCTGCTGACGGGGGTAATCTCGTACGTTATGGGCGATTCCGTGACGCTGGTGTCCAGCGCCGAGGAAACTGCCAAGGACGTTTACAAGGCGCTCGTGAGCCATGACTTGGAGCGGGTGTCAGGCGGAGCGCCGAAACACCAGTTCCTCTCCACCGGTGATGCCGCCAGCTTTGGCGTCCTTGCCCGTCGTTTCCTTGGCCCTGAGGTGCTGGACGTGGAACAAGTGAGCCATGTTGCGGCGCACTATCCCACGGGATCACTGGCGCTCATCACGGATGACATGTTAGCCGCTGCCCGAGAAAATGCCCCCGGCGCCGGTGCCAACCGAGTCTCGAATTTTGTTTTGGCCGATTCGGTCGGCAGACTGGCAGTTCCGGGAACAGGCACGGGGGAGCGAACATGAAGTTGACGATTGTTGGATGCAGCGGGTCCTTCCCAGGGCCGTCATCGCCTGCATCTTGCTACCTACTCACCGCACACGACGGTGTGCGGCCGTGGCGCGTGCTCATCGACCTGGGCAGCGGCGCACTCGGTGCGGCGCAAAAGTACATGGACCTGGAAGACATTGATGCGATCTTCCTCAGCCACCTGCACCCGGACCACTGCATGGACCTGTGCGGTCTGCATGTAGCCGTTCGGTGGAGCCCGGATGGCTGGAACCGTGGCAGGATTCCAGTGTGGGGGCCGGCGGAAACCGCCGACCGCCTAGCCACCGCCTACGGCCTGGAACTTGATCCGGGCATGCACGAAGAATTTGATTTTCAGAATTGGAGCGAACGCGAGCCCGTGACGGTGGGCCCGTTCAAGGTGACGCCCTACGCCGTCAATCACCCCGTTCCCGAAGCCTATGCGCTGCGCGTTGAAGTGACCGAGTTCGATGGCACCGGCGTGGATCGCACGGCCGTCCTGACCTATTCCGGGGACACCGATAGCTGCCAAGGCCTGGAGGATGCCGCGATGAATGCGGATATGTTCTTGTGCGAGGCGGCCTTTGAAGAGGGCCGGGACGATCACATCAAGGACGTCCACCTCACCGGAAAGCGAGCAGGCGAGGCCGCCGCACGCGCCACCGTCAGGCGCATGTTGCTGACCCACATCCCGGTATGGACAGACACCAACAAGGTTGTGACCGAGGCCAGCGAGGTCTACACAGGCGATGTGGCTGCGGCTGTCGCGGGCGTTCACTACACGATCTAACTGTCCTTTCGGACGAAGTGTTCATTGTGGGGCGAATATCCTCCGAAAGGACTATCTCCTTATCCGTTGGGGGCGGCTAGGATCGGTGGCAGGAAAGGGCGGCAGCCGCCGTCCTACGTCACGCCACAAAGGATGCCCGCTATGAGCGAAATGCCCCGCTACAACCCCGCAGCCACAGAATTTTCAACGGTTCAGGCACCTGTTGCGCCGCCCATCATGAACACGGTCTTCTATATGCTCATCGGTGCCGCCGTGCTGCAGGTCATCGCCACCATTTTTGCTGTTCTGCAAATGCAATCCGATGACTTCCGCACCCAATTGATGGATCAGTTGCAGACCCAAAACCTGCCAAGCGTCGATGCGAACATGGTCGATACCGCCATCATGGTCTCCACCGGCACCGCGATTGTCATGGGGGTCGTCGCCGTGATCCTCTACGTACTCATTGGCCTGTTCCTGAAGAAGGGCATGGGCTGGGCCCGCATCGTTGGTGCCGTGCTGGCCGTTGTATCGCTCTCGCAGCTCATGGGAATGACGATGCCCGGCGGCATTGCGACCATCCTCCAGATTCTGCTGGGCCTTGGCGCCATGGTGCTGTGCTTCATGGGCGCCGGCGCCGCCTACTTCACAGCCAAAAAGAACTACAAGTTGGCCGCCAAGGGCCGGTAATTCCTTAGGCTTCATGTAGCGGAACAAGATGGCGGCTTCCAGCGATGGGGGCCGCCATTGCCATACCTGGGCGTTAAGCTAGAGACATGACTTCCACTGAAACACTTCGCGCCGACGGGCGCACCAACGACCAGCTCCGCGACATCACCATCACCCGCGGCTGGTCCAAGCAGGCCGAAGGTTCGGCCCTGATCGAGTTCGGCAACACCCGTGTACTTTGCACCGCCTCCCTGACCCCCGGCGTGCCGCGCTGGCTCAAGGGCGAAGGCACCGGCTGGGTCACGGCCGAGTACGCCATGCTGCCGCGCGCCACGAACACCCGTAACTCCCGCGAATCCGTCAAGGGCAAGATTGGCGGCCGCACGCACGAGATCTCCCGCCTCATCGGCCGCTCCCTGCGCTCCATCATCGACACCAAGGCCCTGGGCGAGAACACCATTGTCCTGGATTGTGACGTCCTGCAGGCCGATGGCGGAACCCGCACCGCCGCGATCACCGGCGCCTACGTGGCCCTCGCCGACGCCATCGCCTTCGCCAAGGAAAACAAGCTGATCGCCAAGAACGCTCAGCCTTTGATCGACACTGTCTCGGCCATCTCCGTGGGCATCATCGACGGCATACCGATGTTGGATCTGCCCTATGTTGAAGACGTGCGTGCCGAGACCGACATGAACGTCGTCGTGACTGGCTCCGGCAAGTTCGTCGAGGTTCAGGGCACTGCCGAAGGCGCCCCTTTCGATCGTGACGAGCTCAACCAGCTCCTGGACCTGGCCCTGCTCGGCACCACGGAACTGAGCCGAATCCAGCGCGAAACCCTCGCCAGCTGATGGCCCCCAAGCTCATCCTCGCCACCCACAACCAGGGCAAGCTGAAGGAACTGCGCGAGTTGTTGCGCGGCCAGGTGCCGGGCCTTGACGTAGATACCGACGTGCTCGACGCCGGAGCCATCAATGCACCTGACGTCGCCGAAACGGGGGTCACCTTCGCCGAGAACGCACGACTGAAGGCACACGCCGTGGCACAGTTCAGTGGCGCCTTGGCCATTGCCGATGATTCAGGCCTGGCCGTTGATGTCCTTGGCGGTGCGCCCGGTATCTTCTCCGCTCGCTGGGCCGGACGTCACGGCGATGACAACGCAAACCTGGACTTGCTCCTGGCCCAGCTCTCCGACATCGCCGAAGAACACCGTGGAGCACGCTTTGTGTGTGCCGCCGCGCTTGCCAATGCCGAGGGCTCGCTGGATGTTGTTGAGGAGGGAACCCTTGAGGGAACCCTCCTGCACACTCCTCGCGGCGAGGGCGGATTTGGCTATGACCCCATCCTTCAACCGGTTGGCCTGGGAAAGTCTTGCGCGGAACTGACCAGCGCTGAGAAAAACGCCATTAGCCATCGTGGCAACGCCTTCCGGGCGCTGTTGCCGCACATCATCAAGGCGCTCTCGAACTAGTCCCCGGGGACAGGCTCGATCAGAGTACCGGCGCAAAAAGGCGACCCGCAGCAATAGCTGCGGGTCGCCGTCGTTTTTGGCGCAATCAGGCCTGAGGTGTCTTCTTCTTGCGGTGCGAGAGAGCCTTGAGGAGCTCGATGCCGATCGGGATGATCGACACCGCGACGATGGCAATGAAGATGATATCCAGGTTGTCGCGCACCCACGGCACCTTGTTGCCGAGGATGTAGCCGAGGTAGGTGACACCGCCAGCCCAGGCGACGGCGCCAATGGCGTTGAAGAGCAGGAACTTGCGCATGTCCATCTTGGCCACGCCCACAATCACTGGCACAAAGGTGCGCACGATGGGTACGAATCGGGCCAAGATCAGGGCCTTGCCGCCGTGCTTTTCAAAGAAGGCGTGGGCCGAATCGACGTGCTGCTTCTTGAACAGCCGCGATTCGGGTTTGTTGAAGATGGCGGGACCGGCCTTGTACCCGATGAAGTACCCCAGCTGGTTGCCGATGAACCCAGAGACGATCAACATGGCCATGAGGGCCCAAATGTTCACCGGCATGGAGCCCGTGCTGACCAGGAGGCCCGCCGTGAAGAGTAGTGAGTCGCCGGGCAGGAAGAAACCAACCAGCAAGCCGGTTTCGGCGAAGATGATGCCGCAGGCGAGGACAACCACCCAGGCGCCCATTGCCGGGTTGTCCAGGATCTTCATGGGATCGAGCCAGTCGGGCAGCAAGCCGAGGGAAGGAACGGCTCCGTGTCCCATGAGGGCAGGCAGGGCAGAGTCACTCAAAGCGGTAAGTATCACCCTCCAAGATTACGGTACTTAGCTGAACGCTTCCTCCACCCTGGGGAGGATATCGAGGGGTTGACACATTCTCCATTGCTTATATGGTTAGTTACATGAGTAATGAACCAATGAGGCGAGCGAAGACCTCCACTATCGGGATGCCGGGGGTGGCCGCGTGATAGATGACAGCAAGCCGATCTTTGTGCAGATCGCCGAAATGGTGGAGAACGACATTGTTGACGGAATCCTGGTCGAAGAAGCCCAAGTTCCCTCCACCAACGAATTCGCAGCCTTCCACAGGATCAACCCGGCCACCGCCGCCAAGGGCGTCAACCGGCTAGTTGACGATGGAATCCTTTACAAGAAACGGGGTATTGGCATGTTTGTTGCCACCGGAGCCCGGGGCGTCCTGCTGGGCAGGCGCCGGGATGACTTTTACGAACAATTCGTCCGTCCGCTGGCACAGGAGGCACGCAAGTTGGGGATTGACAACGAGCAGCTGCTGGCCATGATGGCGCGCGAGTCCAGGATGGATGCCGCCACGATCGGCAATTCAGCAGAACCGGAGAAAGAAGGAGCGCTATGAGCAAGCCAATTGTCCAAGTAAGCAACGTCTCCCGCGTCTATCGGGACATCACGGCCCTCGACGGTGTCAGCCTGACCCTGGAGCAGGACAAGATTTACGGACTACTGGGCCGCAACGGCGCCGGCAAGACAACGCTGATGTCCATCTTGACGGCACAAGGCTTCGCCAGTTCCGGCGAGGTGCGGGTTTTCGGAGAACAGCCCTATGAAAATGAGAGCGTTCTAAGCCGAATCTGCTTCATCAGGGAATCTCAAAAGTATCCTGACGATTTCAAGCCCATGCACGCATTCAAAGCGGCAGCACTGTTTTACAAGAATTGGGATCAGGACTTTGCTGCACAATTGGCGCTGGAGTTTGCCCTTCCCATGAAGCGCCGGATCAAGAAGCTCTCCCGTGGCCAGCTTTCGGCAGTTGGCGTGATCATCGGGCTGGCCTCGAGGGCCGAGCTGACGTTCTTCGATGAACCGTATTTGGGCCTGGATGCCGTTGCCCGGCAACTGTTCTATGACAGGTTGTTGACCGATTACGCGCAGTTCCCGCGCACCATTGTCTTGTCCTCGCACCTGATCGATGAGGTGGCCAATTTACTCGAGCACGTCATCATCATCGACAACGGCCGCATCTTGGTTGATGACGATGCCGAGAACATCCGTGGCTCCGCTGTCACCATTGCCGGTATCGGCGCCCAGGTGGAGTCCTTTGCAGCCGGGCGCACTGTCCTGCACCGGGAGAGCCTGGGAGCGTTGCTTTCGCTCACTCTCGACGGTGCCCTCAGCGCCGCCGAACGCCGCGAAGCGCAGGATCTGGGCCTGGAGTTGAGGCCGGTTTCCCTGCAACAAATCGTCATTAGAAAAACGCTCGACGCCGGAGCTTCCTTGGGCAACGACAGTTCGCTGCCGAAAACCCAAGACCCGGTGACCAAGAAGACCCGGATGGGAGCATCACGATGAACCGCGCACTAGGAGTTGCCAAAATGCAGCTCATCAACAAATGGACATTTCTGGGCATACCTGCACTGATCCTGGTGTCCACCTTTGCCATGACCATGGCCATCTGGGCGATGCTGCCGGATTCTGCCGCAGAAGGGGTGAAATATTCCGGAGCCGGGCAGGCAATCATGTGGTACTTCTTTGGTCTTGGCATCCAATCCCTAACCTTGAGTTTCCCTTTCTCGCAGGGACTAAGCATCAGCCGCAGGAACTTTTTCCTCGGAACCGTGGGCCTGTTCACAGTGGTGGCAGCTGTTGTCGCCGGCCTTTATGTTGTCCTGGGCGTTATTGAGACCGCCACGCAGGGCTGGGGCCTGAACGGGCGCATGTTTGCGTTGCAGTGGGTTGCCGATCAGCCGTGGTTCATTCAAATCTTCTTTTACTTCATCCTCATGATGTTCTTGTTCCTGCTGGGTTTTTGGTCAGCCACGCTATACAAGCGCTGGCAGGCCACAGGCTTGTTGGTGACCGGGATTGTCCTTGCCGTGGTGATCGTGGCGATGATTGCCCTCATCACCGTGCTGGACGGGTGGACGGGCGTGGGCAGCTGGATCCTCACGCTCACCCCAGCGACAACAGGGCTGATTGCCCTGGCACTTTCTGCGGCACTGGGGTTGGGAGCCTTCCTCACCTTGCGCCGCGCGACGCCATAGGGTTGGACAGTCCAGTGCACCATGTGAGATCCGGCTCGTGATGCGCCCCGGTGGAGCGCGCGGGGGTAGCCTTGAATGGTGGCTTTGGACTTTACAGCAATCGATTTTGAGACCGCCAACGGATTTCGGGGTTCCCCCTGCTCCGTCGGTTTGACGAAGGTTCGGGGCGGGGTGATCGTCGATGAGGGCTACTGGCTCATGCGCCCGCCGGAGGGTCACGACCACTTCGACTCCCGCAACATCACCATTCACAACATCACCCCGGATGACGTTGCCGCCTCGCCGCGTTTCGCCCAGGTCTTTCCCGAGGTTCAGGCCTTCATTGGCTCCGATGCCCTCGTGGCGCACAATGCGGCCTTCGACATTGGTGTGATCCGCTCCGCCTCGGAAGTCTCGGGAATGCCGGCCCCCGCCTACGACTATGCCTGCACCGTGGTGCTCTCGCGCAAGAACTATTCGCTGCCGTCCTATTCGCTGCCATTCGTTGCTGAGGCCGCCGGAGTGCCCCTGAAGAACCACCACGACGCTACCGAAGATGCCCGGGCCTGTGCCGGAATCATGCTGGATATTGCAGCCAAGCACGGCGCGGATTCGGTCCACGACGTCTTTGCCGCCATGAAGTTGCCCATGCCCCACATTGACGCGTACAACCCGGAGACGGATGCCATGTCCAAGGCGACGCGCTCGGCGTTGGAGAAGATGGCGGAAATGAAGTCCGGAGTGTCCAACCCAACCGCACGGGGCGGCCGCTCCAGTTGGTCAACCGAGGGCCCCAACCCGGTGCCAAACGTCCACGCCGACATGTCCCACCCGCTATTTGGACAGACCATCGTTTTTACGGGCGATCTGGGTTTGGGCCGTCCCGAGGCCAAGGTCCGGGCCGCCAGTCACGGAGCACAATGCGCCAGCAGCGTCACGCTGAAAACCACTGTGCTGGTGGTGGGCAGCGGATTCGCGGCCTCTGACCTGCGCAATGGCAGGCTCACCTCCAAGGCTGCGCGCGTGCTGGAACTACAGCGCCGCGGCCAAGGCATCGAGGTGCTCTCCGAGGGCGAATTCATGCAGATGGTTGGCTAAGACTTTTCTGGCGGGAGCCAGGTGCAGGCGCCTAAGATGCAGGCATGGCCCATCCCAAGATGTACTCCGACGAAGATCCGCTCCTGCAGAGACTGCGGAGCGTGAGCTTGGCGTTTCCGGAGGCCACGGAGAAGGAAGCTTTTGGCCGGCCAACATTTAGGTGCGGGAGGATCTTTGCCTACTATGGGCAAGGGCAAACGGGCCACCCCCGGCCGGCGTCCATTCAGGTTCTTCCGGAAGCCGATGAACGTGCAGCCTTGCTGGCGGATCTGCGTTTTTACATCCCGTCCTACATTGGATCGTATGGGTGGGTGGGACTGGATCTGAGTGCCGACGTACCGGATTGGCAGGAAATCGCGGAGCTTCTGGACAGCTCCTACCGCAGGATCGCCCCACCACGGTGCCTTGCAATATTGGACCGGGACGGTTCGCCCGCAGATCGCCGCGGCTGAGGCCGCGGTTTTAGTCATTCTGCGCAACAATCCTTTAGATCTCCCGGGACCCGGTCTTACCCTGAACCATGACCCAATTCACCAGCAACCACCCAGTAGCCACTGAATTCATCCAGGCTCCACGGCAGGGCGTCCTGAAACGGGTCTTTGCGTTCCCCAATCCGGTCAACGATCACGCCGCAAGGTTCACGGCCGGCATTGTTGTTGTTCTGGCACTTGTTTCACTCCTCGGGCAGCTGCCGTGGCTGGTAGGTCTCATCGCCGGCGGCTTCGTGCTGCGCCTTGCCTTTGGCCCTCGAATCTCTCCGGCTGCGCTGCTCTCAGTAAAGGTTCTTGCCCCGCTAGTGGGAGATCCGAAGCTGGTTCCCGGCCCGCCCAAGCGCTTTGCCCAAGGGATCGGCGCCGCCTTGTCCATCGCGGCCTTCGTGTTGCTGGTGACCGGCGGTTCGCTGCCCGGCTGGACGCTCATGGTGCTCTTGGTTGTGGCAGCCTCGCTGGAGGCCTTCATCGGTCTCTGCCTTGGCTGCGCCATCTTCGCGTTCCTCATGCGCCGCGGCGTCATCCCTGCCGGGATTTGCGAGGAATGCGCCAACATCGGCCTGCGCAAGAGCTAATCCCCGGAGGATCCAGCGGCCACCAGTCTCTTAGTGCCCCGTGGTGAGCTTGATGAACTCCGCTCCAAGATGCCGAATCAGCGCCGGTGCCTCGGCCATGGTCAACCACGACGGCGGCAGGGCAGCTTCCCCGTAGAACGCACCGAGGATGTTCCCGGCGACGGACGCCGTGGAATCGCTGTCGCCGCCATGATTGGCGGCCAGCCTGATTGCCGCCAGAAAATGATCAACAGGCGAAACCGCTCCGCGGGCTGTGGCCAGAACACAGTACATCCCAACTGCCAACGCTTCTTCAGCCACCCAACCCAGCCCCAGCGCATCGGTGAGGGCATCGCCATTCAATGGGTCGGCGTCGTTCGCGGAAAGTCTCAAGGCAGCTTCCAGCCGGGCCAACAGCTCTGGATCGGCGGCCGGCTCGGCAACGGCGCGGTCCCGGGCCGAGGCCGCAGCCTCCTGCAATCCCAACCCGCCCATCACCAAGGCATGGATGAGCCAGCTGAAGGCGCCCGAACTCTGGCGTGCGGCGGGATGGCCATGGGTCAGGGAAGCGGCATCGGAACTGATTTTGTAAATGGTCTCCGCCTCAATGTTGGGCAGTAGACCATACGGGGCTGACCGCATGACGGTGCCGCAACCCTTGGAATCGAGATTCACAGGGCGGAAAACGGTGCCCATTTCACCTGTTGCAAGACCTGTCATGCAGGCATTGCCCGGGTGCCGCTGATGATGCAGCACGCTCTGATGATCGATCCAGCGTGCGGACTGTGCCGGTGCGTGCTCCGCGGCAGCGAAGTCCTGAGTCTTGAGCCAGCGCAGGTAAGCAAGCCACTGGCAGGCGTTGATGTCCGCGCTGACACCGTTGTTGGCCCATTCCAACACATCCAAGAGCCCATCCAGGGTGTAGAGGGTCATCTGGGTGTCGTCGGAGAAGTGCGCGGCACCGACAGCCTGCGACAGATCGACCAACAAGGCAGGGCCGTACTTGGCAGCAATGTCAGCAAGCGAATCAAACTCCACCAGATAGCCGAAGGCGTCACCCAGTGCACCGCCCATCAGCGTGCCCTGGACTCGGGTAGCAAAATCGGCCGGGGGAGTGTTGACGGTTCCTGCAACTGTAGTCATGCAGTCCAATTTACCGTTCCCGGAGAGCACTCTGGTGCCCAGTAGACTCGTAGCCGAACCTGCCACCACCAGAGCATTGAGGAGACCCATGCGCGAACCAGCTTGGCGAAGAACCGGCAAGACCCCCGATTACCGGTTTTCGCTAGCCAATGAGCGCACCTTCCTCGCCTGGGTACGCACTGCGTTGGCCCTCTTGGCTGGTGCCGTGGCGATCGACCAACTGGCCCCGGAGATTGCGCCGCCGCTCATTCGCATCATCCTGTGCATGATCTTGGCTGTCATTGGCGCCGTGCTTGCCGTTGTGAGCTACCGGCGCTGGGCCCACCAGGAACAAGCCATGCGCAACGACGCCGAATTGCCGCACTCCTGGCTCATGTTGGGGATGACGGTGATTGTCTCCCTCGCGGCGATCGTGTTCGCCGTCCTGATCCTCGTCAGGCCCTGACATGGCGGGCCCTACGAGCGGCGGTCCCGGAGCCGGCCCGGACGGCGATTCCGAACGTGACCCTGGCTTGCAGCCGGAACGCACGGCCCTGGCCTGGCGCCGAACCATCCTCAGCGCCGTCATCGCCGACATTCTTATCTGGCGTGGCTGGATTCATGCGCTCGCCGGTGGCACGAGTGACGCCCTCATAGCCACCGAAGATTCGGCCCAGGTGATCGGCCTGGGAATCTGCGCCGTGATCGCCTGCCTGACCACGATCGTCCTGGTGTTCTGCGCCGTGGGCCGGATTCGGCTGCTCCATGCCGGTGTGGGGCGGCTGGATCACAGTGCCCAGATGGCAGTTCCGGCTCTTATGTTACGTACAGCATCGGCCGCTATAGTGGCTCTGGCTGTGGCCACCGTGTGCGCTTTGGCACTGGGTTTTTAGTAACCCGCCACGCCCCACAATTTTTCTTTTCATTTGCAACCGAAGGATTCACACACCATGACTTCATCCGGAACGGCCACGGCCCCGGTGCAGGCCTACCCGCTCAGTACCCGCGTCGCGATCGAGGGTTTGGGCAGCTTCTTCATTGTGTTTGCCGGACTGGGCACTGCACTTTTCAACTCCACCGGCTCGGCCGCGACGATTGGCTTCGCCTACGGTCTGGCCATGGTGGCGGCCATCGTCTCCTTCGGACACATCTCCAACGGTTTCTTCAACCCCGCATTCTCACTGGGTATGGCCGTGGTCGGCCGACTGAAGTTCTCCGCAATGGCGCTGTACATTGTTGCCCAGACCATCGGTGCCGTGCTGGCCTCCGTGGTGTGGCTGTCCATGATGAAGGTTATGCCAGCCGGTGCCACGCCCGAGACGCCGGCGCTCTTCGGCGCACTTGCAAATGGCTTTGATGCCCATTCCCCGTCCCAGGTGCCCATGGTGGGCGTGTTGATCGTGGAAGTTGTTGCCGTTGCCGTGCTGACAGCCATGGTTCTGGGCATCACCTCCGTCCGGAACAAGACAACCCTGGGACCGGTGGCAATTGGTGTGGCCTTTGCCGTCGCCGTGGCCATCACGATGCCGCTGAGCAATGGTTCGCTGAACCCGGCCCGCGCTACCTCCGTAGTGTTCCTGGCGGAATCCTGGGCCGCCGGCCAGCTGTGGCTGTTCTGGCTTGCCCCCTTGGTGGGTGCAGCGCTCGCCGCCGCGATCTACCGTTCCTTCGTGCCGTCCGCTGCTGCCGCTGAACTGACGGACGACGCCGAGGCCTCCTCCGGCGATACCGTTGGCGCCGTTTCTTCCGAGGCTGCTTCTTCGGAAGATGTCGTGACTGGCGCATCCGCCGGCGAGACGGTTGCAGCACCGGTTCCGGCGTCGGGCGTTAAGAGCGAACCGGCACGCGTGGACGATGCGCAGGCCTTCTTCGACGGCACCAAGAAGTAACTTCTTCACTGGTTCAAGGGCCCTTCTCGCGATGCGCGGGAGGGGCCCTTGGCGTTAACCGGGGTCCGCCGCGGTCCGTGAATGTCGGCACCCTCCTATAGCGTGGAACCATGAAGTTACTTCACACCTCGGACTGGCATTTGGGCCGGTCGTTCCACGGCGTGGGCACCCTCGACGCCCAGCGCCGCTTCGCAGGCCAGCTCGTGGATACTGTCATTGCTGAAAACGTTGACGTGGTGCTGCTGGCCGGGGACGTTTACGACAGGGCCCTGCCCAATGTTGACGTTGTCAAGCTTTTTGACGACATGCTGGCACGGCTTACTGCGCTGGGTACCAAGGTGATCATCACGAGCGGCAACCATGATTCCGCCACCCGTTTGGGCTTCGCCGGGCGCGTCATGGAAGCCGCCGGAGTCTACCTGCGCACCCGTATTGCGGACCTTGACACGCCAGTGGTTCTGCCCCTCACCGAGGATGGCAACGGCCCGGTGCTTGCCATCTACGGGATCCCTTTTCTTGAGCCCCGCATTGTTGCCGATGAGCTCGGCGTGGATCAGGCCAGCCATTTCACCGTGACCGAGGCGGCGGTGACCCGCATCCGTGCCGATCTGGCCACCCGGGCCGAGGGCAGCCACGCAGTGGTGTTGGCACACACCTTTGCCAGCGGCGGCATCACCTCGGCCAGCGAACGCGAGCTCGCCATTGGCGGTGTAGGTGCCGTACCCGTTGACCTCTTTGAGGGCTTTGCCTACGCCGCGCTGGGGCACCTGCATGGGCGCCAACAACTGCGCCCCAACGTGCGGTATTCGGGCTCTCCTCTGCCTTATTCCTTCTCGGAGGCCAACCACACCAAGGGTGGCTGGCTCGTTGAGGTTACCGAAGCTGGTCTGGGCCAGGTGCGGGCCGTGGACTGGCCAGGCGAAAGGGCGTTGTCGCTGGTGCGTGGAAAACTCGAGGATCTCCTCATCGATCCGCAATTCTCCGCGGCCGAAGATAGCTATTGCCAAATCACGCTGACAGACGATTCCCGCCCGGCCAACGCCATGGAGCGCCTGCGCGCCCGCTTCCCACACACCCTCGTGCTCATCTTTGAGCCGGAGAACGTGCGCGATGGCGCCGCTCAAAGTTACAGCCAGCGCGTTTCCGGAGCCGTGGACGAGCTCGATTTGTGCTGTGGATTCCTGGACCACGTCCGCCAGCGCCCTGCCACTGAACCGGAAACGGCCGTTCTCCGCGAAACTCTCGCCGCGGTCCACGCGGAGGTGGCGGCACGATGAGGATCCACCGCCTTGAAATTCAAGCCTTTGGGCCCTTTGCCGGCCGTGAAGTTGTTGACTTCGACGTTCTTGGATCCCAGGGTCTCTTCCTGCTCAACGGGTCAACGGGGGCCGGGAAGACCAGCGTTCTGGATGCCATCGCCTACGCGTTTTACGGCCAGGTGCCCGGTGCCAGGCAGGGCTCGGTCCGGCGGCTGCGCAGCCACCACGCGGAGCCCGGGATGGGGCCGGAGGTCATGTGTGAATTTACGGCAGGTGGCCGCCGTCTTGAAGTGACCCGCAGCCCAGAATGGCTGCGCCCCGTGAAACGCGGCACGGGCACCACACGAGAAAACGCCAGCACAGCCTTGCGCGAACGGGTCGACGGCGTCTGGGTGGCGCTGTCACAGCGTAATGACGAGGCCGCCAGCGAAATTCAGCGCCTGCTGGGTATGAACATGGCGCAGTTCACCAAGGTGGTGCTCCTGGCCCAGGGAGAATTCGCGGCCTTCCTGCGCGCCGACGCCAAGGACCGCCAGGAACTCCTGGAGAAACTCTTCGGCACCGAGGTCTACAAGGATCTGGAAATTCATTTGGCGGCGGCGGCCAAGGACGCCCAAGCCGGGGTCACCGCCGGCGTCGCCGAACTCGTGGCGCTTGAACAAGTGGCCCGGAGCCAAGCCGCAGGCGTCCTGCCAGCGGCCAGCGAAGGCGCGGACAGCGAAGAACCAGGGGATCCGGAGCCTTCGGAGGCGGAGACCACCGGAGCCGGGCTCTTCCCCTGGCTGGAAGCCGAACTTGCCGTGGCCGTCGAACAGGCCCAATCCGAACGAGGGCACCTGAATGGGTTGCTCGAGGAAAGCCAACAGGCCTTGAGCGCAGCCCAGGACCGCAAGAGCAGGCACGACGCTTTGGAATCGGCGCTGCGTGAACAGGCCCGTCTGGCGGAGCGGGCCCCGCAGGTGGCCGCCTGGGACACCCAATTGAGCCGCCACCACAAAGCGGAGGTCCTCGCCGGAAGCGTCAAGGCCGACCACGGCGCCGGAGCGGAACTGATCAAGGCAGAGTCGAAGGCTGCGGAAGCGCTGGCACAGCTTTCCCAAGATGAATTGGCCTCCCGTACCGTCACGGCGGTTGGTGCCACAGGCGCAGCAACCAAGACGCTGCCGGCTTCTCAGGCCCAGCCCGGTATCACCGAACTGGAATCCGTTGAGAGGATCCTCAGCGGGCAGGAGGCCACGGTTGCCCAGATACTGCCGCAGGAACTAAGGCTCGTTGCCGTTGACGCCGAACTGATCCGTGGCGAGGAGCAGCTGTTGGCGGCCCAACAAGATGTTGCCAAACTCGAGGTGGCGCAGTCCCGTGGCAAGGAACAACTGACCGAGCTCAAGGAAAAGCTGGGGGTGTTGCGGGCGAAGACCGTGTCACTGGAAAAAGCCAGCCAGCAGCTTGCCGAGTCCACAGCCCAGCTGGCGAGCATCGAGGCGCACACGGCACAACTTGTTGTGGTGGAGACGGCCCACGGTCTTGACCTGGCCGCGCGTGAAAACGTGGTGAACGCCAAGCAGCTGTGGCTGGGCGCCGTTGAGCATCGCCTGGCCCTGGCAGCAGGGGAGCTGGCTGCGGGACTGGTCGATGGCGAGCCCTGCATGGTGTGTGGCAGCACCATCCACCCGGCTCCTTCGCCGCTGGCCGGCTCGGGTGCCGACGCCGTCCGGGCCGAGAAGAAAGCCAAGGACGCGCTCACATCGCTGGAAAAAGCTGCGGTCGAGGCCGCAGCAACGCTCGTAAAAGAACGCCAGTGGCTGGCAGTCCTGGTTGAGCGCGGTGGAGACGGTGTTCGCCACGAGGCTGCCGCCGCCGTCGAACGGTGTACAGCGGCTTTGGCGGCGGCCACCGACGATGCCGCACGGCTTCAAGAGTGGGAAGCGGAGCAAGGACGGCTGGAGACGGACATTGCCGCGTCCTGGACCGTGTTGCTGACCGCCAAGGAGTCCGTGGCGTCGCTGCTCGCAGGAAACTCGGCACTCGTCAAGGAAAGCACCCAATTGTCGGCGGGGCTTCAGGAAGCCAGAGATGGCTATGCAACATTGAGCCTGCGCCAGCAAGCTGTTGCCACGGCGTTGGCCGCCACCACCGGCGCCCTCGCTGCACTCAGGCGCAAGGTTTCAGCGCTGCAATCCAGGGATGACGCGGCCGCCACTTTGCAAGAAGCCCTGCAGCTCAGCGACTTTGCGACGTCGGCGGACGTCGAGGAAAGCCTCATGGCCGCACCCGCTGTCGCCGCCGCCAAGGCCAATCTCGATGACCATGCCAGGGTGCAGACGCTCCTTGCCGCGGCGCTGGAATCGGACCAGGTGGGTGCGGCCCGGCGAGAATCGGAACAGGGCCTTGGCGCCCCCGATCCTGAAACGCTTTTGGCACTGGAACGCTCACTTCTGGAACACCGGAAAGCCCGTGAGGATGCTGGCCTGCGTTTCTCGCTGGCAGAGAACGCCTTGGCCCGGGTTCGCATCACGCACGCCGAGCATGCCGCCAAGGAACTTTCGGTGGCGCCCCTGCGAGACCATGCAAACATGGTGTCCGGGTTGGCGGATGCCGCCCGCGGTGGGGGAGACAACCAGCTGAAGATGACCCTGACGAGCTACGTCCTTGCCGCCCGCCTCGAGCAAGTCGCGGAGGCAGCCTCGCTGCGGCTCTCCACCATGAGCGGGGACCGCTACTCCCTGACACACAGCGATGCGAAGGCCGGCGGGAACAAGAAATCCGGTCTGGGTCTGGCCGTGGTGGATGGCTGGACGCAGCTGAGCCGGGACACCTCAACGCTCTCTGGTGGCGAATCGTTCATGGCCTCCTTGTCCTTGGCGCTGGGGCTGGCAGATGTGGTCCAGCAGGAGTCCGGCGGCCTCGACATTGAGACCTTGTTCGTTGATGAGGGCTTCGGTTCGCTGGATGAGGAATCGCTGGATCAGGTCATGGACGCCCTCGAGGGCCTTCGCGACGGCGGGCGGATGGTGGGTCTGGTCAGCCACGTGGCGGATATGAAATCGCGCATTCCACTTCACCTGCATGTGGTCAAGGGGCGGACCGGTTCCACCCTGCGCGTAGGGGAGTCCGTCTAGTTCCCGCCCGAGCCGAAGCCCACTAGACTGGAAGGGTATTTGGGTTCGGTGTGCCGGGAGGAGGGACGGTGCACACGTACTTTGAGCTGACCGGATACACATGACATCCTCATATTCCTCCCTTCCAGAAGCACCCTTCCCCGACGCGCCTTCCAGCGACAGCGCTGAGGGCGCCGCCGCCAAGAAGAGCACGAGCCGCTACGGCATGCTGCCCCGCCTGGCCGGAAAGAGCTACATTCCCCTGGGCTTGTTTGCCCGAGTGCCGCTGGCCATGCTGACCATTGGGGTCTTGACCCTCGTCACGGCTGTGAGCGCTTCCTACGCAATTGGCGGCTATGCCGCCGGTGCCGTGGGCGTGGGTGCGGCCATCGGTGCACCCTTGGTGGGTTACCTTGCAGACCGTTTCGGGCAAAAACGCATCCTGCTGGTGTCCGCCGTGGCAAACGCCGTGCTCGTGTGCGGCGTCGTCGCCATGGCCTACAGCATTGGCGAGTTCACCGTCTCAGCCACCGTGGCCATGCTGAGCATCGCCCTGCTGGCCGGCGCCAGTTCACCCCAAGTAGGGCCGTTGTCGCGCGTGCGATGGATGGCGCTGAGCAAGAAACTGCCCAAGAAGCAACAGGGTCCCCTGGTTGACACGGCCTTGTCCCTGGAGGGCACGGCAGATGAGGTGACCTTCGTGCTGGGCCCGGCCCTCGTTGGCCTGTTGGCTTCCCTCGCAGCGCCCTGGCTTCCCCTGGTTCTGGCAGCAGCCATGACGCTCACGCTGGTGACACTCTTTGCCATCCACCCCACCCAGGCCGCTGTTGGCGCGCGCCAAAACTCGGTGACGGGCAATGCCGGCTACGTCGCCGCCGAACCCATCAAGTGGCTGCGAGTTGCCGTCCCGGTGCTGGGAATGGTCTTCATGGGCACGTTCTTCGGATCCTCCCAGACGGCATTGACGGCGTTCACCGGAGTCCACGGCTCGGTAGACCAGGCCGGGCTCATGTACGCCGTAATGGGCGCCAGCTCCGCCGTCGCCGCGCTCTCGGTGGCCTATTGGCCTGCCGCGTTTAGCCACGCCTGGCGCTGGGTTCTGACGGCTGCCCTGATGGCCGCCGGAACCATGGCGTTCCTGCTGCCTGAGTCCTTGGGATCCATGATTATTGTCTTGCTGCTGGTGGGAATTCCAGTGGGTCCCACCATGGTGACCATTTTCAGCGTAGGAAGCGTCATTGCCCCGCCGCAATGGATGGGCACCGTCATGACTGCCTTGGCCAGTGGGATCGTGGCTGGCACGGCGCTTGGTTCCTCGATTGCCGGGTCACTGGCCCAAACCGTGGGATATCACACGGCTTTCATTGTTCCCATTGTCGCCGCAAGCGCCCTCCTGGTGCTGGGCCTGGTAGCCGCCTTGCTGCTTCGCAGGACGAACAAAACCAACTAGCCGGCCAGGAAGGCGATGGCTGCGTCCTTGAACTCCCGTGAGGTAACAGCATTGTTGTGAGTGCGTCCGGGAATGACATACTGTTCCGCCTTGCCGTTGAGCTGGGCGAGCAGGTCCATGCTGCGGGCTCGCTCGTCCAGGTCACCGGCCACAAGCAAGATGGGCATTTTGGGAACGGCGTCGGCCGGCTCAAAGGGTTCGAGCTTGATGGCCTGAATCAAGGCCAGCAGGGCGAAAATGTCATTGCTGGGAATGAGTTGGGCCATCTCCAACAACCAGCGGGTGGATTCATCTGCAATGGGGGTGCCGTCGTTGAGGAATGTTTGTGCCGCGTTGAGGTCAAATTCGGCCAGCGGATCCCTGGGGTTCGGGCCTCCGAGCACCATCTTGCGTACCAACTCCGGCTGGGTTGCGCCAAATTCCCAGGCCAACCGGGAGCCAAGCGAATATCCGATTAAATCGACTCCGGAGCCAAGATCGCCGGCTTGCAGCGGCCGGACGCCTTGATCAGTCAGGATTTGAAGCAGGTCTGCACGGATTTTCCCGGGCGTATATGAATCAAGATCGTAGGGTGCCGTGCTCTGCCCATGACCCGGAAGGTCTACCGAAAGCACCCGACGCCCTGCCCTGTTGAGTGCCGCAACCCAGCCGCTCTTGATCCAGTTCAACTCAATGGATGAGGCAAATCCATGGATCAGGAAGACTGGCGGCAATTGTGCGGGGACGTCGGCATCGAAGACTGCCACGTTCAGCCCTGTGCTGGCACCCTCAACAGAATGCGAGGCGCTGGGTGTGGAGTTTTTCCCTTGAACAGACATGACTCCTCTTTCCCGCGGCGGCAGGTGCCGCCGTCGTAGGTCCAGAGTAGCGAAAACTCCTTGTGGACGGTGAATGGCATGCGCGCCGTTGAGCACACCATTCCCCTGAGAGGTTAGTCACATTAATCACCGGATGCAATCTGTGTCCAGTTAGCGCGTTCCTTGGCGGCGCTGCAGCCGTTGGATCAGAGCGCAGACGACGGCGATGCCCGCCACGAGCGTGAACGTTCCGAACAGCTGGCCCCGGCTGGCCTCTTCGAAGAAGCCCACCGCGAAGATTGCGGCAAGCAGCACCAGCCCGAAGATGGTCAACGCGGGAAAGGCCTTCATGCGAAGGGGCAGGACCGTGCCGTCGCGGTCGGCGCGGCGCCGCAGAATCAGCTGCGAGACCAGGGCGATGCCCCAAACAATCAGGCACGTGGAGCCCACCAGATTCAGCAGGGCGTCCAGGACTTGATTGGGGAACAGCAGTTCCAGCACCACGGCGGCAAAGCCGAAGCTGACCGATACAGCCACGGCAGCCAAGGGAACCTGACGCGAGGTGGTGCGGGAAAAGACGCGGGGAGCCTCGCCCCGCTCTGCCAGGGAGTAGACCATGCGTGAGGCGCCATAGAGATTGGCGTTCAGGGCCGAGAGGAGCGCGGCTACGGCTACCAAGGTGATCGCTGTTCCTGCCCATTGGATGCCAGCGACGTTGAGCACGGCCGCGAATGGAGACTCGAGATCCGCAGAGGTCCAGGGCAGCACCGCGGCAATGACAAAAATGGAGCCGATGTAAAACACCAGGATGCGCCAGACCACGGTGCGCACGGCAATGGCAACGCTCCGCTTGGGATCGGCGGTCTCGGCAGCGGCCACCGCCACAATTTCGGTTCCTCCGAAGGCAAACACCACAACAAAGAGCCCTGTGGCAATTCCCGACAAACCATTCGGGGCAAAGCCGCCATTGTTGACAAGGTTGCCCAGCCCCGGTGACTGCGCACCGGGCAGCCAGCCCAGCAGGAGCAGCGCGCCAAAGACGAGGAACAAGACAATTGCGCCGACCTTCAGGAGGGCGAACCAAAATTCAAATTCTCCGTAATTCTTCACGCTGGTCAGGTTGATCGCCGTGAACACCACCATGAAGATCAACGTCAACGCCCAAACGGGAATGACAGGCCAAACACTCACCAGCAGTGCGGCGGCGCCGAGTGCCTCGGCAGCAATGACCACCACCAGCTGAAGCCACCACAGCCAGCCCACCGTGGAACCGGCCACGGGGCCCATGGCCTTTTGCGCATAGACGGAGAAGGCTCCGGAATTGGGGTTGGCGGCAGCCATTTCACCCAGGGCCCACATGACCAGGATGATCAAGGTGCCGGCGGCGAGGTAGGAAATGAGGACGGCGGGCCCGGCTACGGCCAGGCCTTTCCCCGAACCGAGAAACAGCCCAGCCCCGATGGCGCTGCCAAGCCCCATCATGGTCAGTTGTCGCTGTTTGAGGGAATGCCCCAGTCCACTTGTTGACGGTGGCTTGCTGGTATCTGCTAGTGGCAGGGAGCTCATGGAGGGGAATGCCTTCTTCGTGATCCGGGCCGGGTAAGCCCGGAGGGGTGTGCTGTGACTTCGTCTTCCCCCACACGCATTATCCACCAAGGCCCGCGGTGGCCCAAAGTTGGGTGCGGGGTTGCGATGCCGGCTACGACGCCGCGGTGCCGAGGGGAATAACCAGCGGGCTTCCGGTCACAGGGTCCTCGATAACGATATTTGGCAGGTCAAAGACCCGCTCGACCAGTTCTGCCGTGATGATCTCCCGGGGATGGCCCTCGGCCAGGACTTGCCCGTCCTTCATGGCGATAATGTGCGTTGCGTACCTCGCCGCGTGGTTGAGATCGTGCAGCACCGCCACGAGGGTGCGACCATCTTGGTTGAGCGCACGAAAGAGTTCCAGCAATTCGATTTGATGGGCGATGTCCAGGAATGTGGTGGGTTCATCCAGGAGCAAAACAGAGGTCTGTTGGGCGAGGGCCATGGCTACCCAAACGCGTTGGCGCTGACCCCCGAGAGCTCCTCGACCAGGCGGGTGGACAGGCTGGTGGTGTTGGTCGCTGCGAGAGCTTCGGCGACGGCGGTGGCATCCGCCTTGGACCATTGCCGAACCAGGTTTTGGTAGGGATACCGGCCGCGGGCCACCAGATCTGCCACGGTAATGCCACTTGGTGCAATGGAGGATTGGGGCAGCAGCCCCAGCTCCCGGGCGAGCTGCTTGGAGGGGTAGTCGGCGATCTTCTTGCCGTCCAGGAGGATCTGCCCCGCGGCGGGCGACAGCAGGTTGGACAACCCGCGCAGGAGGGTGGATTTTCCGCACGCATTCGGGCCAACGATGACGGTGAAGGAGCCGTCTGGGATGCGAACGGTGAGGTTGTCCGAAATTGTCCGCTGGGCGTAGCCGAGGGTGACTGCTTCTGCTGCCAGCCGTGCGTCGGCGGGCAGCTGGACGGCCGGGGTGGATTCAGGGGTCATGGTGTTTCCTTTGTGCTTCATGGGATGCTCATGCCCGCTTGCGAATCTCGGCAATGATGGCCCAGACCAGATAGGCGCCGCCGACCACCACGGTGACGACACCGACGGGAAGCGGGTGCGGCAAAAGGTGTTGGGCAATGAAGTCCGAGCCCAGCAAGATGGCTCCGCCAGCCAGGGCCGACAGCACCAACGGCAGATAGGGTGTGCGGGCTGCGCGTTGCGCTATTTGTGGAGCGGCAAGGGCCACGAAGGCCACGGGTCCGGCGACGGCGGTTGCCACGCACACGAGCCCCACTCCGATCAAGATGGCAAACAGGCGAACCCTGCCCAGCCGGAGGCCCAGGGCAGCGGCGGCGTCGTCCCCGAGGTCGAGTTGCCGCAGTGCCGGGGCAAGGGTTGCGATGGCAACGAACAAAACAAGGATGGCCAGCGCCGCTCCGTTGACCTGCTCCGGTGTCACGGCATTGAGGGTGCCGGCGCCCCAAGCCGAGGCAAACATGGCTGTTTCCAGCTCAACTTGCAGCAGGATCCAGGTGTTTACCGATGCCAGCATGGCCGAGATGGCAATGCCGACAATGATGAAGCGGAACCCTTGGATCCCGCCCCGGTAGGAAATCATGTAAATGGCCAGGGCCGCCAGCACCCCGCCCGCCACGGCTCCGGTGGCCATGAGCGCCCAGGAGGTGCCAAACGCCAGCACAGTCAGCAGCATTCCCGTGAAGGCGCCGTGGGACAGGCCCACGATGTCGGGGCTGGCGAGGGGGTTGCGTGTCAAGGTCTGGAAGATGGCTCCGGAGACGGCCAGGGCGCCACCCAAAAGGATTGCGGAGAGGATGCGCGGGAGCCGCCAGTCCAGAACCACGGTGCGGGCCAGGCCGTCGTCCGAGCCGTTGAGGACCGCGATGACCTGGGCCAGGGTCAGTTCGTAGTCGCCGTTCATGAGCGCGGCCGCGGCCAGGACAATGATGAACAGCGCGAAGCCGACTGCCACGAGCACGGCTCGCAGGTGCAGCACCGTGTGGAAACCATCGCTGCCAAGGACTAGGCGGCGGTACCCGAACTGGACGTCAGGAGGGGTGGACGCGGTGGCGGCCTTCGAGGGTGTCACAGCGTGCTGGCCTTTCTGCGCCGCACCAGAATGATCAACACGGGGGCGCCGAGGAATGCCGTGACAATCCCGACAGGCATTTCGCCGGGCCGTATCAGCAGCCGCCCCAGAATGTCCGAGAGCAGCAAGAGTGTGGGTGCTAGAAGGATGGAGGCGGCGATGATGATGCGCTGGTCAGGGCCAAACAGCCAGCGGACAACGTGCGGGATCATCAGGCCGACAAAGGAGATGGGCCCGGCGATGGCGGTTGCGGATCCGGCCAGCAGTGTTCCGGCGATGATGACCACCACCCGCACCCGCACCACGTTCACGCCTTGTGCCCGGGCCACATCCTCGCCCAGGGCGATGGAGTTCAGCCCCGGGGCGATGGCGAGCGCCAGCAGCAGGCCCACGGCGATGAAAGGCAGCACCGGCATCAGGATGTCAAAGCCGCGGCCCAGGAGGGTTCCGGCGTTCCAGCTGCGCATTTGGTCGAAGGCTTCCGGATTGCTCAGCGTCATGCCGGTGGTGATTCCGGACAACACTGCGGCGATCGCCACACCAGCCAACGTGAGCCGGATGGGGTCGGCCGCGCCGCGGCCGGAGGAGCCGATGATGTAGACGGCAACCGTGACGAGCAGTGCGCCGGCAAAGGCCAGCCAGACGTAGCCGGAAACCGAGGTAATGCCCAGGAAGGCAACACCCAGGGCCACGAAGAACGCCGCCCCGGCATTGACGCCCAGGATGCCAGGATCGGCCAGGGGATTGCGGGTGAACGCCTGGATCAGCGCCCCCGAAACTCCCAGTGCCGCGCCAACGAACAAACCCGCAACCGTCCGGGGAACCCGCAGCTCCCACAGGACATAGCGGGACTCGGCGTCGCCGCCGCCGGCGAGCGTTTCAACAATGCGGCCCAGACCCAGGGTATTGGCGCCCAGGGCCAGGGACAGCACCACGGAGAGCGCCAGCAAGCCCACCAGGACGGGCACCGCGAGGATGCGCGCCCTGGTGGGCTGCGGGGAACTGGTGCCGGCTGTGTCGGCGGTGGCTAATTCCATGTTGGGGTTACTGTGCATCCTGGAGGATGCGTTCGATGTCGTCGAGGACGGCGTTGCCACCCAGGGGGCCGACGCCGGATACCCAGTAGGACGTATCAACGAGTTTGACCTCGGGGAACGATGCCGCGTTGTCCCGTATTGGGGCGGGGATGGTTCCCGGGTCGTTGACGTCAGTGGTGGTGACGAAGACGTAGTCGGCCTTGGCTTCCAGAATTCGTTCCGGGGAAATGTCTACGGAGATCGACTTTTCCCAGTCGCGGTCAGGAATGCTCAGCCCCGTGCATTCCAGCGTGCTGCCTGCAAATGAGGTGGGCCCGTACAGGCTCAGCACGCTCTCATCGCGTGGGCGGACCAGCTGGGCCGTGACGCCGTCGACCTTGAATTTGGAAGCTATGGAGGTGCAGCGGTCTTTGTAGGTGCCCAACAGCTCCTTGGCCTTGGCTTCTTGGTTGAGGGCATTGCCGACCAGGACTACGTTGTCCTGCCAAGGATCGGCCTGGGAGGCCATGAAGACTGTTGGGGCGATGTCGCTGAGCTGCTTGTACAAGGCCGAGTGGCGTGACTCCGTGCCGAGGATCAGGTCCGGATGCAATGCCGCGATCTTTTCCAGGCTGGGTTCGGGCACGGTGCCCACAGATTCAATGGCAGCGGCTGCCTCGCCCAGGTAGGCCGGGACACCCTTGACATTGCTTGCCACGGCTGCGCCAACCGGGGTAACGCCCAACGCCACGGCGGTGTCCAGCTGGACCGGCTCCAGGACGACAACGCGCTTGGGTGCGCCAGGCACGGCTGCCGTTCCGCGTGCGTGTTCAACGTTGTGGGTTGCCGAAGTTGATGAGGACGACGCCGGCGCGGACTGGCCCGTGCCACAGGACGCAAGGCCGAGGGCAATGAGGGCCGTAGCGGCGATCACGCGCAGGCGGGCAGCGCTGTGTGAGCGGGTTGTGCTGGTGGGCATGGGGAGTCCTTCGAAAATGGTGGGACGGTGATTGTGCATCGCGGGCGGCCACTGTTGCCCCAGCCACAATGACGGCGCCGCTAATAAGGTAAGACTATCCTAAGCTAATTGCCTGGGCACTATTGTGTCCTCCGGGGGCCGGCGTTCCAATAGCCCTGAAAATGAACGCGCGAAGAGGCAATCCCGCACTCCCGAACCAAGAGGTGGCGGAGCTCGGCCGCGAGGGCGGCCTCTGCGGCGATCCAGGCAAAAAAGTCATCACCTCGGCGGGCGGCCGCGGCGCCGGAGTTTTTGGCCCAGGTCATGGCCAGTGAGCGCAGCTGGCTGCCGTAGGGCGATTCGTTCCGAGCCCGCACCGAGGTCAATCCCGGCGCGCTTGGTTTAGGCCAAGCGAGATTGTCCGCCATTTCAGCCACCTCGAGAAAGGCTTGGAGCTGAGTGCCCGGTGCCTGGGCGGCCACGATGTTCCGCATGGCCGGGAATGCGGTTTCGTCCCCAAGCAACAAGAGGTGGCTCGCCTTGCCGGGTTGCCACTGGATGCCCTGGATTCGATTCCCGGCCCGTGCGTCCGGCCCGGAAATGACCAGTTCGTGGCCGGGCTTGGCGTGCATGGCCCAGGAGCTGGCCGGCCCTGGATCCTGGTGCAGGACGAAGTCCACATCGAGCTGGCCAAGCTCCGGGCGGACGGCGCGGGGGGTGTAGGTGCGCATCAGGTTGCGCTTTGCCTCGGGCAAGGCGTTGCGAAGTTGTTGCCAGGTTCGGGTTGCGGGTGAGATTTCCCGAACCTTCCAGAAATCCGCATAGTGCCCCTGCGCATCGGGCAATACGAGTTTGATGCGTTGATCCAGGCCGTACGGGGCAAAGTGCCGTAGTTGGTCATTTTCCAGTGTCACCCGCACGAATCCGGGGGAAATTCGCTCCGCAGCGCGGACGGTCGTGTGAAAAAGCCTATACGGCTCTGTGGTCCGCTCGGTGGTCGGGTCCGTGGGTGGGGAGGGTGTGGGTGTGGTTGTTTCCATCGCTAGCCAGCCTAGTGTGTTGTCCGCTGGCGGGTATCGGCCACTGGCTGTGGCATTCACCAGTCGAGAGGATGTGTTGCGAGATATTTGTTCAGAAGGGGGGAGCGGGCGTAGAATTAGTTTTAGTCAAAGTGACTTTAACTAATTCAGGCTTTAACTTTAGTCAGTGGGAGAAGGTGGTGGCCATGGAGAGCCAAACATTCGTCAGCGCTGCCAACATCAGCGAGCGGCAGGCACTGCCACCCGCGCTGGCCATCTCCACTGTCATCTTTGCCCTGCGCCCCAGTGAAATGAGTGGCCGGCCCACGCTGTGGCTGCCGCTGGTGCGCCGCATTCGCGAACCGTTCAAGGATCTGTGGGCGCTGCCCGGCGGTCCCCTGGCTCAGGCCGACTCCCTTTTGGACGCCGCGGCCAGGAACCTGCAGGACACCACGGGGCTGGCGCCCAACTACTTGGAACAGCTGTACGCGTTCGGTGGCTTGCACCGTTCGCCGAGCCAGCGCGTTGTCTCGATCGGCTACTGGGCGCTCGTGCGGTCCACACAAGCCGATCTGGCGCAGGAAACGGAAAACGTAAAGTGGTTCCGCGCCGATGGTCTGCAGACCCTGGCCTTCGATCACAACGAGATCGTTGACTACGCCCTGTGGCGTCTGCGCAACAAGATGACGTATGGATCGATCGCCTACCACCTGCTTGGCGAAACGTTCACCCTGGCCCAAGTGCGCGAGGTTTATGAGGCGGTGCTCAATCGCAGTATTGACCCGGCCAACTTCCGCCGCCAGCTCAAGCAAACGGCCCATATCGAAGCCACCGATAAATTCCTTCAGGGCGGCAAGCACCGCCCGCCACGCCTTTATCGCTATACCGGCGAGCGCGCCGGCGACCAGCCCGGTTCGCCGCACTCCCGCCTCTAGCCCGTTCCGCAAACCCACCATGAAACTGCCTCACACTTTGGAGCACAGCATGTCATCCGTGAACACCACCATCCAGCTCATCACCCGCGATCAGGCACAGGCCATCGGGGTACCCGGCCGCGTGCAGGAAAGCTGCGATGACGATCTGGCCAAGGGGCCCTGGGAGTTCGATCTGGCCGAGGCCCTTGCCGGTGCCCCCGGTTATGGACCGGGAGCCTCTGATGCTGACGTTGCCCCGGCGGCCACGCCCGTGCAGGGCCAGTTGCCGCAGGAGTACAAGGACGCCTCGGACGCTGAACTTGAGTCGCGCATTCTCGCCGCAAAAGCGGAACTTGGGGAACGCGTCGTCGTGCTTGGGCATTTTTACCAGCGGGATGAAGTGGTCAAGTTTGCCGACTTTGTGGGGGATTCCTTCCAGCTGGCCAACGCAGCAAGGACCCGCACCGAGGCGGAGGCCATTGTCTTCTGCGGGGTGCACTTCATGGCCGAAACCGCTGACATGCTTTCCGGTGACAAGCAGTCAGTGATCCTGCCCAACCTGGCCGCGGGTTGTTCCATGGCTGACATGGCCGATCTGCCCTCGGTGGAGGCGTGCTGGGCTGAGCTGGAGGCCCTGTACGGCACCGAGCCCGACGCCGAGGGCCGGGTCCCGGTCATTCCCGTCACGTACATGAACTCCTCCGCTGCGCTCAAGGCGTTCTGCGGCGAGCACGGCGGCATCGTGTGCACGTCCTCCAATGCTTCCACGGTTCTCGAATGGGCGTTTGAGCGCGGGCAGCGCGTGCTGTTCTTCCCCGACCAGCACCTGGGCCGCAACACGGCCAAGGCCATGGGCGTGCCGCTGGAGCAGATGCCCCTGTGGAACCCGCGCATGCCCCTGGGCGGCAACAGCCAGGACACCATGGAAAACGCCAAGGTGGTGCTGTGGCAGGGATTCTGCTCGGTCCACAAGCGCTTCACTGTCAAGCAGATCGACCAGGCGCGCGTGGACTTCCCGGGCGTCCGCGTGATAGTGCACCCCGAGTGCCCCATGGAAGTGGTTGACGCCGCGGACGAGGCTGGCTCCACCGACTACATTCTCAAAGCCATCCAGGGCGCCCCGGACGGCACCACCTTTGCGATCGGCACCGAGATCAACATGGTCAACAGGCTGGCCGCGCAGTACCCGCAGCACACCATCTTCTGCCTTGACCCGGTGATCTGCCCTTGCTCAACGATGTACCGAATTCACCCCGGCTACCTCGCCTGGATTCTGGAGGGACTCGTGGCTGGTGAGGTGTACAACCAGATCACCGTCCCGGAGGCCACGGCCGTCAACGCCCGCATTGCCCTGGAACGGATGTTGGCTGCCAAGCCCAAGAACGCCCAGTTGCAGGGCTCAGCACGGGCATGAGCAACTCTCACCTGATTGTTGTGGGCAGCGGTATTGCAGGGCTCTACGGTGCCCTGTTGGCCGCGGAATCCGGCATGCGCGTGACTCTCATGACCAAGGGTGCACTGGCCCAGAGCAACACCCATCACGCCCAGGGTGGCATCTGCGCCGTTCTCGGTCCGCAGGATGCGGCTCCCGGAGACACCGTGGAAGCGCACATCGCCGATACCCTTACGGCAGGTGCCGGTCAGTGCGATCCAGCCGCCGTGCGCGTCCTATGCACTGAGGCAGCCTCCGATATCGCCGCCCTGGAACGCTTCGGCGTCGCCTTTGATCGGGACACCGCCAGCGGCAAACGTGCCCTCGGTCTTGAGGGAGCGCACTCGGCGGCGCGGATCCTGCATGCCGGCGGTGACGCCACGGGTGCCGTGATTGCCGACGGCCTGATCGCCGCGGTGCGTGACGCCGCTGAACTTGGCCTGATCACGGTCATGGAAGGCTGCTTCGTCACCGAGCTGCTCGCATCTGCTGTTGCCTCGGACAGCCAATTCACGGGCGACGCCGGAGCCCCGCCGCGGGCCTCAATCGCCGGGGTGGCATACCTTGACTCACGAGGGGAACGCCAGATGCTGGCGGCCGACGCCGTTTTGCTCGCCTCGGGAGGTGCCGGGCAACTCTTTGAGTTCACCACCAACCCGGCTGTTGCCACGGGCGACGGCGTTGCCCTCGCCTGGCGCGCTGGCGCAGCAGTGGGGGACATGGAGTACTTCCAGTTCCACCCCACGGCGCTGGCCGTTGGTGGCAACTTCCTCATCTCCGAGGCCGTGCGCGGTGCCGGTGCCGTCTTGCGCGATGCTGCCGGTGACCGCTTCATGCCGCGCTACCACCGCGACGGTGATCTGGCCCCGCGAGACGTGGTCTCGCGCAGTATTGCCGCGCACCTGGCAGCAACAAGCGCGGTTGCGGATAGCGCTGACTCTGCGGCCTGTGTTTACCTCGACGCAACCGGCGTCGAGACGTCCCACGGTGCCGGGTACCTGGCCAAGCGATTCCCCACGATCGATGCGGTTACCGCCGCCCTCGGATTCGACTGGACCAGCGAATGGCTCCCGATGACTCCGGCCGCCCACTACTGGATGGGCGGCGTGGCTACCGATCTGCACGGCAGAACAACCGTGCCGGGACTGTTTGCTGCAGGGGAAGTTGCCTGCACAGGAGTCCACGGCGCAAACCGCCTTGCATCCAACTCCCTGTTGGAGGGGTTGGTGTTCAGTCGACGTGCCGTCAGGGCATTCGTGGACGCGGTGACCTCGGGGGAGTCCGCCCACTGGCCGGAGCCGGACCTTTCGCCGCGCAGCTTGCCCGGGGTACCAGGCACACAGTCATCCATGTCACGCCAAGCACTGCGCCACCTCATGGGCACCAGCGCCGGAGTGGTGCGTGACGCGGCTGGACTGCAGATGGCCGCGGAAGCGCTAGCCGGCCATCAGCTGAAATCAGAAAGACCTGCCTCATCCACCCAGGACGCAGGCGTGTCTGCGTTCCAGCCGATTCGGCAGCAAGACGCCGAAGACCAGAACCTCGAACTCGTGGCCAGCTTGCTGGTTCACGCAGCCTTGGCCCGTGAAAATTCCGTTGGCGCGCACTTCCGTCGCGATTGTCCCCAAGGACCCGCGGCTGCCGATGCCCGGGAGTCGAGGTTTTGGATCAATCCGAACGCCGAGCCCCAGTCCATGGCCACCGTCTCCTCCGTGGCCGCCGCCCCAACCCAGCGTGAAAGCGAAAAAGTATGAACGCCGTCGCACCTGCCCTCAACGATGCCGCAAAGAAGCTGCCCACGGCCACTCTGCAGCCGCCCACCCTGCCGGAAGAGGCCATTGCGGAGGTTCTGCGTCGCGCCTTTGCGGAGGACGCTCCCTATGGAGACGTGACTTCGCACGTGCTGATTCCCGCAACGGCCACCGCAACGGCCCTGCTTGTAGCGCGCGAGCCCGGGACCTTTTCCGGCGGGGCCGTGTTTGAGGCCGCCATGAAGATGCAGGACCCCGCGTCGCACGTTGCACAGTTCATTGCCGACGGCGCCACCTTCGCCGCTGGCGAGACAATCATGAGCGTCACGGGCCTGGCGCGTGCAGTTCTCACGGCCGAACGCATCGCCCTGAACCTCACCCAACGCATGAGCGCGATTGCCACCCAGACGGCGCTCTACGCAGCGCAGGTTGCAGGAACGGGGGCCCGGGTCACCGATACCCGAAAGACCACGCCCGGGCTGCGCATCCTGGAACGGTACGCGGTGCGGTGCGGCGGCGGGCACAACCACCGCTTCTCGCTCTCGGACGCCGTTCTGGCCAAGGACAACCACCTGGCCGTACTGACCGGCGGGGACCCGGCCAAATTGACGGCAGCGCTCGCAGGCGTGCGGGCGCAGCTGCCCCACACCGTCCACTTTGAGGTTGAGGTGGATTCCCTGGCGCAGATCGAACCTGTACTGGCCGCGGGAGTGGACACCATCATGTTGGACAACTTCACCAACGAAGAGCTGGTTGCAGGTGTTGCCCTGGTGAACGGCCGCGCGCTGGTTGAAGCGAGCGGCAACGTGAATCTGCAGACCATTGCTGGCATCGCCCAGACCGGTGTTGACATTATTTCGGTTGGCGCCCTGACCCACAGCGTCCGTGCCCTCGACCTGGGGCTCGATATTGAGCTGAGCCACCCATTGTGATCTTCCTCGACGCGGCCGCCACCACCCCGGTGCGCAGGGAAGTCATCGAGGCCATGTTCCCCTTCCTGACCAACCAGTTCGGCAACCCCTCCAGTCACCACGAACTTGGCGAACTGGCCGCGACCGCGCTGGAAAATGCCAGGGAAAAATGCGCAGCCGTCCTGGCTGTTCACCCCGAAGAACTGGTATTTACCTCCGGCGGCACCGAAGCTGACAACCTGGCGCTCAAGGGGATAGCCCTGGCACGGCGGGCGGCTGATCCAACGCTGAACCGGGTGTTGATCAGTGCTGTGGAGCATCCCGCAGTGGTTGAATCGGCGGAGTTTTTACGCCGCGTCCACGGCTTCGAGGTGGACGTTGTACCCGTAGATGCGGCGGGGCTGGTTGATCCAGCGATATTTGCTGCGATGGTGGGTGCGGATGCTGTCTCGGGGCATGCTCACGGCGTGGCAGTGGCGTCCATCATGTACGCCAACAACGAGGTGGGCACGGTTCAGGACCTCCCGGCCCTGGCCCGGATCGCCACCGCAGCCGGTGTTCCGCTCCATGCCGACGCCGTCCAGGCCGCAGGGTGGCTCTCGCTCGATGTGCGCGAGCTTGGCGTGGACGCCTTGAGCGTTTCCGGCCATAAGATTGGTGCGCCCAAGGGCGTTGGGCTCCTGTATGTGCGTTCCGGCATTCTCTACGAGCCGCTGATCCACGGTGGTGGACAAGAACGAGGGGCCCGCTCGGGCACCGAAAACGTGGCGTTCGCCGTCGCCCTGGCCACAGCCATGGGCCTGCAGGAGGCAGGCAGGGCAGCCGCCGTCGAACGCGTCACAGCTTTGCGTGAAAGCTTCATTGAGCATGTCCTGAGCACCATCGGCTCGGCCGTGCTGACGGGCCACAGGACGCAGCGGCTGCCCAATGTGGCTTCCTTTTGTTTCCCTGGAACCAGTGGTGAATCCGTGCTGCTGGAGCTGGAACGCCGTGACATCGTCTGCTCCTCGGGGTCCGCGTGTGCGGCAGGTTCGGATGAACCGTCCGCCGTGCTCAGCGCCATGGGAGTTGAGCGCGGCGTGGCACAAACCGCATTGAGATTTAGTTTCCCTGCTGATGTCAGCGAAGCGCAGCTCACCGCGGCCGGCGATGAACTCACTGCCGCTGTGGCCAGAATGTTGCGGCTGGGCGGGAAATAGATCCCAAAAATTTGTACTAATTGGGTAGCGGCATTTGGGCGTACGCTGAAGGAAATCCGGTCGTAGGGGCTGGACACAACGCAAGGGAGAACGCCATGACCGTCACCGTTCCAGTCACAGAATGTGCTGTTTCCAACTGCTCATTCAACGATCACACCCATTGCGGCGCCGCCGGCATTACGATCGGCGGAAACGCCGATCACGCCCAGTGCGCCACCTTCATCGACACCGGTGTGCACGGCGGATTGCCCAAGGTCCTGGCTTCCGTGGGTGCCTGCCAGCGCTCGGAATGCTCGCATAACGAGAACCTCATGTGCGGGGCCCCCTCGGTCCGGGTTGGGCCAGGCGCGGACAACGCGGACTGCCTCACCTACGAGCACACCACCTAGGGAAGTACTGGGGCGCCGTCACTTGTTGCGGCGGCGCCTGCTGGTGTTTGGGCTCCAGCGTTTTTTGCGCCTGCGCCGTGGCGGACCCGCCGGAAAACCCAGTAGCGCAACAAGACAAAACGAGTCACGGCTGAGGCCACGTTGCCCAGCACGATGACCGCCAGCTCAACAGCAATCGAAGCTCCCGGAGAAACCCTATGGAGCACCCAGAGGCTTCCTGCCGTCATGACCAAGGCCAGGAACATAACTCCGAGCCCGCGGCGCTGGTCTCGCCACCACAAGTGACGGGTGCGCAGCCCAAAACTCATGCGGCGGTTCAAATCGGTGTTCAGGACCGAGCAGAGCACGAGTGAAATTGTGTTGGCCCACTGAGTGCCCATCGTGGGGCGAAGCGCCGTAAAAATTGTCATCGAGATGATGGTGCAGATCACTGCGACTCGGGCGAACCCGCGCAACTGAGCCAGGAGCGCTGGTTTCTTTCGCAACCAAGCCAGGGGTGCAGCAAAGACCCCGCGGTCCGCATCTGGGGGAGCGGGGTTCACGGGGGCTGAATCTGGGGGTGCTGCTGTTGCCATAGGAGACCAATCCTGCCAGCTAAACGTGGCAACTCCCAATGCGAGGCATGGGAGCTTGCCATGAGCCGACGGCGCAATTCCGTTGCTGCCGCCGGCCCGTGGGCCGTGCTGAGAGCTTAGACGCCAGCGATCACGGGGTTGCGCAGCTCGCCGATACCGCCCACGCGGCAGATGACCTCATCGCCCGGGGTGAGCTGGCGGCACTCTGCCGGGAAGCCGGTCAGGATGACATCGCCTGGCTGCAGGGTCATGAAGCCGCTGAGGTACACCAGGATCTCCTCGACGCCCCAGCCAAGATCGTTGCTTGAGGCGGGGGCCAGCTCCGTGCCGTTGTGGACAATGCTGATGGCCACGCCGTCGTCCTTCAGGCCAGCCACGATCCACGGGCCAAGCGGGGTGAACGTGTCAGGGCTCTTGGCGCTGATCCACAGCTCGTCAGTCTTCTGCGCGTCACGGGCGGAGACGTCGTTGCCAATCGTGAAGCCCAGGATCGCTTCGCGAGCGTTCTCGAGAGTCAGGTTGCGTGCGGCCTGACCCACGACGACGGTCAGCTCGGCTTCGGGGTCCACGTAACCTACCGTCGGGCTCAGGACAATCGCGTCGCCGGGGCCAACCACAGAGCTGGCGGCCTTGTGGAACGCCTGCGGGGGAAGCGCGCGGCCAGGTGCCCCGGTGTTGTGGGCCATCCCGAAGACGTTGACCGGGGCACACGGTGCCAGGAACGTGAACTGTTCTTCCTCGACGGTTGCGCCGAGCACCCAGCCCTCGCGAGGAGCACTGTTCTGGTTGGCCGGTGATGTTGGGAACGGGGTCTCAACGATCGTCCAGACGCGGCCCTCCGGGCTCTCAAAGTCGGCGGCATCATTGCGTACGAAGAACTGCTCGGGCAGGGGAGCGGCTACTGCGCCTGCTCGTTCAGCATCGAGTGGGCGGACACGGGCAAGGCGGTACGGCGCGTTAGTCATGAGGACATCCTACCTCCTGCCCGGGTGCTATTCATCAAGATTTCCGCTGATGACTTCCAACGCCAATGCCTTGGCGGATACGGCCTTCTCACCCAATTCCTCGGTGAGTGCCGCGATGAGTCCCTCCATGAGGATGGTTTGCGGGATTCGGCTCGTGACAGTGACCTCTTCGCGAAAACTGAGATCCCCCATGCCCACAACCAAGGAAAAATCTGCCATGGCGGCCAGGGGGAACGTGCAAAGGCTGTGATGACCACCAGCGTGGCACCGGCGTCCTTGGCTGCCTGCGCCACGCGAAGCGTCGAGCTGTTGGCCCCGCTGCCGCTGATGATCAGCAGCAGATCCGACGGGGCAAGCAGCCGGGCGGCGATCTGTTGGCCGATCACATCCAGCGGGGATTCCGCCGGACGGCCGATGGCACTCAGCCTGGCGGCCATATCCGAGGCCAGAGGAGCAGACAGCCCATTGCCCACCACCAGCATTCCTCCGGCCGCGGCGATGGCCTGCACCGAGCCGGTCACTGCGGCCGGATCCAAAAGGGCGGCCATGGACGTCACTGCGTTGCCTACCTGAACGAAGGCATCGGCCACCGTGCCGGCGGCACCCACCACCCTGGGGCGCTGGTCGCTGCTGGCATAACCGGCGTCACGGGCCAACAGGACCCGCAGCTGCTGGTATCCGGAGTAGCCAAGGCTCTGGCAGGTGCGCACAACGGTGGCCCGGGAGGCCCCGGCCAACTCGGCAACCTGCTGCGAGGACAGCTCCACGATTTGCTGGGTGTGCTCAAGGAAAACGGCAGCCACTGCCTGTTCTGCGGGCAGCAGCGACGGCCGGGACGAACGGATATGGGCCACGACCTGGCCGGGGGCATGCTCAGTCACTGACTGGCCTTTCATCGAGACGCCGGGATGCGGCGGTGGAATATGCGGGTGGTGTGCGTTCCGTAGCGGCGCGTTCCGCCGGTGTGGCGGCAATCTTCTTCGCAATGTCTGCAACGGTTGCGCCATCCAGATCGAAAACAACGTCCGGGCTGACATCCTTGGGCAGGTGAAAACGGAGTGGCAGCGTTCGCACCCGGGCCACAGTACCGTGCCGGGCAGGTTCCGCGTTGGAGAGCGCACTGATCGTGACGAGAGTGCCCCCGCTTCCCGCGACCGCCCGCTCATGGCCGGGACTGGCCAGCACGTCATTGGAGTTGACGATGCCCGAGGTCACAACCACCGGAATGCTTCCGGAGCCGGTGGCAAGAACATCGCTCAGATGGTGGTGGTAGTGGCCGCTGAGAATGGCCACGGTGTCTGTTCCTGCCAGTGCGGATGCCAGCTCGGCGGCGTTGATCAGTTCGATCCCTTGGTGCAGGGGAGTCACCGGCTCAACAGGCGGGTGGTGGATGACTATGACGCTTCCATGCCCATGATTCTTTGACAGTTCCGATTTCAACCACGCCAGTTGGGTGGCATCCACATGGCCGTGGGTGCGGTGCGGAACGGAGCTGTCCAGGGTGATGATCCGGTATCCGGCCACCTCACTCACGCCAACAATGGGCGCCTCCGATGTTGCAGAAGGTCCGGCCACTGACCTCGCCACGTCTGAGCCGGGGTGGCCCGTGCCGAGCACTGCGCGGAAGCCGCTGCGCTGGTCATGATTGCCCATGGCGTAGACGGCCACGGCACCGTGCCGGCTGGCAAAGTCTCCCGTCAGCGAACGCAAGGTGCGGTATGAAGCCGGGGACCCGTCGTCGGACGCGTCCCCGGACACCACCACGAGATCCAGCGGACCTGCGTTCTCAAACGCGTCAAGGGTGTGGCGGTAGGCGGCCACGGTGTCGACGGTGCCCTGGTGAAGGGCGCCGCCGTCCATGAAGTGGGTGTCGCTGAGGTGGAGGATGCGCAGCCTTGTCATGAAGCCAGCCTAGGTGCCCGCCACGTGCCGTGGATCAGCTTGTTGCGGACGAGTCCGGAGACTTGGTCGATCGCCATCGTGACCACAATGACCACGATGAGCAGCATGCCCACGGCATCCCAGTTGCGGAATTGCACATTGTCTTGGAGCATCTTGCCAATACCGCCGGCGCCGATGAGTCCCAGAATCGCCGAGGCCCGCACGTTGATTTCAAAGCGATACAGCCAGAAGGAGAGAACCTCGGGGGCTGCGGAGGGCCAGACGCCCCAACGGATCAGTGCCAGGGTTCCGCCGCCGGTTGAACGGACAGCCTCCTTGGGGCCGGGATCCACTCCTTCGAAGGCCTCATAACCCCACTTGCCCAATGTGCCGATCGAGCCAACTGCCAGCGCCAAAGCTCCGGTGAAGGGCGTCAGGCCAGTGACCGAGAGGATCAAGATCGCGATGACCACCTCCGGCACGGCGCGGATCACCGCAAAGATCAGGCGCAGGGGAGCATTGACAGTGCGCGGCGCCAAGCCCTTGGATGCCAGAAAGCTTAGGGGAAAGGAGATGATGATGCCCAAAATGGTGCCAATCCATGCCATTTGGACGGACAGAATGGTGGCATTGAAGGCTTCACCAAGTTTGCTCCAATCCGGCGGGAACAGCATCAGGCCAACGTATTTGATCAGTTGGGACGGGAAATCGGCCAGGGCTGACCACTTGATCTTGACGGACCAGAATGCGGCAACGATGATCAGGCTGACAACCAGCCACAGCGTGGTGCGCAGCCTCGATGTTGGTTTGACCGGGCGGGTGGGGTGCTGGCCTTGGGTGAGTGAGGTCGTCACGCTATACCAACTTCTTTCGCAGCCGGGAGGAGACCGATTCCAAGACCAGCACCAGCACCAGGATTTCCAGGATGATCAGGGACAGCTCGTGGTACCGGAAGAAGCTGCGGACGTTGTCAATCAAGATGCCAAGGCCACCGGCACCCACCAGTCCGATGACCGTTGAGGCACGGATGTTCAGCTCGAAGGTGTACAAAACCTGGGACGCAAAGCTGGGAAGGATCTGCGGCAGCATGGCGGCGCGGTTGGCCTTGGGCCAGCTGGCTCCGGCTGCCAATGCGGCTTCCTGTGCGCCGGCGTCCTCACCGTCCAGGGATTCCGAAACCAGCTTCACAATGATGCCAATGTTGAACAGCACCAGGGCCATGATGCCCGAAAGAGCGCCCACGCCCACCACGGCCACAAGAATTGCGGCAAACAGAATGTCGGGAACGCTGCGGATCATGTTCATCACGAAGCGCACACCGGCCAGCAGTCCCGGCTTGGGATTGGTGGCCCGCGAGGCCAAGAACGCCAGCGGAAGCGAAATTGCCGAACCGATCGCCGTGGCGATCACTGCCATCTGCAGCGTCTCCAGGAGTGCCGGAACAGTCTTCGGGAAAAAACTGTAATCGGGCTGGAGCAGCTGGACAATGTTGGTGGTGGCGTTGCGCCAGTTGGCCGCGATCGCCGGCAAGTCAACCTGTACGCCGATCCCGGCCCAGATGGTGATTGCCACGAGAAGCACGACGGCGGCAGCGGACTTGGTGCCATGGCGCGGTTTGGCGGGACGCCCGATTTCCATCATTACTGGGTTGCTCACAGTTCTGCCTTGCTGCCCAAGACGTCTTCGGCCGTCAGCGACCGGCCGTAAATGTTCTCAAAGACCGACTCATCAGCGTCGGCACCGGCACCATCAAAGACAACCTCCCCCGAACGAAGCCCGATCAGCCTGTCGCTGTAGCGGCGGGCCAGATCCAGGAAGTGCAGGTTGACCACAACTGTGATCCCCAATTCGGCGTTGATGCGTTGCAGATCGCGCATCACCACGTGGGAGGTGGGCGGGTCGAGTGAGGCTACAGGTTCGTCGGCCAGGATGACCTTGGGCCGTTGTGCCAAGGTGCGGGCTATGGCCACGCGTTGCTGCTGCCCACCAGAGAGGCTGGAGGCTTTTTCATAGGCCTTGGGCACAATCTCGACTCGTTCCAGGGCCGCCATGGCGAGTTCGACGTCGTCGTTCTTCCATGCGCCCAGCAACGTGCGCCAAGCGGGCGAGTGATACAGCCTTCCCATCAGGACATTGTTGATGACTGTGGTGCGCTTGGCCAGGTTGAAACTCTGGAAAACCATGCCCACATTGGAGCGCAACTCACGCAGATCCTTGCCACGAAGCTGTGCGGCTCCGCGCCCGTTGAGCTGATGCGCTCCCACGGTGATGTTGCCGCTGGTGATGGGGACGAGGCCGTTGATGGAGCGCACCAGTGTCGATTTGCCGGCTCCGGAGAGGCCCACAATGCCGACCATTTCACCGGCAGGAATGCTCAAATTGATGTTCTTCAGGCCGGTGTAGCCGTTGGGATAAGTCACGCAGACATCGTTAAAGCGGATATCCGCCCCGGTGTGCTCCATGGGATCTGCTTTCTTTTGCTGTACCGCCAGCGTCCCGCCCCTCGGAGAGTTGGCCGAGGGGCGGGACAGTGACGTTTCCGTGTTTTTGGTGGTCCTGCGGAATCAGCCGAGGCCGATGGAGCGGGCCGCTTCCTGGGTGGTCCGCAGGCTTTCCGGGTCTGCCAGCTTCATGCCGGTGATTTGGTAGATGGCCGTCAGCGCCTTGACTCCCTCGGGGGTGTCCGCGAAATCGAGCATGGCGTCGCTGATCTTCTTCTGCCAGTCCGAGCTGAGCTTGCTGGAGATGGACACGCCGTCGTTGGGTACTTCATCCGTCAGTGCGAAGACAACCACCTTGCTGCCGACATCCGGATTGTCCTTGGCAACCACTTCACGAGCATCCCAGTAGCTGAAGCCAACCTCGGCATCGCCCTTGTAAACGGCTAGAACAGAGGCGTCATTGGCCGTCACCTTGATGGGCGACACGTCCTCGACAGCAACTCCGGCGGCCTTCATGGCCGCCACGGGGAAGATGTACCCGGCCGGGGAGGCAGGAGAGAGCATGGCCACCGTGGCGTCCTTGATCTTTGCAACCGAGTCCAGCCCAGCGGAGCCGTTGCCCGATGCCGTCCCGTTGCAGTACAGCATGCCGTTGGGTCCCTCGGCGGGCGTATCGGTGCAGTACTTGTCCGGGTTGTTGGTGAACATTTGTGCGGCGTAGCTCGACTTGTCCTTGCGGACCGTCTGCAGGGCAGGTGCGGCGCCATACTTGTCGCAGGCCTGGCTCATCTGCAGGGAAGGGAGCATGCCAATCTGGGCCTGGTTGGCGCCGATGGCCTCAACCGCAGCCTGGTAATCGGCGGTGATGACGCCCGTGACGGGAATGCCCAAGCGGCTGGTCAAGGCATCTTCAAGCGGCTTGACGGTGTCAACTAGCTTCTTGGCATCACCTGAAGGAACCAGCGCAAGCGTCAATTTGGTGGGCGCGGCGGCCGAGGAATCGTTGGTGCCGGTACACGCCACTGCCGAGTTTGCCCCGCCTGAGGCAGAATCTGCCGCGTCCTGGCTGACGCCACAGGAAGAAAGCGCGAGAGTGCCGGTCAGTGCCAATGCGCCCAAGGCTGCGAGTTTGAAACGGAACTTGATCACTGTGGTGCCTTTTCTGAAAGGAGAGTGGACATGCTGGGTTGGGTGGAAATAAAAGCGGCCGGATCGTGGGCCCAGTCGGATATTGCGTCATACAGCAGTTCAAACCGGGGGGCGCGCAAGGTGGCAGCGCCGGTGCGGTGTTCGAATCGGTCAATGAAGGCGGTGGCGCAGCCCTCGCGGGCTGGCAGATCAATGTCATTGCTCCAGACATCGCCAACGCTGAGCAACTCGTAGGGGGCCTTGTTTGCCAGCAGGATGGGAAGCAGATCTGTGAAACCCGCGGGCTTGCGGGCATCGGGAATGATCAGGTCCACGGAATTGGACAAGCCGAGTTTGGACAAGGATTCCTGCACACCATTTAGTGGAGCATTGGTCAAGAGAAGCCGGAAGGCGACGCCGTCCAAGCTGTCGAGAAAGCCGGCCAATCCATCTGGTGCGTCGATTTCCACGGTGCCCTCAGCGAGCCGTTGCCGGCTCGCAAGGTAAGCGTGGTGGCGCCCGGCTGAATTGAGGTGGCCTTCTGCGAGGGCGGCAACCGCCGCATAGCCGTCCTTGTAGGAAGGCGCGTTTGGGTCTTCGGCAAGAAAGGAGGCCAATCCTTGGTGAAGAGTCTTTTGGGCTGCTTTCGGAATTTGATCGGCAACCGCCTCGGCGTAGGCAAGAACTGGGCCGTCGCCGAGGCAAACGGTGCCGTCAAAATCAAGAATTAGTATCGGGAGGGGTTGTTCTGCGGCCAGCTGAGCTGACGTGGTTGTACTCACAAAAGTTAGCGTACGTGCCCATGAACGCTCTGTCCATGAAAAGTGAATCCTTGAAACGATTGTTCACCTGCTGTTTACATGACCGTCCCGTTGGCCCTTGGCTGTTGGCCAAAATCGCCCGAGAACATGGCGATGGCCAGGGCTGTCGATGGGATTGAAACCGTGGCGCATGCCGTGGCTCCGGGGCCGGGTCCAGCACGGTGACATAGAATCCGAGGCATGAGTAAAGGAACAGCCCGTCCCCTCAGTCGTGTAATTGCCGCAGCTTTGACGGTTGGAGCGGCGGGGACCGCTGCCGTCATAGGGGCTAGGGCGTTTCGAGCCGGCATGGGCGGAGCCTCTGGCAGTAACCCGGCTGGGATTCGTTCGGGCGGGCCGGGAGTTGTCGCGCCGTCGGGCTTTACAAGTTCGGGTTCAGAAATGGAAGCTGGCGAGAGTGGAAGCCGTTTTGCCCAGAAGGCTGCGGACCGGCTCAGTGAACTCATCACATTCCGGACGGTGTTTTCTGGTTCCCGGGATCAAATAGAACTCGAAGAATTCACCGGTTTCATTGAGACGTTGGAGCGGCTTTATCCGGCCGTGCATTCCTCATTGCACCGAGAATTTGTCAATGGTCATGCCCTGTTGTTCAAGTGGCCCGGCTCAGGGTTTGAGGCCGCAGCAAAGCCAGCAGTTTTTATGGCTCATTACGATGTTGTTCCCGTGGATAGTCGAGACGATTGGACGCACCCCGGGTTCTCCGGCCATCAAGACGGGGAGTACGTGTGGGGGAGAGGGGCTTTGGATGACAAGGGCGCGCTGGTTGTCATCATGGAGGCTGTTGAGTCTCTTCTGAAAGAGGGGTTTGCGCCCGCCCACGATGTCTACTTGTCGTTTGGCAATAACGAAGAAACTGCCGGAGACAGCGCAGTTGTGGCTGCGGCGTTGCTGGCCAAACGCGGAGTTGCGCCGTGGCTTGTGCTAGATGAAGGTGGTGCTGTTGCAGCAGATGCATTCCCCGGCCTGAAGGCGCCTGCGGCTGTCATTGGAGTTGCAGAAAAGGGCATTCTGGATTTGGAGCTTCTGACGCGCGGCGCAGGCGGTCACGCCTCCACACCGCCGCGTATGGGGGCCACTGCACGATTGGCACAGGCCGTAGTTGCATTGGAGGAGACACCGTTTCCGGCGTCAATGCCGGAACCGATTGTTGAAATGATGCGCCGGATTGGGATGAACAGCGGTTTTGCCCTCCGGATCGTGACTGAGAATATGTGGGCCTTCAAATCATTGCTGACTCAGGCCTTTGGGCTTGTGGGCGATGAAACCCGGGCACTGACTCGCACCACAGTGGCGGTGACCATGTTGGAGGGAAGTAAGGCAGCAAATGTGTTGGCATCCACGGCACGAGCCAATGCCAACATCAGAATCGCAGTCGGAGAGAGCATTGAATCTGTGGTTGAACACGTGCGCACAATTATTGACGATCCTTCGGTCGAGCTGAGGGTAATCTCCGGACACAACCCCTCGTCAATTTCTTCGTTTGAAAATGAGCAGTTCTTGTTGCTGACGCGCGCCGTTGAAGCATCCTATCCAGACGCGGTGGTGGCTCCGTACATCCAAACCGGGGCCACGGATTCAAGGAATTTCACGTCAATTTCCCCTGCCGTCTACCGCTTCTCACCGCTCCTCATGGATGCTTCCGATCGAGGCAGCCTGCACGCTGTCAACGAACGAGTTCGCATCAGTTCACTTGGTTCTGGCGTGGTGTTTTACCGCGAGCTTTTGCGGGGATTGGTTTAGCAGCCGATGCCTTGTGGGTTTTGGATGCAGTTGTCGGCGTAGAGGTTGGTTTTTGCCCGCCAGACGGTGAGGGGTAGTGGCGGTGAGGCGATGTTGCCTTGGCCGGGGATGGGTAGTTGTGGTCCGTTGTTGACGGTGTAGCTTCCGTTGAAGTGGGTGGTGAGGTTGATGGTGAGGTGGCCGGTTTTGGTATAGATGTGGCTGGTTTGGGTTTGTTCGCCGATGCGGTCTTGGTGGAGGGGTGCTCCGTGGGTGGGGGTGGGGCCCCAGATGGTGCCGTCGCCGTAGTTCCAGGTGTAGGCGGTGGGTGTGGCGGTGATGGTGACTTGTTGGCCGAGCATGGTGAGGTTGAAGGTTTGGGTGGTGGCTTCGGCCCAGACGTTGGTTTCCTTGCCGCGGAGGGTGTGGGGGCCGGGTTGGCTGCCGATCGTGGCTGCGACGATGGGGCTGCGTTGAAACTCGTGAGCTATTGAAGCGGCTATTTCAGCCAGGATGTCACGAGGCTTCTCACCATGGATGCACTCGGGACCAGAGAAGTAGTACCACGCGATTGGTACGACTTCCTTACTAGCCCGATACCAGTAAATTGCCGTTCCTGGTTCCCCGTCGGGGTCATTAGCGCCCGTTGAGCACGACGGCATCACCGTGGCACAAGCCGGAAAAATCGTACTGTCACCACCTGTGCACGCGAGCCGAGCTTCGTAGATGAAGCGGTCTACCGGACCGGTTGCCGGGGCCTGGCCAAAATGATTTTCCGAGCCAGGAATTGGCACCCAGATGCCGACGCCAGCACCGTCCTGATTCCATCCTGGTTCGCTAACGTCAGGTTCGGTTGCGTACGCGGGCCGCGTTGCAATGCTCAATGCACAGACCAAGATCGTGGTGGCTAGCCATGCGCGGAGCGGATAGCTTTTCATGACGGGCTGGGGCCGTCTAGATGCTCGACCGTGATGGCTAGCCATGCGCCGTCTTGATATGAACCAATAAGGATGTCTTCCTCGGCAACGTGGACTCCGAGGTCCTTCGACAGAGTCTTATCTGCCTTGTAGTACTTGACTTGTTCTTGTCTGGCCATCGTGATTACCTGATAACTCCCGTCAGCCGTCGGAACAAAGGACGTGCTAGGGACTCCGATGACCATTTTCCCGCCCATGATCCATTTATCGCCTTCATGCCCGGCCGCGACACCTTTTCCCATAACAGAGCATGTCTTGCAGTCCGGGGCGCTGATGGTCATCATGGGTTCGGGATCGCCTGTTTCGAAGGCGTAGCCCAGGGTGCTGTACCAGTATTCGGTGAAGGCGATCAGGCCTTCCTTGCTGAATTCTTGGGCTTTCGCCGGTAACACGGGTTTGGGTACATTTTCGGCTGGACCGGTATCGCTCGCGGGCTTGTAGACCGCGGCCGTGGGCGGCGGCACGGCCGTGGTCGTGGTGGGGGGTGTGGTTTCTCCTGCTGTGCCCGCCGGTGAGGTGACTCCTGGGCTCGGATCATCACCGGAACTGGTGCACCCAGACAGGACAAGCATCACGCTAAGGAACACCACCACCCCTGGAACCACCCACCCACGGCGCCCGCTTCGATACCCATACCCGTCGCCGTGCCGGTGCTGATGCCGGTCGCCGTGGTGGTGTTGGTGTGGCTGGCCGTGTCCCTGCATGGTTATGGCGTGTGTGGTTGTGGTGTTGCTATCCATCATCACCGGCCCCCAGAGGTGCTGTAGGAGTAGCAGGCCTCCTCGTTGAGGCCCGCCGCGTGTGGCTTCCTTCCAAAATACACACAGCCACCAGATCCTGCCAGAACTTATCCACACCCCCGAACCACCACGGACCGAACCTTATCCAAATGGACAAGACACCCCACCACCACCCAGCAGGTCAGCAAGGGCTTATCGCTACGGGCGGGGTTGATTCCTCCACAGCCCCTCACCGGTGGATACTTGTGCAGCAATGGGCCAGGGGCTGGGATGAATGTCAGAGCCCTGTTTTAGAATATATGTATGAGTACAACGGCAAGACAGCCGGAACACCGTTCACCGGTGGGAGGCGATACACGGGTTGGTGAACACATTCATCAACTCCTCAATCTTGCCCACGCCCTCGTCCACGCCACCACCACCGCCACTGCTGCTGTTGGTGGTGGGGTGGTGTGTGGTGTTCAGCTGGGTGGGTTGAGTGATCAGGAATTAGTGGGCTGGGCTCAAGACCTAGAACATCTGGCCCGGTTCCAGCAAGCCCTCAACGTCCAGGCCGCAGCCGAAATAGCTCACCGCACCAGTGCCGGCCGCTACACGGCCCTCGGGACCCGAGGACCCAAGGAAATGCTCGCGCAATCACTACAGATCAGTACCGGTGAAGCCGCCCGCCGGCTCGGGCTAGCCGAGGCGATCCTGCCCACGATCGATACCATCACCGGGACCCCGGCCCCACCGACTCAACCCGTCCTGGGCCAAGCGTTCCTCACCGGAACAATCGGTCAAGAACAAGCCATCATGGTCTCTAAATTCGTCACCGACGCTCAAACCCTGCTCCACGACGGACGAATCAGCGCCACAACCCTGCACGAGGTCCAAAGCACCCTCGTCACCTCGGGACAAAACGAGAACCCAGACTTCCTACGCCGCATCGGTACCCGCGTCATGAGCCTTCTAGACCCCGATGGTCAACAACCCGGCCCCGCCGAACTCCGCGCTAAACAAGGCATCACCTTCCGCCAACCCCGCCGCGGACTCGTCGGCTTCAACGGCTACCTCACCCTAGAACAACACGAAACCATCATGACCATCATCAGCCGCTTCACAAACCCCAACCACCACAAAAACATCAACCCCACCACCACCACCAATGCAGGCGATACAGACACCACAGCTGCGGCAGACTCGGCGGGTCTGGCAGGTGGCGTGGGGAGGCTCCAGGAGCAGGAACTCACAGAACAAGCGACCTTATTCGAGGAACTCGCCGAATTCGCCACCCTGTTCACCCCCACCAACCCCACACCACCCGATCACTCCCCAACTCAATCCCCAGCTCAATCCCTGGGTGAATCCCCAGACGATTCCTCGGGTGCATCGGCGCCGAAAGCTTCTACCCAACCCCCGGAACCCCGAGAACCCATTGATCCCTCTGATCCCTCAGGTGCGTCAGGTTCTTTGGATCCCTCGGGGCCAGGCGATGCTGGGTGGGATCCGATCTGGGACGACACCGGACCCCTCACCCCACCAGAGGCCACCACCGCTCCACCCACCACCACAACCAACACTGGAACTGGCACAACGGATGGTGGGGTGCGGGTACCGCCCCCGGGCTCAGAAGAGATGGTCGCGGGTCTAGACCCGATCGATCCGAACAATACCGACCCGGCCGTGAAAGATGATCGGAGCTACGCGCAGAAACTCCTCGATGGCGTCATCGACTGCCTCAAACTCGCCGCCCGCACCGACACGCTCCCGCTCAACGGCGGACTGAAAGCTCAACTCATCATCACCACCCGCCAAGAAGACCTCGACCGCAACGACAACCAAGGCCTCGCCTTCACCGTTCACCACGGCCCCGTACCACTAACCCTGTTCGAGCAATCCCTGTGCGATCCCGACATCACCCGCATCACCCTGGGAACCGGTCAAGACATCCTCAACGCCGCCCGCACCGAACGACTCTTCACACCCGCCCAACGCAAACTCCTCCTCGCCCGCGATCTCGGCTGCACCTTCCCGGCCTGCACAGCATCAGCCCTCTGGTGCGAAGCCCACCACATCATCCCCTGGCACCAAGGAGGCGAAACCAACCTCAACAACGCAGCCCTGCTCTGCAGCCACCACCACACCATGATCCACACCACCGACTGGACCATGGAACTCATCCACGGCACCCCACACTTCACCCCACACTTCACCCCGCCCTACCTCATCGACCCCACCCAAACACCACGCCACAACACCTACCACCACGGCCTCCCCACACCCACCTACCCCACCACCTACAACCAAGGCTGGAACACCCAAAACAACACAAACACCACCAAACAATAAAAAACAACGGACCCCGATCCAAAGATCAAAGCCCGCTGCTCGGTAAGTAAGAATTCGGTGAACAAAAATAGGTGGTGGAGTCAAAGAGTCGGTCTGGTACAGGCCGTTTTATCGATCAAGAATCGATCGGCGCAGCTTGCCGGTTAGAGCCAGCAGAGTGCCCATCTCATCGTCGGTCAAGGCATTTTCCATGATCTCCATGATGTGCTGAACATGCGCCCGGCCAACTTTCTTCTGCAACTCGGCTCCGGCTTCTGTCAGCCCGACCAAGACGCCGCGTCGATCCTCCTCAACTGTCTTTCGTTGAATCAAACCTCGATCTTCCAAGCGATCGACCATGCGAGAGATGCTCGGTTGCGTCAGTAGAACGTTGTCGTTGAGCTCATTGAGCCGTAGCCACCCCGTAGGGCACTTCGAAAGGCTGAAGAGCACGTCGTACTCGCGGCTACCGACCTCCTTGAAGAGCGGTTCCTTGTGCAATTCACGCATCATCGAAACCTGTGAATGAAGCAGCGACTCCCAAGAGTCTGTGGTCAGCCGGCGATGCGCCGCGGCAGACATGCTACTTCACCTCCGCTGAGGCTGAGGTGACAGCAGCAGCCTGGGCGGCGGCGCGGCGAGCCTCAAACGTCGGCGCGTCCGGAACAGATGCCGGCCGGTTGGCGGCAAATTCCTTGCGGAGCGTCGGAAGTACCTCGGAACCAAACAGATCAAGCTGCTCCAGAACTGTCTTGAGAGGCAGGCCGGCATGGTCAACCAAGAACAACTGGCGTTGGTAGTCGCCGAAGTAGTCGCGGAACGTCAGCGTCTTTTCAATCAGTTCCTGCGGGCTGCCCACGGTCAGAGGCGTTTGCGACGTGAAGTCCTCCATCGACGGGCCATGACCGTAGACCGGGGCATTGTCGAAGTAGGGGCGGAATTCATTGACGGCATCCTGCGAGTTCTTCCGGATGAAGAACTGTCCACCCAATCCCACGATGGCTTGCTCCGGGGTGCCGTGGCCATAGTGTGCGTAGCGTTCGCGGTACAAGCCAATCAACTGCTGGTAGTGCTCCTTGGGCCAGAAGATGTTGTTGGCGAAGAAACCATCACCGTAGTAAGCAGCAATCTCCGCGACCTGAGGGGTGCGGATGGCACCATGCCAGACGAAGGGGGCGACGCCGTCGAGCGGGCGGGGCGTGGAGGTGAATCCGCGCAGGGGAGTGCGGAACTTGCCTTCCCAGTTGACAACTTCTTCGTCCCACAGGCGGCGCAGCAGGGAGTAGTTTTCCACCGTCAGTTCTACTGAATCCTGGTTGTTCTTGCCGAACCAAGGGTAAACGGCGCCCATGTTGCCACGGCCCAAGACGATGTCTGCACGGCCATCGGCCAGATGCTGCAGGGTGGCGAAATCTTCGGCGATCTTTACCGGATCATTGGTGGTGATCAAGGTAGTGCTGGTGGAGAGGATGATCTTCTCGGTCTGGGCAGCAATGTAGGCCAGGATCGTCGAGGGGGAGCTGGGGTAGAACGGTGGGTTGTGGTGCTCTCCGGTAGCAAAAACGTCCATGCCGATGTCTTCAGCGTGCTTGGCGATGGTGGTGATTGCCTTCAGGCGCTCGTGTTCGGTGGGCGTGCGGCCGGTGGTCGGGTCCATGGTGATGTCGCCAACACTGAATATTCCGAACTGCATGTTTGCTCCTTAGCCCCACGGGTCACCGTGAGATATATGCGTTTGTATCTATTATACGTCTCAACCGGCAGTCGTGGCAAAATGTTCCCGCAATCAACCCGGTGCGCGAAAGCGGCCAACTTCCGGGGATAAAAACCCAGTGAGTACTAGGCTTCTCCCCAAAGGGATGTAATGCATGTCATAGAACTCGCGAAGGAATTTCATGACTTCAGTGCAACGAGGGATGGCCGGAGCCGGCCTCCGAATGGCTCCGACGGCGACGGCGGTGGTCGGCTTCCTAGTGCTGGTGGAGATCACCAGCGGCATCTTGCAAGGCTATTACACGCCTTTGCTGACCGATATTGCCCGTGCACTGGGAATTCACGACGCCGATGTCAACTGGTTTGAAGCAGCCCAATTGATGGTTAGTGCCTTGGTGGTACCCGTGCTGGCCAAAATGGGCGACATGATCGGACACAAGAAGGTGCTCCTGATCTCCACGGCATTGACAGCTGGTGCTTCCTGGGGCGTCGCCTTCGCACCCAACTTCTGGATATTCATCATTGCGTGGGCGCTCCAAGGTTTCTACGTTGTCTGGCTGCCGCTGGAAATTGCGCTCATTTACAGCCGCTCGCACCAACGCCCGGACGGTGCAGCCCTTACCCGGAAGTCGGCCGGAATCCTCGTTGCGGGCCTCGAATTCGGCGTAATCGCCGGCGCTCTTGCCGGCGGCTTCATCGGTGGAGCGTTGCCAGGCCAGCTGTGGCTGACATTAACGATCCCCGCGATTGCGGTCACGCTGTGTTTCTTCGTGATTCTTTTTGGTGTCCCAGAATCCAACAGCCGCACGGGTGGTCGCCTGGATCTCATGGGGCTGACCCTGCTCTCCACAGGTTTGTTGTTGATCACCGCCGGATTGACATTCATGCGGATCAACGGCCCCGGCACGTGGTGGGCTTGGGCCGCCGTCATGCTTGGTATTGCGGCGCTGGTGCCCTTCACCCGACACCAACTAGGCCACAAAGATCCGCTAATCGACATCCGGCTCCTGCGTCAGCCCAGCATGTGGCCGGTCCAACTTACGGCATTCCTGTTCGGGGTCTCGGTCCTGGGTGCTCAGGCGCCGCTGTCCACATTCGCACGCACCGACCCTCAGGAAGTGGGCTACGGCCTCGGCGCAACATCTGGAACGGTCTCGATTCTGATCGGTGTTTACGTTTTGGGTCTGCTCGTTGGCGCGCTGCTGTACCCCCTCGTGACAAGATGGACGACGCCGAGAATCACCTTGATGGGGGCCGCTTTCCTTGTGGCGGTGGGTTACCTTTTGTTCCTGCCGTTCCATGGATCGGTAACCGAGGTCTTGAGCAACATGGCCATAGCCGGAATTGGCAGCGGCGCTCTGGTTGCGGCGCTGCCCTCCGCAGCGGCGGCTGCTGCCCCGCTGACGCAGACGGGCATGGCAACTGGACTGACCAACGCAACGAAAACGGTGGGCGGTGCCTTCGCTTCGTGCGTGTTCGGCATTGCCCTCGCGGGCCAGGCCTTGGGATCCTTGACTGCTGGGTCCGGAAACACTGCTGCGCCTATTGGGGGCTACATGCTTGTGTGGACCATCTGTGGTGTCACCGCGCTCGTTGCGGCCGTGGCGTTGTACTTTGTGCCAAAGCTGGCCTTCGGAGCAACACTGCCCCACTAGATGCGGCCACCGGCTAAATCAGTCGGCGGCGCGGCGGCCACGGACCTTCGGAATAGCCCCGGTGGTCCAGTCCTGAAATTCGGGAGCCTGCCCTGTGGGTGCTGAAACCGAGTGTGAGGTGCCGGAAGCAGAACCGGAAGGCGCACTCGGGGTGTGAACAACCTTGAGCGCCTTGATCAAGGAATGACGTTCTTTCCGGCCTTCAATGAGCCGGTAGAGAACAGGCACCAGAATCAAGGTCAGCGCAGTAGAGGAGACCAGACCGCCGACCACCACAACGGCAAGCGGCTGAGCAATGAAGCCGCCGCCGCCTGTCAGCCCGAGAGCCATGGGGGTGAGGGCAAAAATGGTGGCCAGCGCCGTCATGAGGATCGGCCGGAGTCGTTGGCGGGCGCCATGTTCAATGGCGTCGGCCACGTTCATTGCCGGTCGGTCACCAGAAGGTTGGCGGTATTGGTTGATCAGGTCAATGAGCACGATTGCGTTGGTGACCACGATGCCCACCAGCATCAGCATGCCGATCAACGATGGCAGGCCAAGGGGGATCCGCGTGATGAGCAACAGCCCAATGGCGCCAGTGGCGGCGAACGGAATTGATACCAGCAGGATCAGGGGCTGGATCAAGGACTTGAACGTGGCCACCATGATCACGTAAACAATCGCAATGGCTGCCAACATGGCCAGGCCCAGCTGCTGGAAAGATTCGGCCTGTTGCGTTGCTGCCCCGCCAAGAGAGGCAATGACGCCGCTCGGCAGCTCGGTGGCATCGAGACGTTTTTGAACCTCGGCACTTAGCGAGCCCAGGGAGTTTCCCTCGGGCGTAACGGAAACCGTGGCCGTGCGCTGTCCGTTGGACGATGTCACAGTCAACGGAGTCTGAACTTCCTCAACGCTGGCCACTTGGGAGAGTGGGATGAGTCCTGAAGCCGTGGGAATCTGGGCTGCTGCAAGGGCAGCGACGGAATTGAACTTGGTCCCCAAACCAATCTGGACCCGGTAGTCGGTGGTGTCGATGCGTACGGTGCCGCCCGGGATCGGGCTAACAGTGGCGGCAAGCAGTCCAGTGATTTGTTGTTCATCCAACCCGGCGGCCACGGCCTTGGCTCTATCGACGCTCACCTGGACAACTGGTTGGACCCCGCTGAGGTTGCTCGCGATCGATTGTGCACCCGGCACTCCTGCCATGGCTTTGACAAGGACATCGCTGGCCTCTTGCAGTTCTTCGCCCGTGGCTGCCTTGATCGTGATGTCCACCGTGCTGGACGTTCCAAAACCACCGCCCTGAGCGCCGATGCCGATGGTTCCCGCATCCCTGATGCCTGCAATGGCCGTGCGAACCGTTTCCTGCAGGGCAACCTGATCGGCGCTCGGATCGGTGATGACCTGGAAAGAAGCGCTGGAGGCGCCCGAAGACAACAACGCGGCAAAGCCACCGGTGCCATTGCCCACGGTCACCTGAACATCGGTAACGCCGTCAATGCCAACTAGGGCAGCCTCTACCTTCTTGGCGGCCTCATTGGTCACTTCAAGGCTTGTGCCAGCGGGCAAATCCTGTTGAATGCTCATGCTGTTTTGCCCCGTGTCACCGAGCAGGTTTGTGGGCAAGAAGGGAGTCATCGCCAGAGTTGCGGCCAAGAGAATGCCGCCGGCAATCAACGTCACCACAGGGTGCTTCTGCGTCTTGGAGAGGATGGGCAGGTAACCGCGCTGCAGCCAGGACGAACGTTCCTTCTCTTCCACAGCGGCAAGCAGCGCCTTTCCGCGCAAGGCGGTGCCGCCGTCGTTCGCTGCAGCGGAAGACGGTGAAGTTACAGCGTCAACGGACGGGGATTTCAGGAACCAGTACGCGAGCACGGGAACAATCGTCAAGGACACCAGCAGCGAAGCGACAAGGGCAAACGTCACGGTGAGTGCGAAGGGGCGGAAAAGCTCGCCGGCCAGGCTGCCCACGAACGCGATGGGCAGGAAAACGGCCACAGTGGTCAGCGTGGAAGCCGTGATGGCCGCAGCCACCTCGCGAATAGCGGCAAGAATGGCAGTCTTCTTGTCCTCGCCGTAGCTCAGGTGCCGCTTGATGTTTTCGATGACCACAATGGAATCGTCCACCACCCGGCCGATCGCGATGGTGAGCGCGCCCAGAGTCAGGATGTTCAGCGAGTACCCCGTGGCCCACAGCCCAATAAAGGTGACCAGCAGGGAGAGCGGGATGGAGATGGCCGTGACCAGGGTGGAGCGGACCGACATTAGGAAGATCAGGATAACCACGACGGCGAACCCGAGTCCCAGCAGGCCCTCCACCGTGAGGTCATGGATGGACTTTTCAATGAAGGGTGCCTGGTCCAGCACGGTGGTGAACTGGACGTTGTGGCCCATCGAGGCAGTGATCTCCGGCAGCACATCGGCAACCTGCTGGGAGAGGGTGACCGTGTCTGCGGCAGGCTTCTTGGTGATGGACAACGCCAGCGTGGCCTCGCCGTTGGTGCGGGTGATCGAGGTGGTGGGGTCATCAGCCAGCGCAACGGAAGCCACGGAGGCAATGGTGGGCGCGGTGCCTGAAGACGAAGAAGAAGCCAGGGGCAATGCCTTGATGGCATCAAGCGAATCGACGGGGCTGCCGGCCTGAATGGAGAGCGTGGTGCCGTCAGTGCTCAGCGAGCCAATGGGCACCAAGGTGCCGTTGTTCTTGAGGGCAGTGGCGATGGCACCGGGGTTCACACCCGCGGCCGCCATCTTGGCAGGGTCGGGAAGAATCTCGATGTGCTGAGAGTTGGCACCGCTGACATCGGCGCTGCGGACGCCGTCGATCTTCAGCAGCTTGGGAACGGCAATGCGCTGCAGATCGGTGTTGAGCGCAGCCAGGTCTTGATCCGATGAGACGGCCAAAAACACGATCGGGAAGTCGGCAATGCTGCCGGCAATGGGCTGCGGCTGGACCCCGGAAGGCAGCCGCCCGCTGACATTGGAAATGGCGCGATCAATTTGATTCCGTGCACGGTCCAGATTCGTGCCGTACGTGAAGGCGAGGTTGATGGTTGACACGCCGCTGCGGGAGGTGGAGGTGCTGGATTCCAGCCCCTCCACCGCGTTGAGCGCAGCCTCAAGAGGTTCGCTGACCTGTTTGTCGACCACGGCCGGAGATGCGCCGGGCATGGCCGAGACAACCGTGATCTGCGGGAACTCAATGCTGGGGATAAGTTCCTGCTTGAGCGAGCCGAGCGTGATCACCCCGAAAACCATCGCGAAGATGGTGATGAGGGCAATCAACGCCCGGTTGCCGAGCGACATCTTGGCCAAGCTAAACATCAAACTACTCCCACGTTGTCATGCCGGTCCCCATCCAGCGATGCAGGGGATTTTAGGCGTTGTCAGTCATCAACTGCAAGGAGGCTGCCGTGGAGGCCAGGCTCTTTTCAAAGAGTTCCGCATCATCGTTCAGCTTGGTGCCGTAGGTGGGCATCATGCCACGCAGGGAGTCTTGCCATTCAAGCTTGAACTTGCGCGGGAAGCAACGCTGCAGCAATTCCAACATGATCGGCACGGCCGTGGAAGCACCCGGGGATGCACCCAGCAGTGCTGACAGGGTGCCGTCGGCGGCCGTGATGACCTCGGTGCCGAACTGCAGCACACCGCCCTTCTTGGTATCTTTCTTGATGATCTGCACGCGCTGGCCTGCCGTGATCAGCTCCCAATCCTTGCCGTCTGCTTCGGGGAAGTACTCGTGGAGAGCGTCAACCTTGCCGGCGCGCGACTTGGTGACCTCGCTCACCAGATACTTGACCAGGTCAAGGTTGTCCTTGCCAACAGCGAGCATCGGGATGATGTTGTTGGGGCGGATGGACCCGGGCAGGTCCATGTAGCTACCGGTCTTGAGGTACTTGGTGGAGAATCCACCGTACGGACCAAACAGCAGTGAGCGCTTGCCGTCAACATAACGAGTATCGAGGTGAGGGACCGACATGGGCGGGGCGCCCACGGAAGCCTGCCCGTAAACCTTGGCGCTGTGCTTGGCTGCAACGGTTTCATCCGTGCAACGGAAAAACTGACCCGAAACCGGGAAGCCTCCGAAACCCTTGCCCTCGGGGATGCCGGACTTTTGCAGCAGGTGCAGGGCGCCGCCGCCGCTGCCGATGAAGACAAACTTTGCCTTGACCTTGCCGTATTCACCGGAGGACGGGTGCTTCAATGAAACATCCCACGCGCCGTCATTGGTGCGTGCCACATCGGTGACGGTGGTCCCGTAGTTGATTTCGACGTCGTTCTTGCCCATGTAGCCGATCAGCTCACGGGTCAGGGCGCCAAAATCAACGTCGGTGCCCTCGGCGGAACGAGTCGCGGAAACCTGCTGTGAAGCATCGCGGCCCTTCATGACCAAGGGAGCCCACTTGGCAATCTGTGCCGGGTCCTCGGAGTACTCCATGGACGCGAAGACCGGGTTGGTCTTCAGTGCCTCGTGGCGGGCCTTGAGGAACTTCCGGTGCGCTTCGCCAATAACGAAGCTCATGTGCGGAACGGTGTTGATGAAGCCCTTGGGGGAGCCGATCAGCGATTCGTCCACCAGGTGCGCCCAGAACTGGCGCGAGAGCTGGAACTGCTCGTTGATGTTGATGGCCTTTGCCGGGTTGACGGATCCGTCAGCGGCGGCGGGGGAGTAGTTAAGCTCGCAAAGCGCGGAGTGGCCGGTACCGGCATTGTTCCACGGGCTGGAGGATTCCAATCCTGGCGTATCGAGCTGTTCGAACAGCACAATCTTCCAGTTTGGTTCGAGTTGCTTGAGCATGGTGCCCAGCGTGGCGCTCATGATGCCGCCTCCGATGAGTACGACGTCAGCGTCTTTGGTGTTCGAAATGAAGGTCACAGTCAACTCCGGTAGAGGCTCTTCCTAGCGCTAGAAGCGTATCGCGGCAGGGGCTGGATGCGTAAATCCGGAGCGGGTGAGAGCGCTCATTGAACGTCCGACGGCGTGAGCCCGGCTTGGGTGGGGAGCCGTCAGCCAGTGGAAGGAGTCAACTTCACCATGTTGAAGACCTCGTTCAGGACCGGGCTCAGAGGGTAGCTGGCAACCCGGTCCGAGAGCGCGATTGCTGAGATGGGGAACGCAATGGGCACAGCAGGAACTGTCTGTGCGAGTTGTTCACTGATGGCCTGGTAGGCGGCCACGCGGTCCGGACCGTTGGGCATGCTGCGGGCGCGTGTGATCTTGGAGACCAATTGCGGATCGTTCATGGAGAGCTGGGCGTTGGGGGCGCCAAAGAGTGCACCAACAAAGTTGTCCGGATCCGCGTAGCTGCCGTTCCAGCCCAGCAGGCTCAGGGCGTGGTCACCGCTACTGGTCACGGCTGAAACGTAGCCTTCGCCCCACGGGACGGGGACGGGTTTGATGTTCAGACCGGCCGCGGTGAGCTCGGTGGCGATCTGGGCGTAGACCTTTTCCGGCGACGGCAGGTAGGTCCTGGCGGCATTGGTTGGGTAGTAAAACTTCAGTTCCTCGCCCTTGTAGCTTGAGGCCGCCAGGAGTGTCTTGGCCTTTTGCGGGTCATAGGGGATCCCTGCAACGGCGTTGTTGAAACCGCTGAGTTTCGGCGGGATGAATTGCGCCGTGGTGGCGGTTCCTGCGATGAAGTAATTGTTCACAATGGTGGACTTGTCGATGGCGGCGGCGATGGCCTCGCGCACTTTCTGATCGGCAAGGGCAGGAATGCTTTGGTTCAGGCTCAGGTACATGACCGAGAACGGATCCCGTTGCAGGACCTGTTGTCCGGATTTGATGAGCTTGTCCAAGTTGTCCGGCGTGACGGGATCAAAGCCGTCGATGGATCCGTCCTCGAGCGCGGCTATGCGGGTTTCCGGCTGCTCGTAGGTCTTGAAGTTCAGGGTTTCGATTTGGCCCTTGCTACCCCAATAGTCGGCGTTGGCGGTCATGGTCACGGAACCGGGCTTTGCCTGTGTGAAAGTAAAAGGTCCGGTGCCCACGGGGTGCAGGGCGTACTTGGAAACCTTGTTCGCCGAGAACGTCTGGTCCAGAACATCCGCGGTTCCGGCTTTCAGTGCGGTGGGGGAGGAGATGGCGAATGCGGGCAAGGTGAGTGCCTCGAGGAATCCGGTGAGCCGCATTTTCAGGTTTAAGGTGACTTTCAGATCGCCATCAACCGTGCAGCTTTCATAGAGCGAGTTGGCTGAGTCGTCCTTGAATCCACGGAAGACCTGCTTGAACATGGAGGCCGATCCATCGCCCCGGGTCGCGGGCTTGAACGCGTACCAGCGCTCAAAGTTGGTGCACACAGCTGCGGCGTCGAATGCGGTTCCGTCGTGGAACTTTACGTTTGGGCGCAGGGTGAAGCTGTAGCTCAATCCATCGTTGAGCTCCGTCCAGGTGGTGGCCAGGCTGGGTGCCGGCGCCCCGGTGACGGGGTCGATCGTGAGCAATCCTTCCAAGACCTGCCGGGTCACCCGGTACGATTCCGTGTCCGAGACAAGCGCCGGGTCCAGGCCCGAGGGGTCGGCACCGGTGCCAAAGCTGAACGTGGCGTTGGCGATGGTGCTGGCCGTTGTTGCCGCGGCAGTTGTTCCCGGGGCCGGGTCCGGAGTAACCGTGCAGGCCGTTGCGCCGAGAAGAACGACGGCGGTCAGTGACACCGCGCGCAGGAGCACCTGGCGACGTGGCACGGTGCTTGATGGCACAGCACACAGCGAGTCGGCGGGGTGTGGCACGATTTATTTCTCCTTGCAGCACGGATGGTCCATCAGCCACTCATCTTAGTAGGGCAATCTTGGGAGTTCCCCCTGATGGCTGTCAAAGGTGGTCAAGACTACTTCTTGGAACCGGTAGTATTGTTCATGCTTCAATGCACTAGCGCGAGTGGTGGAATTGGTAGACACGCAGGTTTTAGGTACCTGTGCCTTCGGGCGTAGGGGTTCAAGTCCCCTCTTGCGCACAACAACAAAGGCCCCGTTCAGATGAACGGGGCCTTTGTCATATCCGGCTCACTACTGAGTTGGTGGCTGCGAGTCCGGCGCAACAGAGGCCAACCATTCCCGTCCTATGCGGCAGCGATCTTCAAATCCCGGTGCAACTTGGCGACGTGGCCCGTTGCGCGAATGTTGTACTGGGCCACGGCAACCTCGCCCGCCTCATCAACAACAATGGTGGAGCGGATCAGGCCCTGGTACGTTTTGCCGTAATTCTTCTTCTCACCCCAGGCAGCGTAGGACAGCGCCACGGCGTGGTCTTCGTCGCTCAGCAAGGGATAGTTGAGACCGTCGCGGGCAACAAACTTTTCCAGCTTCGCGACGGGATCGGGGGAAAGACCCACTACCGCATAGCCCGCAGCTTGCAACGAGGGCAGGCTGTCACGGAAGTCGCAGGCCTGCTTGGTGCATCCGGGAGTCATGGCAGCCGGGTAGAAGAAAAGGATCACCTTGCGGCCGGCAAAGTCCGCCAATGAGGTGGTTCCGCCATCGGCATTCGGCAGGCTAAAAGTAGGGGCCAAATCGCCCGGGACTAGACGCTCGGTCATGTTTTACTCCTCGTTCGCCCCGGTGCAGCGCCAAGTGGCGAAAGCTGGGGAAGTTGTTTTGGGCACTCTCTCAAGCCTAGTGCGTTGCGCGGATGTCCCACACAGGCGAGCTCCCACAGGGGGAACAGGTTACCGTGGATCCCAACTTCTCTTGCACCCGGCGGCTGCCGCTGGCTGCGCGAGACCACCACCGACGTAGAACGGACTGAAATTCTTGGACACCACAGCCTCATCCCATTCGGAGTCCTCCGTCGACAGTGCGAATGCAACGGCCGCTCCACGGGTCATTCCATCCCTGCAGCGGTGGACGGCACAAACCGGGACAACAAGCCTTGCCGGGGAATCGCCGTCGAACATTCCCCGGAACTGGCCGCCACCGCCACCACGTTACTCGCCGACTTTGCCGAATTGACGAGTTCCTCCCTGGGCCGCGGGGTGCAGCCTGTCACGATTGAACTGGCCCTTGACCCGGACCTTGAGTTCTCCACCGAGAATGCCACCGCGGCCACCGAAGGGTATCTGCTGGAGATCAACGGCGGCGTGAAAATCACGGCGCGGACGGATACCGGGGTCTACTGGGGAACGCGCAGTTTGCTGCAGATGCTGGCATCGTCCCTGACCCTGCCGGACGGCATCGCTGTTGACTGGCCCAACTATCCCGTGCGTGGCTTCATGCTGGATGTGGGCCGGCGTTTTGCCCGGCCGGAAGCCGTGCGTGACTACATCCGCATGATGAGCTGGTTCAAGATCAACACCTTCATGATCCACCTCAACGACAATGAGATCACCAAGGACACCAAGCGCAGCTGGGACGAGGCGCAGCAAGGATTCCGGTTGGCCTCGGATTCACCCTGGATCGCGGGTCTGGCATCCGAGGACGGAGCCTATGACCGCGTCGAGTGGGATTCCTTCGAGGATCTGGCAGCTAGCCGGCATGTGCAACTGGTTCCGGAATTGGATGTCCCGGCACACTCACGCTCCATCATCCGGTGGCGTCCCGAGACCGGCCTGAACGGTGGGGACTCGGACATGCTCGATCTCGGCAAGACGGAAACAATTCACCTGGTGAAGGGACTCTTCGATGAATTCGTGCCGTGGTTCCGTGGGCCTGCGGTCCATTTCGGTGCCGACGAATACAGCAAGGAACACAGTGAGGATTACCGCAGGTTCTTCAATGCCATCAGCACCCATCTTCGATCGCTGGGCAGGGACCCCGTAGCGTGGGGGAGTCTGAGTACCATGTCCGGGGGAGCAGGAAGCACCGGCACTGAAGGCTACAACCGCGACGTTGTCATCTGTGCATGGAACAACGATTGGTACAGCGGCCAGGCCGCCGTAACCGATGGGTACAAGGTCATCAACACGAACGACGACTTGCTCTACATAGTCCCCTTTGCCGACTATTATCACGGCGGTGCCTTGGATGCGCAGCCCTTGTTTGAAACTTGGGAACCGCATGTTTTTGGCGAAGGCAAGGACCTCTGTGCGCTGCACCCACAGCTGTTGGGTGCGGCGTCGGCAGTATGGAACGACTTGGTCTTGAACAACTACGACGAACAAGCGGTCTTCGATCTGGTGAAGCCCGCATTTGGTGTGCTGGCCCAAAAAATGTGGGTCGGTGCGGTGGCCGGACTTCTCTACGAAGAGTTCACGGAACGAGGTGAAGCATTGTCTCGGTGGCCCGGCCGAGCGCATTTCCACTAGCCGCCCATACGGCTATCGGCGTTTGAGCAACAATGCCTGGCGCGTATTCCACGAAAGAAAAGAAGAGCATGGCCGTATGTGGTGTGGGGATCGAAGACCTGCCAGCCCCATGACAAACGCGCGTCTTGGGGCAACAAAAAAACCGCTTCACTACTGGTTGTTACCAGTAGTGAAGCGGTTACCCTTTGTGCACCCCTCCGGACTTGAACCGGAAACCCATTGATTAAGAGTCAATTGCTCTGCCAATTGAGCTAGAGGTGCATTCATTTGTATTTGCAGTAAAAAACCGCACCGACACCGGTTGTTACCAGTGTCGGAGCGGCTTTACCCGTGCACCCCTCCGGACTTGAACCGGAAACCCATTGATTAAGAGTCAATTGCTCTGCCAATTGAGCTAGAGGTGCATCTTTTTCACTGCTGGGAACCACTTCGGATTGTGTCCGCGGTGTTCCTCGCAACGACATGAAACTATACGGGTTTTTTCCGTGAGTGTGAAATCCAAAAGCACTCTTTTGGTGATTTTGAGCCACGGATCACAGCAGCGATAGATGGGATCCGCGGAATCTAGCGGTTTTGACCCCAAAAAATCGTTGAATATTTTTGTCCCGCTTGGCTATGAAGCCCGAGTGAAGACCTGGGAGCGGCGGGGGTAGTGACGTAGTTCACTAGCGAGTCGTAGACTGACGCACATGAGCGCCCGCAGAAGTGCCGTCGAGAGCAGTGCAATGGAAAACAATGCCATGACCAACAACGCAGACTCACCCAGTCCGGGCGCCGTGTCAGCGGACGCGCTTGTCCTGGCTGCGGACGGCAAACCGGACATCAAGCCCCGCAGCCGAGTGGTGACCGATGGCATCCACGCAACACCATCGCGCGGCATGTTTCGCGCCGTCGGCATGGGCGACGACGACTTCCGCAAGCCCCAGATCGGCGTCGCCAGTTCGTGGAATGAAATTACCCCGTGCAACCTCTCCCTGAACCGTCTGGCCCAAGGCGCCAAGGAAGGCGTGTTCGCCGCCGATGGATTCCCCATGCAATTCGGCACCATCTCGGTTTCCGACGGCATCTCAATGGGCCATGAGGGAATGCATTTCTCGCTCGTTTCACGCGAGGTCATCGCCGACTCCGTGGAAACCGTCATGATGGCGGAGCGCCTCGATGGATCAGTATTGCTGGCCGGCTGCGACAAGTCCCTGCCCGGCATGTTGATGGCCGCAGCCCGGCTCAACCTCGCAAGCGTCTTCCTGTACGCCGGCTCCATCATGCCGGGCTTCGCCAAGCTCGAGGACGGCACGGAAAAGGAAGTGACCCTCATCGATGCCTTCGAGGCCGTGGGTGCCTGTGCCGCCGGCAAGATGAGCCTGAAAGACCTCGACAGCATTGAACGCGCCATCTGCCCCGGAGAAGGCGCCTGCGGCGGCATGTACACGGCCAACACCATGGCGTGCATCGGCGAGGCATTGGGCATGTCCCTTCCGGGTTCCGCCGCCCCACCCAGCGCCGACCGCCGTCGTGACATGTTTGCCCGCAAGTCGGGGGAGGCCGTGGTGAACCTGCTGCACCTGGGTATCCGTGCCCGCGACATCATGACCAAGAAAGCCTTTGAGAACGCCATCGCCGTCACCATGGCCTTCGGCGGATCCACCAATGCGGTGTTGCACCTGCTGGCCATTGCCCGCGAGGCCCAGGTGGATCTGACCCTGGCCGACTTCAACCGGATCGGAGATCGTGTTCCGCACCTTGGGGATCTCAAGCCGTTTGGCCGCTACGTAATGTTTGATGTGGACAAGATCGGCGGGGTGCCGGTCATCATGAAGGCCTTGCTCGACGCCGGACTCATCCACGGCGATTGCCTCACCGTCACCGGAAAGACTGTCGCGGAAAATCTGGCCCTGATCAACCCGCCGGACCCGGACGGGAAGGTGTTGCGAGCCATGGACAACCCGCTGCACAAGACCGGCGGCATCACCATCTTGCACGGTTCCATGGCCCCCGAGGGTGCCGTGGTTAAAAGCGCCGGGTTCGACCTGGACGTCTTTGAGGGAACGGCCCGAGTTTTTGAACGTGAGCAGGGTGCCCTGGAAGCTCTCGACCGGGGCGAAATCCATGCGGGCGAGGTGGTGGTGATCCGTTACGAAGGCCCCAAGGGTGGCCCGGGCATGCGCGAAATGCTGGCCATTACCGGCGCCATCAAAGGTGCCGGGCTGGGTAAGGACGTTCTGCTGCTCACGGATGGGCGCTTCTCCGGCGGCACCACCGGGCTGTGTATTGGTCACGTTGCCCCGGAAGCGGTCGACGGCGGACCGATCGCCTTTGTGCGCGACGGTGACACCATCCGGGTTGATATCGCGGCCCGGACCTTCGACCTGCTGGTGGATCCGGCGGAGCTGGATGCGCGCAAGGAAGGATGGGAGCCGCTCCCGGCCAAGTTCACCACGGGAGTTTTGGCCAAGTACGCCAAGCTTGTCAACAGTGCCTCAACGGGAGCCTACTGCGGCTAATCAAAGCGCGAATTTGCAGGAATATTGCCGAAAAATGGACACGATGACCATAAGGTGGACTTAGCGTCCACAATGTGAGACGCGGGTGTGGCCTGTTTGACACTCAGGATCGGGAAACGGGAGACTTGCAGACATGCAACGAAATCTCGTAGTCGTCATTAGCTAGCGCGTGACGCGAAGTGACCGCACCCAAGGTCATAGATCCCGTGACGCTCGCATGAGAGTATGTCACACCACGTGCATACCCCCTCGCCAAGTGACTTATGGGCTGAGGGGTTTTTTGTTTCCACCACCAGCGGCAACTCGTAGTACTGCGTCAACCATCCACAATTGAACGCAAGCAAAGAAGATTGACCCCAAGCATGAGTTTCCCAAAGGAAGAACCGATGAGTAAAGGAACGCCCGCCAGCCCAGCGCTGATGGCAGCCAAGTCCTCCGGACACGGTGCCCACGGTGGCACCACTTCTGGTGCCGTTGGCACCACCACCCCCGCCTCCGACGTCGTCGGGCCCAACAACGTTGTGGCGCCTGTACAGATGTCTGGCTCCGAGGCACTTGTCCGGTCCCTTGAAGAGCTTGGCGTCAAGGACATCTTCGGTTTGCCCGGTGGAGCAATCCTTCCTACCTACGATCCGCTCATGGCGTCGTCCCTCAACCACATCTTGGTCCGCCACGAACAGGGCGCCGGCCACGCTGCACAGGGCTACGCCATGGTCACCGGCAACGTTGGCGTTTGTATCGCCACCTCCGGCCCCGGTGCCACCAACCTGGTGACGCCTATCATGGATGCCCACATGGACTCGGTGCCCATGGTGGCCATCACGGGCCAGGTGTCCAGTGCCGTCATCGGCACCGATGCCTTCCAGGAAGCGGACATTGTGGGCATCACGATGCCCATCACCAAGCACTCCTACCTGGTGACGGACCCCAACGACATCCCGCGCGTGCTGGCTGAGGCCTTCCACCTCGCCTCCACCGGCCGCCCCGGCCCCGTTCTCGTAGACGTGTCCAAGGACGCCCAGGTTGGCCAGATGACCTTCTCCTGGCCGCCCGTCATTGACCTGCCCGGCTACCGCCCCGTGTTCCGTGGACACTCCAAGCAGCTGCGCGAAGCGGCCCGCCTGATCCGCGAATCCAAGAAGCCCGTACTCTACGTTGGCGGCGGTGTGCTCAAGGGCAATGCCTCCGACGAGCTCATGGTCTTGGCCGAACTGACCGGCGCACCCGTGGTCACCACGCTGATGGCCCGCGGCGTTTTCCCGGACTCCCACCCTCTGCACGTTGGCATGCCCGGCATGCACGGCACGGTTTCGGCCGTGACCGCGCTGCAGCAGTCCGACCTGCTCATCACTCTTGGCGCCCGTTTCGACGACCGCGTCACCGGCGTGCTGAGCAGCTTCGCCCCGCACGCCAAGGTGATTCATGCCGACATCGACCCGGCCGAAATCTCCAAGAACCGTACGGCCGATGTTCCGATCGTGGGATCCGTCAAGGAGATCATCCCCGATCTGAGCGCCGCCGTGAAGGTGGAGTTTGACACCAACGGAACTCCCGACCTCGGTGACTGGTGGGCGTTCCTTGGCAACTTGCGCGACACCTACCCGCTGGGCTGGACCGAACCCGAAGACGGGCTCATGTCCCCGCAGCACGTCATTTCTCGTATCGGCGCCCTGACCGGCCCCGAGGCCGTCTACGCCGCAGGCGTTGGGCAGCACCAGATGTGGGCTGCGCAGTTCATCAAGTACGAGCGCACCCGCTCATGGCTCAACTCCGGCGGCGCCGGCACCATGGGCTACTCGGTTCCGGCCGCAATGGGTGCCAAGGTGGGCAACCCGGACCGCGTGGTCTGGGCCATTGACGGTGACGGCTGCTTCCAGATGACCAATCAGGAGCTGGCGACCTGCCGGATCAACAACATTCCGATCAAGGTCGCCATCATCAACAACTCCTCCTTGGGCATGGTGCGCCAGTGGCAGACGCTGTTCTACAACAGCCGCTACTCCAACACGGACCTGAACACGGGCCATGACAGCATTCGAGTACCGGACTTCGTCAAGCTGGCCGACGCCTACGACTGCGTGGGTCTTCGTTGCGAGCGGGTCGAGGACATCGACGCGACGATCGAGGCGGCCTTGGCCATCAATGACCGCCCTGTCATCATTGACTTCGTGGTCAGCCCAGATTCCATGGTGTGGCCGATGGTGCCCTCGGGTGTCAGCAATGATCAAATTCAAGTAGCCCGGAACATGACCCCGGTGTGGGACGAGGAGGACTAAGCATGACTCGACATACTCTTTCCGTACTGGTTGAAGACAAGCCCGGCGTCTTGACCCGCGTGGCAAGCATGTTTGCCCGCCGCGCCTTCAACATCCACTCCTTGGCTGTGGGCCCCACCGAGATTGAGGGAGTTTCCCGCATGACCGTTGTGGTCGACGCCAACGGTGACCTGATTGAACAAGTCACCAAACAGCTGAATAAACTAGTCAACGTCATCAAGATCGTTGAACTAGTTTCAGAGAATTCCGTGCAAAGGGACCACATCCTGGTCAAGGTACGTGCGGATGCCGCCACGAGACTGCAGGTAACCCAAGCCGCAGACCTCTTTAGGGCCTCAGTAGTTGATGTGTCCACAGACTCATTGACCATCGAAGCCACCGGTTACGCGGACAAGCTTGCAGCATTGCTGAACGTTCTGGAACCCTTTGGGATCCGGGAAATCGTGCAATCAGGCACCTTGGCCATTGGGCGGGGATCCCGCTCAATGAGCGACAGGGCCCTTCGCGCTTCCTAGCGCAAGGCTCCGATAGTGCACCGGCCCCTTGGGGTCCACAAGAATTATTTTTCAAGACATCAATACACACCATTTATTCAAGGAGTTCCACAGTGACTGACATGTTCTACGACGACGATGCAGACCTGTCCATCATCCAGGGCCGCAAGGTCGCCATCATTGGTTACGGCAGCCAGGGCCACGCCCACGCTCTGAACCTGCGCGATTCCGGCGTCGACGTTCGCGTTGGCCTCAAGGCAGGCTCCAAGTCCATTGCCAAGGCAGAAGCAGAGGGCCTGCGCGTCCTTAGCGTTGCAGAGGCAACCGCCGAAGCCGATGTCATTATGATCCTGACCCCGGACCAGGTGCAGCGCTTCGTCTACGCCGAGGACATTGCCCCGAACCTGAAGGCTGGCGACGCCCTGTTCTTCGGCCACGGCTTCAACATCCGCTTCGGCTACATCACGCCCCCGGCTGATGTTGACGTTGCCCTGGTTGCTCCGAAGGCTCCGGGTCACACCGTGCGCCGCGAATTCGAAGCCGGCCGTGGCATCCCCGATTTGATCGCCGTTGAGCAGGACTTCACCGGTGGCGCCAAGGCTCTTGCCTTGGCCTACGCAAAGGGCATCGGCGGAACCCGTGCAGGCGTCATCGAGACCACCTTCACCGAAGAGACCGAAACCGACCTGTTCGGCGAGCAGGCAGTTCTTTGCGGTGGCACCTCGCAGCTGGTTCAGTACGGCTTCGAAGTTCTCACCGAAGCCGGCTACAAGCCGGAAATCGCTTACTTCGAGGTACTGCACGAGCTCAAGCTCATCGTTGACCTCATGTGGGAAGGCGGCATCGCCAAGCAGCGCTGGAGCGTTTCCGACACCGCAGAATACGGCGACTACGTCTCCGGCCCGCGCGTCATCACCCCCGAGGTGAAGGAAAACATGAAGGCTGTTCTGGCCGACATCCAGAGCGGTGCGTTCGCCACTCGCTTCATCGAGGACCAGGACAACGGCGGCGTTGAATTCAAGGCGCTGCGCAAGAAGGGCGAAGAGCACCCCATCGAGGCCACCGGCCGCGAACTGCGCGGACTGTTCTCCTGGATCAGCAACAGCGATGACTACACCGAAGGCTCCGTAGCCCGCTAATCCCCACGCCCTCCCCAAGCAGATCCGCTGGCGCGTATCCGCTTGGGGCCCCTCGGGCGCGTGGGCCCAGACGCTTCGGGCGCCTAGGTCCAACTACGTTCGACGGCGCCTGCCGGAACCCACTCGGGTCCGGCAGGCGCCGTCGTACTTTGTTTACTCGGGGCGCCCTCCAAAAGTGTGGTGTCCCGGCGTCAGCGGTGGGGGCCTATGTCGCTGAGGACGCGGTTGAGCACCAGGTGGGCGGCGCCACGCAAGCCGGAGTCCTGGCCGGTGGAGGCTGCGCCGATATGCAGGTTCTGTGTCATGAGCGGGTGGCAGCCCTCGTACACGCGGCTGCGCACGGCGGCTATGAACATTTCGCTGGAGGCCATATGGCCCGTCAGATAGAGCGAATCCGGGTTGAAGAAGTTCACAATCGTGGCGAGAACCTCGCCAAGGTGGGTGCCGGCCGTGCGCAGGGCCGTGGTGGCCAGCGGTTCGGCGCGGTGCACCAGTTCCAATACGTCGGCGGTTGTGGAAACGTCCAGGCCTTGGCGCCGGAGCCGGCGGACGAGGCCGGCACCACTGGCAATAGTCTCCAAACATCCCATGTTTCCACAGGTGCATGGTTCGTCCATGGCGGCCGCCACTCGCGTGTGCGTGACGTCCCCCGCGGCGCCGGTGGCCCCGCGGTGCAGTTGGCCGCCAACAATAATGCCACTGCCGATGGCGGTTCCGGCCTTGACCGTGATGCTGTGCTGGTTTGGTCCCAGGGTGGCGTGATGTTCGCCCAGGGCGCTGAGGTTGGCGTCATTGTCGACGATAACGGGCAGGCCGATCTTCTCTTCCAGCCATTCCCGGATAGGGAAGCCTGCCCACTCCGGCATGCGGGACGGCAGCCGGACGGTCCCGGCGCCCACATCCACAGGGCCAGGCAGCCCGATCCCCACTCCACGCAATCCACTCAGGTCTGCGCCGGTGCCACCTGCCACGTCAGTCCATGCCTGCAGGATTGAGTTCAAGGTGGCTTCGGGCCCCGATTCCACGCTGACCTGAACTGTTTGAGTTGACAGCAGTGTGCCCGTTAGGGAGAAGCGGCCCAAGCGTGCGTGGCGACTGCCGAGGTCGGCGGTCAGGATTTGCCCCTGGTCCTCGGCCAAGCGCAGGAGTCGCGGCTTGCGCCCTCCCTTGGAGATTCCCGTACCGTCCTCGACGAGCACTCCCAGCTCCGTCAGCTCCGCGATTCGCAGGGATACCGTGGACGGAGCCAAGCCCATCTTCTTCGCCAATTCGGCTCGAGTGGTTGCCGTGCCATGGGCAACCAGCGAGATGATCTGCTGGGACTGTCCTGGAATCGAGGGTGTCGGCGGCTGTTCCCGCATGATCTTTTCCTTTGTGTCGAACTAAGTGGTTTGGCGCGTTAGTGCCAGCATAGGCGCATCGGCGGAAGCAAATCCGAGATGGCACGATGGTCCGGCGTCAAGGTGGCACTTCACGGTTCCCATGCCACGCATTCCCGCGGAATCATGCGGATAGGTTCCGGAATTCCAAAAATGTTCTCCCAAACATCGGATGAATAGCTTGGTGATTGGAAGATGATCTGCGACACTTACTTTACGCGATAGTGAATGTAAGTAAGTACGAGCGTCGAATTAAGTCCCCGCTTTGCCATCGCGGCTGAATCCATCATCATTCGTCGAACAAGCCTTGGCACTCAAGTGCCGAGATCCGAGGAGTTAAATTCAATGAGGAAATCTCAAATTGGCATCCTGGCCGTCGCGGCCGTCGCCACCCTTGCCTTTACCGGTTGCGGCAGTGGAGCAACCACCGGTGGCGGGGCAGGTGACAACAGCATCGTCATCGACATGTGGTCAGGTAGCGAAGATGACACCACCGCACTGAACGAACAACTTGCCATCGCCAAAGCGGAAAACCCCGATTTGGACATTACTTTGCGTACGGCACCGTGGGGCGACTACTTCACCAAGATGACCACCAACATGGCATCGGGCAACATGGCCTGCATCTCGGGCATGAACTCCGGAATGCTCTCGGGCTACACGGCCGGCTTTGCTGCGCTGACCGCAGACGATTTGAAGGCTGCAGGGCTGAACGAAGCCGACTTTGCACCCGGCGCCCTGGAAATCCTGAAGAACAAGGGCGAAATGTACGGCGTGCCGTTCGACATGTCCACCATGCTCGTCTACTACAACGCCGACCAGCTGAAGGCTGCAGCCGCTGATACGCCGAAGATCGGATGGACGTTCGGCGACTTCGAGAAGACGGCGAAGGCTGCTACCAAAGACGGCAAGCAGGGCTTCGGCGTGGGCATGGGCGACTTCCAGTGGCAGGCATTGCCGATCTCCATGGCAGGTGCTCAGCCCGTCACCGAAGACGGCACGCTGGATTTGACCAACCCTGACTTCCTCAAAGCGTCGGAATGGTACGGCGAGCTCGTCACCAAGGCGAAGGTTGCCGCCCCCGTGGCCAGCGCCTCCGACACCGGATGGGGCGAGAACCAGTACTCCAGCGGCAACGCGGCCATGGCCGTGGACGGCACTTGGAACGCAGTGGGCTACCTGAACAATGATCCCGGCTTCGAAGCGGGCATGGCACCCCTGCCCGCAGGCGACAAGGGTTCACTTGGCCTGGTCCTGGGCTCCGGCTACGGCCTGTCCAAGGAGTGCAAGAACAAGGACGCTGCCCTGAAGGTCCTCGGATCACTGCTGGGCGAAAAGTCACAGGACTACATTGCAACCTCGGGCCGCAGCTACCCGGCCCGCCTAGCCTCACAGCCGCTGTACTTCGAAACCATTGACGCCAAATACCGCGACCAGGTCAAGAGCGTCTTTGAAGCAGCATTTGAAAACGTTGAAGGCCAGCGCGTCAGCGACCAGTGGTCGAAGGTCGGCACCTACATCCAGCCGAACCTGGTCAGCGTCTACAACGGTCAGGAATCCATGGCCAAGGTGCTCGAATCGGCACAACAGCAGTTCGCCAAGTAAGCAACAAGAGAGTTTGTCCCTATGACTACCACCGTAAACGACCGCCGTCGTGGTGCGCTGGCCAAGGTTGAATCGCGCCAGGCGCTGGGCTTCGTAAGCCCAGCCCTTGCCGGTTTGGCAGTGTTCACCGTGTTGCCAGTTGTGCTGTCAATCATCATGGCGTTCTTCGACTGGCCCACGTTTGGCGAGAAGAAATTCATCGGCTTCGACAACTACATCAAGCTGTTCACCAACAGCCCTGATTTCTGGCCATCCCTGCGCAACACAGCAGTCTTCACCATCTTGTATGTGCCCCTGAGCGTCATCCTTTCCCTGACACTTGCACTCTCCCTTCACGAACGCATTCGTGGCCGCGCCGCGCTGCGGATCCTGTTCTTCATCCCGGTGGTAACCCCCATGGTTGCCAACGTTCTTGTCTGGAAAATGATCCTTCAGCCCCAAGGGATGCTCAACGGCTTGTCCGTGGAATGGTTCGGCTACCAGTTGCCCAACTTCCTCGCCGATCCCCAGTGGGCCATGGTCATGGTGGTCCTCATGTCTGTCTGGCAGGGCCTTGGCTACAACATGCTGATCTTCTCCGCCGCTGTGGAGCAGCTGCCGGATTCCGTGATGGAAGCCGCCAAGCTCGACGGCGCACGCGGACTTCGCTTGTTGTGGAAAGTTAAGCTCCCCCTCATCTCGCCCTCGATCTTCTTTGCCAGCGTGATGACAATGATTTCCTCGTTGCAGGTCTTCGTGCAGCCGCAGCTGCTGACGGGTGGCGGCCCTGGCAACTCCACCCAGCCGCTTGTGCAGTTCATCTACAACCAAGGCTTCAAGTTCCAGGACCTCGGCCTTGCCGCCGCAGCCGCATGGATCTTGTTTGCCATCATCATTGTCCTGACAGCCGGGCAGTTCGCCGTGCAGAAGAAGTGGGTGCACTATGAGCACTGATGTCCTGGAAACTCAGACCCGATCGCGTCGGGGAGCCGACACCTTGGCCGATAAGCCCCATAAGCTCAACAAGCGGCGCGCCCCCACGACCCGGGGAGAGCGCATCCGCCTGGTCATCGCGCACATCGGCATCTACCTTGCGGCCCTGATCTTCCTGGCACCGCTGGTCTACGCCTTCTTTGCAGCGCTAAAGCCCAACGGCGAAATGTTTTCCATGCCTCCGCGCCTGATCGGCTCCGAAATGCGGTGGGGCAACTTTGCCGCAGTTTTCGAATATGGTCCGTTCGTCACGTACATCGCCAACTCGTTCTTCGTGGCCATCGCCGGCACCTTGGTGGTGCTGTTTGTCTCCACCACCGCCGGCTACGCCTTCGGCCGACTGCGCTGGAAGGGTCGGGACGCTGTGTTCGTGCTGTTCCTGGCCACCTTGATGGTGCCGCAGGAGGTTACGGTCATCCCCATGTTCATCCTCATGCAGTGGCTGGGCTGGGTTGATACCTATCAGGCGCTCATTCTGCCTTTCGCGTTCACCGCATTTGGCACCTTCTTGATGCGCCAGTTCTTCCGCGGCATCCCCTATGAGCTGGAAGAAGCCGCCCGTGTTGACGGGGCCGGACCCATTCGTTGCTTCCTGGAGATCATCCTGCCCTTGGCAAAGTCTGCCGTGGCCGTTCTGGCAGTCTTCACGTTCATGTCGTTCTGGAACAGCTACCTGTGGCCCTTGATCGTCACAGTTGACTATGACACTTTGGGGACCCTGCCCGTGGGCCTTGCCTCGTTCTCCGGTTTGACGGGAACGCGTTGGGACCTGCAGATGGCCGCGGCGATCATCTCCATGATCCCCACCACCATCTTGGTGATCGCGCTTCAGAAGCACCTGGTCAAGGGTATTTCCATGGCGGGACTCGGTGGACGCTGACATGGTGGAAAGCAGTACAAATGCCGTCGTTGCTGGCATCGACCTCGGTGGGACCAAAACCACCGTGGTTCTGTGCCGGCGCGACGGCAGCATTGCAGCGCAGGCCACCATTGCCACACCCGCCCGTGAGGGTGGCGCGGCAATGAGCGCCGCCGCTTCGGGTCTGGTCAAGGAGATGGAATCCTCTTCGGGATTGCACGCCTTGGCCGTGGGTGTCGGCGCCGCCGGCGTCATCGACCAAAAGGCCGGTGTGGTGACTGCCGCGTCGGCCTCCTTCAAAGACTGGGCAGGATTCCGGCTTGCCGCAGATCTTTCGGCCAGGGTAGGTGTTGGCGTTGTCATCGACAATGACGTCAACGCCTTCCTCCGCGGGGAGATGGCCTATGGTGCGCTGATCGGCTGCACCGATGCCGTGGGCATCATGCTTGGCACCGGTGTTGGCGGGGCCTTGGCTCTGAACGGTTCGGTTTTCGCCGGACCGCGTGGGGCCGCCGGCGAGATCGGACACACGCCGGGCTTCGGTGCGCTGCCTTGCAGCTGTGGCCAACAGGGCCATTTGGAGACCTTGGCCTCTGGCCGTTCCATTGCCCTGCGCTACACCGAACGCTCAGGAAGGGCGGCCAACGGAGCCGCGCAGGTTGCGGATTTTGCCCGCGCCGGCGACCCCCACGCCCTTGCCACCTTTGATGCCGCAGGCCGGGCCCTGGGCCAGGCCATTGTCACAACCGCCACGATCCTTGATGTTCAGGACGTGGTCGTTGGCGGCGGCGTCCGTGGGGCGTGGGATCTGATCGAACCGCCACTTGCCAAGATGCTTGAACACAACATGCCCGTGTCGGGTTACCCCCTGATTGTCCACCCGGGCAGCCTTGGCGGCAGCTCGGCAGTCCTGGGCTCGGCCGCTGCCGCTTGGGAATCCCTTGCACACTCACCAGAACTCGCGAACACAATGAAAGTAGGATCCTCGTGTTGAACCCAACCGAGCCAATGGAAGCCTCAAAGATTTGGTCCGGCCCGCTGGCCCTTTTGGCATCTGGTGGACTGAGCCGTCCGCGCATCGGCGTGGCGGGGATTGCCATTGAATCCAGCACCTTCAGCCCGCACATCAGCGGCGACGCGGCGTTCACCGAACGCCGCGGGGAGGAACTCATGGCGTACTACGGCTTCCTGAACCCAGGCGATGAACTGCGCGAGGCAGCAGACTGGGTGCCGCTCGTGCAAGCCCGCTCGTTGCCGGGCGGCGCCGTCGACCCCGAAACCTACGCTCGTCTGAAGGCGGAAATCTTCGAAGGCATCCGCACGCAAGGTCCGTTTGACGGTTTTTGGTTCGACATCCACGGAGCCATGAGCGTCGTCGGACTGGACGATGCAGAAGGTGATCTGGGCCAGGCCGTGCGCGACGCTTTGGGCGCGGACACGTTTGTCTCCACCTCCATGGACCTGCACGGCAACGTCTCCCGGGAACTGTTGGACATGTCCGAGCTCATCACCTGTTACCGCATGGCACCTCACGAGGACGCGTGGAACACGAAGCAGCGCGCAGTCCACAACATGCTGGAACGGCTGCGCGGGCCGCAGGGTTCCGACGTTGACGCGCGCCGCCCGTACAAGGCGTGGCTGCAGGTTCCCGTGCTGCTCCCAGGTGAAAAGACCAGTACACGGATCGAGCCGGCCCGCTCCCTGTACAACGCGGTGCCGGAAGTCGAAGCCCTGGACGGGGTCATCGACGCCGCCATCTGGGTGGGCTACGCCTGGGCGGATGAACCGCGCTGCCAGGCGGCCGTCGTCGTCACCGGCGATGACGCAGCCGTGGTGAAGGAGGGCGCCGAGCGCCTGGCCCGCGCCTACTGGGATGCCCGTGATGAATTTGTTTTCGTCGCCGACGCCCTGCCGCTCGCGGAGAGCCTCGACGCAGCACTGGCCAAGGACGCCCCGCGCCCGTACGTCGTGTCAGATTCCGGCGACAACCCCACTGCCGGCGGCGCCGGGGACGTGTCCTGGACCTTGGGTGAGCTGCTGGCCCGCCCCGAGTTCGCCGACGCCACCACCACCGTTGTGCATGCCTCTATCTTTGACGCAGACGCCGTGGCGCAGTGCGTCGCGGCAGGGGTTGGCGGCACCGTCCAGCTCCATGTTGGCGCCAAGGTCGACGCCGGACCCCGCGGTCCCGTGGCCATCGACGGCACAGTCTTTTCCCTCACCGAGGGGGACAAGGACGCAGGCACGCAGGCCGTCATCAAGGCCGGCGGCGTGCACGCCATCATCACCGAACACCGCAAGCCGTTCCACCACCTCCACGACTTCACCATGCTGGGCATCGACCCGCACGCCATGGATGTGGTGTGCGTGAAGATCGGTTACCTCGAACCGGAACTGTACGAACTTGCTGCGGGTTGGAAGCTGGGCCTGACGCCCGGCGGCGTGGACCAGGACCTCCTGCGGCTGGGCCACAAGAACCTGGCCGACGGCGTGTTCCCCTTTGCCGCTGCCGCAACGGCGCCGGAACTGGAAGCGGTAGTGACACGAGTGCAGGCTGGAAAGGTTGAGGAGATTTAGTCATGTTGAACTTTGAAACGCGGGTGGGGCCAGACTTGGGCGCCAACGCACCGAGCTACCCGCTGAACGAGGTGCCCGAGTGGTACCGCGACGCCAAACTGGGTTTCTTCATCCACTGGGGCCTCTACTCCGTCCCTGCCTGGGCCACGGCCCACGGCGAGGGCGGCGTTCCCACGGAAGAATCGTACGCGCACCACCAATACGCCGAATGGTACGGGAACACCGTGCGGATTCCCGGCAGTCCCAGCTGGGTCCGCCACCAGGAAAAGTACGGCACCGGCACCAGTTATGAGGACCTGGCCGAGCACTGGGACGCCGGCAACTTTGACGCCGCGGAGTTCGTGGGCAAGCTGCGTGCGGCAGGCGCCCAGTACATCATCCCCACCACCAAGCACCATGAGGGATTCTGCCTCTGGGACACCGACACCACAGAGTTCAACGCCGTCAAGCGGGGCCCCAAGCGGGACCTGATTGCCGAGCTTGGCACGGCCACCCGCGAGTCAGGTGCCCGTTTCGGCGTGTACTTCTCGGGCGCCCTGGATTGGCATGTCAGCGACTTCCCGCCCATCGAATCGGACACGGACCTGTTCCGCTTCCGCCGCAATGATGAGCAGTTTGCCAAGTACAGCGCCGCGCAGCTGGAAGAACTCGTGGAACGTTTCTCCCCGGACATCCTCTGGAATGACATCGAGTGGCCCGACGGCGGCAAGGACAACACGGAATATTCTGTGGCCGCCCTGCTGCGCCGCTACTTTGACGCCGTTCCGGACGGCGTGGTCAATGACCGCTGGGGAGTCCCGTACCACGGCTTCATCACGCGCGAATATCGCCACGTGGAGAACATCATCGAGCAGCCCTGGGAGTCCACCCGCGGCCTGGGCTACTCCTTCGGCTACAACCAGGAGGAGGGCACTGAGCATTCCCTGTCCGGCGAGGCGCTGATCCGCCTGCTCGTGGACGTGGTGTCCAAGAACGGGAACTTGCTGATCAACGTGGGCCCCCGCGCCGACGGCACCATCCCCGAGCTGCAGGAGGCGGCCATGCTGGCCATGGGCGCCTGGCTCGAGGTCAACGGCGAGGCGATTTACGGCACCCGCCCGTGGCGCCGACCCGGCGACGCGCTGGGCGGTTCGCCTCTCTCGTACACCACCAAGGGCTCCGATCTTTACGTCCTGGCCACAGACCCGGCCGCCGGATTCATCACCCTTCCCGCCGAGCTGCGTGTAGCTGGCGAGCTGTCCTGGACGTCCGACGCCGGTGCGCCCGCGGTTGCCGCTGTTGGCACCGACGGAGTAGTGGCTATCCCTGCCGAACTGTGCGGAAGTGCCGTCGCCGTGGCCACTATTTCCGGGGCAATCCAACCGTGACCATCCACAACGGCACGGCGGCTTCCGGCACTCATCCCTGGCGCCCCGCACTGGAGATTGCCGTGCAGGATCCGGCGGGGGCCAAGGTGGCAGCACTGGCCGGGGTGGACAGGCTGGAATTGTGCTCCGGCCTGTCCACCGGCGGGCTGACCCCGTCTCCGGGCCTGGTCCGCATGGTTGCTGACGCGGCCGGTCCCGGGCGCGTGCACGTATTGGTGCGACCCCGCGAAGGCGGCTTTGTGTACAGCCCCGCCGAAGTGGACCTCATGGTCCAGGACGTGCGGATGCTGGCGGCAACCGACGGCGTTGCCGGTGTTGTGGTGGGCGCCCTCGCCCCGGGTGGCGCGCTGGATGTGGACGCCACGGCCCGCATGGTCGAGGCCGCCGGCTCACTCGAGGTCACGTTCCACCGTGCCATCGACGTCTGCCCGGACCCGCTGACACTGCTCGATGGACTGTTGGAACTGGGCATTGCCCGCGTCCTGACATCCGGCTGTGCCGCCCGAAGCATCGACGGCATCGAGACCATTGCGGCGCTGGCGCAGCGGGCGGGCAACCGCCTGCAAATCCAGGCCGGCGGGGGAGTGCGGATCCAGGACTTCCCCGCACTCCTGGCGGCCGGCGCCGCGGCGGTTCACCTGTCCGCGCGCCGGCAGGAAAACTCTGCCGGACCCAGCGGTCCCGGCGGTGGCAGCCAGGGATTCGACGTGACAGATCCGCAGATTGTTACGCAGGCCGTTGCGGCGGTTGCCGCCCTGCGGTGACCGCCCCGCATCGAACGGCCCGACGGCGCCTGCCGGACGCACCCGAGTCCGGCAGGCGCCGTTGTCCTTCCCTGGCGGATGAAAGTTAATAGTCAGTGACCACAGTTTGGACAAAACCGTGCAACTGATGTGATTTGTGTCGCTTACGTCGGTGTACTTGCCAATTGTTACGGGCCGGAAGTCGGACTCCCATAAACTGGAGTCCGGCTTTTCTGTTGGAATATCAACATAAGATCCATCACCAAAATCCCCACAAGAACACTATCGATAAGCTAAAGAGGTCACCGGTGACAGCCACCAAGCCAGTAGTACTCCTCGCTGAGGAACTTTCGCCCGCCACAATCGAGGCGTTGGGTCCCGATTTTGAAATCCGTCAGACCGACGGCGCGGACCGCTCCCAGCTGCTTTCCGCCATTGTTGACGTTGATGCGATCCTGGTTCGCTCCGCAACTTTGGTCGATGCCGAGGCCATCGCCGCAGCCAAGAACTTGAAGGTCATTGCTCGTGCCGGTGTGGGGCTGGACAACGTTGACATCAAGGCTGCAACGCAGGCTGGCGTCATGGTGGTGAACGCGCCGACCTCCAACATCGTCTCCGCGGCCGAGCTGACCATCGGCCACATCCTGTCCCTGGCCCGCCACATTCCCGCCGCCAGCACCGCGCTGAAGAACGGCGAGTGGAAGCGCTCCAAGTACACCGGCACCGAATTGCTGGAAAAGAAGCTGGGCATCATCGGTCTGGGCCGCATTGGCGCCCTCATCACCGAGCGCGCCAAGGCCTTCGGCATGGAGGTTGTTGCCTACGATCCCTACGTCACCTCGGCCCGTGCCGCCAGCCTGGGCGTACAGCTGCTCTCCCTCGACGAGCTGCTGGAGCAGTCGGACTTCATCACGATCCACATGCCGCGCACGCCCGAGACCTTGGGCATGATCGGCACCGAAGCGTTCAAGAAGATGAAGAAGACCGCCTACGTCATCAACGTGGCCCGTGGTGGCCTCATTGATGAAGCAGCCCTGAACATCGCCCTGCGCGAAGGCGAAATTGCCGGCGCCGGCATCGACGTATTCGTCAAGGAACCTGCCACTGATGTGGATTTCCTGGGCCTGGACAATGTCATTGCCACCCCGCACCTGGGTGCTTCCACTGATGAAGCTCAGGAAAAGGCCGGCGTCTCCGTTGCCAAGTCGGTACGTCTGGCCCTGGCCGGCGAGCTGGTTCCGGATGCCGTGAACGTTGCCGGTGGCGTCATTGCCGCAGAGGTTCGCCCGGGTATTCCGCTGATCGAGAAGCTGGGCCGCATCTTCACGGCGCTGACCCACGCCTCCGTCACCCAGATCGACGTCGAAATTGCCGGTGAAATTGCCGCCCTCGACGTCAAGGCCCTGGAACTCTCTGCACTGAAGGGTGTCTTCAAGGACGTCGTTTCCGAGCAGGTCTCCTACGTCAATGCCCCGATTTTGGCTGAACAGCGTGGCATCAAGACCAACTTGATCACCACGCTTGAATCAGCCGATTACCGCAACGTGCTGACCATCCGTGGCGCGCTTTCGGACGACTCCCAGATCTCTGTTTCCGGTACCTTGACCGGCCCGAAGCAGATCCAGAAGATTGTCTCCGTCAACGGCTACGAGCTTGAAATCCCCATGAGTGATCACCTCCTGGTCATCTCCTACGCCGACCGTCCGGGTGTCATCGGCACCCTGGGCCGCCTGCTGGGCGAGAACGGCATCAACATTGCCGGCATGCAGGTTGCTCGCAACACTGAAGGTGGCCAGGCCCTGTCCCTGCTGACGGTCGACAGTGCCGTGCCGCAGACTGTGCTCGACGCCATCAAGACCGAAATCGGTGCCACCATGGCCCGCGAGGTCGACCTGGAGGACTAACATCCCCTAGTTGCCACACGGTGGCTGGATTCCCGGAGCGGGGATGGATTTTCAAGGTCGCCCAGCGACCGCCGAAATCTTACTGCACGCGAGGGAACCCGGCCGCCGTCGTGCGTTAAAGCGCGGTGGCGGGCTTCGTTAGCGGAAATCTTACTGCCCGCGAGGGAGCTCGCCCACCGCACACCCAGAGTCACGAATCGGTGTTTGGGCGGCCGACACGGTAAATTCGTAGGGTGACATCTACTGAATCGGCCAAGACGCCTTACTACCTCACCACCGCCATCACGTACCCGAACGGTGTTCCGCACATCGGGCATGCCTACGAATACATCGCCACCGATGCCATGGCACGCTTCAAGCGCCTGGACGGCTTTGACGTGAAGTTCCTGACCGGCACGGACGAGCACGGTATGAAGATTGCGCAGGCGGCCGAGAAGGAAGGCATCACGCCCAAGGAACTCGTTGACCGCAACGCCGCCATTTACAAGGAAGCACACGCGGCCCTGGGCATCAGCTACGACCGGTTCATCCGCACCACAGACGCCGACCACTATGCCGCATCTCAGGCCATCTGGAAGAAGATGGAAGACGCCGGGGACATCTACCTTGGCAAGTACGAGGGCTGGTACTCCGTCCGCGATGAGGCTTACTACGGCGAAGATGAGACCGAACTGCGCGAGGACGGCAAGCGTTACTCCAAGGTTACTGACACAGAACTGACCTGGACCGAAGAGGAAAGCTACTTCTTCCGCCTGTCGAACTACCAGGAAAAACTGCTGGCACTCTATGAAGAGCAGCCCGAATTCGGAGCCCCGCGTACGCGTTTCAACGAGGTCATCAGCTTCGTCAAGGGTGGGCTTGAAGACCTTTCCGTCAGCCGCACCACCTTCGACTGGGGAGTACCCGTTCCCGGCAACGACAAGCACGTCATGTACGTGTGGGTCGACGCCCTGACCAACTACCTCACGGGCATTGGCTACCCGGATGTTGAGTCCGAGGAGTTCCAAAAGTTCTGGCCGGCCGACGTCCACATCATCGGCAAGGACATTTCCCGTTTCCACGCCGTCTACTGGCCTGCTTTCCTCATGTCCGCCGGGCTGGAACTGCCCAAGCGCGTCATGATCCACGGCTTCCTGCACAACAATGGCGTGAAGATGTCCAAGTCTCTGGGCAACGTTGTTGCTCCGGGCGACTGGGTTGCCCAGTACGGCCTGGACCAGGTCCGCTTCTTCCTCCTGCGCGAGGTGCCTTTCGGCGCCGATGGTTCGTACAACCACGATGCCGTTGTTGGCCGCATGAACTCCGATCTGGCCAACAACCTTGGCAACCTGGCCCAACGTTCACTGTCCATGGTGGCGAAGAACTGCGAGGGTCTTGTTCCGACCCCCGGCGCCTTCACCGATGCCGACGAAACCATCCTCGCCGCCGCGCATGAGCTGCTGGAGATGTCCCGCAACGCGTACCAGGTGCAGGACTTCCACGGTTCGCTGGAGAAGATCTGGCACGTCCTGGGCGACACCAACGCCTACTTCGCCGATCAGGCCCCCTGGGTTCTGCGCAAGACTGACGTTCCCCGCATGGAAACCGTGCTGTACGTGACCCTCGAGGTGCTGCGTATTGTCTCGATCCTGATCCAGCCGGTTGTGCCGGACGCAGCGGCCAAGTTGCTGACAGTTCTGGGTCAGGGCACATCCGCCGACGACGCCGTTCGCCAGTTCGCTGCGATCGCCACACCGCTGGTGGCCGGTACCGTCTTGCCTGCCCCGGCACCGATCTTCCCGCGGTACGAAGAGCCCGCACCCGTCGAGGCGTAGAGGCGGCGCCCAAACGCGGGCCCACCCTCCCTTTCAAAAATGCCGCCGTTCGCGCATTTTGCCGCAAGTAGACCTATGGCAAAATGCGGGAGCGGCGGCATTTTTACTATTACTTTGATAGTCCTGCTTGACGGAGCGGCTGTTCGAATCGATTCCTGTCGCTGAGTTCTTGCCACGTCCACCGCACAAAGCGGACGCCCTGGGCACGAATCTGGTCCTCACGTGCTTTTTCTTTCATAACCCGGTCTTGGATCGACAAGCCGCCTCCCCAATCGGAGCGAGTGTATTTTCCTTTACCGTCGAATTCACCGGCCAGATTCTGCTCCTTGAACCAAAAGTCCACAAAGGCGTCGCTGCCATCCCGCAGCAGGTAGTGCTTTTGCAAGACTGGCGGTGGGAATCCAAGCTGATGCATTTTCGCGCGGCTGATGGATTCACCAGCAGAACCGGACAACGCTGACGCGAAGTTGATGACTGCCGAGGTGCGCTCTCGGCTAGCCCGGCTCGTGAGCTGCCCGGCCGCAGCGAGGAGGTCATGGCAGGAGAGCTCGGACCCTTGGGTGCCGTCGGTAGTCCATGATGGTTCGTGGAGGACTGGTTCAGTGCCTGCCGGTGTGAACTGATTGACGGCCTGCCGTTGTTCTGGAGTGCGCAAGGCAGAGTCGCAGACCGCCACCGCATAGGGGAAAGACAACTCCTTGATCAATGCAATGGTGGTGGTCTGCTTGTCGGTGAGCAGGAACTGTCCGCACTGCACAATGCCCTCCGTCAGGGAACCTACGTGACGGATGACGCCGTTGTTGCTTCGGCCGCTTGTGGCAACTTCTGTCACAACGTGCAGTTTGCTTGGCAACCCGACAACCCACAGACCCCACAAGAGTGCCGCCGTTGCGTGGCACAGCACGGGCTGTCGGGGCACCAGCGCCTGGAATGCCGCCACCCGCAGCCCGTATTGCTCTGTCGGGTTCAGGCTGTTCCAGTCGGTGGACTTCGCATAAACACCGCGACGGAGCCGCACCAGCTCTCCCTTGCGGTGGAGCTGCGCGAGTTTCCTTGGATCCTGTCCCACGAGTCTGAGATCGGACGGAAGAATCAGGCGGGGCTTGTTCATACCTACAAGGGTTTCATGGTGCTCGGCCCTATATAAGGGGCAAAATCGCTTCTGTGGATAACCTCCAGGTGTGTCCACCAGGCAAATTCTGGACAGCTGGCGAAAATGCCGCCGTTCCCGCGTTTTGCCGCAAGTCTACTTGCGGCAAAACGCGGGAACGGCGGCATTTGTCGGTTGAGGGCAGCGGAGATTAGTCCATGGCCAGCCCTTCAACGGGTGAGAGCTTCGCCGCGCGGTGTGCAGGGACCACCGAGGCCAGCAGGCCGGCCACTGCCGCAACACCCACCACGGCCAGGATCTGTCCCCACGGGATCACGGCAGTGACGGCCGCAAAGCTGCCAAGGGCCGATTGGGCGCCGGCCCAGCCGTACACCGCGCCGAGTGCGGAGCCAATAAGCGCCGCAACCCCGGCAATCAGCACCGCTTCCAGTGCGAGCATGCCGCGCAGCTGTCCGCGGGTCAGCCCCAGGGCCCGCAACAGCGAGTTCTCGCGGGTCCGTTCCAGCACCGAGAGTGAGAGCGTGTTGGCCACGCCGATCAGCGCGATAAACACCGCCACGGCCAGCAAACCCGTGACCACCAGCAAGAGCATGTCGATCACCTGGTTGAACATGACCTTTTCCAGGACACCTCCGCCAATCTGGTTCTCGTCAATGTGCAGTGCTTGTGCCAGGGAAGTGCGCAGGTCCATCAACCCATTCGCATCCAACGCCGGGTCAACCGTGATCCACAGCGGTGCCGTCATTTGGGCATGCAGTGGATCGTCAGCCGGCAGCGCGTGGAATGCGTCCAGGGAAACCAAGGCAGTCATGCCATAGGCGGTGGAGGAGGTTGCAGCCAGATTCGTGGTCTGCGTCCCGGCGACCAGACTGGCCGCACTGCCCGCGGTGCCCTTGGGCAGCACCACGGATGTGCGGGTGGGACGGTTTGCCGGATTTGCCAACAAGGCGAGGGCATCGGCGTCGGATATTCCGTAGGTGGCCAGCTGGGAGTCGCCCGCGGTCACCATTCCCACGAGCTCCAGGCGGGCGATGTGCTTGACACCGGGAAGGGCTGCGGCGGTGGCCATTTCGGCGTCCGTAATGTCATTCCCACCTGGGTAGGTTTGCGCCGCCAGATCCACCGGGTACGTTCCGTCGAGCTCAGAATCAAAAGCGTGCCGGGCGGTTGCCGCGCCCGTCATCATCATGGTCACGAGCGTGACGCCAATGAGCAGGGCCGACGCCGTCGCGGTGGTCCTGCGCGGGTTGCGCACGGCGTTCGCGGCAGCCATCTTCCCGGGCACACCGGCCGGGCGGGCCAGAGTTCCGGCCAGCGAAACCAACTTGGGCACAAAGAGCGTCGCGGCCATCAGGAAGCCGATGAATGACGCCGCGCCGGAGGGCAGCGCCAACAGCAGGTTCGCGGAGATGCCGCCTGCAATCAGTCCCACACCGCCAGCCAAGATCAGCACCACCCCAATTGTGAGGCGGATACGGCCGCCGGAATTGTGCACCGACGCGTCATCAGCGGGTCGCAGCGCAGCCAGTGGCGCCACCGCGGTCGCGGCCCGAGCCGGCACCAGTGCGGCCAGGACGGTGAGAAGGGTTCCCACCACAATGCCGGCAATAATGGCCGACGGCGGCACCGCCAGGGTGGCGAAGCTGAAGTCCGGGTTTTGGCTCAGCAGGCTCAAAACGAGAGCCATGGTTCCTGTGGCGGCCAGAACACCAAGGACGGATGCCGTGAAGCCGACGATGAGGGCCTCCACAATAACCGAGCTCCGGACCTGGTTGCGGCTGGCGCCAACACAGCGCAGCAGTGCCAGTTCGCGGGTTCGCTGCGCCACCAGGACGGAGAAGGTGTTGGAGACAACCAGGGCGGAGACCAACAGGGCCACGCCGGCAAACGCAAGCAGGACGATGGTCAGCTGGTCCTGGCCGCCGGTAAAGTTCGCCACCTGCTCGGTGGTCTTCTCATCCGGAGTCATGATGGTCTCGATCGGCTGGTTCAGGGCGGCAGCGAGGGACTCCTTGGCCTCCGTGATGGATGTGCCATCCTTCAGGTTCACCGAGATGGTGCGGTAACCGTCGTGCGGGGTGCCCAGAGCATTCACCGCGGCCGGGGTGCCGACGAATTGGGCTGTCCCCGATGACTGGGGGTCAGTGGAGGTCGCCGTGATGCCCGTGATCGTGGCCGTCAGGGTCGGCTTCTTGACGTCCCCGAGTTCGCCGGTGCCTTGGCCGGTCAACGTGGTTGCACTGCCCACGGCCAGTGTGTTGCGTTCGGCCGTGACGGTGTCCACCACAACCTCATGGTCATTTCCTGGCCAGGTGCCGGAAAGGAGCTTGACTGGTTCCAGGGATGGGAACGAGGACATGTTGCGGAACGAAGCACCAATGGAGGACTTGCCCAGATCAGTCTGGATGTACAGCGAACGCTGGGCGTATGACTCGCCCACCGCAGGGGACGCCGCCACTGTGGCTGCGGCCGACTCCGTCAAGGGTTCGTTGCCGGGAGGGGAAACCACCAGATCGGCCGAGGCGTAGGACTGTCCGATGCTGGCCTTCAGGGACGCCTTGGTGGAGGCATTGACCATGAGTGTCGCCGAAAGGAATGCGACGGCGAGCAACACAGCCAAGGTAATGGCGATAAACCGCCGGGAATGAGTCTTGAGCTGACTCAGGGCTACCTGCAACATCGTTTAGGCCCCCAGCGAAGCGAGCGAAGCCAGCACCGAATCGGCGGTGGGGTTCTCCAACTGGCCCACCAGCTCGCCGTCGTTCATCAACACCACGCGGTCGGCGTAGGAGGCGGCGACGGGATCGTGGGTGACCATGATGATGCTCTGGCCCATCTCCCGCGAGGAACGGCGCAGCATGCCCAAAACCTCGGCGCCGGAGCGCGAATCCAGGTTGCCTGTGGGCTCGTCACCGAAGATGACGTCGGGACGGGTGAGCAGCGCGCGGGCCACGGCCACACGCTGCTGCTGGCCACCGGAGAGTTCGTGTGGCTTGTGCGCCAGCCGGTCGGTGAGGCCAAGCGTGGAGGTGACGAAGGAGAACCATTCCTTGTCAACGGTGCCTCCGGCCAGGGCCACAGGCAAGGTGATGTTGGCTTCCGCCGTAAGCGTGGGGACAAGGTTGAAGGCTTGGAAGACGAAGCCGATCCGGTCCCGGCGCAGTTGTGTCAGGGCCTTGTCGTTCAGGGTCGTCAGCTCGGTCTCGCCGAGGTGGATGGTGCCCGAGGTGACCGAATCCAGGCCCGCAAGGCAGTGCATGAGCGTTGATTTGCCGGAGCCCGATGGGCCCATGATCGCGGTGAATTGGCCGGCAGGGAAGTCCAGGTCCACGCCCTTGAGCGCCGCCACCTCGGTCTCGCCCTTGCCATAAGTCTTGCGCAGTCCGCGGGCCTGAACCGCCAGGGTGCGTTGATTGTGCTCTGTAGTGATGGTCATGGCCCCAGCCTATTATTTGACCGTCCGCTGCGGATCGGAGCGTAGGTGGATATGCCCGGAACGCTCGACGCCGAACCCTCCTACCCAGGGTGGAGCCCGGTTCCGCCGGGACTGGTTGGGCGGGGCCGGAACCAGGCATTCCGTTGACGATTGCGCGGGAGGAGAATGAGGGGATGGATGCAGCAGAGGACAGGCCGGCGGGTGGTGGTCCAGCGTTTTTAGGCAAGGTCGTTGTTGCGGCAACCGGGTTTGCGGAGCTGGCCAGTATTGCGATGGGGGACAAGCTGGGCTGGTATCGGGCCCTGAACGATGCGGGCAGTGCCGGACTCAGTTCGGACGAATTGGCCGAAAATACCGCAACGAATCCGCGCTATGTGCAGGAGTGGTTGGAGCAACAGGCAGTGGCGGGGCTCCTCACTGCATCGCGGCAATCGGAGGACGACGCCCCGGAAGAACCAGGCGGCAGCTTTCGCTTCAACCTTCCACCCGGTGCCGCAGCAGCCCTCGTTGACGACGATTCCTTGGACAATCTTGCGCCCATGGTGCGAATGCTCATGGCCGGACTCGCGAACTTCCCGGAGCTATTGGCGGCCTACCGGAATGGTGGGGGAGTGCCGTGGTCGGTTGTTGGTGATGAGGCCCGGGATTCGCAGGCACGGGGCAACAAGGCGTGGTTTGAAACGCGGCTGGGGACTGCCCTTGCCGGTGTCGGGGACGTCCATGCCATCTTGGCCAGAGCAGGTGCCCGAATTCTCGATCTGGGTGCCGGGTATGGCTGGTCAACCTTGGCGCTGGCCAAGGCCTACCCGGGGGCCGTCGTCGTCGGCATCGACATTGATGAGCCCTCCATCGTGCGCGCGCGGGATCATGCCAGGGAGCGTGGCATGGCCGGCCAGGTCAGTTTTGAGCACGCCGATGCCGCTGGTTGGCAGTCCCCTGACAGTGCGGATGCCGTGTTCATCTTCGAGGCCCTGCACGACATGCCCTTCCCTGTCAGTGTCCTGCAATCCATTCGGCGCATGGTCAAGCCCGACGGCGTGGTGGTGGTCATGGACGAAGCCGTCGCCGATTCGTTTGATCCACCCGGCGACGAACTAGAGCGGCTCATGTATGCCTATAGCCTGCTCATCTGCCTGCCGGACAGCCTCTCAACTCCCGGCTCCGTGGGAACGGGCACGGTGATGCGTCCATCCACCCTTGAGCGCTATGCCATGGAGGCAGGCTTCTCCCGAGTGGCGAAGCTGCCCATCGAGGATTTTTCTTTCTTCCGCTTCTACCGGCTGTTCATCTAAGGACTAGGGAAGCAGCCACTCGGTGACCGTTGGCCTACCCATGAAATGCCCGTAGTCAACAACGGCAGCCTCCACGGCTGCCGCTTCCGCAGGACTCAGGCTACGCAATGGTGCAATCTGGATCACCGCCGTCGCGGCCGTGATGACATGCCTCCAGGTTGCCGCCAACAGTGAGTCAATGAGAACCGAGTGGTACAACGCGGCCGCGGGTTTCTGCCGCTGGGCCGAAGGGGTGAACAGCAGATACTTGGATTCAAAGTAAGACATCACGTATTCGTCGTAGCCCTGGATGAGATCCACGCGCGGACGGGACGGCGCCAAGGAAGGTGTCAAGCCAGGCTCCCACCAGAGCTGCAGCCCGTCGACGGTCACCTGTTCGAAGCGTCCCGGGGAATCCTCCACGGCGGAGGCCACGCCGCGGCGCACGTCAGCCATGGGCAGGCCGCTCCACACGGCAAAGTCCTTGATGGATACAGGGCCCCGGGTGGCGAGGAAGCGTTCGGCCAGGAGCTTGAGCGTGGAGGCCCTGTCCGGATTCGGGCCGGCAGGCACCCGCTCGTCAAACAGGGCATAGCTGCGTTGCTTGCCCATCGAGGTGCCGCTGATGACCAGCTGTTCCAATTCGGCGTGCATCATGGCGTACGTCAGCCGCAATCCGGAGGCCTCAACTCCTGCCGCGGCCAAGGCTGCCTGCAATTGAACGCGGGTCCGATGCCTGCCACCTGCCAACTCCGCGGAAAGGACCTGATGCACGCGTGCAAGTGTCACGGCATCCAGTCCGGCTTTGCGGTAGTACAGCTCATTGCCACGATGTATGTGCGGCGACGTCAGGGCCAACAGCCAGCGGGCGTCCGCGGGTGCCACAAAGTGCCAGGTGGGCCGCAGGACGTGCGTTCGCAGAATCTCGCCCCGGTCGACGGCGGAGGCCAGATCCGCCGCTGAGTTGCCGGCTGCTCCAGGCACCGCATGTTGCTGCGCCCCGTCCTCCAGCGCCGCATATTGCGGAACCCGGCGTTGCGCCGTCGCCCACAGTGCATAGGCATACTCCTGCGCTTGCATGGCAACAAAGCGCTCCACCACGGTGCCAGCGCTCGCAGCCAAGGGGGACCAGAGCCCGTGCCGGTGCATGCGCACGGCCAAGGCGTCCTCAACGCTCAGGGTAGTTGGCATGACGTTAGCCTAGTGTGCCAGCCCTACGCGGGAAACAGGGGTGGCAACGGCGGAGTGCCTCGCAGATCCCTATCGATCCAGCTGCGGTTCGGGTCGAAGCTTCTTGAGCCAGTATTCCGTTTGGGCAATGTGGGCAGCGGTGGCCGTGGCGGCGGAGGCAGGGTCCCTGTTCCTGATGGCCTCGAGGATATCGCGGTGCCCCTTGTTGCTGGCCTCTCGAACCGAAGCACCGTCTGTGCTGTCGAAGACGTTGAAATGGCGGCCGCGCGAACGGAATAAGCGCATCAAACCCGTCAGCGTGAGATTCCCACCGGCTTCGCAGATGGCCTCGTGGAAGCGGGCATCCAAATCTGAGATATCTCCCGAGTTGTCAGTTGCCTCCATTTTTTCCACGAGATCGTCCAACTCTGCCATTAGCTCGGGAGTGGTCTTGGCCGCGGCGCCGGCGGCGGCATGCGACTCCAAGGCGCGCCGTATTTCAAAGAGCTCAAGGACGCTGTCAAAGGGAAAGAGGTCCACCAGAAGCGCGAAACCCTTGAGAATTTCAGCCGGCTCCAGGGAAGAGACATACGTTCCGGAACCGTGCCTAGCCTCCATGACACCCAGGGCCGACATGGCCCGAATGGCCTCGCGCAACGAGCTGCGGGAGACGCCAAGCTGGGTGGCGAGTTCGCCTTCAGGCGGGCACTTTTGTCCCGGCGCCAATTCGCCCGAGGCGATCTTGGTCCGTAAGCCTTGCATAGCGGTTTCCACTGCGCTCATTGGCACTCCTCATTCACGGTCCGCTATTTCACGGAGCCCTCTCAGCAAGACCTCACTTTATGAATTCATCATATGTGTTTCCAAAGTCCTCAGACCTCTTGATGAAATTGTCCCGTAACAACGCAGAAACATCCATAGGTTTTACTAAGTCATCTGATGAATTTTATGATTCAGCTATTGTCTTCGCTCAAGATGTGAGATAGCTTACTGTTCATTCACCACCTGGCGACAACAGAAAGAAAGCCGTGGCCACTACACTCATCACCGCCCCAGCTGCCATGCTGACCCCCACGGGACAGCCGGCACTCTCAGACTGGTCCCTGACAGGGGACAAGATTCACCTCAACCACGGTTCCTATGGCGCGGTGCCCCGTGCCGCACAAGAACACCAGCTGGCCTTGAAGGCACGCATGGATGCGAACCCCTGCACCTGGTTCATGGGACAGGCCGCTGCTCTTGCCGGTACCCGGGCCGAAGTTGCGGACTACCTCCGGGTGGACGCCGACGATCTTGCCCTGGTTCCCAATGCCAGCGCCGGCGTCAGCGTTGTCTACAATTCCTTGACCTTTCCCAACGGCGCCCAAATCGTCACAACAGACCATACCTACGGGGCCGTCTTGGAAGGTGCGCACCGGGTGGCGCGCGAATGCAACGGCGAGGTGCGCATCGCCGTCGTACCTCTGGATGCCGACGCGGCCCTGAGCTGCGAGCTGGTCATGGAGCAGGTTACCGAGCGCACCGCGTTGATCGTGATCGATCAAATTACCTCGGCGACGGCCCGCAGTTTCCCGGTGACCGAGATTGCCCGCGCGGCCAAGGAGCTGGGCATTCCGGTGTTGGTTGATGGCGCGCATGCACCCGGTGCCTTGGCCGACCCGGTGCCGGATTTTGAGGGCTTCTGGGTAGGGAACCTGCACAAGTTCGCCTGTGCCCCGCGTGGAACGGCCGCCGTCGTGGCCCGTGGGCCGCTGCGTGAACAACTCCATCCCTTGATCGATTCCTGGGGGTTTCCGCATGCGTTCCCCGAGAGCTTTGACCATGTGGGGACTCAGGACATCACCTCGTGGATGGCCGCCAAGACCTCCTTTGACACGATCGAGAACCGGTACGGCTGGGACGCAGTTCGCAGCTACTCCAGCGCGCTGGCCGATTACGGTCAGGCAACTATCCAGGACGCCTTTGCCGCGGTAACGGGGGAGGACGCCACGGCCGACGTCGGAATGCCGGTCGGGCATCTGCGTCTGGTCCGTCTTCCCCGCGGTTTAGCAGCAACCCACGAGGAATCACACTCCGTACGTGCCTGGATTTCGGACACCCTGAACATCGAAACCGCCATCACCACCTTCGGCGGGGCTGGCTATCTGCGCCTCTCGAGCCACGTTTACAACACTGCCGGCGATTTTGAAGATTTCGCCGAACGGGCCGTACCGGAACTGTTCCGGCTGGCCCACAACCGCTAGACGCTGCTACACACAATGAAAGGTTTCCCATGAAAAAGAAGTTAACAGCCATCACGGCATTGGGCGTTGCCGCCGTTCTTGCGCTATCTGGTTGTGGCGGCGGAGATACGGCCGCCGATGGCAAGGTCACCCTGAAAATGGTGGAGAGCCTGACCAACCCCACCCGGACCGAAACACTCAAAACCCTCTTGGCGGGATTCGAAAAAGAGAATCCCAACATCACGGTTGATCTCATTTCCCCGCCAACAGACTCGGCCGATCAAAAGATCCAGCAGATGCTGCAATCGGGCAAGGGGATCGACGTTGTGGAAGCCCGCGACATCACGGTGGGGTCCTTCGGTGCCAACAAGTGGCTCTATGACATGAGTTCCGACCTGAAGGATTGGGACGGTTGGGAAAACCTGACGGAAAACGCCGTCAATTACTCCAAGCAGGATGGAAAGACTTATTACATCCCGTATGGCTTCTACGGTCTCTCCTTGTTCTACCGCACCGACCTGGTCAAGGACGCCGGCTTCTCCGGACCGCCCGCCAGTTGGCAGGATCTGCTGGAACAGTCCGAGAAACTCAATCAGCCGGATTCCAACAAGTTTGGCTACGCCTTCCGCGGCGGCACCAACGCCAACTCCAACGCCGTCGCCGTGATCGAGGCCTACACAGCAGATCAGATCGACAAGGAGAACGCCTTCAAGCTCAGCAATGGCAAGACCATCTTCTCCGCACCCGAGGCCCAGACCGCCATGGACGATTACCTTGAGCTGTTCAAGAAAGGCTCGCCGCCGTCGTCCGTTGCCTGGGGTTACCCGGAAATGGTCCAGGGCTTCAGCAATGGCTCCACCGCATTCTTGTTGCAGGATCCCGAGGTCATTGCCACTGTCAAGGAGTCCAAGTCCATCAAGGCCGATCAGTGGAGTGTTGCACCGCTGCTGACAGGACCCACAGGCAAGGCCATCCAGCCGGTGGCCACGGCAGGCTGGGGTATTGCCGAGTCCAGCACCGCCAAGCCGGAAGCGGTCAAGCTGATCAAGTACCTGTCCCAAGGCGAGCCTGCCACCCAGTTCAGCAAGGACAACTCGTTGGTCCCGATCCTGAAGTCTGCGGCGAAGGATCCGTACTACAGCACCGGCCCGTGGGCCGCTTACGTCACCATGACCGAGAACCCGGAAACGTACATCTCCGCCGTTCAGCCCCGCGGCGTGGCCTGGTGGACCGAATGGATCAAGAAGTCCGACGGCGAGCTGCAGCGTGTCCTGACCGGCAAGATGACCACCAAGGAATTGCTGGCCAGCTGGGATAGCTACTGGACCGAAAAGATGGCGGGCTAGTCACCAGTGGCACTCAACGCTGAGCAGGACGTGGTGCGCGGGCGCAAGTCCGCCGGCGCACCACCGCACACCGCCTATCCGCGAAAGAAGCGGTTCAATTCCAGGACTGCCATGACCATGCTCGCCTTCATGGCGCCGGCAGCGATCTTCGTGGGCATCTTCATCTACTACCCCATGATTTCGGGCAGCCAGATGGCATTCCGGAATTGGAACCTCAACGACCTCTCGGACACCTCATGGGTTGGCTGGGGCAACTTCATTGCCCTGTTTGAAAACCCGGAGTTTGGCACGATTGTCCGGAATACGGTTGTCTGGGTGGTGGGTTCATTGGTGCCGCAGGTTGTCATTGGCTTTGCGCTGGCGCTGTTCCTGAAGCGCAAGTTTAGGTTCCGTGGCGCCTACCAGGCCTTTGTCTTCTTCCCGTGGGCCGTGTCCGGATTCTTGATTGGCATGCTTTTCCGCTGGATGTTCAACGCCGAATTTGGTGTGGTCAACGATCTGCTCATGAAGGTTGGCCTGATCCAGGGCCCCATCCCGTGGCTGGCCGAACCTGGCTTTGCCATGACGGCCATCATCGTCGCCAATATTTGGTACGGCGTCACGTTCTTCGCCATCATGATCCTGGCCGCGCTGCAATCTGTCTCGGAAGAGATGTATGAGGCTGCCGCGATCGACGGTGCCGGTAAGATCCGTACGTTCTTCAGCATCACCTTGCCAGCCATCTCCGTGACACTCGGGCTGACCATCTTGTTGCGCATCATCTGGATCTTTAACTTCCCGGACGTCATCTGGGCCATGACAGGCGGCGGACCGGCCGATCAGACTCACATCATCACCACCTACATGATCAAAATTACTCAGGAAGGTGACTACGGCCAGGCATCCGCCCTGGGTCTGATCGTCGTCTTCACGCTCATGCTCTTTGCCGCGTTCTACCTGATGGCCGTGCGTCCTCGAAAGGCCAACCGATGATCAACAAAGAATCTGCCATGAGCCGTACAGGAAAATTCATCTTCCTCGGCCTCTGCCTGATCGTGACGATCTTCCCGCTGTACTGGATTGTGGTCACCTCCCTCAAGGCACCCGGCACCATCTATTCACTCCCGCTGGATTACTGGCCCAAGGAAATCTCCTTCGAGAACTACATTGGGCTCTTCACCAAGAGCGACTTTGGCCAATACATGATCAACAGCCTGCTGGTGGCAACCGTCGCGGCAACGGTCGCCACGCTTATCTCCCTGCTCTCGGCCTATGTGCTGGCACGATTCCAATTCTCCGGCCGCGGCTGGGTTTTGGGAGCGTTCCTGCTAACCCAGATGATCCCCGGATTCATCGCGCTGGGTCCGCTGTACATGATGATGACCAAGTTCGATCTGGTCGATTCCAAGACCGGCCTGATCCTCGTGTACATCGCCGTCTGCATCCCGTTCTGCACCATCATGCTGCGCGGCTTCTTTGAGAACGTGCCGGATGCGTTGGAGGAGGCGGCCATGATCGATGGCTGTTCACGCCTCAGCGCGCTCTTCCGGGTATTGGTTCCGGTCATGATGCCCGGTATCGCCGCCAGCTTCATCTTCAACTTCGTCAACTGCTGGAATGAACTGTTCCTGTCCGTGACGCTCATGAATAGTGACGAGAACAAGACCATCCCCACTGCGCTGGCGGGCTTCATCTCCAGCTTCAACATCGACTGGGGCTCCATGTCAGCCGCGGCCGTGCTGACGGTGGTGCCGACCCTGGTGATCTTTGCTTTCGCCAGCAAGTTCATTGTGCAGGGCCTGACGGCGGGAGCCGTGAAGGGCTAACCTTCCCTCCAACGCGGCATCACTTAACGTCGGGTTTTTCCCAACGCTCCAGCAATGTCTGAACTGCTCCCCGAAAGTCGGAACTGAAGATCTCAGTCCAACTTCCGGGGAGCAGTTCACGCTGCAGGAGCGTTCCTCGTTTAAGCCCCACTACCGCAGGAGCGTTGGGGTGGGACGGGACAGGGGCGTCTTAACGCGGGGTGACGATGCCTGTTTCGTAGGCGATCACCACTACCTGTACACGGTCGCGGGCATTCAACTTGGCCAGAATATGCCCTACATGGGTCTTGACGGTTGCTTCGGAAACGAACAATTGACGGGCGATCTCAGGGTTGGAGAGACCGTTGGCAATGAGCACGAAGACCTCATGTTCACGTCCCGTGAGGCTCGCGACCGCCGCTGTGTGGGCGTCGTTGGCCGGGCTCGGCGCGGACAGCATGGGCGCCACGTGGTCCAAGAGCCGTCGGGTCGTGGAGGGCGCAATCACGGCATCGCCGGCGTACACGGTCCTAATGGCGCCCAAAAGTTCCTCGGGCGGAGCATCCTTGAGCAGGAAGCCGCTGGCCCCGGCCTGAATCGCGGCCAGCGCGTATTCATCCAGATCAAAGGTTGTCAGGACCACAATCTTTAGCTCCGCCAGCCACGACCCGGCCGGTGCGGCCTTGGTGCGCTCCATGAGCTTGCGCGTCGTTTCCAGGCCGTCCATGCCGGGCATGCGCACGTCCATGAGAATCACATCGGCCGCGGTGGCTGAAAGTCCCGCCAGCGCCTCGATGCCGTTGCCGGCCTGCAGGACAACGTTGAGATCGGGCTGGGAATTGATCAGCATGCCGAGTCCGGAGCGGACAAGTTGCTGATCGTCCACCAGGGCAACGCGAATGGGGGAGATAGATGTCATAAGGATTAGTTCTCCGAGTAGGGGATGAAAGCCGTGATGCCGAAGCCGCCGCCGGTCAGTGGACCTGATGAAAGGCTGCCATCATAAAGCTTGACGCGTTCGGCCATGCCGCGCAGCCCGTTTCCGCCACCAGTGCCGGACGGTGCAGCGGCGGCCTCCGTGACCGGGGTGGCGGCACCGAGCCTTGCTCGCCCGGATGGCATGGGAACGGCAGGAATCCCTGCCGTCGACAGGCCCGCGGTGGCTCCGCGCCCATCGTCTTGGACGGTCACGGTGAGCCCTCGGGCGTTCCAGCTGAGGTTAACGCTGGCCTGAACATTCGGGCCGGCATGCTTCATGACGTTCGTCAGGCCTTCTTGGACCGCGCGGTAGGCGGTGAGCTCGGCGCCGGGCGGGAGCTGGCGGCGGGCCTCGCCCGTGACGCTGTAATCGATGGGCAGGCCGGCCGCCCGGATGCCGAGCAAGAGCTCATCAAGATCCCTCAGGCCCGGCAGCGGGCGGGTGGAGGCTTCGTCGTCTCCGCGCAGCACACCCAGCAGGCGGCGCATTTCCTGCAGTGAAGTTCGGCCCGTGGCTGCGATCGTGGCGAGGGTTTCGGGCGCAATTTCGGGGCTCTCCACGGCGGCGTACCTTGCGCCATCGGCCTGGGTGATGATGACGGAGAGTGAGTGGGCAATGATATCGTGCATTTCGCGGGCGATGTGGGCGCGCTCATCGCTGGCTGCCAGATCACGCTCATGCTGGGCTTCAATTTCCAGACGGCGTGCGCGGTCCGAGAGTGCCTGCTCGCGCAGGCGCTTGGTGCGCGTTAGGTCTCCGGCCGTCCAACTGAACAACACCAGAACCCAGACCATGATGATCATGACAATGCCGTAGGGGATGTCGGCCAGAGAGAGTGAGGTCAGGTTGTAGAAGTACCGGGTGACCAGCAAGATGGCACCGATGAGGGCCAGGCCGAGCCCGCCAAGGCTGGCCCACCGCGGCCCGAAGGCGGCCAGCGCATAGACGATGAGCGGCACGGCAATGTCGGCAGGCACCGGTGGTACATGCAGGGCCCACTGAAGAATGGCGACCCCAGCAATTAAGCATCCGGCCAGGACTGTCCGGGTCCGGCGCCAGGCCAGGGGCACAATGAGGGCCGTGGCGAATATTCCGGCAACGACCATGTCCACAGTGGAACTGGAGTAGCCGCCGTCGGCCACGCTGAACGGCATGGCCACAAGCCACAGCACCGCCATGAGGACAAAGTCCACGGCGAAACGGTGCCGGCGGAACCAGTCGTAGATGGAATGCATGATCACACCCTCAACTCTAGGCGGAGTGCAGGCCGCAGGCGTCAGGCCCAGGGTGGAGATTCGTGTTGCCGGAGCAGTCTTGAAAGCGGGTGATCAGCCGCGCTTGCGAGCGGTGGCCGTGATGCGGCCAGCCATGCTCTTGAAAATAGTCCCGTGGAACGGCAGGACCGCCAGCCAGTACAAACGGCCCCAGAGTCCGCGCGGGAAAAAGATGGCCCGTTGGCGGAACACGCTGCCGACTCCGGCGGCCTGTGGAGTCACCTCAAATTCCAGCCAGGCCCTACCCGGCACTATCATCTCTGCCCGCAATCGGAGCAGATGCCCGCGCTCCAAAGATTCCACTCTCCACCAGTCCACGGTGTCGTTGAGCTGTAGACGGTTGGGGCTGCGCCGTCCCCGGGCCAGGCCGGCTCCGCCAGCGAGCTTATCCATCCAGCCACGAACACTCCAGGCGAACGGCAACGAGTAGTAGCCGTTCTGTCCACCAATTCCTTCAACAACATCCCAGACCTGGCCGGCGGGGACATCAGTTGTCTTGCTCCGTTCATCCGTGAAGACGGTCAGCCCGGCCCAATCGGGGTCGCTGGGCAGCGGCTCGGCCGGTGCACTGAGTGCGTGGGCGGCAGCCCAAGTGGTTTCAACCGCGTCCGCCTCGATCTTTTTTAGGGCAAGTTCCACCGCCCGCTTGTAGGTTGTTAGTCCACCGGCGGGGTCCGGAATGTACGCAGCAATGTCCTTTTCGCCGGCCACACATGAATGCTGCAGCGATTCGACAAGTGGCACGGCCAGGCTCCGGGGGACAGGCGTGACCAGGTTCACCCATTGGGCCGCAAGCCATGGCGTCAGGACAGGCAACGGGACGATGACTGGGCGCCGAAATCCCGCGGCTTCGGCATAGCTGCGCATCATGTCCGCATAGCGCAGGACCTCTGGTCCGCCAATATCAAAGGTCCGGTTGAGCTCTCGTGGAAGCGAAATGGCGCCGAGAAGGTAGTGAAGGGCATCCCTGATGGCGATGGGCTGAATGTTGTTCATGACCCATTTGGGAGCTGGCATGACCGGCAGAACATCTGTCAGATGCCTGATCATTTCAAAACTAGCGGAACCCGAACCAATCACCAGGCCAGCCTGCAAAACCGCTGTTGGCGTGCCCGAGGCCATGAGAATCTCGCCAACTTCCTTACGGGAAGCCAGATGGCGGCTGAGTTTGCCTTCGGGGTGGAGGCCGGAAAGATACACCAGACGGTTAACTCCGGCTTCCCGGGCTGCCTGACTGAGGTTGAGGGCGCACAGGCGTTCAACCCGCTCAAAATCGGCAACCGCTGCCGGACCACCAGACATGGAGTGAACCAGATAATAGACAACCTCGGTCCCCGTGCACAGCTCGTGCGCCGTGCGAGCCTCTTCCATCGAACCTTCGATGATGATGACTTGCTCGCTCCACGGAACATCCCGGAGTTTGTCGCGGTGACGGCTCAAAACGGTGACCTCGTGTCCGGCATCCAGCAGCAAGGGAATGAGCCGCCCGCCAATGTATCCGGTGGCTCCTGCAACGGCAATCCTGGCCATGTTCCCAACCTTCGGCTCGACAAAATCTATTTGTTCCACCATTATGTAGTTAGATTTTCTTATTATCAATCCATGGAGTTACAAATGAGCGATACCCAAGAATTCCCCCTCAGGGGCCAGATGCACCAGGCTTCAGTTCTGGTGCGTCAGATTCTTGTGCTCAATGAGGACATGGAATTCCTCATGCGTCGTGAAATGGATGTCAACGAAACCGATTTTCAGGCCATGCAGCACCTCATGAAGCACCGCTGCATGTCTCCTGGTGAATTGGCCCAGCTGCTGCACCTGACACCCGCGGCCACCACCACCGTGATTGACCGCTTGGTGGGCAAAGGTCATGTCCTGCGGGCCCCCCATCCAACTGACAGGCGGCGTTGGCTCATAAGCGCCAGCGAAGAGTCCGTTCGCGCGGCCATGGCGAAGCTGATGCCGATGATTTTGGAGGTGGATGAAAAAGTCCGCGGCTATGATGACGCTGAACAGGCAGTGATTGTCGACTTCCTTGGCGGTGTGGTTGGGGCCATGGGCAACCGCATCGCCGCGCTGCAGAACTCCATCCCTGGGCCGGAAGGTCCAACTGAACCCAGCAACGGTGAAAGGTGAGATGTGATGACGTCAACCAAGCAAAGCCACAACCCTCTTCATGCGGAAACAATGAGTGAGAACAACTGCGGTCATGCGACGGGCCGTGCCTATGCTCCGGTGAACGGCTGCATGGTCTGCGAGGCCGTATCAGACTGGGGGACGTTGAAGGATCAGGTTCAGGCGACCCTTGATGAATATTTTCAGGACCAAGAGCAACGAGCCCGCAACTACTCGGCTGCATTTGGTGATTTGTGGGCCAAAATGGCCCTAACCACCAAGGGTGGCAAGTGGATGCGGCCCAGACTGGTTTACGTCACCTACTCGGCCTTTGGTGGGAGCGACACCCGGGCGTGTGGCGAGATGGCGGCTGCCTTCGAGGTCCTCCATGCTGCCCTTCTGGTGCACGACGACGTTATTGACAGGGATTTCATCCGCCGGGGTGCTGCAACGATTGGTGCCGGATACCGTGACATGGCTGCGAATCTAGGGCGAGATCTTCCTGACGCTGAACACGCCGGTTTTTCTGCGTCCATAATTGCCGGCGATCTGCTGCTGACCGGTGCCCTGCGCTTGGCCACGTCGGCGTCGAGGGGCCATCCCCACAGTGTCACGATCCTTGAAACCATGCATGAGGCAATTTTTGCTGCGGCTGCCGGTGAACTTGACGATCTGTTGTTCTCTCTTGGGGATGGGAACGCCCAATTGCCCGAGGTCCTGAAGATGGAGCGGCTGAAAACGGCCGTCTACTCCTTCGAGATGCCGCTCCGTGCTGGGGCCTTGTTGGCCGGGCAAACCTTGGAAACTGCTGACGCGCTGGCAGCCGTCGGGCGCGACATCGGCATTGCCTACCAGGTCATCGATGATGTCTTGGGAACGTTTGGTGACGCAGCAGAGACAGGAAAATCCATTGATTCTGACCTGAGGGAAGGCAAACGCACCATTTTGACAACTTTCGCCGCAGAGGCGGAGGAATTCACGGCCGTTCTTCAATCGTTTCGTGGCGGACGTGTGGACGCAGATGCCATCCGGGATGTGTTGCGCCAACTGGGGGCCGAAAAATTTGCGGTGGGACTGGCTCAGTCCCTTGTTTCAGATGCTCTGGACAGGGCCCAGGAACTTGCCCTGCCAGCATCGCTGTACGCGGAACTGTCCGATATTTGCGAATACGTACTGACCAGGAGGAGCTGACCATGGGAATCGACCCGCTGGGCCACTACTCTGACACCGCCACTCGAAGCGCTGGCGTGGTCATCGGGAGCTATTCGACGTCGTTCGGGCTCGCTTGCTGGATTCTAGGCGCCAAGGAACGCCGACACATCGAAAATATCTATGCCCTGGTCCGGGTGGCCGATGAGGTGGTTGATGGGGCCGCAGCTGCTGCCGGGCTCGACGCGGACGCAGTCTGCTGGCAGCTCGATAATTTGGAACACGAGACCGAACGGGGCATGAAATGTGGATATAGCACCAACATGGTGGTCCATGCTTTCGCCCTGACTGCCCGCGCAACCGGGATTGACACACAGTTGACCAAACCATTTTTTGAGTCGATGCGCACAGACGTGCACAAAACCCTGCATTCGCCAGACACCCTGACCCAATATATTTATGGCTCAGCAGAGGTGGTGGGGCTGATGTGCCTGAAGGTGTTCAAGGGCATGAAAGGTGCCAAGGCAGGCCATGATGAGGAACTAGCCCATTCTGCTCGCAGCCTGGGTGCGGCCTTTCAAAAGGTGAACTTTCTTCGGGATCTTGGTGCCGACAGCGCTGATCTTGGACGTTTTTACTTCCCGGGTCTTGACCCGGCGGCCTTCAACGAAACGCACAAACGGGAACTTCTCGATGAAATTCGCCAGGACCTGTCCGCCGCCCGCGCAGGGATGGTCTATCTGGCCCCTGCCGCTCGACGCGCCGTGCGGCTTGCCCATGATCTGTTCCTCGCACTCGTTGAGAAAATCGAACGAATTCCTGCCCAGGAACTGGTTCAGGGGCGGGTGCGAGTTCCCGGCTGGCACAAGGCCTACATCGCATTGAGGGTCTTCATGGGAGCTGCGGCTGGTGCCGGAGACAAGGCGCTGCCCAGGGAAGCTACCCGATGAGCAAAAAGTTGGGCAAAGACAGAAAAGCGTTCCGGAGTTCAAGCAGGGAGCTTGGATTGGGTGTGGACCAGTCCACCGGGCAATCCTGCGTCGTCATTGGTGGTGGAATATCCGGACTTGCCACGGCCGCATTGCTAGCCCAAGACGGGAACATCGTCACCATCTTGGAGAAGGAATCGCAACTGGGAGGCCGGGCGGGCCGCTGGGAACGCGATGGGTTCACTTTTGACACCGGCCCCAGCTGGTACCTCATGCCGGAGGTGATCGACCACTGGTTCAAGCTGATGGGAACCAGCGCCGCAGCAGAACTGAAACTGTCCCGTCTGGACCCTGCTTACAAGTTGTGGGGAAACGGCGCAGCCCACAATGACACCGAGGTCCGCACAGGCCGAGGTGACGCCGTCGAACTCTTTGAGTCGCTGCAGCAAGGTTCGGGACAGCAACTGGGCCGGTATCTGGATTCGGCGAAGTTGGCCTATGAACTCGCAAAGAAACACTTCCTCTATGATCCGTTTGTGACCCTGCGCGGTTTCCTCAATCCCGCTGTGCTCCGGCACGCCCCGCGGTTGGCTGCCCTCCTGACCCGGAATCTGCACAGTTTCGTGGCGGCACGTTTTACGCACCCCCTCCAGCAACAGATACTGGGCTACCCCGCCGTATTCCTGGGCACCAGTCCCTACAAGGCCCCTTCGATCTACCACCTCATGAGCCATCTGGACCTTCAGGACGGGGTCCTGTATCCGCAAGGCGGGTTCGCCGCCGTCGTCGATGCCATGGAACGCGTGGCACTGCGAGCCGGTGTGGAAATCATCACCGGCGCCACGGCGACCCAGATACTCACCGAATCCACGGACAAGCGAGACCGCTGCAAGGGTGTCGCGTGGCGTGATTCCAGCGGCGAGCAACACAGCACACCTGCCAACCTGGTGGTGGGTGCCGCCGATCTGCACCACGTAGAAACGGCGCTGCTCCCCGAGAGGTTGCGCATGCACAGTGCCAAGACGTGGGCCAAAGCGGATCCTGGCATTAGCGCCGTCCTGGTCTGCTTGGGCGTAAAGGGAACGCTGCCCGACTTGGGCCACCACAATCTTTTGTTCACCGATGACTGGCAGGACAACTTCGCCCGGATTACCAATGGCCGGACACTGGACAGCACCACGTCCTTGTATGTTTGCAAGCCCAGCGCCACTGATTCCACTGTGGCACCGGAGGGGAGTGAGAACCTTTTTGTTCTGGTTCCCGCACCCGCCCTGACGCAGTGGGGAAAAGGCGGGTACGACGGCGCAGGGGCGCCACAGGTTGAAAAGGTCGCCGACGCGGCTATCGCCCAGGTGGCGGAGTGGACCAATATTCCAGACCTCGCCGAACGCATTGTGGTACGGCGCAGCTATGGCCCGGCCGATTTTCAAGACAACTTTAATGCGTGGCAGGGGAGCGCCCTGGGCTTGGCTCATACCCTGCCTCAGAGCGCATTTCTTCGCCCGGGAAATTCGAACTCCAAGGTGGATGGGCTCTACTATGCAGGAAGCTCAGTCCGTCCTGGTATTGGTGTGCCCATGTGCATGATCAGCGCAGAGATCGTTCTGAAACTGGTGCGCGGTGACAACAGCCCCGGGCCTTTGCCCGAACCTGAATACCTCGGTGAGCGCAAGGACCCCACCCATCGCACCGCCGCGGTGGATGCGCCATGATCTATCTGACTATTCTGCTGCTCTTGCTTGGCTGCATGGTTCTGCTTGATGCACGGTGGAAACTGTTCCTCTTTGGCCGTCCGCTGGCAGCCGCGTTGGTTTTGGTTCTCGGCATGGCGTTCTTCTTGACCTGGGATGTGGCGGCCATCCAAGCTGGCATCTTCCTGCACCGGGACTCACAGCTCATGACGGGGATCATGCTTGGCCCACAACTTCCCTTGGAAGAGGGGTTCTTCCTGCTGTTCCTGTGCTACCAAACCATGATTCTCTTCACGGGAGTGGAACGGTTCCTGCGGCAAGACCGCAGGCGGGGACGGAAGCCAAATAGGAGGCAGCTATGAATTTTGCCCAGCTCAACGCCATCTTCCTTGTAGTTGCCGCGCTAATCTTTGCCACTGCCCTCTGGCGCAGCAGAAAACCGTACTCCGTGGTGATGGCCGCATCGGTTTCGATCCTGGTTCTGGTGGTGCTGACGGTCATCTTCGATAACGTCATGATTGCTTCCGGACTTTTTGACTACGGAGGGCATACCCTCAATGGGCTTCGACTGGGACTTGCCCCGATCGAGGACTTTGCCTATCCCGTGGGTGGGGCGCTGCTGCTGACCGGGCTCTGGACGCTGTTCGCCCGGAGGGAGACCCAATGAAAAATCTGTTCATGACTTCCCGCCCGGTGTCCTGGGTGAATACGGCCTATCCCTTCGCGGCAGCATACTTCCTGGCCACGCAGAGAATTGACTGGGTTTTTGTGGTGGGAACATTTTTCTTCCTGATTCCATACAACCTGTTGATGTACGGCATCAACGATGTGTTCGACTACGAATCGGACCTGCTCAACGCCCGCAAGGGCGGAGTGGAGGGGGCCGTCCTGGATCGCCGCCATCACCGATTTGTCCTGTGGGCCTCGGTGCTCTCCGTAGTCCCCTTCTTAGCTGTGCTTGCGACGCAGGGAGACCTGTTGGCGAATGGTGTCATGGCGGTGTCCTTGTTCGCGGTGATCGCCTACAGCGCCCCACATTTGCGCTTCAAGGAGCGTCCCTTCCTTGACTCCTTGACGTCCAGCACCCATTTTGTGTCCCCGGCTCTCTACGGACTCGTCCTGGCCCAGGCCCACTTTTCGGTAGGCATGTGGGCGGTGCTACTTGCGTTCTTCATTTGGGGCGTGGCCAGCCATGCCTTTGGCGCCGTCCAGGATATTGTGCCGGATCGTGAAGCAGGAATCGGCTCGATCGGCACAGTCCTGGGAGCTCGAGCCACCGTCTGGATTGCGTTCAGCGCCTACCTCATTGCGGGAGTTTTGATGCTCTGGACTTCAGTGCCGTTGGCTGGATTGCTGGTCTTGCCGTATTTGGCCAATGTTGCGCCCTTCCTCAGAGTCACTGACACCACCTCGGCCCAAGCCAATGCAGGGTGGAAGCGCTTCTTGTGGCTGAACTATTTAACCGGATTTCTGGTGACGATGACCTTGATTTGGCTGGTCTTGCAGAGGATCCCTTGACCTGCACCTGGTTCCGGCGCAGCTCACTGTCCACACCGATTCACTCGCTCCAAAGAAAGGCCACCCCATGAATGCCTCCATTGCCTGGTTCCGCGACGACCTGCGCGTGGCAGACAATCCTGCCCTCCTCGCCGCAGCTGCTGACGGTGAGGCCGTGGCACTTTATGTTCTTGATGAGCAGTCACCGGGGATCCGCCCGCTGGGTGGCGCCGCTAAATGGTGGCTTCATCATGCACTTGAAGACCTGCGTAATGAATTGCAGGATCTGGGCATCCCGCTGATCCTGCGCCACGGCCCCGGTGCACAGGCTGTGGCAGAGGTCATCAGCGAACTTGGGGCCGACGCTATCTACTGGAACCGCCGCTATGGGGGACCGGAGCGGGATGTTGACGCGGCCGTGAAATCCCGTGCCCTCGAGCGCGGCCTTCATGCTGAGAGTTTCCAAGCCAGCCTTCTCCATGAACCCTGGACCGTCACCACGGGAGCAGGCAACCCCTACCAAGTCTTTACGCCCTTCTGGCGCACAGTCTCCGCCCATGATTTCCGGGCACCGCTGGAGCGCCCCGCCACCGGAAATGGCTTAGGTGGAAAGCTGCCCGACGGCGACCCGCTGGACACGTGGGCCCTGTTGCCCACTGACCCCGACTGGGCCGGTGGCCTGCGTGAAACCTGGCGCCCCACGGCTGCCGCAGCACGTGGGTTGCTGGCAGATTTCCTTGACGGGCCAGTGGGGGAGTATTCGGAGGCGCGCGACCGGCCCGATCAGTCAGGCACCAGCAGGCTCTCGCCCTACCTGCGGTGGGGCCAACTGAGCCCCTTCCAGATCTGGGCTGCGCTCGCAGCCAAGCGTCGTGACAGTGAGGTCGCCGGATTGCCCGGCCCTGCCGTGTTTGCCTCCGAGCTTGGGTGGCGGGAATTTTGCTGGCACCAGCTGTATCACCACCCGGACCTGGCCACAGCCAATCTGCGCGGGCAGTTCGATCAATTTCCGTGGCGAAGCGCCGGGGAGGATGGACTTGCGGCCGAGCACCTGTCCGCCTGGCAGCAGGGGAAGACCGGAATTCCGTTGGTGGATGCCGGGCAGCGGGAATTGTGGCATACAGGGGTTATGCACAACCGGGTGCGCATGGTGGCGGCCAGTTTCTTGATCAAGAATCTTGGCTTTGACTGGCGCGTTGGCGAACAGTGGTTTTGGGACACCCTGGTTGATGCCGACGCCGCCTCCAACCCTGCGAACTGGCAATGGGTAGCGGGATCGGGTGCCGACGCTGCCCCGTATTTCCGCATCTTCAACCCGCTGACGCAGGCCAAGAAATTTGATCCCGTGGGCAAATACGTCACCCGCTGGGTGCCCGAGGTATTGACGCCGCTTTACCCGGAACCCATTGTGGACCTGCAGGAGAGCCGCCGAACCGCCTTGGAGGGCTACGCTTCCATCAAATCCTGATCTCATAATGTGGGATGCTTTGCCCATCATGTGGATGGTTTCGCTAGGCTAAATTCATGAGTGCATCGAATAACACAGCTGTTGTAGACACCGCCGTCATGGACATTGCTGTCATTGCCGGTGACGGCATTGGCCCCGAGGTCACCGCGGAGGCCGTCAAGGTCCTGAAGAAGGTTTCCGCCACCGAGGGCCTCGAGCTGACGCTTACCGATTACAAGCTTGGCGCAGAGCACTGGCTGGCTACCGGCGAGACCCTGCCGGACAGCACCATCGAGGAACTTCGCGGTCACGACGCCATCCTCTTTGGCGCCGTAGGTGCCGCGCCCGGCGATACCTCCATCCCGTCCGGCCTGATCGAACGCGAGATGCTCCTGAAGCTGCGCTTCGCGCTGGATCACTACGTGAACCTGCGCCCTTCCTTCTTGTACGACGGCGTACCCTCGCCTTTGGCGAACCCCGGCACCATTGACTTCATTGTTGTCCGCGAAGGCACCGAGGGCCCCTATGTTGGCAACGGCGGCGTGCTGCGCAAGGGCACCCCGCAAGAAATCGCCACGGAAGTTTCAGTCAACACCGCATACGGCGTTGAGCGATTGGTTCGCGACGGCTTCCGCCGGGCCAACGAACGCCCGCGCAAGAAGCTCACCTACGTGCACAAGCACAACGTGCTGGTCTATGCGGGCCACCTCTGGAAGCGAACGGTCGAGGCCGTCGCTGCAGAGTTCCCGGATGTCAGCGTTGACTACCTGCACGTGGATGCGGCCATGATCTTCCTGGTGACGGATCCGGCACGCTTTGACGTCATTGTCACAGACAACCTCTTCGGCGACATCGTCACCGACCTTGCCGCTGCCGTTACCGGCGGCATTGGACTGGCCGCCTCGGGCAACATCAACATGGACCGCACGGCGCCGTCCATGTTTGAGCCTGTCCACGGCTCGGCTCCGGACATTGCCGGCCAACAAAAAGCAGATCCGACGGCGGCCATCCTTTCCGCCGCGTTGTTGCTGAGCCACCTGGGCCACCATAGTGCCGCGGCGAAGATTGAGGCGGCCGTTGCCGCCGATATTTCCACCCGTGATGCTGCGTCACCCCGGGCGACCAGCGCCGTCGGCGACGCAATCGCGGCGGCGCTCTAACGGCGTCGTACCTTAGTAAGGTGCGCTCTTGCTCTACGGCCCGGCAGCCCGGCGTTCGGCTAGGTGGCGGCGGGAGTAGGCTTGAGGGTATTGACAACGAGTGCGCAACGGAGCCGATCAATTTCGTGGGGGCTCCGACACTCAGCAGGGCATAAAAATGTGGAGGAAGCATGACCCAGATCGCCAATGAGCTGACCTTTTCCCAGCAGCGCAATGAAAACCCGAAGAGCATCGCCGAGCGGGACGCCATTTTGGCCAGCCCCGGGTTTGGCGATTACTTCACGGACCACACTGCCGTTGTGGATTTCAAGGTTGATGCAAACGGTGAAGGCGGATGGCAGAACGCGCGCATTGAGCCGTACGGCCCCATTCTCATGGACCCGGCTGCCGCTGTTCTGCACTATGGTCAGGAAATCTTTGAGGGCATGAAGGCCTACCGTCACGCGGATGGTTCCATCTGGACGTTCCGGGCCGATGCCAACGCCGCTCGCCTGAACGCCTCCGCACGCCGCCTGGCATTGCCGGAATTGCCTGTCGAGACGTTCCTGGAATCGCTGCGCCAGCTGGTGAGCATTGATCAGGAATGGGTCCCCACCAACGACGGCGACGCCCTGTACCTGCGCCCGTTCATGATCGCCACCGAGGCGTTCTTGGGTGTCCGTCCGGCCCGCGAGGTGTCCTACCGGGTCATCGCATCGCCTGCCGGCAACTACTTCGGCGGCGAGCTCAAGCCCGTTTCCATCTGGCTCACCACCACCTTTGCGCGCGCCGGCGAAGGCGGCACGGGCGAGGCCAAGTGCGGTGGCAACTACGCCGCATCGCTCGCGGCCCAGATGGAAGCCGAATCCAACGGTTGCAAGCAGGTCCTGTTCCTTGACCCGCACAATGACAACGCCGTTGAAGAGCTCGGCGGCATGAACGTCTTCTTCGTGTTCAAGGACGGCACGCTGGTCACCCCCGAGCTCAACGGCCACATCCTGCACGGCATCACGCGTTCCTCGGTCATGCAGCTGGCGGCCGATCGCGGCCTCAAGGTCCAGGAACGCAAGATCACGATTGACGAATGGCGGACGGGTGTTGCCTCCGGTGACATCACCGAGGTCTTCGCCTGTGGCACCGCCGCGGTCATCACCCCCATCGGTGAGCTGAAGACGGCCGAGGGCACCATCGCCTCGCCGGCACAAGGCATCGGCGAGGTCACGGCCGCCATCCGCGAACAGCTCGTGGGCATCCAGACCGGCGTCATCGAGGATCTGCACGGCTGGCTGACCCGCCTCGCATAACTTCTTGGCAGCCGCTGATCGAGCTCGTCGAGATCCGCGCCCGTCCCCCATAAATGCGCCCCGTAGACAGGGCGCATTTATGGGGGACGGGCGCGGATTTGTTTAAGTTCGACGGCGGGACGCCCACCTGACGTGTCCACGTCCCCATGGAAATTCGTTTCCGGGAAATGTAACGTAAATCACCAATCCGGAAACTACCTGTTTATGGCGGCTTTTTGGCCGTGCGAAGTTATCAAACTGAGCAGCAGGAGGATCAATTATGTGGAAGCGAAAAGCGGTAACGGCACTTGTTTTGACAGGCGGACTGGCATTGGGGCTGCCCGCAGGCGCGCAGGCTGCCCCGGCCCACCATCCACTCGAAGGCACCGACCCCACCGAGACCGGCTGCAACATCGGCGCATATGTGGTGAAGTCATGGGACATGCGCAACGCCGTGTACAACGAGGTCCAGGGTTTGGCACAGCTGGTTTACTCGCCGGGCCGCCGCTGTGCCTGACTCTCGGCGTTAGGAATCATTTCCAGGCGCTGGCGCGGCAGCGAGGACGCCTGGTTCTGCTGGATGTATTCGAGCATCGACTCCCTGACCAGACAGCGCAGGTCCCAGAGGTCCCCGCTGTCCGCGGCGCTGACCACAATCCTGATCCGGACCATGCTGCCCACGGCGTCGGTCACATCCAGGTTGCCGGTGCGGCCATCCCAGAGTTCGGTGGATTTCAGCAGGACGGCCAGATGGGCCCGCAATGCGGACACCGAAACATCCCAGTCCAGGTCAAGGTTCACGCTGCCCGAGATTTTGGGGCTATTGCGGGTCCAGTTCTCAAAAGGGGTGGTGGTGAAGTAGGTGGAAGGAAGGATCAGCATCCGTTCGTCCCACACCTGCACCACAACATAGGTCAGGGTGATCTCCTGGACCCGTCCCCACAGGCCTTCCACGACCACCACGTCATCATTCCTGAGGGCGTCGGTGAAGGCCAGCTGGACGCCGGCGAAGACATTTGCCAACGAGCTTTGGACGGCCAGGCCGGCGACTATGGAGATGAGTCCGGCGGAGGCCAGGATCCCCGTCCCCAGCGCCCTGACTTCAGGAATTGTCAGCAGCAGCCCGGCCACGGCCAGCGTGATGACCAGGGCGCTGATGATCCGGCGCCCCAAGGTCACCTGCGTCGTGAGCCTGCGTCGGCGTCGGTTGTCGGTGACGCGTCCGTTGAATTGTCGCAGGACCATGCGTTCGGCCACCACCAGGGCGGCCAGCAGTAACCAGCACAAGGCCGCAATGAAGCCTGCCACCAGAACAAAATCAACAGGGGCAGACCACGGTTGTTCGTTCATGGTGGAGGCTAGTGCGATGCGCAGGCCCACACACAACAGGACAAGGAACACCGGTGCCTTGGCCGGTGCGGAGCGTTGTTTGAAATCCGGTATCTTGCGGAAGGCGTGGTTCGTGGCCAACCGCAGGAGGAATGTGACCAGCAGCGCCGCGGCGACCGCGGCGAGAATCGCCAGAATGGGTTTAATCGCCAGCTCGAGTTCTTCCATCCATCCATCGTGACAGGGGAGCCTGGGGGTTTGTCCAATTGGCCGCCGTGCCCGACTTTCCCGCTAGACTCGAACACATGCGTATAGCCCGATTTGTTGTAGATAATGACCCCATGTACGGCATTGTGGAAGGGGAGCCCGGCAGCGAATTCGTCAACGTCATCAAGGGCGACCCCTTCTTCAACGGAGTGGAACGAACCACCATCAAGCACGCCCTCGTGGACGTGCGCCTCGTGGCGCCGATCATCCCGCGCAGCAAAGTGGTAGGCGTGGGCCGCAACTTCGCCGATCACGCCCGCGAATTGGGCAACGAGGTTCCCGAAAGCCCGCTGCTGTTCCTCAAGCCCAACACCAGCGTCATTGGCCCCAACGAGCCCATCATCTTGCCGGAATTCTCCGAGGAAATCTCCTACGAAGCAGAGCTGTGTGTCGTCATTGGCCGCATCTGCAAGGACGTCCCGGAAGAACGCGTTGACGAGGTCATCTTCGGCTACACCTGCGGCAACGATCTCACGGCACGCGACGTCCAGGCCGGCGACGGCCAGTGGGCCCGCGCCAAGGGCTTCGACACCTCAGCGCCCCTCGGGCCGTGGATCGAAACCGATCTGGACCCCGACGACCTCAACATCAAGGGCTGGCTCAACGGCGAACTCCGCCAGGACGGCAGCACCAACCAGATGGTCCGCAGCGTCCGCGAACTCGTCTCTCTCGTCTCGCATGCCTTCACCCTTCTGCCGGGCGATGTCATCATGACAGGCACCCCGGCCGGAGTGGACCTGCTCACCGAAGGCGACCGCTACGACGTCGAAATCGAGGGCATCGGCCGTCTCTCCAACCCGGTGGTCCGCCGCTGACGGCTGTATCCAAGAGTCACTCGTGTGCCGCCGTCGTGAATATACGACGGCGGCACAGTAGTTTTGCGTTTAATGGGAGTTGGGCTGGGGGAGGGTTGTGCGGAAGTGACTACTTTAGTTGGATGTGCCGACACAGGACTGACTTTTAAACTCGATACATGAACATAAAAACTTTGCCGATCGGCAGTCCCTGGCGAACCGTGTTGCTGGTCATTGTGGTGGCTGTGGCCGATGTGCTGCTCTCGGCCATCTCGATCGGATTGGGCATGGACAGTGGATCTGTTCCTGACCCGGAGCATTCCGGCATTGAATGGATCAGGTTTGCAATCGCCCCCATTCTGGCCCCGTTGGGTGCGGTAGCCCTCATCTGGAGGCACAGGTTCCCCAAAACAGTGGCTGCAACAACGGCCGTCCTTGGTGCGTTGTCCTTTAGCTTCACAGGGTTCTTTGTGGCGCTCTTCCTGCTGGCCAAGCGCCGGTTGGACTGGTGGGTCGCAGCAGTGATTGCCCTTAGTCTCGGTGTCGAAACGCTCGTGGGGATCGAGCCTTTGACCTGGGATGTAGCGCTGGTTGGCGTTGTAGGGCTTGCAGCCATTTCCGCTTGGGGCGCGTACCGGGGGCAGAAAGGCAGGACCCTTGACTCGCGCATGCTCTCACTTCGGGAGCGGGCAGAGCTGGCCGAGGTGGAACGAGCAGCTGAAACAGAGCGCAGCAGATTGGCTGAGCGGCACAGGATTGCGCGCGAGATGCACGACACGCTGGCCCATCGAATGTCGCTCGTAGCGGTTCAGGCTGCTGCGCTGCAGGTTGATGCTCCAGATGCTGACACCGCCCATGCTGCCAGGGTGATCCGGGAAACCGCGCATGCCGCACTGGGTGAATTGCGTGAGGTGCTTGGAGTTCTTCGCGAGAAGGAAACGGCACAAGCACCGACGGCGCCGTCCGGCATTGCGGATATCCCCGCCTTGGCGGATCAGTGGCGGCAGGCTGGAGTGGCTGTGGAGTACGTGCCACAGCCAGGGCTGACGACTGACGGCATCCCGGATGCGGTGGGCAGGGCGGCGTTCCGTGTGGCTCAGGAAGGGATCACGAATGTTGCCCGCCACGCTCCCGAGGCAAGGGCCACCGTGACGCTGGAACGCTATAGTTCCGAATCCAATGGTCCCGAATCCGAACTCCGCATCACCGTCGTGAACGGGCCAAGTGTTTCCGGTGACGCTGCGCCGGGAGCTGGGCGTGGTCTCATTGGGCTGGCCGAACGCATTCGTCTCCTCGCCGGAAGCCTGGAGCATGGTCCAACAACGTCAGGGTTTGAACTTAAGGCGCGTATCCCGTTCACTCCGCAAGCAGACCAACAAAACATCGAGGCAACCAGTTGATGGAGAAGATCCGGGTCATCGTCGTCGACGATGAGCAGCTGGTCCGTGCGGCGCTGGTGAAGATGGTCAACTCCCGGACAGACATGTCGGTGGTGGGCGAGGCCGCCAACGGTCCGCAGGCGGTGAGGTGCGCGCAAACGCAACGCTCCGACGTTGTACTGATGGACGTGCGGATGCCCGGCGGCGACGGGATTACGGCCACGGGCCAGCTTCGGGCACTGCCCGATCCGCCGCAGGTACTGGTGCTGACAACATTTGATGCGGACGATTATGTTTTTGCGGCCTTGGAAGCCGGGGCTGCCGGATTCCTGCTCAAGGACACGGATCCGGATCGCTTGTTCCATGCCGTCCGGGCTGTGGCTGCGGGGGAGGGCATGTTGGCGCCGACCGTGACCCGGCGATTGATCGAGAGGACGCGCGAGCGGGCCGCCGCCTCTAAATCGAAGGTGGCGGTGGCCAGGTTGGAGTTGTTGACGGCGCGCGAGGCAGAGGTGCTGGATGCTGTGGCGCGGGGGATGAGCAACGATGGCGTCGCGCAATTGCTGTTCCTCAGCGAGGCCACCGTCAAGACGCATGTCTCGAAAATCCTCTCCAAGCTGGAGCTGGACAACAGGGTCCAGGCCGCGCTGCTTTTTCGCGACGCCCATCACTGAACCGCGTGATGATGGACCTATGTGCCCGGTACCTTCGGTTTCGGCAATGTTTTTCACCGAATTTATGATTTCTCCGCCCGGCCCGGAAACATGCGGAAGAATGCGGGTGTCTCCGCGCATTTTCTGAAATCCCAGACAATCCGCGGCACCTTAAAGCTGTGATTGGCATCACGCACTTATTTCGTCGTAGTACGCTTGGTTAGCCCTTTGAGACTGCATTTGTGGCAAAAGTGCGAATTTTAGACATTTGTCAGTGGGGCAACCCCCGACTAAAGGATTTTGCGTGACAACTGAAGCAACTGACGCTGCAACACCGCTTGCCGGCTCAGACACCCTCACTGCCGAGGGATATCAAAAGACGCTCAATCGTCGCCAGGTCACCATGATCGCGATGGGTGGCGCCATTGGTGTTGGCCTGTTTATGGGGGCAGGCGGACGACTCGCATCCACCGGCCCGGCCCTGATCTTCTCCTACGCCATTGCCGGCGTCATCGCCTACCTGCTGATGCGGGCCCTGGGCGAACTCATCATGTACCGCCAGACCTCGGGATCCTTTGTTTCCTATGCCGGTGAACTGTTCGGCAAGAAGGGCGCGTTCCTTTCCGGCTGGATGTACTTCATCAACTGGGCCATGACAGGCGTGGCTGAGCTCATCGCCATCGGCCTCTACTTCCAGTACTTCTTCCCGGGCGTTCCCGTTGAAGTGAGCGCCTTCTGTGCCTTGATCCTGCTGGTGGCGGTGAACCTGCTCAGCGTAAAGGCTTTCGGTGAGTTTGAGTTCTGGGCCTCCTGCCTGAAGGTCGGCGCCATCTTGATCTTCCTGGCAGTGGGTGCCTACATGGTCATCACCAACGCCTCCGTTGGTGGCGGTCATGCCAGTGTTGGCAACTTGTTCCACGAACAAGGAGGCATGTTCCCCAAGGGTGGAATGGTCATGATCTTGGTGCTCAACGCCGTGATCTTTGCCTACAACGCCATCGAACTCGTAGGCATTACAGCTGGCGAGATGAAGAATCCCGCCCGCGAGGTGCCCAAGGCGATTCGCGCCGTGGTACTTCGCATCGTGGTCTTCTACGTTGGATCGGTGACTCTGCTGGCCATGATTATGCCCTCCGATCAGTACAAATCCGGCGAAAGCCCCTTCGTGACGGTTTTCTCCGCCATGGGGCTGGACTGGGTGGGATCGGTCATGAACTTTGTGGTCATCACCGCGGCACTTTCCTCGTGCAACTCGGGGCTGTACTCGATCGGCCGGATCTTCCGCACCATGGCCAACAACGGTCATGCGCCGGGTTGGCTGACAAAGATGTCCTCACGCCACGTGCCGTACGCGGCCATCTTGAGCATCGCCGGCGTTTACGTGGTGGGAGTGTTGGCCAACATTTGGCTGGGCGGCTCGCACGCATTCGACTTGGCGTTGAACACAGCCTCCATCGGCGTGATCTTCACCTGGGGATCCATCTTTGCCAGCCAGATCATGCTGCGCAAGAGGAAGGGAAATGTTTCCTCCCTGCCCATGCCCGGATCGCCCTGGACCAGCTGGGTTGGCTTGATTGCCCTGCTCATCATCACGGTGCTGATCGGCTTTGACACCATGACCGCTCCTGATGGCAGCGTCTTCCTGCTGGGTCTGTGGACACTGTGCACCATCCCGTTCTTTGCCGTGGTCCTGTGGCTCGGATGGCAGTTCGTGAAGAACAACGAACCCAAGAGCGAGCTCTTCAGCTGACACCACTGAAAACGGACGGCGTTCGCGCTTTCGGCCACAGGGCTGCCTCTGGCCGAAAGCGCGAACGCCGTCCCTTTTCATGCCTGGATGTTGAGAGCTAGTCCCGCCGCGCTGACGTTCGACGGCGGATCATGACCGTCAGGGCGATGGCCACCAAAAGGGCGCCGATGATGGCCAGGATGGGTGCTGGCGATGAGACGGCCCCCGCGGGCGTTACTGCCGAAACACCGGAATACAGGTCTTGAGAGCCATCTGCAACTTGGCTGTTGCCTGCGGCCAGCGCGTCTGCCCCGTCAGCCATGAGGCTGGCCCCCGTTGCCAAAGCCGAGGAACCGTCGGCAATCTTCGAGTTTCCGTCTGCAAGTGCCGTGTTGCCGGAAGCAAGTTTTTGGGCTCCGTCGGCCAGTGCCTTGCTGCCAGCCAGCAATCCGGAGCCGGCCTGGTCCGGGGTCCCCGCGACGCCCTCAGTGAGAGCCTGCGTGCCGACGGCCAACTTTTCCGTGCCTGTCTCCAAGTTCCTGGTTGCATACAGCAGGCCGGGACGTTCGGGATCGCCGGGCGTGCCGTCCATGCCGTAGACCAGCAGTTGGGTCCCGGCGGTGAGCTTTTCGGTGCCGGCCGAGAGCTTTGAGCTGCCATCGGCCAGTTCGGCAGTACCGTCGATTAGCCCCTTCTTGCCAGCGGATCCGCTCAGGCCGGCTGCGATTTGACCGGTTCCGGTGGAGAGCTTGCCGGTGCCAGCGGAAAGAGCGCTTGATCCGGCTGCCAGAGACTGCACGGCCTTGAGCAGACCAGGCTGAGATGAATCACTGGGCACCCCATGAATGCCCACCATCAGTTGCTGGGTCCCCGCATGCAGTGCCGTGGCACCTTCGGAGAGTTGCTGGGTTCCGTTGGAAAGTTCGACGGCGCCTGCCGCAAGCTTTTGGGTGCCGGCAACAAGCCCGGGATGGGTGGCATCGTTGGGCACACCGTTGAGCCCTGCAGAGAGTTGGGTTGTTCCAGCGGCAAGCTGTTGGGCTCCGGCCGATAGTTGCTGGGCACCTGACACAAGACCCGGATTGCCGGGATCGGTGCTGTTGAGTTTTTGGCCCAACACGCCAAAGCCGGCCTTGAGTTGCTGGCCTCCGGCAGCTAGATCGGAGCTTCCCGCGGCAGCCTGCTGGGCGCCCGCGTCCAAGGCCGCCAGCTTGTCCAGCATCGCGCCGACAGGCGTCAACGGGTTGGCCTTGGAGAAGGCCAGCAGCTGTGACATTCCCTCGCTGAGGGCGGCGATGCCCTCGGCCGGAGCTCCTGCGGCGGAACCGTGACCGGCCAATTGCGTTGCACCTGCGGATAATTGGTTCACGCCATCCGCCAGATTTTGAGGGTCTGCACCGGTGGAGGAGGCCGTGAGGCCGGCGGAGAGCTGTGAGACACCGGCGGCCAATCCCTTGGCGCCCGTGCTCACCTGCTGGGCTCCGGTGTTTGCCTGTGTAGCCCCGGCGCCGAGGGCTGCCGCGCCGGCTGAGGCAACGGCTGCCCCGGCACTCAACTGTTGCGCACCGGAGTTAAGTTTGGCGGCGCCCACCACTGCAGCGCCGACACCCTTGTCCACTGCCCCGATGCCAGGTGCCAGCTTTGTTGTCACACCGTCGGCCACGGATGCAGCGCCGGAGGAAAGTGCCTTGGATCCTGCGAACAATTCCTGGGCGCCGGTGTTGGCCGCAAACACGCCCGGGGCGAGTTGATTTTTGACGCCGTCCGCGATGGTCCAGGCTCCGGTAAACAGATCCGAGCCGCCCGTTGCCAGTTGGTTGGCGCCGTCGTCAACCGAATAGACACCGGGAGCGAGCTTGTTGCGAACGTCGGCCGCGGTTTTGGCTGCTCCGGCGGACAATGCCTGCGCGCCCTCATTGGCCCCAGCCAGTCCCGGCAAAAGCTTTTCTTCAACACCCTCGCTGAGCGCCATTGCTCCGCTGGAGAGTTTTCCGGCACCAACGCTGGCATCGGCGGCGCCTTCCGCCGCTGTGGCCGCGCCCTTGGACAACGCGGCCGCGCCCTGGTCCAGATCGGTGGCTCCCTGTTGGAGCTTGTTCGCTCCAGCAGAGGTGAGCTTTGAGCCATCGCTGAGTTGTGAGGCGCCCGTGGCAATCTTTGTTGTGGTCAAGGCGAAGAACACAATCAGTCCCAAGACCAGCAGTCCAAGAACAACATGGGCAATGTAGTGGTTTCTGACGGTCCTGTGCAACGGCGCGCCTGTGGTGCTGCGGGTCATGGGCAGTTCCTCACGAAAGTTGGAAGAATGTGATGTAGCTAACAACTTAAGCTACTGCCGAGTAACATACAGGAGGGGGTGGCGCTTAAGTCAACCGTTATATAAACGTGACCTCAAGTGCGGGTGAAAATGATTGTGGCGAGCGTCGGTTTGTGAGCGTCCCGGCCGGGCGCCAATGAAGGGGCGTTATTCGGCCAGGATCGCGTCGATCTGTCCCATGGCCTCGCGCATTCCCTCTTCCATGCCCATCTCCAGCATCTTGCCCATCTGCTCTTCACTTTCAAAGACGGTCGACACGGTCATGCGCGTGGTGATGCCAAAGTCCTCCAGTGTGACAGTTACGCGGGCCGCACCCATCTCGGTCATGGGGCGCCCGTTTTCATCGGCAAAACCGTCGTCGAACTCCAGCAGGTGGGGCCCGGCGACGGAGGTGAAGTGCCACCAGCCGCGGGGCTTTTCGCCGTCGGGGCCGGTCATGAAGTAGGAAACCTTCCCGCCCCGCTTGAAGTCGAAATGTTCAAAGGTGGCCGGCCAGGTGGGCGGGCCCCACCAGCGCTCCAGCTGGCGCGGATCCTCCCAGATCTGCCAGACCCGTTCGACGTGGGCGTCGAACTTGGCCTCGATAGTGAGGCTCAGCTCTTCGGGATTCTTGGTGGAATTAACAACAGTCATGGCGATGCCTTTCGTTATCCTTCTGCCAGGATGTCGGCGATCCGCACGGCGCGTTGCCGCCAGAGCGCCTCATATTCGTCGAGCAGTTGGCGGGCCCTCTGCAGTCCGTCGTGATTGGCATTCACCATCTGCTCCCTTCCGCGCTTTTCCTTGGTGACGAGGGAGGCGCGTTCCAGCACGGCCACATGCTTCTGGACCGCCGCGAAACTCATGGCGTAGAGGGTGGCGAGACCCGACACCGAGAACGGTTCGGAACTCACCCGGCGGACTATGTCCCGCCGGGTTGCATCCGAGAGCGCCTGGAACAGGCGGTCGACGGTTTCTTCGCTGAGCTGATCTACAACCATTTGGTTGTAGAATACGCCCGGCCAAAATGTGCTGTCAAGGGGTTCGTGAAGATTGCTCACGGACCCCGCGGCGGGCCGATCCGGCGTCGACTGCGGGAGAGATGCCGCTGCACAATGCCACTGCACAACGCCGCTGCACAACAAGGAATCCGCGGGGCGGCTAAACTGGAATCATCATGACTACTGCAGCCCAAATCCCCACTGTCACCGCTGAAACCCCTGTCCGGGTGCGTTTTTGCCCGTCGCCCACCGGAACGCCCCACGTTGGGCTGATCCGCACGGCCCTCTTTAACTGGGCCTACGCCCGCCACACCGGCGGCAAGTTGATTTTCCGCATCGAGGACACCGATGCCAAGCGTGACAGCGAGGAGAGCTACCTGCAGCTTCTGGATGCGCTGAAGTGGCTCGGCATCACCTGGGATGAGGGTGTTGAGGCGGGTGGCCCGCATGAGCCGTACCGTCAGTCGCAGCGAGGCGAGATCTACAAGGACGTCATTGCCAAGCTGGTTGCCGGCGGACATGCCTATGAGTCCTATTCCACACCCGAAGAGGTGGAGGATCGTCACAAGGCGGCCGGCCGTGACGTTAAGCTTGGATACGACAACTTTGATCGTGACCTCACCCCCGAGCAGATTGCTGCTTTCAAGGCCGAGGGTCGTTCGCCTGCTTTGCGCTTGCGCATGCCCGATGATGACATCACGTTCAACGACTTGGTCCGGGGCGAGATCACCTTTAAGGCAGGATCAGTCCCGGACTACGCAATTGTCCGTCCCAACGGCGCTCCGTTGTACACGCTGGTAAACCCCGTCGACGATGCCCTCATGGGCGTCACCCACGTGCTGCGCGGCGAGGACCTGCTGTCATCCACCCCGCGCCAGGTTGCCCTGTACAACGCGCTGTACGCCGTCGGCGTTGCCGAGTACATGCCGCTGTTTGGTCACCTGCCCTATGTCATGGGTGCCGGAAACAAGAAGCTCTCCAAGCGTGATCCGGAGTCCAGCCTGTTCCTCCACCGTGACCGCGGCTTCATCCCCGAGGGACTGTTGAACTACCTGTCCCTGCTGGGCTGGTCGCTCTCCGCCGACGAGGACATCTTCACCGTTGACCAGCTCGTGGAGAACTTTGACGTTCACGACGTCTTGGGAAACCCGGCTCGCTTCGACATCAAGAAGGCCGAGGCCATCAACGGCACTCACGTGCGCATGCTTGAGGCCACCGATTTCCGCAACCGTCTGGTCCCGTACCTGCAGGCTGCCGGGCTGGTGGGGGAGACCCTGAGTGATCGTGAGAGCGAGATCCTCACCGAGGCTGCGCCACTAGTCCAGGAACGCATCACCCTGCTGGGTGAGGCGCCGGAGATGATTGCCTTCCTGTTCAAGGCCGACGACGCCGTTGACGTCGCCGAGGATGCGCTCAAGGGCATGCCCGAGAACCTGAGTGAGGTCCTGGAAGCCGCCCTGGCGGCTCTGGAATCACTGCAGGCTTGGGATGCCGAGTCCATCCAGGTGGCGCTGAAGAGCGCCCTGGTGGAGGGGCTGGGCATCAAGCCGCGCTTCGCCTTCGGCCCGGTGCGTACTGCAGTATCCGGCCGCAAGGTCTCTCCGCCGCTCTTTGAATCCATGGTGATTCTGGGCAAGGAGTCCTCGCTCACCCGCCTGCGCGCGTTCAAGGGTTAAGCACCTTGACGCTGAGCACTTCACACAACACCGCTGAGTCTGCCCCTTTTGAGGGGCAGATCAGCGGTGTTTTGTTTGATATCGATGAAACCCTCGTGGATCTCGTAGCGGCCATGAAGGATGCCATGGTGTTTGCTTCGGCCAGCCTGTTGCCGGACTTTACAGCTGCGCAGTGGGAGGATTTCTCGGCGCTCTACATGGCGGATCCGCACAACTATTACGACCGTTACGTAGCCGGCGAGTTTACCTTTGCCCAGCAGCGCGGCCTGCGGGCCCGCCTGGTCTTTGAACGGCTGGATGTGGCCTTTGACGCCACGGCAGAGGAGCGATGGATCAGCGACTTTGAGCTGGCACAGCCCAAGTCCATCCGAGCTTTTGCGGACGCCGCGCCACTCCTGGACGTGCTCGACGCCGCTGGCATCCCCTACGGTGCCGTGAGCAACAACGTCCACGACTACCAGCGAGCCAAGCTGGATACTGCCGGGCTTTCCCGCATCGGCGTCCTCGTGGGCATTGACACTGTTGGTGTGGCCAAACCCGATCCGGCGATCTTTCATGAAGGCTGCCGCCAGCTGGGGACGGTGCCGGCCGAGACCGTGTACGTGGGGGACAACTACCTGGTTGACGGGGTGGGTTCCGTTGCGGCGGGGCTGCAGGGTGTCTGGTTGAACAGGGTAGGCGACGTCCCGGCGTCGGACGTTGAAGGTGTGCCCGCCGTTGCCACCCTGGCGGGCCTTGCCGCGTTGCTGGGGTTGTAGCTTGAAGGGTTAGCCGGCCCTGAAAGCCGGGTGTGACGCACGACGCAGTCAAAAAGGGCATTCTCGTTTTGGTGTTCTGCAAACTCTCGGGTATAGTTTTATCCCGGCGCGAGAGCCGCTGAAAGACCGGGGAAACCCGCGGATTTCAAGCTAAAAAGCGCAGCCATTGGGATATGGTGTAATTGGCAACACATCGGTTTCTGGTACCGACATTCTAGGTTCGAGTCCTGGTATCCCAGCGCTTGCAAAAGCCGCCTTTCATTTGGCGTGTGAAGCAAACATCAAGTACTATTCTTGATGTTCGTTGAGCAATAAATGAATGTAACTAGGGCCCCATCGTATAGCGGCCTAGTACGCTGCCCTCTCACGGCGGTAACGCGGGTTCGAATCCCGCTGGGGTCACAAAATGAAGGTCGGGAAGCTGAAAAGCTTCCCGACCTTTTGTTTTCCCCTCCAACGCTCGCTCAGATCAGGGGCGTTTCGGCCCGACGCTCGCTCGGCCGTTGGCAAGCTGTGCCGGCCCTTGAATCGCCCAAACTCACAAATAGTGCGCTCCAATACCATTGACAGTTGCGTTGAACTGGCATGATGAAGCTGTGAACCCCTCCGAATCGAGTCCTTCAAGCGACAACGGCGCCGCTGCCTTGGTACAAGAGGCAGCCGTTGGATTGCTGGAGAATGTGCGCACGGAACTTGCTGCACTGGACCTTCCGCTTGCGCTGCCGGGTGTGGAAGCTGCCCGGTCACAGGCCGCGTCAGCGCTTGGCCAGCTGGACGATTACATCCTGCCCAGGTGGCGCAGCCTCGAAGCGCCCCTGCTGGCCGTGGTGGGCGGTTCCACGGGCGCCGGCAAGTCAACGCTCGTCAACGCCCTGGTGGGCCGCCCTGTGACGCGTTCCGGTGCCATCCGGCCCACCACCCGACAGCCCATCTTGTTGCACAACCCCCAGGATGCCCCGTGGTTCACTTCCACGCGGGTGCTGCCTACCTTGCATCGTGTCCAAGGTGAACTGGTCAAGGGCAATACGCCGGCTTCACGGGCTGGCGTGGCTCCCGACGCCAGCGCCATGACGTCCCTGGTGCTCGTGGCTGATACGGCTGTGCCCACCGGCATCGCCCTCCTTGACGCTCCTGACGTTGACTCCATCTCCGATGACAACCGCCAACTGGCAGGGCAGTTGCTCGCTGCCGCCGATCTGTGGCTATTTGTCACCACTGCCAATCGGTATGCAGACGCCGTGCCGTGGAAGCTCCTGCTGGATGCTGCCTCCCGCGACATCACCGTTGCGGTGATTCTGGACCGGGTCCCACAGGGTGCTGAGCAGGAGGTCGCCGCCGACCTGCAGGAGATGCTGACCCGTGAAGGATTGTCCGGGGCACAACTCTTTGTTATCCCCGAGATGCCCCTCGACGAGCTTGGCATGCTGCCCGTGGCAACAGTGGCGCCCATCAATGCATGGCTGGCCAATATCAGCCAAGACGCCGCCGGTCGGGCCGAGATTGTCCGCCGCACGCTCAATGGCACGGTCCGTTCGCTGTCCGGCAAGGTTGAGATGCTCTCCGAGGCGGTTCAAGCCCAGCACGACGCCGGAGAACAGCTGGCGCAGGACGTTCAGGCTGCCTTCGCCGACGCCGCAACGCGCATCACCAAGGCCACGAGCGATGGGACCCTGCTTCGAGGGGAGGTCTTGGCCCGGTGGCAGGATTTTGTGGGTACAGGGGAATTCTTCCGAGCCCTGGAAAGCGGCATTGGGCGCGTTAGGGACAGAATTGGTGCCTTCTTTAGAGGTCAACCGCCGCCCGCCGTCAAGGTGGAAGTGGCCATTGAAACTGGACTGCAAGCGGTGATTATTGACCAGGGCGGCCGTGCGTGCGAGGACGCTGATCAACGGTGGCGGGCAGATCCTGCCGGGCGCCAGCTCCTGGGCATGGACGATCTTTCCGCCGTCAGCCCTGAATTCCCGGCCGAGGTTGCTGCCGAGATTCGGGCCTGGCAGGGCGAGGTCATGGCGCTCATTCGTGCCGAAGGCGCAGCCAAGCGTTCCCAGGCCCGGTGGCTCTCCTTCGGGGTCAACGGTCTGGGCGTGATCTTGATGATTGTGGTCTTTTCCTTCACCGGGGGATTGACCGGGGCCGAGGTGGGGATCGCAGGCGGTACCGCCGTCGTAGGTCAAAAGTTATTGGAAGCCATCTTCGGTGAGGACGCCGTGCGCCGCCTGGCCCAGCAGGCGAAAACGGCCCTCGATGTCCGCTGCACCAGCCTGCTGGAAAGCCAACAGCGGCGCTTTTTGGACCGGGTGGGGTCCATGGGCGGAGGCACGCTGGTCCAGCGTCTGGACTCGCTCGCCGGGCAATTGGCCGATCTTGGCGGCAAGGAGCCACGCACATGAGCCGGTACCGTCAGGCACGCGCCGAATCGACCCTGGAGCGTCAGCTTGCCGCGCTCGACGACGCCCGCGAACTGGGTGAGGGGCGGCTCGACGACGCTGTGCTTGCCGAGGTTTACGGCGTGCTGGAGCGGGCAACATCCCGCCGGTCGCTCAGCGCCGATCACACAGTTGTTGGCTTCTTTGGTGCTACAGGAAGCGGTAAATCGTCCCTCTTCAACGCGGTTTCCGGATCTGACACGGCACGTGTGGCTGTCCGTCGTCCTACGACCAGCGAGCCGCTCGCCATGGTGTGGGGCCCTGCTGGCAGCGCACCGCTGTTGGACTGGCTTGAAGTTGCCGATCGCCGAGATGGCACACCCGTGCCAGGGCTGACGGACGACGGCGGCGGGCTGGTTCTGCTTGATCTGCCCGATTTCGATTCAATCCAGTTGAGCAACCGCCGCACGGTGGAACGCTTGGCGGGGCAGGTGGACGTCCTGGTGTGGGTTGTTGACCCTCAAAAGTACGCAGATGCGGCCGTTCACAACGATTTCATCCGCCCCTTTTCGACCCATGCGGCCGTGACGCTGGTGGTGTTGAACCAAGTGGACAAGCTCGCTCCCTCCGAAGTGAAGCCCGTCCTGGAATCCCTGGAGTCAATTCTGGACCGTGACGGGCTGGGCAATGTTGCCGTTTCCGGTGTTTCGGCCGTGACGGGCCAAGGTATCCCCGAGCTTAGGCGACGGATTGCCGCCGTCGTCAAGGCCAAGGCCGCTAAATCTGCTCGCTTGGCTGCCGATGTTTCCGTGGCCGCTCAACGTTTGGCGGAGGCCTCTGGCGAGGGTGAAGCGGCGGGCGTTCACCAGCAAGAGCGCAAGGCACTGGCGGCCGCCCTGGCCGGTGCCGTCCACGTTGAAACCGTTGTCTCTGCGGTTCGTTCCTCATACAGACTCGACGCTACAAAGCAGACTGGCTGGCCTGTGACGCGCTGGCTTTCTCGCTTCCGCAAGGATCCTTTGCGCCGCCTGAGCCTGCGCCGTGAGGGAACTGCGGAGGTCAACAGGACCTCCATGCCGCCTGCCGGTGCTGCAGAGCTGGCCCAAATTGACTCGTCTGTACGGGATTTTGCCGATGCGGCCAGCGACGGTTCCTCCGGTCCATGGCGGGCCTCCATCCGGGCGGCGGCACGCAACAATCGAGAACGGCTGCCGGACGCGCTCGATCAGGCCGTGTCCGGCACCGACCTGAAGGCCAACACCCGGGCATGGTGGTGGCCAGTATTTGCTGTGATCCAGTGGGTGGCGCTACTCGTGGCCGTGGGCGGGCTCCTGTGGCTCGGCGCGTTGGCCGCCCTGGGGTACTTCCAGATGCCCGTGCCCGAGGCACCCAAGGTGGAAGACTGGCCCGTCCCCACGCTCATGGTGATTGCCGGGGTGGTATTGGGAATTTTCCTTGCCATCACCAGCAAGTTCCTTGCCATGGCAGGAGCCGGAGGCCGCGCAGCTCAGGCCCGACGGCGTTTGCGCGAAAGCGTCACAGAGGTGGCCGAGGATCTGGTGGTGACTCCCGTGGAAGCTGAGATTGCTCAGCACCGTGCGTTCCAGGAAGCCCTCGAGGGAGCTCGCGCCCGCTAACAGCTGTGCTCTGAAGCTCGTTTCTAAGCCAAGGCGTCGCGACACTTGATAAGTGTGCGCAAGTTGCGGGTCGTCGTCGTACTTTTGTAGCGAGGGCGGGCCGAAAGCTTGCTGAAGGGGCTGTCCAAGGTGCCGCCGGCGGCGGCGGGCCACGCCAGGGCCTCCGGGCTGAGCCTGGCAAGTTCGACGCCGGCGATCTCGCTTCCGTGCCGGGCCAGCTCGTCGAGGACGGCGGGGTCGGAGGAGAGGGTGACATAGCTATGGGTGGAGGGGTTGTCGGCCGGCCAGGGGCAGGTGTCGATGATGGTTTCCAGCTGCGGCACGTCGAGGACAACAACCCAGGCCTCGTAGCCGAAAGTGTCGCGCAGCAAGGTTTCCACCATGGATTTGAGCTCCGTGGAGGAGGCCTTCGCCGTGCAGACCACATTGCCTGAGGCCAGGAGCGTTTTGATGCCTGTCAGGGGAAGCGTGGCAAGTGCTGTGCGAAGATCGGCCATCTTCAAATTGATGCCGCCGACGTTGATTCCACGAAGGAACACAGCGTATTTAGTCATGCGCAAACACTAACTGACCATGGCGCCGCACCGCTAGATTGTGCCATGAGGCGGACCTGCCGCTGGCCTGCGTTGGTTAACCAACTGCGGCGCGCCACTGGGCAAGTGGCGCGCCGATTGCTGCACATCAAGCGCAGCGTTATGAGGTCTTGCGCAACGCCTCGGTCAGGATGCGGGATGCGTTGCAGACGATCTCGGCATGCAGGCGTCCCGGCTGGCGGGTCAGGCGTTCGATGGGGCCGGAGATGGAGACGGCTGCGATTACGCGGCCTGAAGGGCCACGAACGGGGGCCGAAACCGAGGCCACGCCGGGCTCGCGTTCGCCCAGGGATTGGCCCCAACCACGACGCCGGACGCCAGCCAGCACGGTGGGTGTGAAGCGGGCGTTGTGCAAACCCTCAAGCAATCGCTCATGGTCCTCCCATGCCAGCAGCACTTGCGCCGCGGAACCGGCCTTCATGGTGAGCTGCGTTCCCACCGGGATGGTGTCGCGCAGGCCAATGGGCCGCTCGGCCGAAGCCACGCAAACACGCGAATCGCCCTGGCGGCGGAAGATTTGTGCACTCTCGCCGGTGGAGTCACGAAGTTGCAGCAAAACCGGTCCTGCTGCGGCAATGAGCCGGTCCTCGCCCGCGGCCGAAGCGAGCTCCACGAGGCGGCTGCCCAACACAAAACGCCCTTGCATGTCGCGGCTCACGAGCCTGTGATGTACCAAGGCCAGTGCCAACCTGTGCACGGTGGGCCGGGCCAAACCCGTGGCTGCAACAAGCTGAGCCAGAGTGGTGGGGCCGGCTTCCAGTGCATCAAGCACAAGAGCCGCTTTATCGATGACGCCAACGCCACTAGAATTGTCCATGTAATGATATTGACGTCTCAGCATGTGAGATGCAAATCGGCAGGCTGGCCTAGAACTTGGGCAGGCTGGTTCAGTAGTAGATATACAAACCACCGAGCAAGGGTTTCTGCGACAATCTTACGTCTGGAATCCACGCTCAACACATGAAGGGAGCTGGCCGTGACCGAGGCAACCACGCCCCAAGAACACGACTCAGCACAGGTGCCGACCGTTTCGACGACGACTCCGCGCAAGGCAGCGAAGACGCTGGCCGAAAAAGTATGGCGCGATCACGTTGTAAAGCAAGGCGAAGGTGACGGCGATGCTGCCCAGCCTGACCTCCTCTACATCGACCTTCACTTGATCCACGAGGTCACCTCACCCCAGGCTTTCGAGGGTCTTCGCCTGGCCGGCCGTCCGCTGCGCCGCCCGGACCTGACCATCGCCACCGAGGATCACAACACGCCCACTCTGGCCATCGACAAGCCGATTGCCGACCTCACGAGCCGCACCCAGATCCAGACTCTGCGCAACAACTGCGCAGAGTTCGGTGTCCGCCTGCATTCGCTGGGCGACGCCGAGCAGGGAATCGTCCACGTGGTGGGCCCGCAGCTGGGTCTGACACAGCCGGGCATGACAGTTGTTTGCGGTGACTCGCACACCTCTACCCACGGTGCAGTTGGCGCCCTCGCGTTTGGTATCGGTACCTCCGAGGTTGAACACGTCATGGCAACCCAGACGTTGCCCCTGAAGCCGTTCAAGACGATGGCCATCAACGTTGAAGGCACACTGCGCCCCGGCGTCACTTCCAAGGACATCATCCTTGCCGTCATCGCCAAGATCGGCACCGGCGGCGGTCAGGGCTACGTGCTCGAATACCGCGGCTCGGCCATTCGGGCGCTGTCCATGGACGCCCGCATGACCGTCTGCAACATGTCCATCGAAGCCGGCGCCCGTGCCGGCATGATCGGACCCGACGAAATCACCTTTGAGTACCTCAAGGGCCGCGCCCATGCCCCCGTTGGCGAAGACTGGGATGCGGCAGTTGAGTACTGGAAGTCCTTGAACACCGAGGTTGACGCCGAATTCGACGCCGAGGTTTTCCTTGATGCCAACACCCTGGATCCCTTCGTTACCTGGGGCACCAACCCGGGCCAGGGTGTGTCCCTAAGCGACAACGTCCCCAACCCGGAAGACTTCGGTGACGAGAACGCCAAGGCCGCAGCAGAGCGCGCACTGGCGTACATGGATCTTGTTGCAGGCACACCCATGAAGGACATTCGTGTTGACACGGTGTTCCTGGGCTCCTGCACCAACTCCCGCATCGAGGACCTGCGCGCAGCGGCGGACATCATCCGCGGCCGCGAAAAGGACCCGAACATTCGCATGCTGGTGGTTCCCGGCTCCGCCCGCGTCCGCCTGGAAGCCGAGGCTGAAGGCCTGGACAAGGTGTTCTTGGACTTTGGTGCAGAATGGCGCTTTGCCGGCTGCTCCATGTGCCTTGGCATGAACCCGGACCAGCTGGAACCGGGGGAGCGCTGCGCCTCCACATCCAACCGCAACTTCGAGGGGCGGCAGGGCAAGGGTGGCCGCACGCACCTCGTCTCTCCTGTTGTGGCAGCTGCTACAGCCGTTCGCGGAACCCTCAGCTCGCCGTCGGACTTGTCCCCGTTGACCGCCAACACCGTAGCGTAAGGAGCTAACATCATGGAAAAGTTCTCCACTCACACCGGCATCGGTGTCCCGCTGCGTCAGAGCAATGTTGACACGGACCAGATCATTCCGGCCGTTTACCTCAAGAGAATCACTCGCACCGGCTTCGAAGACGCACTGTTCTCGAGCTGGCGCAAGGATCCGGAATTCATCCTGAACCAGGAGCCTTACTCGGCCGGATCCGTACTGGTCGCCGGGGCCGACTTCGGTACCGGCTCCTCACGCGAGCACGCCGTCTGGGCGCTGAAGGACTACGGTTTCAAGGCTGTTCTGTCCTCACGATTTGCTGATATTTTCCGCGGCAACTCGGGCAAGCAGGGCCTCATTGCTGCCGAGGTGGCGCAGGATGACATCGAGCTGATCTGGAAGGTGCTCGAAAACGCTCCCGGCACACAGGTGACGGTTGACTTGATCGCGAAGATGGTCACAGCCGGCACTGTTGTGGCTCCGTTCCAGGTCGATGACTACACTCGGTGGCGTCTGCTGGAAGGCCTCGATGACATTGGCCTCACGCTGCGTGACGAGCCGGCCATCACGGCGTTCGAGGCTACGCGCCCGTCGTACAAGCCGTTGACTCTGCCTGTGAAGGTCTAAGCGCGATCCGCATCAAAACCGGCCCGCCCCTCATTTTGGGCGGGCCGGTTTTTGTCCGCTCAAGGGCTATTAATTGACAATCGCCTGCTATTTACAGGGCTCCGAACGTAACAGCTGCCCCCGCACAAGCTGGAGCCCACCAAGCACCCGTTCATTTCAGCATCTGTTGCTAAGAAACTATGCTTGACTGAGGCCGCCGTGCTTTGCGGATGCTGTAACTGAGGTATGGGTGACAATGAGCAGAATTCTGACAGTTCGAGGTGGTGTTCCGCTCAAGGGACGAGTCCAGGTACGCGGAGCCAAGAACTTGGTTCCCAAGGCCATGGTGGCTGCATTGCTGGGCAATTCCCCGTCAACGCTGCGCAATGTCCCGGAAATCAAGGACGTTGAAGTAGTGACCTCGTTGCTGCAGATTCACGGAATCACGGTGGAGAAGGATTCCGTGACCGGAGACCTCACCATGGATCCCGCCAACGCCAAGAAGGCCTCAAGCTCTGAAATCAACACCCACGCCGGTGACTCCCGCATCCCGATTCTGCTCTGCGGTCCGCTGATCCATTCCATTGGCCACGCCTTTATTCCAGACCTCGGTGGATGCAAAATTGGTGATCGTCCCATCGATTACCACCTTGACGTTTTGCGCAAATTTGGCGCAGTAGTGGACAAAACCGGCGGCGGCATTCTCATCAGCGCACCCACGGGCCTGAAGGGCACCAAGATTACCCTGCCGTACCCCAGCGTCGGGGCAACCGAGCAGGTGCTTCTCTCGGCCACACGTGCCGAGGGCATCACTGAACTGTCCGGTGCCGCAACCGAACCGGAAATCATTGACCTGATCGCCATCTTGCAAAAGATGGGCGCCATCATCTCTGTGCAGACGGACCGGACCATCCGCATTGAAGGCGTCAACGAGTTGACCGGCTACGATCACACGGCGCTTCCTGATCGCAATGAATCAGCCTCCTGGGCTTCCGCGGCCCTCGTGACCGGCGGCGACATTTACGTTGACGGCGCCAGCCAGCGCGACATGATGACGTTCGTGAACACGTTCCGCAAGATCGGCGGAGGCATGGACATTCACGATGACGGCATCCGCTTCTTCCACAAGGGCGGGGCGCTGAAGCCCCTGGTCCTGGAAACGGATGTTCACCCCGGCTTTATGACCGATTGGCAGCAGCCGCTCGTCGTGGCCCTGACACAGGCCGAGGGCGTCTCGATCGTTCACGAAACAGTGTACGAAAACCGATTTGGCTTCACCAAGGCGTTGACCAGAATGGGCGCTAATATTCAGCTTCACCGCGAATGCCTGGGCAGCATCCCGTGCCGTTTTGGCCAGCGCAACTTCACACACTCCGCGGTCATCTCCGGCTCCACCCCGCTCAAGGGCGCCAAGATCAACGTTCCGGACCTGCGCGGCGGCTTTAGCCACATGATCGCAGCCCTGGCGGCTGAAGGCACCTCAACGGTCACCGGCATCGACGTGATCAGCCGCGGGTACGAGCGCTTCACCTCCAAGCTCGAAGGGCTTGGCGCCGACTTTGACGTCCACGATTCCACAAAGTTTGTAGGCTAGGACCCATGAGCCCTGATCAGCCTGGTAAGGCAACGTCCAAGCGACCCTTCAAGCCGCAGGGAATGAGCCTAAAGACCAGGTGGTTCTTCGCGCTGCTGGCGGGTGCGGCACGGCCTCTGATGAACGTGCTCCTGGGCAAGGAATGGATTGGCCTTGACCGGCTGCCGCGAGATGAGGGTTTCATTGTTGTCCCCAACCACTGCACCGAGATTGATCCGGTGGTGGTTGGCCACATGCTGTACAACCAGAACGTGATGCCGCACTTTTTGGCCAAAGACGGGCTGTTCCGGGCACCGCTTCTGGGTGCTGCGTTGCGCGGTGCAAACCAGATCCCGGTCGAGCGGAGTGGCGCTGGCGCCGGTAAATCGCTCGTGGCAGCGCAGGCAGTGCTCGACGGCGGCGGCGCGGTGGTTATCTACCCCGAAGGAACGCTCACCCGGGACCCGGACCTCTGGCCCATGAAGGGGCGCACCGGTGCTGCCCGGCTCGCCTTGGGTACGGGCGCCAAGGTGATTCCCGTTGTTCACTGGGGCGCACAGGAAGTCTTCCCGCGCTATGCAAAAGGCTTTAAGGTCTTCCCTCGCAAAAAGGTGAAGGTGGTGGTGGGCGACCCCATCGACTTGAGCGCCTTTGCCGGGAGGGCGCCTGACAAGGAAACGCTTGAACAGGTCACCGAGGTCATCATGGCCGAACTCACAGCCATGCTGGCCGATCTCCGTGGCGAACCGGCCCCGGCCGAGCGCTGGAACCCTGCCGCTCATCAGCAGTCCGCCCATGGCCGTTTCGTGGAGCGCGGCGCCAAGGGCGAAGCTCAGGACAAGATTAACAACGACGCCGGAACAACAGAAAAAGAGGACCTCACGTGAGCTACGTGGATGGCAAAGCACCGGCCAAGGTTGCGGTCTTGGGCGCCGGCAGCTGGGGAACCACGTTCGCCAAGATCCTCGGTGACGCAGCGGCCGGAACGGACCGCAAGATCGTCTTGTGGGGCCGTCGCCAGGAAGTTGTTGACCAGATCAATGACCACCACCGCAACCCGCGCTACCTCTCAACGATTGAGCTGCCGAGCAACATCTCCGCCTCCATTGACGTCTTGGAAGTCCTCAAAGACGCCGAACTTGTGGTTCTGGCGGTCCCGGCTCAGACGCTGCGCGAGCAGCTGCGGAGCCTGGCCGGGCACCTGGCCAAGGACGCCGTCGTCATTAGTTTGATGAAGGGACTTGAGCTGGGGACAGACCAGCGCATGTCTCAGGTGATCGAGGCCGAACTTGGTTTGGGCCCCGAGCGCGTCGTAGTGATTTCCGGGCCCAACCTGGCCATGGAAATTGCCCGTCAGGAACCCACGGCCTCCGTGGTGGCCTGCGCGGATGAAAATACGGCCAAATGGGTCGCGAAGATCTGCAAGCCCAAGTATTTCCGCCCGTACACTGTCGATGACGTGGTGGGCGTGGAGATCGGCGGGATCGTGAAGAACGTGATTGCGCTGTGCGTGGGCATCTGCGAGGGCCAGAAGGTTGGCGACAACACCAAGGCTTCCGTCATCACCCGCGGTCTGGCCGAAACCACGCGCCTGGCGCTGGCGCTGGGCGGCAAGGCTGAGACAATGGCCGGGCTTGCCGGGCTGGGCGACCTCGTGGCCACGTGCTCGTCCTCGCTGAGCCGCAACCACACTGCCGGGCGCATGCTGGGCGAGGGGCTCACGCTCGATGAGGTCAACAACCGCATGACTCAGACGGCGGAGGGCATTAAATCCGGCCGGGCCGTGTCGGATCTCGCCGCGAAGATGGGCGTCGATATGCCCATCACCAACGCTGTTGTGGGCGTCCTTGAAGGTAAACTGACTGTCGATGATCTGGGTCCGCTGCTGCTGGCCCGCCAACTTAAATCTGAAGGCGACTAACGCGTGACTACCGATTCCCCTGCCACCACTGCGCCCATTCGCGTTGCCATCTTGTTCGGCGGCCGCTCCAGCGAGCACGCCGTCAGCTGTGTGACCGCGGCCGGAGTGCTGGGCGCAATTGACCGGACCAAGTACGACGTTGTCCCGATCGGTATCGCGAAAAACGGCCAGTGGGTTTTAGCAGGCGATGAGATCGAAGGCTGGTCCCTGAAGTCTGGTGCTCTGCCGGAGGTGATCGCGGGGGATCAGACCGTTTCCTTGGCTCACCTTGGTGGCGGGCACCAGCTGGTGGTTTCCGAGGCTTCCGCGGTACCGCAAGAATTGGGTTCCGTTGACGTGGTGTTCCCGCTGCTGCACGGGCCGTGGGGTGAGGATGGCACGCTGCAGGGGTTGTTGGAGCTCAGCGATACCCGTTATGTGGGCGCCGGAGTCTTGGCGTCGGCCATCGGCATGGACAAGCACTACATGAAGGTGGTCTTCGAGGCCGCCGGGCTGACCGTGGGACCGTATGTTGCAGTTACGGACCGTGAATGGACCGTGGACCCGGACAAGGTCCGCGGCCGTGTGGCGGCGCTGGGCTTCCCCGTATTCGTGAAGCCGGCCCGCGCGGGATCATCCATGGGCATTTCCAAGGTGGATTCCTTGGGCGAACTGGACGCCGCGATTGCCGAGGCCCGCGAGCACGATCTCAAGCTGGTCATCGAGGCCGGCATTGTGGGTCGCGAGATTGAGATCGCCGTGCTCGAAGGCCGCGGAAGCGACGCCCCGCGCGTCTCACTGCCGGGTGAAATCGCCATGGTGGACAACGAACATGCGTTCTACGATTTTGAGGCCAAGTACGTTCAGGGCAACGCCGTGAACCTCAGCTGCCCGGCAGATATGCCCGAGGCTGACATTGTCCGCGTCCGGGAGCAAGCAGCCCAGGCATTCGACGCCGTCGGTGCCGAGGGCCTGTCCCGCGTGGACTTCTTCTACACCGAAGCCGGTGAGCTGATCATTAACGAGATCAACACCATGCCTGGCTTCACGCCCAGCTCCATGTACCCGCAGATGTGGCAAGCTACAGGCTTGGGCTACCCGGAACTGATCGACGAACTTCTGCAATTGGCGCTAAACCGCAAGGTCGGTCTGCGCTAGCCCCACCCCAACGCGGCATCAGCAAATGCAGTGAATAGCCAAACGCTCCAGCACCCGTTCACACGAGGCTGGAGCGTTTGCCTTTTTCGGGTGAGTGGTGATGCCGCGTCGCCGGGGTTGTTCATGTCCTGCATCGATGTGGCCGGCCAACTCGGTGAACGCATTTGGCTTGTATAGACAAGCAATGTTCACGCTGCGCTCACCGGCATGAAACGGAAACTTTCATCTGGCTCAATATCGTTCCAAGGGTGCCAACAACGGCACCAGAGACGAAAAAGAGATCATGCGCTCATCACATCGCGTCGTCCGCCCACTTGTATTGACTGCCGCCGTGGCAGTGGCGGCCATGACGTTCACGCCCGCAGCAACCGCCGCAGTCCCGGACGCTCCCCATGAAGGCTTGCCCTCGGGCACCAAGGTCCAGAAGTCGCTCGTGATTGGCCTTGACGGGGCCTCGGTCAGCGTCATGGACAAGACGGAGCTGCCGGCCATTGAGTCGGTCCGCAAGGAGGGCATGACGGCTGTCAGCAACCTCTACGCCAACCCCATGGCGCCCACGGTGTCGGGACCGGGCTGGAGCTCCATCGCCACCGGCGCATGGCCGGACAAGCACCAAGTGCTGGACAACAGCTTCACCGGAAACAACCTGGAACAGTTCACCAACTTCCAGAACCGCCTGGAACACAATGACCCCGGCACCTCTACTCTGGTGGCCGGCACCTGGGGACCCATCCCCGACATCATCTTCAAGGCCGGCACTGACCTGGCCATCTCCGGCGGCTCGGACAACAACACCACCGCCAAGGCCGTTGACTACCTCAAGAACGGCAATCCGGACAGCACCTTTGTCCACCTCGATGACGTGGACGGCGCCGGCCACAACTCGGGCAGCAGCAGCGCCAACTACCAGGCGCAGCTGAAGGTTAGCGACGCCAAGGTTGGCGAGATCCTCGCAGCAGTCAAGGCCCGCCCCAGCTACGCTGCGGAAGACTGGCTCATTGTCGTCACGGCCGACCATGGCCACACGCCCACCGGCGGCCACGGTGGCAGCACGCAGTTGGAACGCCAGTCCTTCGTCATTGCCCAGGGCGCTGGCATCCCCGCCAATTCCACACGCAACGACGTCAAGGTCACGGACATCGCTGCCACGGTACTCAAGCACCAGGGCGTGGCAATCGATCCGACCTGGAACCTCGACGGCCAGCCCATCGACGAAATCGTCCCGGACGCCTTCGACACCCTCCGCGGCCAGCTCAAGCCCCGCGCCGATGAAACCGCTGTGGGGGCAGGCGTCCTTGGCTGGACCCACACGGCCCCCGAGGGCTGGAGCATCGACAACTCCGCCATGCCCGCCGGCGGCGTTGCCGAATGGAGCGGCTGGTCATTCGCCACAGACGAGTTCTGGACCAACATTGAGCGCAACCAGGGCCGCGAGACCAGCGTGCGCAACCGCAATGTGTTCGCCGTAGCGGACTCGGATGAGTGGGACGACAAGGCCCATGCCGCGGGCAAATTTGATTCCACCCTGGTCAGCCCCGCCTTCCCGCTCAACGGCCAGCCCACGGCCTCGGTGAACTTCGCCAGCAACTACCTCATCGATGGACCCCAATCCGCTGAGGTCTTCATCAGCTTCGACGGCGGCACGCCCCAGCTGCTCAAGGCCTACAAGATCGACACCAACAGGATGGAAAGTCTGCCGGCCGACGTCCCCGCCGGCGCCAAGGAAGCACAGCTGCGCTTCAAGTACACCGGCACCAACAGTGCCTTCTGGACGGTTGATGCGCTCACGCTCACCCAGGCAGCTTGGACCGTGCCCGTCACCACCGCCAGCATCGCCGAAGCTCCCGCATCGGGTTGGCACACCACTGCCCCCACCCTGACGCTCACTGTCAATGGAGGCGCCGCGGCACTGGCCGCAGAGTCCGGCATGCGCACCGAGTACCAGTTGAACGACGGCGGATGGGTCACCTACTCAGCTCCCGTCACCCTTGCTGACGGCGAGACGAAGATCGACTACCGCTCCGTCAACGGTGGTGGCGTGGCCGAGGAAAGCAAGACGCTGGGAACCATCAAGGTGGACACCACGATCCCGATCCTGACGTCCAAGGCAGTCAACCGCACGGCCGAGGCGCAGGCCAGCGATGCCGCATCCGGCATTGCAGCCCTGGAATTCAGCACTGATGCCGGCGCAACGTGGCAGCCCTACACGGCAGCCGTTGCGGCCGGAGAAAATGCAGCAACGGTACAGTTCCGTGCCGCGGATGTGGCTGGAAACAGCACAACAGTCCAGGACGTGAAGATTGCCGCCATGGCGTGGCCCGGCGGATCGGCGACACCGTCGGCCAGCGCAACAGTGACCGCCTCTGCGCACGCCTCAGCCGGAGCAACCGTGCCCGCGGCGCAGGACCCGGACCAGCTGGCCGTCACGGGTGCCAGCAGCAGCCTCACCTGGCTCAGTGCAGGAGCGCTCATGCTCATGCTGGGTGGTGTGGCGATGCGCCTGCGTAGGCGCAACCGCGCTTAGCCGGGGCGAAACAAGAAAAACGATGCCCTGCGGTGCGCCACCAAGGTGGCGTGCCGCAGGGCTTTCTTTGTGGTTACTCTCGCGCCTTGATGCCGAGCAGGCCCTGTGTCTTATAGGTGTGGATGATGCGCTTGATGGATCCGCCAAGGCAGATGGCCCCGCCGCCCACAATGGCCAGCAGCAGGGCAATGAGAACGGCCGTGTTGTAGGAGCCGGGCGGGAGGGCTATGAGGCCGGCCAGCCCGGCGGCCATGATGGCCCCGCCAATGAGCATGAGTTTGATGCCGGGGCGCCGCGTAGTCTTGTCAGTCATAGTAAGAAAATCTAACACCGGAGCCGCAGGGTTCGCCCACCCTGCCCGAAGCTGCAATTCACAATGACGTGACGGGCCTCCGGCCAAGGGGAGCGAATTCACAGTCATCCAAAGAATGCCAGCCTCCCGCACGGGCTAAACTGGGGCGTTAGTCCTGTCCTGTGGGCACTCGCCAGCACTGCTTGGCCCCGGCAATCATTCGAGGAGCCCCACCCCATGAGTACTGAACCATCGCCGGCGTCGAACGTCATTTCCTGGATGCAGGCGGATGCCGAGCACACGGCCCGTTGGTTCTCGGCAAGCGGTGCTCCAGCGCCCAAGAAGGTGCAGGTGGTTGACGACTCCCTCACAGCTGATGATGCCTACCGTCTCGTCGCCCAGGGGACAGCCTTGTTGTGGCAGGGCGATTACCACAATGCCCGCCAGCTGCTCTCGGCCATTGCTCGGCGCCTGCCGACCTTTTCCAGGAACGACGGCGAAGATGTCGCCAAAGCGTTCTACCGCTACCGCCAGGGGCGCACACAGCGGGCCAGGATGCTGGGCCAATTGCTTGTTCCATTGGAGCAGGGTCCCGCCGTGGCGCTTCGCCGCGCGCCGGATGTTTCGCAGGCTTGGTTGGCGGCAGCCGGGCCGGTGGAGAGCCTGACAGTGGCAACCCTGCAGGATGTACTTGGTGCAGTGGGAGCGTACGAGTGGCGCCGCAATGGTTTGTTTATTCAGGAACTGGACGCTGTCATCCACCCGCACTATGGGACGTTTGCGCCCATCCGTAGTGAGTATCTTGCCCTCGTGGCCCAGGCCAAACTTCCGTCAACTGAGCTGGCCTTTGACATTGGCACCGGAACGGGCGTTCTAGCGGCAATCTTGGCCCAGCGAGGCGTCAAGCGTGTCATTGCCACCGACAGCGAAGCTCGGGCCATTGCCTGCGCGCAGGAGAATCTACAAGCTCTGGGCTTGGCACAGGCCGTTGAGGCAACGCTGGCAAATATGTTCCCCGAGGGCCGTGCTCCCTTGGTGGTGTGTAACCCGCCGTGGCTGCCGGGAACAGCCAATACCTTGCTGGACAACGCCGTGTACGATCCCAAGAGCCGAATGCTCAAGGCATTCCTCACGGGACTCAAGGAGCACCTGGAACCCGGGGGAGAGGGCTGGCTGATCATCTCTGACCTTGCTGAACACCTAGGCCTGCGTACACGGGAAGATCTTCTGCTCTGGATTGGGAACGCGGGGCTTGCAGTGGTGGACAAGGTGGACACTGCGGCCCGTCATCCGCGGTCCATGGACGCCAGCGATCCGTTCTTCGCGGCCCGGTCCCAAGAAATTACTTCCTTGTGGAAGCTGAGCGCCAAGGCTTAGCCGGGAGTTATCCTGCCGGCGTAGTCGGTGCGGCGGCCGGCAGATCGCCCAATCCAACACAGCCGCCTGTCGAGGGAATCTTGGACACGGCTGTAGAGATCTGGGTCAGCACGGTGTCCGAAGGGACCGTGTTTTCCTTCAGCACTAGTTCCGTGGCCGGGTTGCGCCCGTAACTGGTGATGGTCCAGGTCTCGTCGTCTTGTTTGAGTACCCAATCAACCCCGTTGACAGTGACGCACTTGTCAGTGGTGGGGCCGAGCACTGGAACGCCGCAGCGCAGGACCACCAGGGCGGGGTCTCCCCAGGCCGCGGTCGCCTGGCTTGAGGTGGTTCGGCGCTTGGCGTCGGCCAGGGAATCGGGCAGGGCCACCATCATGGGCGCGCACGCCGGGTTGTTGGCGTCTTTGGCTTCATTGATGGTGACCGACGGGGCGCAGGCGGTCAACATGAGCAGTGCTGAGGCCGCAAAAGGCACAGCAATCCGCCAGGACCGAGAATTCAAAAGCATGTAATAGAGCATATCGGTCAAAGCTGAGAGCACGCCCCGCCAGTCTTTGATCCCTCAACTGTCAGCGAAGTCGGTCCTTCTTTCACCGGTGCCAAGTAATTGTTCAATTGCAGCAACAGTCCTCATTGCTGCCTTGCCGTCTCCGTAGGGGTTGACGGCCAGGGCCATGGCCTCGAAATGTTGAGAATCCTGCATCAATCGCGTTACTTGGGCAACGATGACGTCCTCGTCGGTTCCAATAAGTTTGACGGTTCCGGCTTCGACGGCTTCAGGACGCTCCGTGTTGTCTCGCATGACGAGAACCGGCTTGCCCAAACTTGGGGCTTCCTCTTGCACACCGCCGGAATCAGTCAGGACGATGTGAGCGATGGAGATCATGCGCGTAAATTCGCCATACGCCAGTGGTTCGGTCACCATCACGTTGGCCTTGCCCTCAATGGCTGGCAATACTGCCTCACGGACCACGGGGTTCTTGTGGGCCGGAAGCACAATCATCATTTCCGGATAGGCGTCGGCGATACGGGCCAGCGCCCGCCCAACGCCTCGCATGGCATCGCCTTGATTTTCGCGACGGTGGGTTGTTACAAGCAGAACTTGTTGACCGGATGCTGCCAAGACCTCCAACGCGGGGTCCGTAAACGGGACTCGTTTATCTACTGTCGTCAGAAGGGCATCAATGACGGTATTTCCGGTGACCACAATGTCGTCTTCGTTGACGCCTTCATTGAGGAGGTTCTGCTTGCTGGTACTCGTTGGCGCCAAATGCAGGCTGGCGATCTGGGTGGTGATTTTTCTGTTTGCTTCCTCCGGGAAAGGGGAAAACAGGTTGTGACTGCGCAGGCCGGCTTCGGCGTGGACCACCGGAATTCCGGCGTAGAACGCTGCGATGGCGCCCGCAGTTGAGGTGGTCGTGTCGCCTTGGACAACAACTACATCCGGCCTGGCATGTGCAAACAGCTTGTCAAGCCCCGTAATTGTGCGAGTCAGGATGTCAGAAAGAGACTGACCCGGCTGCAAAATATCCAAGTCATGGTCGGGGTTGATCTCAAAGAGTTCATTGACCTGATCAAGCATTTCGCGGTGTTGTCCGGTCACAGTAACCACGCAATCCAAAGTTGCCGAGGCCTTGAGCGCAGCAACAATGGGAGCCATCTTGATCGCTTCCGGGCGCGTTCCGTAAATAGGCATGACAACAGGCATTTTTCCCCCAATAAAAGTCAATCTGAATTGTCTCTTCAGTTTACTGGATGGGGATCAAACTCCGGTGGGGCGACGCTGGCCCACAGATATGCCATCGAGGCCTCCGATGCCTTGGTGCAGGAGGAACGGTTCCCGGCAGTGGTACTCTCTGACGGGCACACACGAGCACTGGCAAACAGCTCCAATGGGGCACCGCGCGAATGGCCCGGAGAGACGGTGGGATTCAATGACATACCTGAGCATCAACGGGGAAGAGCTCTACTCGGAAATAGCCGGCGAGGGGGAACCGGTCCTTCTCCTGCACGGCGGCTTCTGCTCTTTGGAGTCTCTGCGCGGGCAGTCCGACGCGCTCGTGAAGGACTATCGGGTCTTTGCCTTTGAACGTTCCGGCCACGGGCGCTCGGCCGACATCGACACCGACTACAGCTATGCCCGCGGCATTGCAGATACCCTGGCCTATCTTGATGCCCAGGGCCTGGACTCGGTGCACGTGGTTGGCTACAGCGACGGCGCGATCATCGGCCTCATGCTGGCACTGGAGCACCCGGACCGGGTGCGATCGCTCGTGGCTGTCAGCGCCAACCTTGACCCCTCAGTCTTCACCCCCACAGCCGGAGACGGTCCACGGCTGGACGCCCTGGGGTCGTCCATAGATCAGGGTGAAGCAAAGCCGGACGTGGAACGGATGCACTATGGGCGGCTCTCGCCCGACGGCGCCGGACATGCCGACGCCGTGCTGGCCAAACTGCTGCGGCTGTGGACCAGCGAACCGCACATTGATCCTGCCCGCCTGAGGGCCGTCAACGCACCGACGCTCATCATGTCGGGGGACCGGGACTCCATCCCACCCGCCCACAGCCTGCTCATCGCGGCATCGATCCCTGGCGCTCAGCTGGCCATTGTGCCCGGGACCGGCCATGGACTGATTGCAGAGCGCCCGGAACTGATCAGCACCATCATTCGGGGTTTCCTAGCCCAGGCCTGACCTTCGGCGCTAACCCCGTGAACGTCGCAGCAGCCACACAAAGTAGGGGCCGCCAAGCAGGGCAATCATGAGTCCGGCCGGAATCTGGGCCGGTGAAATGATGGTGCGGCCCAGAACGTCGGCCACAGAGACCAGCAGCGCGCCCAGCAGCATTGAGACCGGGATGAGCCGGCCATGCCTGGCACCAACCAGTGCCCGGGCCAGGTGCGGCGCCACGAGCCCCACAAAGCCGACCGCACCGATCGCCACCACACTCAGGGACGCCAGGACGGCGGCCACAGCCAGCAGTAGAAGGCGCGTCCGCTCGGATCTGATCCCAAGGATGCGCGGGGTGTCCTCGTCGATGGCCAGCAGGTCCAGCTGGCGGCGCATCATGAACAACATTGGCACCGCCAGGAGCAGCCCCACCGCCACCGGGGCAACGTCCGGGAACGTGCGCCCATATGTGGTGCCGGAGAGCCACGTCAAGATCCGGGGCGTGTTCCACGGATCGGCTCGCAGCAGCAGAAACGTTGTCAAGGCGCTCAGGCCGTAGCCGCAGCCAATGCCGATCAACACAAAACGATCCGGCAGGAATCCGCCGCGCCATGCCAGCAGGGCGATCAGGGCGAAGGTGGCCAAACCCATCACCACAGCCATGGTGATGAGCAGGGGGCGTCCGCCCGCGCCCGACGTCACCACGCTGACGGCACCCAAACCGGCCCCGGCCGTAATGCCGAGCAACCCCGGTTCGGCGAGTGGATTGCGCACGGTTGCCTGGACCACGCAGCCAGCCAAGCCCAGCGCTGCGCCGGCCAAGGCGGCGGCGGCCACGCGTGGGCCGCGTTCATCCAGCGCCCGCCCAATCAAGTCCGGTGCGGCGCCCTGGAGCCACAAGCCAATATCGCCCAGACGCAGCCACAAACTCCCTGCCAGCAAGCCAATCACCAGTGCCGCGAGCAGTAGCACGGACGCAGTCGCCAGGGACACGAAGAAACGACGGCGGGAGTGGATACCGATCCGGGCGCTGGGTGGCTGGCGGATGGGGCCCGAATCCCGCATCCGCATGGCCAGGATGACTATCACCACGGCACCAAGCATCGCCGTCGGGATTCCGGTGGGGATGGAGGTGGCGCCTTCGGCGCTGAGGATGCCGCGCAATACGGCGTCGGCCAGCAGGATCAACAGCGCTCCCAGCAGTCCGGACAGGGGGACCAGGAGCAGATGCCGGTGCAGGGCTTGGACACGGCTGGCGATGAGGCGTGCCAGCACCGGGGCGCCCAGGCCCACAAACGCGATGGGGCCGGCCAGCGTCACGGAAATGCTCGTGAGCACCACGGCGCAGACCACAGCGGTGAGGCGCGTAGGGCGGATAGGCACACCAAGGGTTGCGGCCGTGTCATCACCGAGTTTCAGGACGTCGAGCCGGCGGCACAAGAGAAAGGCCACGCACAGGACCACAATGATGACCGGCGCGGCCCGAACCGACGCGTCAAGGTTGAGCTGGGCCAGTGAGCCGCTGCCCCAAGCGAACAGGCCTGTGGTGTTTTCCTTGAACAGGATCAACAGCATGGCCGTCGCCGCATCCAACGCCATGGCGGTGGCCGATCCAGCCAGAATCAGCCGGGTGGTGCCATTGCCTGCACTATTCCCCGCGAGCCCCAGGACCAGGGCGGCGGCCAGCAGTCCGCCAACAAAGGCCACGCCGCTGGAGGCCCACAGAGGCACGGCCAGCCCAAAGGCGGCCACGAGCGAGAGTGCAAAGTAGGAACCGGCCGTGACGGCCAAGGTATCCGGGGACGCCAGGACGTTGCGCGTAACGGACTGCAGCAGCACCCCTGCCGTGCCCAGTGCAAAGCCCACGGCGACGCCGGCGAACAGGCGGGGGAGCCGTGAGCCGGTCAGTACATCCCTGACCGGCACGCCGCCCACGCTCTCCTGGGCCCCAGCAAGGAGGCGCAACAAATTACGAGGGCCCACGCCGGAGGTGCCCTGGGTCAGGTGCCACAACCCCACAACCGTGATGGCGAGAGCGAGAAAAACCAGAACACCAACCCCGGCAGCTGTGCCGCCGGGGTTGGCCTCGGGCTTGCGGGACTGGATCCCCGGTGTTGCGGCTTGAGTTGGAGAGCTCACCCCTTGAGAAGGGCGTCGACGAAGGCGTCGATGGCCTGCTGGCAGGACAGCGGCCCGCCGGCGCCCCAGACGCCGGCCGGGAAAGCGTAGGCGCGGCCTTCCTTGACGGCAGGCAGCGAAGTCCAGATCGGGTTCTTGGCCAGTTCGGTCACATAGCTGTCCGCGGTGTCATCATTGGAATAGAACAGGTTGGCGCTGCCCACGGCCGTCAGGCCCTCAATATCGGTTTGTCCCAAACCGTAGGCCGGGTCCACGCCGCCGTTGCCATAGCTCTTGTCGATCTCATCGGTCCAGGCGGTGCTCATGCCCAGCTCCTCGCCTAGAGCGGTGAACAATGCACCCTTGCCGTACGGGCGGATGGTGACGTTGCCGCCTTCAATCCAGCCGTCAAAGAACAAGAAGCTCGACGTCGGCAGGCCGGCGGCCTCGACTTTGGCCTTGGCGTCGCTCAGGTGAGCATCGAAGCTGCCAAGGACCGCTTCTGCCCGCTCCGTACGGCCCGTGGCTTCGGCGATCATCGAGAAGACGGTTTTCATGTTGCCGATGGGGTCGGCGCCGTTGGCTCCCAAGGTGGCGAGCACAGGCACCCCGCGGGCCTCGAGCTGGGTGATGAGTTCGTCGTCGGCCTTGAACGCCTCGACGATGATGAGATCGGGGTTCGCGGCATACAGGGTGTCGAGATCCGGCTCGCCGCGGGTGCCAATGTCGGCCACACCGTCGGGGATGGTCTCGGCACTGACATAGGTTCCGTAGCCGGCTGCATCCGAAACCGCCACGGGGGCCACGCAGAGCGTGAGTGCATCCTCAATCTGCTGCCATTCCAGGACGGCAATGCGCTTGGCGGGCATGTCGAGCTTGACCGTACGGCCTACGCCGTCGGTCATGGACACGGGAGCCGTTGAGGTAGCCGTGGTGTCGGTGGTGCAGTCCTGAGAAGAGGCGGCGACGGTGTCGTTTCCGGCGCTGTCGACGCTGGTGGTGCCGCAGCCGGTGAGGGCAAACGCGGCGACGGCGAGTGTGGCCGCTGCGGCCGCAAAGGGGTGGAACCGGGTCATGGAGGCTATCTTTCGGGGAAGGAGTGTTTAGGAAAGTTGGGCAGAGGCGCCGCGAACCCGGGGCGAATGGCGCCCGATCGGGTCGATGCGGAGCCGGTTGCTGTGTTCGTCGAAGCTGACTTCGACACGGATGGAGTAAACCTCAGCAATGTTCTCGGCGGTAAGCACTTGGGCGGGCCGACCGCCGGCGTGGATGCGGCCTGCGGACAACAACAGGAGATTGTCTGCAATGCGGGCTGCATGGTCCAGGTCGTGCAGCACAATGCCCACGGCAACGCCGTGATCATCGGCCAGGTCACGCACCAAATCCAGGGTCTCGATCTGATAGCGCAGATCCAGGTGGTTGGTGGGTTCATCCAAGAGCACCACGCCGGTCTGCTGCGCCACGCAGGCGGCCAGCCAGACGCGCTGAACCTCGCCGCCGGAGAGCTCGCCAACCGAGCGGTTGGCCATGGGACGTAGGCCCGTGGCGCCCATGGCGTGGTCGATGGCGCTCCGGTCAGTCGCGGACAGTCCGGCAAAACCTTTTCGGTGCGGATGGCGGCCGAAGGCCACGACCTCGCGCACGGTCAGGCCCTGCGGTGCCGGCCGGGACTGGGAAAAGAGCGTAACCTCGCGGGCAAATTCCCGCGCCGAGAGCAGGGAGGCGGCCCGGGCATCCTGGCCGGTGCGGCCGCCAAGGGTTACGGTGCCGGCCTCCGCGCGGTGCAGACGTGCAAGTGAGCGAAGCAGAGTAGATTTCCCACTGCCGTTGGGGCCAACCAAAGCTGTCACCTGGCCAGGTTCGAGGGTGAGTGAAACCCCGTGCACCACTGTCTCGCGACCGTACTGCAAGAGAAGGTTTTCGCCGCTCAGTGAGGTGCTGGGGATCATAACCGTGTGCCGATGCTGGCGGCGGTAGCTGGCAGATCAGCGTTTGCGATGCAGGGGATGGGCATGGTGCTACCTAGGGCAGGAAGGGAAATGGTCGGGCGCGGCGCCAGTCCTGGGGGACCTGCAGGCTTCCTTGTCCAACGAGCAGTGGAACCACTGACGTCCTGGAAGTTAGGTTCGCCTTGCCTTAGTGAGTATATGGGCGGTCCGACCTGTCCGCAATCTGGATTTGGGGACACCTGATTTGGTTTTCCGGACACTTCAGACCCATATTGCGTGGCTCTGATGAGCTTCTCTGGGATGCTCTTGCAGCGCTATTGCAGTGCTATCACGAGGTGGTCGGAAGGGAGCCGGGCGTTGTCCCCATGACTGTGCGGAATGCTGCAATAAACGAGCTCGGTTGCGCGTAGCCCACCATCTCCGAGGTGGTGCGGACGTCCCAGCCCTCGGACAGCAGTGCCAGGGCGTGATGGACGCGCAGTACCCGCCGCCACTGCGCGAAGGACAATCCGGTGGTGTGGCGAAACGCCCGGGTGATGGTGCGTTCGCTGATGCCCAATAGTTGCGCCCACTCATCGAGGGACCGGCCGTCTGAAGGGTCATTGAGGAGGGTCTCGGCGATGGGATCAATTCTGCGGTCGCCAGGCAGCTGCAGTCGTAGCTGCTGCCCTGACGGTTGCAACACATCGAACACGACGGACTCAGCCCGTTCCCGGGCGTCACTGGGAAGGTCCGTGCGGGCGAGATGTCTAAGCAGGGATTCGAGAAGGGGAACCATGGTGATCACGGTGGGTGCCGCAAAGGCCACCGGAGTGCGGTGGCGAGAAAAGAAGGCGCTGTGAAATTCAACGTTGGCGGTGAGGCGGCCTGCATGTACCTGACCGGCGGGCAGCCACAAGCCTTCTCCCTCGGAGACGGTATAGATCCGGTCGCCAACTCGCGTGGTCATGGTTCCGCCGCGCGCCCATACAAGTTCGTGGAGGGGGTGCGAGTGCGGCTCCCACTCGAGCGGCGCTGGGGGAGTTTCAGTTTCGGCAAAAATGACGAACGATTCGCGCATGTTAGGCGGAAGGCTCTGACCTCGGCGAACAACCGTGCTTGGCTCGCGGCGCCATGCCCCGTGCCCGGCATGGGCGGGCAGCGGAAGTCTCATGCGAGTGAGTGTACCCGAGCCTGATGTGCTTGACTGCCGCGTGGAGCGCAACCCGGTGCGCAGGGCCGAAGCGCGATTGCCAGTCGCGGCTGTGACGACGACGAAGCTGCCAGCACCTTCAGCTGCGGCGGCCCACGCCGTCGAACAAGTTGGACACCAGCCCGGTGATGAAGGACTCTGTCACGGGCTCATCCGGAATCAGGAGCCGGTGGTAGGCCGCGCCCCAGAGCTGGTCAACGAGGATCTGCACATCAACGTCGGCCCGGATCTGGGACATGTTTTGGGCGCGCTGCAGGCGTTCCCCTGCCAGGCGCCTGCGTTGTGAGGAATATTTCTGGCGAAAAGCAAGAGCCAGATCCTTGTCTGTTTGGGACTGGCCGATCAGCTCCAGCAGGGCCCTGCCGCCCAATGATGTGGTCATGAGCTTGCCGAAGGAACGAAGCTGGTGGGTGAGATCAGCGCGAATGTCACCGGTGTCCGGGAAAGCAAGCCTTTCCTCAACCGCGTGGAAGTAGCCATCAAGGGCTAGTGCTCCCTTGGATGGCCACCACTTATAAAGCGTTGTCTTGCTGACTCCTGCGTGGCGGGAGATGCGTTCAAAGGTGAGGTCCGCGGTCCCTTCGCTCAGTAGGAGGGTACCGACGGTCTCCAGGATGTCGGCGCGGACTTCCTCGGCTGGCCGGCGGCCGCGGCCGCGATTTTCCGGCAATGCAGCTTGGTCCAAGTTAGTTTTCTCCGCTCATGTCAATCAAATGATGCCAGAAACCTGGCTCACGCCGTGATCTGGGGGCATGGATTATTTAGGCGATGCCGCCGTTGGCAAAGAGCACCTGGCCGTTGATCCAACGTGCCGGTCCGGCCAGGAATGCTGCAACCTGGGCGATGTCCTCGGGCGTTCCCAATCGCTCGAGAGGGGCCAGCTGGGTGAGGCGTTCCACGGTTTGCTCATCTTTCCCGTCAAGGAAAAGAGGCGTTGCTGTGGGGCCAGGCGCCACCGCATTAACGGTGATGTCCTTGCCTCGCAGCTCGCGAGCCAGGATAAGGGTCAAGCTCTCCACGGCGGCTTTGCTGGCGGCGTACGGAGCGTAGCCGGGGTGCTGGAGCAACGTCTGGCTCGTGGAGACGTTAATCAGCGCGCCACCTCGGCGCAGTCGATTGGCGGCAAGTTGGGACACCACGAATGTGCCGCGGATATTAATGCGGTGCATCCTGTCCAGATCCGCCAGGTTCAAGGTGGCAACGGGCGAAAGGATCATGATCCCGGCCGTGTTGATGACGACGTCGATCCCGCCAAATGCGGCCTCAACAGCATCGAAGGCTGCGGTCATGGCTGTCGGCTCGGAGACGTCGCCTGCAATGGTTATTGCCTGGCCGCCGCCAGCCGCAACCTCATCGGCAATCGACTGTGCCCGCCCGGAATTCCCTGAATAGTGGACGCCGACCGCAAACCCGTCGGCTGCCAACTTCATCACAACGGCACGGCCGATGCCGCCTGAGCCGCCCGTCACGAGGGCGACGCGGGTGGGTGTTTTGCTGGGGGTCATCACTTGCTCCTGGAGGTCTATGTGAACGATGTGTTCATATAATCATAATATGAACGATCCGTCCACTACTTGCTGTGTTGATGGCTTCCGCGACCCCGGCGAGCCTTCACGTCCGCCTTGTCTTGAATCCCAGACTGCCTCCCATCGGGGCGCCTATTCATGGGCGGTTTTGAACGCTTGGATAGGAGCATAAGAACTTTTACCCGGCCGTTTGTGCTTGGCGACGAGCAACCGAAATAAGGAACATCATGGCAACGATGCATGACCCATCCCGCACCATTCGTGCTGCCCGCGGCACCGAGCTTTCGGCCAAGTCGTGGCAGACCGAAGCCCCGCTGCGCATGCTCATGAACAATCTGGACCCGGAAGTGGCCGAACGCCCCGAGGACCTGGTTGTATACGGCGGCACCGGCCGCGCAGCCCGCTCCTGGGAGGCCTATGACGCCATCGTGGCCACTCTCAAAACGCTTGACGACGACGAGACTCTCCTGGTGCAGTCGGGTAAGCCCGTGGGTGTCTTCCGCACCAACGTGTGGGCGCCGCGCGTGCTTCTGGCCAACTCGAACCTCGTGGGGGACTGGGCGACCTGGCCAGAATTCCGCAAGCTGGAGGCCGAAGGTCTGATGATGTACGGCCAGATGACGGCCGGCTCGTGGATCTACATCGGTACCCAGGGCATTCTGCAGGGCACCTTTGAGACTTTTGCTGCTATTGCCGAGAAGCGCTTTGGCGGTACCTTGGCCGGAACACTGACCTTGACGGGCGGTTGCGGCGGCATGGGCGGCGCGCAGCCGTTGGCCGTCACGCTAAACGGCGGCGCCTGCCTCATTGTTGACGTTTCCGCCGAACGACTCCAGCGCCGTGTGGGCAAGCGCTACTTGGACGAGCTGGCACCTTCCCTGGATGCTGCGCTCGAGCGTGTGTTGGCGGCAAAATCGTCCAAGACGCCGCTGTCCGTTGGCGTTGTGGGCAACGCCGCCGAGGTGTTCCCCGAAATCCTGCGCCGCCATCAGGATGGCGAATTTGCTGTTGATATTGTCACTGACCAGACAAGTGCGCACGACCCACTGTCCTACCTGCCTACCGAATACTCCGTGGAGGAGTGGGCTGCTGAATCCGAGGCTGATCCTGAAGGGTTCACGAAGAAGTCGCAGAATGCGATGGCCCGCCACGTACAGGCCATGGTGGAATTCCAGGACGCCGGCGCCGAGGTGTTTGACTACGGCAACTCGATCCGTGACGAGGCACGGAAGGGCGGCTACAACCGGGCCTTCGAATTCCCGGGCTTTGTTCCGGCCTACATCCGCCCGCTGTTCTGCGAGGGCATGGGCCCGTTCCGTTGGGTTGCGCTCTCGGGAGATCCTGAGGACATCCGCGTCACCGATGAGGCATTGAAGGAGCTGTTCCCAGAAAATGCGCACCTGCACCGTTGGCTCGACGCCGCTGCCGAACACGTTGAGTTTGAAGGCCTGCCGGCCCGGATTTGCTGGCTGGGCTACGGCGAACGCGCCAAGGCCGGCGTGATGTTCAATGAGCTGGTGGCTTCGGGCAAGGTGTCGGCACCGATCGTTATTGGCCGTGACCACCTTGATTCGGGTTCAGTCGCTTCACCGTACCGCGAGACCGAGTCCATGAAGGATGGCTCCGACGCCATCGCGGATTGGCCCCTGCTCAACGCCATGCTCAACACGGCGTCCGGGGCCACCTGGGTTTCCATTCATCACGGCGGCGGTGTGGGAATCGGCCGATCCATCCATGCCGGGCAGGTATCCGTTGCCGACGGTTCGGCACTGGCGGGCGAGAAACTTGCACGGTTGCTGACAAATGACCCGGGCATGGGCGTTATCCGCCACGCCGACGCCGGCTACGAGCGAGCCATTGACGTCGCCGCCGAGCGCGGAGTCCGGATCCCCATGCAAGAGCAGTAACCCCGCCCCTTGGCAGTTATGACGCCGATGCTGTCATTCGCGCTGGAAGTATCAGCAGCGAATGAGAGCATCGGTGTCATTTCTTGTTTTGGTGAGCCTATTTGTCGCCGCCGGAGCAGAGGAGTCATCGAATGACGAAGTACCTGATCTCGTTTCACGATGAAGCCATGGTGGTCCCGGATGCGGAATTCGAGGCGGTGCTCGTAGCCAGCGACGGCGCGTTAAGGGAGGGAACCTACCCGGGCCACAAGGTGCCCAACGGCGGCTACCTAATTCTTGGGTTGCCGACGGGGGAGGGGACATCCCGACGTCGTGCCTTAGCGTTTCCGGGTCCTAGAAAGGGGCCAAACCACTGCGGTCGATGAACGTTCCTGTTGGGCCTGTTCCGCCACGGGTGGCCAGGTCAACGATCGCATCCGTCCCTTCCTGTACCGTCTGTGTTCCGTTGTTGCCGTTGAGATCGGTTGCCGTGTAGCCGGGATCCGCGGCGTTGATGCGCATCTCCGGGAACGCCTTGGCGTATTGGACGGTGAGCATCGTGACGGCGGACTTCGAGGAGGTGTAGAGAGGTGCGATTACTTGAGACTCGATCCGCTCCGGATCATGGACGGCGTCAAACGATCCCAACCCGCTGCTGACATTGACGATGGTTGGCGCGGTTGATGCGCGCAGGACGGGGAGAAAAGCGTTGCTTAGGCGGACGATGCTCACGACATTGGTGCCGTAGACGTTCAACGCATCCGCCGAGGTCAGTTCCTCCACCGGGCTCATCGGGCCGGCAATACCGGCGTTGTTGATCAGGACGTCCAGCCCGCCAGCGGCCGCAATGGTCTTAGCGGCCTCGGCGACGGAGGAATCGCTCGTGACGTCGAGCTGGACGAACTTGCCACCCAAGGCGTCGGCTGCTTCCTGGCCAAGTGTTGCATCGCGGGCTCCCATCCACACGGTGTGCCCGGCGGCGATGAGGCGCCGGGCGGTTTCGTGGCCGAGGCCCTTGTTGGATCCGGTAATCAGTGTTGTTGTCATGTCTTCAGTCTGTTGACCGGGCCGCCCTGCTGTCGTGGCCCTGCCTTTCATATGGACTGGCAGTACTACCCAGAATCCATGGATCGCTGCCAGAATGTATCCATGCAGGAATCCCAGAGTGACCTCGGAGCCCTTCTTCGCTCGTGGCGTGACCGCCTCCAACCCGCCGACGTCGGCATGCCCACCTATGGGTCACGGCGGGCAACGGGACTGCGGCGCGAGGAATTGGCCCAACTGGCGGGGCTGAGCGTGGACTATTTAGTGCGGCTGGAACAGGGCCGCGCCCGCCGGCCCTCAGCCCAGGTGGCTGCCTCGCTGGCACGGGCACTTCAGCTGAACAATGCCGAGAGGAGCCACCTCTTTGTCATCTCCGGACTCCTTCCGCCTACGTCCGGAGAAGTTCCATCGCACATCCCACCCGGGGTTCAGCGTTTGCTCTCCCGCCTTGGTGAGGTGCCGCTGGCCGTGTTTGCCGCATCCTGGGACCTGTTGAGCTGGAGCCCGCTATGGACGGCCCTTCTGGGCGATCCCGTTCCGTCCGGCAAGGCGAGACCCAACGTTTTGCGCTCTCATTTTGGCGGGGAGAATTTTAGCCGCAGTGAGGTCAGGTACCTGGACAACCCGGGTGCCCTCGAGTCCTTTGAGGCTTCCTTGGTGGCCGATCTCCGCCGGGTCTTCGGACGGTACCCGGATGATCTCGGCGTGCAAACCCTCGTTGCAGACCTGACCCATGCCAGCGAGCGATTTCGCGAGCTCTGGGACAGCGGAGCCGTCAGCGAGCACCAGTCGGAACGCAAAGTGGTGCGGCACCCGACCGTGGGAGAGGTGGAGCTCGACTGTGACATTTTCACCGTGGCCGGAACCGATCTGCGGATCGTTGCCTACTCGGCTCCTACAGGTTCTGACGCTGCCGACAAGCTCGATTTCCTGCGCGTCTCCGCCGTTTCCGCAGCCGTAGCCCCGTGATCGGGTGTCCCGGCGTCAAGGCTGGGCCGGACGCTGCTGGTGGGTGTCCGGCGTCGTACTCTAGCGGCGCCAGTAATACGGGATGGTGGTCGAGACCTTTAGCAGCCCGGAGCGTTCCAGAATGGGGCGGGAAAACTCCGAGGAATCGCTGTGGACCAGCTTCTTTTCCTGTGCCAGGGCGGAACGGGCGCGGGCAGCTGTCAGTGACCGGTAGATGCCCCGTCCTCGATAGGCCTCGAGCGTGGCGCCACCCCAAATGCCGACAAAATCGGTGCCGTGCACTGGTTCGAGTCGGCCGCAGCTGACGATCTTGCCGTCGGCCTCGGCCACCCACAGTTCCATACCGTCATTGCGGGCCAAACGCGCCAGGAGGGCATCGGCCATGCGGGTGTCGACGGATTCGCCAAAGGCTTCGTCGGCCATGGCGCTCATGGCCCGGACGTCAGCCTCACTGGCCACTTTGCGCAGGGTCACGCCGTCTGGCTCCGGAACATTGGCGCACAAGCCCTCGAGCGGGCCCACCATGATCGATTCCGGCGCGTCCGGGGAGAACCCATGCGCCAGTAGGGCCTCGGGGAGTCCCGGAGAGGCGTCGTGCAGGCGCACCTTCCACTCAACCTTGTCGATTTCGGGGTCCGCGCCATAGTGTTCCAGCGCTCCGGCGACCAGCCCCGGCATGTCCTTGGCCCCCGCGCCACCCAGATCGCGGTACGTGATGAAGCCGAGCCCACCGGCGAACGTGGCCAGGCGCAAGGGCCCGAGCCGGGTCACGCTGAGCGCACTGGGCGTTTCTGCCTCGGTGCGCAGTTGCTCGTCATAGGCTTGGAGGTACTGCTCGGAAATAGTCATTGGCATCAACTTTGCAGGATATGCGGGTGTGGTGCAAGAGGGATGCCCCTGCCGAAGGTTTCAGCGAAGCGGCAGCTCCGTCCAGCTCACGGTTCCGGGTGTCAGCGGGTCGAGGGCAAGTGGCGCCAGCACCTGATCGTGAAAAGAATCAACGCCGTCCTGCAGCGAATCGGCAACGTCCTGGCCGCCCGAGCTGAACAAAAGTTCAGCCGACCCGCGTTCGTGAGCAACGACGTCGACCGCCCAGCCTCCCCGGAACCAGCCGCCCTCGTCGTGGGTGAGTGTGGCCAGCCATTGCTGCAACAGGTCCCCGAGCCGATCGGGGTTCGCGTCGTGTATCTGCAGGGAGAGCTTGGCCGTCTTGTCCAGCAGCGGGTTCAAAGGACCCCAGATCCAGTTGTAGTTCATCGAGTGGCGCCGCGGAGAGCTCGTCATGTCCGGACAGTAGCATCGGCGCCAGCAATGTCGCACCCACCGGCTACGGTTAAACAATGACCCTCACCGTGGCCCAACTCTCCGAATCCGAGCTCCTAGCCCGGATTTTCCCGCGCCTGCACGCCGGCAGCTCCATGCTCCTTGGTCCCGGGGACGACGCCGCCATTATCGCCGCCCCCGACGGCCGCACCGTCATCTCGATCGACACACAGGTTCAGGACAAGGATTTTCGCCTTCTCTGGCCCAACGGCACTTCCTCCAGCGGCTTCGACGTCGGGTGGAAAGCGGCGGCGCAGAATCTCAGCGACATTAACGCAATGGGTGCCGTTGCCACGGCCATGGTCATCAGCCTCACCCTCCCTGGCATGACGCCGGTCGCTTGGGTTGAGGAGCTGGCCGAGGGCTTGAGCGCCGCAACGGTTGCGTTGGGTGCGCCGCAGTGCTCCATGGCAGGAGGAGACCTCTCCGGTGGCAGTGAACTGGTCATCACGGTGGCCGTGACCGGTTCCCTTGAGGGGTTGGCACCTGTTTTGCGCAGCGGTGCGCAGGTGGGGGACCGGATTGCGGTCTGCGGCAATATGGGTTTCTCCGCAGCCGGATGGGCATTGCACGAGAGTTCAATTCTCCCGTCCGAGCACACCCCCGCGATGGCCGGCGCCGCGGCGCTTTTCGCCCGCCCGGAACCTCCATTGAGCGCCGGACCCGCGGCCGCCCGTTCCGGTGCCACGGCCATGATGGACATCTCAGACGGCTTATTGCGGGACGCCACCAGAATTGCCAAGGCCAGCGGCGTCGACCTCGATTTGGACGGCACCGTGCTTCGTCAGATGGCCCAGAGGCTAGAGGAATGCGCCGTCGTACTGGGAACCGAACCGCTTTCCTGGGTCTTAACAGGAGGGGAGGACCACGGGTTGTTATCCACATTCCCGGCCGGGGCAACACTCCCGGAGGGCTTCGTTGGGATAGGCTCAGTAGTGTCGATGAGCGCAGCCGGACCGGCCGTGAGCATCGATGGACAGTACTTCAAAAGCGCCGAGGACGGCGCTCTGGGATGGGATCATTTTGCAGTCTAAGATCGCCGCAACTGCGCCCGTAGTTCGCCGATGGTTGGCCATGGCCGAGCAGACGTTGGCCAATCACAGCGACCGGCTGAACGCCATCAACATCTACCCCGTCGCCGACGCTGACACGGGGACAAACCTGTACCAAACTGTCCGGGCGGCGGCACGGGCCGTGGCCGAGCACGAACCCGCGGACGTGGGCGTCACCATGGCCGTGGCAGGCCGGGCAGCCATGGAACAAGCCCGCGGAAACTCCGGGACGCTGCTCTCGGTCTCCCTCGTGGCCATGGCGGAACCGTTTTCAGGAGCCCAGCGGCTCAGCGGGCCTCTCTTGAGCGTCGCCCTGCAGCGCGCACAGTTGCGGGCCTGGAGCGCATTGAGTGAACCCCTGCCGGGCACCATGCTTTCCGTCCTTGAAGCCGCCGCAACTGGAGCCGGCTCGGTGGCGGGTGCCCAAAACGGAGATGAATCCAACCTGGTCCTGGCCGAAACCATCGACCAGGCTGTACGTTCTGCACGTGAGGCAGTAATACTCACAGAATCCCAGATGGACATCCTCACCGAGGCCCATGTTGTAGATGCGGGCGGCGTGGGATTGCTGCTCATTCTCGATTGCCTGCGCTCCGTCATTGTGGGGGAGCCACTGCAAGAAGACTTGCTGGACGGCCTTTCCGGCTACAAGGTGCAGGACCCGAACATTGCCTTGGCCATGCCAGAACAGGAAGGCGTGGAAGTCATGTGCACCATTTCCCTGACGCCCCTGGCCGCGGCCGGGTTGCGCATGGAATTGGGTGATCTTGGCGATTCGGTCATCATGAGCGCCGTCTCAGAGGAAGCCGACGAAACAGGCGCCTACCCGTGGCGCCTCCACGTTCACGTCCCGGCCGCGGCCATGGCATTGGATGCCATCCAGGCTGTGGGTGATCCAAGCAATGTGAGCATCTCGGCATTATCCGCTCACATCACTGAAGACGCCCATGACTTCTTCTGACGCTAACGTTCCGCGGCCTGCCCAGCCGTACCTGGATCTGGAGCTTGACCTCTCCCGGCTCGTGGGCACGACCACTGGCAAGCAGGTCGCCAAGGGGCTGGAGATCACCACGGTTGGTCAGATGCTCCACCAGTTCCCCCGCCGCTATGTTGAACGGGGCGATCTCACAGACCTCGACCAACTTCAGGTCGATGAGGATGTCACCATCCTCGCCCGGGTTGTGGACCTGCGGACCCGTTATATGCAAACCCGCAAGGGGACTATTAGCGATGTCATCATTACCGACAACTCCGGCCGGCCATCAACACTGGTCATTAGTTTTTTCAATGGATTCAAGGCAAAGCAGGAATTGCAGCCCGGAGTCCTGGCCATGTTTTCAGGCAAAGTGGGTACCTACGGTGGGAACAAGGTACTGACCAACCCCGGCTACCTTTTATTGCCGGATGACGAAATGGCCGAGCTTGAGGTTGAAATCCATGCCTCCAAGCCCGTCCCGGTTTACCCCGCCACGGCCAAGTTTCCCAGCTGGAAAACCCAGCATGTCATCGATGTGCTCCTGCCAGTTCTAGACCTGAACAAGATTCCCGACCCCGTCCCGGCGGGCATCGCCAAACGCGAGAAACTCATGGCTCTCGCCGAGGCTTACGAGGAAATTCACCAGCCCACCAGTATGGAGGCCTGGCCGCGCGCCCGGAAGCGATTCTGCTTCCAGGAGGCCCTGGCCCTGCAGACGGCTCTGGCACAAAAACGCTTGGAGGCCATGAACCAGGACGCCACCGGTCGCGCACTGGTCCAAGGCGGCCTGCTCGATGCCTTCGACGCGCAACTGCCGTACACACTCACGGCCGGGCAGGAAGAGATCGGTGGACTGATCTCTTCCGAAATTGGTGCCGGGCACCCAATGCATCGGCTGCTGCAGGGTGAGGTGGGCTCCGGCAAGACCGTCATTGCCCTGCGCGCCATGCTGCAGGTGATCGACGCCGGCGGGCAGGCAGCGTTCCTCGCGCCCACCGAGGTGCTTGCCGCCCAGCACCTGCACTCCATAACAAACTTGCTTGGGAGCCTCGGCGCCGGCTCGCTGCTCGGCGGCCAACACGCCACACAGGTCACACTGCTCACCGGTTCCATGCCAGCGGCTGCCAAAAAGAAGGCTCTCTTGGCTGCCGCATCCGGCGAAGCCGGCATTGTCATTGGCACACATGCGCTGCTGTCGGACAACGTTCAATTTGCCGATCTCGGCTTGATAGTTGTGGATGAGCAACACCGTTTTGGTGTGGAACAACGCGATTCCCTTCGTGCCAAGGCGCTGAAACCACCTCACCTGCTGGTCATGACGGCCACACCCATTCCGCGCACGGTGGCCATGACGGTGTTTGGTGACCTGGAGGTCTCCGAGCTGACCGAACTCCCGTCGGGACGCGCACCCATCGTGACCCACATTTCTCCCTTGGCCGAGCATCCCAGCTGGGAATCCCGAGTCTGGGAGCGGACGCGTGAAGAGATCGACTCCGGACACCAGGTTTATGTGGTCTGTCCCAAGATCGGTGACGTGGTTTCGACAGGCTCAACCAGCGACTCCCTGTTCGGGTCGGAGCAGGTGATCGAGCCGCTCGAGATCCAGGGCGGCGACACGCGCCCCATGGCCGGGGTCCTCGACGTCGTGCAGTATTTGCGCACTGTTCCGGCGCTGGCAGGCAAGCGCATCGAGGTCCTGCACGGGCGCTTGGATTCGGTGGACAAGCAGGGCACCATGGCAGCGTTTGCCCGTGGCGAGATAGACGTCCTTGTCTCGACCACCGTCATTGAGGTCGGTGTTGACGTTCACAATGCCACGCTCATGGTGATTCTCGACGCCGACAGGTTCGGCATTTCCCAGTTGCACCAGCTCCGTGGCCGGGTGGGGCGAGGCGGGCACAACGGTACTTGCTTGCTGGTGACGAACCTGGAAAAGGGCCATCCGAGCCGCAAGCGTTTGGATGCCGTCGCCGCAACGGCCGATGGGTTTGTGCTCGCCAAACAGGATCTTGAGATGCGCCGTGAGGGCGACATCCTCGGCGCGCGGCAATCGGGCGGCGCCAGTGGGCTGCGCATGCTCAGCGTATTGCGGGATGAGGACTTGATTGAAAGGGCACGCCAAGACGCCACCGAAATTGTTGCCGCGGATCCCGAGCTAAAATTTCATCCGGCACTCAAGCTGGAAATTGATATGTACCTGACCGAGAAAAATGAGGCATTCCTTGAACGTGGCTAGTAAAACCGGGGTTGGCGCATGAGCCGGATCGTTGCCGGTGTGGCAGGCGGCAGCCTGTTGGTTTCTGTCCCCGGGGATGGCACCAGGCCCACCACTGACCGGGTCAAGGAAGCGTTGTTCTCCAGACTCGAATCGATGAACATGCTTGCTGGCACGCGCGTGCTGGACTTGTATGCCGGTTCGGGGTCTCTTGGTGTTGAAAGCGCCAGCAGGGGGGCCAAATCGGTGGAGCTTGTCGAGTTCAATGACAAAGCCGCAGCCGTGTGCCAACGCAACGCCGAGATGGTCAACAAAGTAGTGGGCACCAAGGTGGTGCGCGTTCAGCGTTCCAAGGTGGAATCGTTCCTGGAGCGGGCGGCCGAGGCAGGCGTCGACCAATGGGATTTGGTGTTCATGGACCCGCCGTACCCGTTGACCGAGGACGAGTTGTCCCTGGTCCTGGAACTGTTGGGCCCGCGGCTCAGTTCCTTCGCTGTGGTGGTGGTGGAGCGCTCGGCAAGGACTCCCGAGCCGAGCTGGCCGGAAACTCTGGAACGGTTTGCCGAAAAGAAGTACGGCGAAACCCGCCTGTGGTTCGCCGAGCCTGCAGGGGAGTAGCCTCGCTCCCGTGACGGGGCAAAAGACCACTAGAGAGCAGGTGCGCCCCGCCAGGAGCAACCGCATGAGCGCCGAATGATCAGTTCCGTTGGCAATACCACGCTCCGGGGCAAGTCGTCCCAGTCAAGAAGCGCGTTGACAGCGAGTTCGGCGATCTGGACAAGCGGTTGCGCGGCAGTTGTCAGGGGTGGCCAACTGTATTCGGCCTCCCTGATCCCGTCGAAGGAAACCACTGCGACATCGCCAGGAACGTCGAAGCCGCGTTCGTGGAGTGCCGCCAACAGTCCTATGCCGATCTGATCGGATGCGGCAAAGATGGCCCGGGGCATGACGCCGTCGGCACCCAACCGCATTCCGGCCGCATACCCGCCGCGCAGCGAGTACGTGGTCTCAACGCGTTCCCCCAACGGCTGGTCTGCAGCCGTGACGGCGTCCATCCACCCGCGCTCACGTCCGTCGCCGGCATCGTCAACGCCGGCGAAGGCGATCCCCTGGTACCCGTGTCCGAGCAAGTGTTCCACCGCGCGACGGGCACCCTCACGGTAGTCAACTCCCACAGAGGTTGTGCCGGGGGTTGAGCTCATCTGGTTGACCAACACGGTGGGCATGCGGAACGAGGAAAGCAGGTCCAACTCTTCCCCGCTCACCCTGCGCATTGAAATCAAACCGCTGATCTGCCGTGCAGCCAGTTCCCGGATGTGCTCAGACTGCGTTGCCACGCCGTTTTCGCTGTTGACCACCAGGAGGGTCCGGCCAAGGTCCCCGGCCGCCTTGTCAACGCTGTAGCTCAGCTGTGCCGAGAACGGGTTGCGTGTGTCTCCCACCAGCATCCCGATCAGGTCAGCCGAACCCTTGCTCAGGGCCCGGGCGGCGGCGTTGGGCCGGTAGCCCAACGCCCGCACGGCCGCCAGCACCTTGTCCTTGGCCGCGGGGGATACGGCCTTCGGCCCGTCATTGAGGACATAGCTGACAACGGCGGTGCTTACGCCACTCAGGCGCGCGACATCGGCCCGGGTTGGCGCACGGCGCAGGGGTTGGACCATTTACGTTTTCCTTCTTGATGCACCGTTGACAGCTTCTAAATCTCAGGCCACAGTCTATCGAGCCAAAGCGTGCGAGCCCGCTGAACTGCCTAGAGCGGCAGGTGCGTCGCCAAAGTCAGGGATGGGCAGGCGCTCACCATTCTGCAGTGCAGACTGGTGGGCAATGATGCCCGGCAAGGTGAACCGGGCCGCGACCCAGGCATTGACCGGCGGCAAGGTGCCGCCGGCCACCGCGGTAACAAAGTCGTCGACCAGGAAGTGATGGCTTCCTTCGTGCCCGTTGTGCAGTCCACGAAGTTCCTGGGGAATTCGGGTGGTGTCGTGGACGGGGGCGTAGCCGGAGATGAAGGCATCGCGCAAGGAGGGGGACACATTGGCAAGGGATGGATCATCGGCGGACATGGACGCCTTCGTGTCGATTTGCTCGGAGATGTCAGTGACGTCCTCACGATCCTGCCAAAAGGTTGCAGAGGTCATCTGTTCAAAGGTGGCATCGGTGCCGAAGTAGCGGAACCGGGATTCACGTTTCTGCGAGGGGAAGCCAACGCGGCGGAATTCGTTGATGCGCATTGAACCGCCCCGGCAACTTCGAACAAGGCCGTGGCGTTGGAGAAATCGTTGTTGAACTGGCTGACTTCCGTGTCAAAGACGCCGTCGCCACGCTCATCCTTGACACCGATGCAGCTCACGCTGGTTGCGTGGGTGTTCCAGGCACCGAGAACGCCGCCAAGGGAGTGCGTTGGGTACAGCATGGGTGGGTAGCTGGCCGTGGCCTTCCAGTTTTCGCCGCCACTGTACTTGTAGGCATCGTAAAAGCCCAAGTCCATGTCATGCACATAGTCGCCCTCGGCGTAGAAGATGCGGCCAAAGGCGCCCTGCTCAGCCTTTTGGCGCGCAAACACAGTAGCCGGGTTGTAGTAGCTGGTTTCACCCATCATGTAAGTCAGCCCGGTCTCACGGACGGCCTCAATAATGAGCCGGATCTCTTCTTCTGAGATGGCCATGGGAACAGCGGAATAAACGTGCTTGCCGGCACGCAGCGCCGCAACCACCAGGGGACCGTGGGTCCAGCGCTGGGTGAAGATGGCCACAGCGTCCACATCGGAAGCCAGTACCGCGTCGAAGTCCGCCATTGTTCCCGCCAAGCCGGCACTATCCACCAGTTTGGTGGCCCGTTCGGAGATGGTGTCCGTCACGTAGACCTCGGCAACATTCGGGTGGTGGTGGAACAAGGTGGCAAACTGCCCGGCAAATTGCCCTGCTCCGATGATTCCGAGTTTGATGGCCATGGTTGGGTCCTTTCGCAGGCCGCTTTGGCGGCTGGATGGTTGGTTGTTGGCAACGGCAGCAGCTGCATGTCCGCAGCGTCCCATTGCTGGGAATCTACGCGTAACAACTTCGGGTTGCTAGGAACAGAATTCACGATAAACGAGGAATTGTCAAAGTGTTGCAATTCACATTCTACGCGGGTAGATTGATTCTCGCACTGGCCGCACCGGCTGGGCGTAACCATCAAATGTGAGGACCAATGAATATGAAAATATTCCTTCCACGGGTAGCTGCAGTTGCCTCATTGGCGTTATTGCTCGCCGGCTGTTCAGGCAACGCAGGCGGCGGATCCGGTGGTGATGCCTTGGAATTCCAGACAAACATGTCCGCTTCCGACCCCGGCTTGGCAATACTGCAAACAGTGACCGACAAGTTCACCGAGGCCAACCCCGGCGTCAAGATCGAGCTGATCCCCGATAGCGGCAAATATGAAGCCGACATGAAAGTGCGCATGGCATCGGCGGACATGCCCGACTTGCTGGCAACCCACGGCTGGTCCCTCCTGCGTTACGGTGCGTTCCTGGAACCGCTGAACACCCAGCCCTGGGCCGGGGACTTCAACCCCGCACTGACGTCCGCCATGGCCAAAGACAGTGGGGAGTTCTATGCTCTTCCCGTCAACACCGACATCTCCGGAATCGTCTACAACAAGTCAGTTCTGGAAGAAGCCGGCATTGATCCGGCGTCGCTGACAACGTGGACCGAGTTCAATACTGCCGCCCAAAAACTCAAGGACAAGGGCATCATTCCCATCTCCGCCTCGGCCAAGGTCAACGTCTTCATCGGCAACATTGCCGACTTTGTTGCGTCGGGTTCGTTTGAGAAAGCGTCGCAGGATGGCTTCAAGAACGGCACCTTTGATGAAGCGGGCTACAGTCGCATCCTTGACCTCGTGGCTGGATGGCGCGACGCTGGATTCTTTAACCCCGACTACTCCTCGGCCACTGCTGATGACATTGCCAGGTCCATGGCGGAGGGTAAGACAGCTTTCAGCATGACCCAAAGCAGCCTCGCCACCAAGGCCTTTGAGTTCCAACCCGATGCAAAGTTGGGCTTCATGCCTGTGCCCGGATTTGACGGAAAACCATTCCTGGTTGGCGGGGAAGGGACAGCGTTTGGCGTCTCCAAGACATCGAAAAACAAGGACCAGGCCTTGAAATACCTCGCTTTCCTGGCAGAGCCCGGAAACCTTGGCCAGCTGGCTGGTGCCGTGGGCGGGACGCCGGGGCTCACTAATGCCACCTCGGACTTGGGCGCCCTGCAGGAAAGCTACGACACCTTTGCTGCCAACCCCTCCGTGCCGCTCCAGCCCTACTTCGACCGCGTTTACCTGCCCAACGGCATGTGGAACACCATGGTTTCCACGGCAGACAGCGTTGCCTCCGGCCAGGCCACAGTGCCGGCCGCGGTGGCCCAAATGAAGGGTGATTTCACCAGCCTGTTTGGGCAAAAGTAGGGATCGGCCATGTCATCCACCACCAGAATTCGCCCGCCTGCCAAGCAACTTGAGGCGACGGCAGCAGTCATTCGTAAGTCCAGGGGAGCCAATGTGCCCCGTTTCGCCGGGCGCAGCATCAACCTGCTCTATGTTCCTGCCCTTCTTGTCGTCGGAGTGTTCACTATTTACCCGCTGATCAGCGGCGTTCAGCTGTCCTTGACCAACTGGGACGGCTACAGTCCAACCCGCGGCTTTGTTGGGTTTGATAATTACCTGCGGCTTTTCAATGACCCGAATTTCCGCACAGCATTGGGAAACACCTTCCTCTTCGGTTTTGGCGGCACGGCAATTCAGCAGGTCATCGGACTTGGCTTGGCGCTCGCCCTGGATCGAGCCATGCGTGGCCGCAATGTGGCCCGCGCCATCATCTACCTGCCGGTCCTGGTGTCACCAGTTGTCATGGGAACCATGTACTACCTCTTCTTTTCCTACAATTCAGGCGGCCTCAACGACATTGTCATGACGCTCGGCGGTGAGAGGCTCTCTTGGTTGTCCAGTTCGACGTCGGTCTTGGTTCTGATTGTGATGGTGAATTCACTTCAGTTTGTCGGAATCTCCATGATCATTTATCTGGCCGGACTCCAGTCCATCCCCGGAATGTACTTCGAAGCCGCACGGCTTGACGGTGCAAGTGCGTGGCAGCAATTTACGAACATCACTGTGCCGCTCCTGCAGCCAGCATTTGCCACGAGCATCGTGTTGAACCTCATTGGTGGACTCAAGCTCTTTGACGTCATCCAGGTTTTGACCGCTGGCGGACCCGGTTATTCAACCAACTCGGTGTCAACCCTGATCAGCAAGGTCTATTTTGATAATCAAAATGCCGGGTATGCCTCTTCCATGGGTGTGACCCTCTTTATCCTCATCGCAGTGTTGACCCTGACCCTGAACACAGTCATGAACAAGAAGCGTCTGGAGAGCCAATGAGCACTGCAACAGTAATCAAGCCCGGGCCCCGCTCCTTGACAGGGCCCGCGGCAGGTCGGATCGCCATTGGCGGTGCCCTCATTGCCATGATCATCATCCAGTTGGTGCCGTTCTACATCACCGTGACCACGGCACTGAAGAAGAAGACCGACTTGTCATCCCAGTGGCTGCCACCCCTGGAGGGCATCTACTGGGAAAACTTCGCCACAGCCGTGGAAAAGGGAAACATTCTCCAAGCCGTCTTCAACAGTGCCGTTGTCACTCTGGCCAGCACCATCTTGGTATGCCTGCTCGGAGCGCTCGCCGCCTACCCGCTGGCCCGCCGCACCACCGGCATGAACAATGTGACGTCATTGATGTTTGTCACGTTGATCATGGTTCCTTCATTGAGCGTGCTGGTTCCCTTGTACTCAATGATGAACACCATGGGTGCGGTCAACACGTACTGGGGCACCATCTTGGTCATGGTGGCGACACATCTTCCGCTGGCTGTTTTTCTCTACACCTCGTTCATGCGCGGGCTTCCTTTGTCTGTTGAAGAGGCGGCATCAGTTGACGGGGCAAGCACCTTGAAGATCCTGCTGCGGATTGTCTTCCCCATGATCAAGCCCGTCACCGCAACGGTGGTCATTCTGACAAGTGTTTCCGTGTGGAACGAATACGCCTTGAGCGGCTTCCTCATGCGGAGCCCGGAACTGCGTACCATTGCCCCCGCGATTGGGAGCTTCTTCGGGGCCTCGTCCTCTGACATGGGCGCAGCTGCAGCGGGCTCGCTCATCTCGGTGGCGCCGGTGCTTCTTGTTTACCTGGTGCTCCAGAAGTACTTCATCAAGGGCATGGTTGCGGGCGCTGAAAAGTAATGCCCGCCGGGGGAGCATGGGTGCGTATCTCATATCTCGGCGAAATCACCATTGATACACGAGATGGGCCCCAGCCTTCCGGCCACTAAAAATGCTGCCTCAATACCCAGTGCACGCCATGAAATGGCGAGTATCTTGGTGGTAGGGCGCTGCTGAACAGCTGTCCCATAACTGCATATACAGGCCGTTGAGATCGTCCCGGATGGGGCAGGGTGCACCGCTGCGACCATTGTTCCGTTGAAAGGATCTGGTCATGGAATTCCTCACCCCGTTCATTCCCTTGCTGGTTGTGATTGTTGCCGTGGTTCTTGCCGCCCTGCTGGTCAGGGCAGGGGTGAAGATGATGTGGCAGGTGGCCGAGCCGAATGAGGCCCTGATCATTTCCGGGTTCACGCGGGGCAACGTCGGCACCAGCGACGGCATGGATTTCAAAATCGTCACAGGCAAGGGCGCCTTTGTCATCCCTGGGCTGCAGACGGTCCGCGCACTGTCCTTGACGCTGAATGAGACGGAATTGCAGGTCAACTGCGTGACTTCCCAAGGCATCCAGGTGGTGGTTCAGGGTGTGGTGATCTTTAAGATTGGCGATTCCACACCGTTCATCGCCAACGCGGCACGGCGCTTTCTGGGGCAGCAACCCAAAATGGAAAGCCAGGTGTACAACGTCTTTGAGGGCCACCTGCGCTCCATCATTGGCAGCATGACGGTGGAGGAGATCATTCGTGAACGCGACAAGCTCGCCTCTCAGGTCCGCAGTGCCAGCGGAACGGAAATGGAAAAGTTGGGTCTGGTGGTTGATTCCCTGCAGATCAAGGATCTTGAAGACCCCACCGGATACATCCAGAATCTGGCAAAACCGCATATTGCCCAGGTCATGATGGAGGCCAGAATCGCCGAAGCAACCCGTAACCGGGAGGCGGCTGAAAAGGAGGCGGAGGCGGCCTCGCTAATTGCAGATGCCCAAAGCGTCTCAGCCATCAAGCAGTCGGCGGCCCAGGCCAACGCCGAAACGGCCAAGGCCAATGCTGCGCAGGCTGGTCCGCTGGCTGATGCCACTGCCCGGCAGCAGGTGGTGGTGCAGGAAACGCAGGTGGCCAAACTGGAGGCGGACAGGGAGGAGCAAAAGCTGCAAACATCAGTCCGCAAGCCGGCGGATGCCAAGGCCTATGCCCAGCGAACCGAGGCCGAGGCGCAAAAGGCCGCAGACATTAGTGCCGCAGAGGCCCGGGCCAGGAAGACTGAGCTGGAGGCGCAGGCAAATGCGACGGCGGCCGCTGCCACAGCGGGGGCCACCAGGGTCACGGGTGAGGCGGAGGCTGCGGCGACGAAGGCTCGCGGGGAGGCTGCGGCGTCGGCCATCAAGGCCAAGGCGCTGGCCGAAGCCGACGGCATCAAGGCCCGTGCCGAAGCACTCGGTACCAACCAGGAGGCCGTCATCTCCCAGCAACTGGCCGAAAACATGCCGGCCATCGTGGCGGCAGCCGCGGAACCATTCGCCCACGTAGGCCAGCTGACAGTGCTCAACGGCGGAGAAGGCATCAACAACATGGTGGGCGGGATCCTGTCCCAGGTGGGCAGCTACTTGCCAGCCATACAGGCATCCCTGAAGAACGGCCGCGGGCCCAGGCCACAGGAGCCGCCGCGTGCACAGGGATCTTGACAGGAGCCTGACAGGGAAGATTGGCCGCGTCACAGGTGCCGTTGGGCCGGATACTTTGGGTGAGGTCATGCTGGAAATCAGGGGTGGCACTACGGCGTATCCGGCCCGGCCCTACGACGGCAGCAGTGTTTACCCCATGGGCGAGAGGGTGCTCGTCATGTACCTGGAACCGCCACAAACCGTGTATGTGGCGTCACTGCCGGAGTTCCTCCAACACCGGCAGTGACGCCCGGCTCCGGGCCACCGGCGCAAGGCCGTATTCGCGCGATGGCGAAATGGTTGTCACAGTAGGGTTGAAGTTGATCTGTGGACATTACTGACGCGAAGGAACATTTGTGACGCAACTGAGAATTGGCCTGATTGGTGCCGGCGGCATTGCCAGCGTCCACATTGCAGGGTGGCAGCAACAAGGCGCACACGTCAGTGTCTATTCACGCTCGGGCGCGGCCCATCTGGTCCAGCAATACGGCATCACCGAGGTGGCCACGCTGGCGGAATTGCTGGCGGCCAGTGACATGGTCAGCATCCTGACACCCACCACCACACATCACGAGTACGCCATGGCGGCCATTGCCGCGGGCAAGGACGTGATCTGTGAGAAACCGCTGGCCGAAAACACGCAGCGGGCGGCGGAGATGCTCAATGCAGCCCACGCCGCACGTGTACGGCTCTTTCCTGCTCATGTGGTGCGATTCTTCCCGGAATACGTCGCGGCCAAGGCTCAGCTGAGCGATGGCCCCTTGCCTGCGGTCTTGCATTTGAGCCGTTCCAGTGCCGCTCCGGCAGCCGGTTCCTGGTTCTTTGACGAATCGCTCGGCGGGGGAATCGTCCCGGACCAGATGATCCACGACATCGATCAGGCCCTCTGGCTTGCCGGCGACGTTCAGCGGGTCTTTGCCGTGCAGAACCCGCCCAGTGTTGACGGGATCCTGCCCCGGCCCGTCAATGCCCGAATTGTCCTCATGCACGGTAACGGTGTGCTGAGCCGTCTGAGTGGCGAGTGGGGTCCCGACGGCCTGCCGTTCAGCACCTCCATCACGGTCGAGGCGCCCGACGGCAGCACATCGTATTCGTGGCCGGAGAGCGAGGTTGCCAATGCACCCGGTGACTACCTGCCCGCGCAATCGCCCGCCAGCAGCCCCTACACTTTACAAATTGCCGAGTTCGCCGCGGCCCGCGCGTCGGGGCAGCCCTCCCGCGTCTCCGCGTTCGACGGCGTCATGGCAGTCGCGCTTGCCGAAGCAGCGGCCGCGTCCATCAAATCGGGGGAGCCGGTGGAATTCTCGGTGGCAGCCGTGGCGGCGCTGCTGGACGGTGACACAGCCGGCGTCGAACTTTAAGGGTTTGACTTCGCAGGCCAAGTGGCCAGTAGCGGCGCATGGCTTTCGGTGGAGAACCGGCTCGAGAGCCCAAGTTGCGGGAGCGAAACGGGTTAAACCCCTGAAAGTGATGCCGCGTTTGTACAGTGGTGCAGTGCTTTTCCTCAGCCGGTGAGATCGTCCAGCTCGACTCCGGTCAGGACGGTGGCCGGGTGCGGGCCAGCCGCAACGAGCTGTTGCGCCCAGCCGTCCGGCCATGGACTGTTCTTCCCCACGAGAATGATGTTGCCCGGGTAGCGGCGGCTAAATAGCATGCTGGTGCCATATGCGGCCACGTGGCCCATGGACCCCTGCAACGCCTTGCTTTGGCTCGTGACCAAGGTGAAGCCGGGCTCATCGCCAACGTTGACCGCCAGGATTCCATGGGGTGCCAGGCGGGCTGCCGCCTCTTTGTAAAAATCGGCGCAAGCCAGGTGGGCGGGTGCTTCCGGCCCACTGAAAATATCCAAAATGATCACATCGAAACGAAGCTCCTTAGGCAACTCGATGAGGGTCTCCCGCGCGTCGCCCACGTGGCTCGTGAGATTTGTGCCAGCCGGCATCGGCAACTGATCCAGCACAAAATCAAGAAGCTCACGCTCAAGCTCCACCGCATGCTGGAGCGATCCGGGCCGCGTCGCCTGGATGTATCTAGCCAGCGTCAGGGCGCCAGCACCGAGGTGTAGCGCGGTGACGGGCTCACCTGCAGGTTTAAGAAGATCAATAGTGTTGGCGATCCGGCGCAGGTATTCGTAGAAGACCTCCTGCGGCTCGGCCACGTTCACGTGCGACTGTTCCGCGCCGTCGATGCTCAACACAAACGCGTTGCTATGCCAGGGATCGGCTTCAATGCTCGCGTGAACTCCGCTGGTGCGCAGGAACCGGCTCGTCACGAGAGTTTGTCCTGAAGCGTTGAGAGGCGCCCGGCCGCTTCCTCGAGCAGGGGGACTTGCTTGCAGAAGGCGAACCGCAAGAGCGAGCGTGTGCGTGCGGCTCCCTCGGGGTGACAGAATACCGGCACCGGGATTGCAGCCACGCCGATGAGTTCCGGCAACCTGCGGGCCAACGCCGTGGCGTCCGTGATGCCCATCCTGGCGGTGTCGGCGTTGATGAAATAGGTCCCTTGGGGCAGGTAAACATCAAACCCGGCCGCGCGGAGTCCTTCTCCGAGAATGTCGCGCTTGCGGGCCAGCGTTGCGGCAGCGTCCGTGAAATAGCTGGTATCCATGCGCAAGCCGGCGGCAATAGCCCCCTGGAACGGGGTACCTGAGGAATAACTCAGGAACTGCTTGACGGTGCGGGCAGCGGCAACCAGCTCAGCCGGGCCGGAAAGCCAGCCGATTTTCCATCCTGTGAAGGAAAAGGTTTTACCGGCGGAGGAAATGGTGAGGGTGCGGTCGGCGGCGCCGGGCAGTGTAGCCACCGGTATGTGCCGGGGGCCAAAGGTCAGGTGCTCGTAGACCTCGTCGGTGAGGATAATGGCGTCATACTTAATGGCCAGGCGCACAACCTCGGCGAGCACGGTCTCGGGGAACATGGCACCTGTGGGATTGTGCGGATTGTTCAGGATGACCATTTTGGTGCGCGGGCTGAAGCTGTTCTCCAACGTGCTTAGGTCCGGCATGAAGTCGGGAGCCAACAGTGCGGCCGTGGTGTGCTTGGCGCCGCTGAGGGCGATCATGGCGCCATAGGAATCGTAGAACGGCTCGAAGGTCAGCACCTCATCGCCCGGCCCCGTCAACGCCAGGACCGCCGCGGCGATGGCCTCCGTGGCACCCGTAGTGATGATGACCTCGGATTCAGGATCCAGCGTGATGCCATAAAAACGCTCCTGATGCTCCGCCACGGCGCGGCGCAGGTCAAGAATTCCCTTGCCAGGCGCGTACTGGTTTTGCCCGGCGGCGATAGCCTCCTGGGCCAGGCGGCTGAGTTCCGCCGGGCCGTCCTCGTCGGGGAAACCTTGGCCCAAGTTAATGGCGCCGTGGGCGTTGGCAAGAGTGGTGATCTCCTCGAAGATCGTGACACCCAGCGAGCCGTCCGGGCCCATCAAGTTGGCTCCGCGTGCCGTCCGCTGCCAGGGGGTGCTCATTGATGCTCCTTGTGTGCGTGCAAAATTCCTACTTATCTTTGACCACGTTACCGGCCTTGGCGGTTCACGCCCTATCGGGCCGCTTGCGCCGCAGTGCCATTGCCGATGCCATTACCGGCCGGTACGGCAATAAATTTGACGGCACGGGGCCAAAACATTGGTCACGCGAGGTGCGGGTCGGCTAGATTCTCTTGTATGCGACGCGCGGTATGCCCCGGATCCTTTGACCCCATTCACAAGGGCCATATTGAGGTGATCGCCCGGGCCGCGGGACTTTTCGACGAGGTCATCGTTGCGGTCTCCACCAACTACGCCAAGAAATACCGATTCTCACTCAATGAGCGCTTGGAAATGGCGAAGAATACTTTCTCCGCCTTATCGGGAATTGTGGTCGAGCCCATGGGGGAGGGGCTGCTCTCTGAGTACTGTCACGCCCGCGGTGTCTCGGCGATCGTGAAGGGGCTGAGGTCATCATCTGATTTCGACTACGAGCTGCCCATGGCCACCATGAACCGCCAGCTATCCGGCGTCGAGACCGTGTTTCTGCCAGGCGACAGCAGGTACCTGCACCTGTCCTCCACCTTGATCAAGGAAGTTCACACACTCGGCGGAGATGTGGCCGACTACGTTCCCCGGGCCGTGCTGCGCCGCCTCCAGGGCGACGTTGGGCCGGATACAAGGCCAGTTCCCGTGGTGCAGCCAAGGCGATAGCCTATTTTTCCGTCTGGAAACTTTGCGGGGAATCAGTGAAAGCCAGCATCCCAAAAGTGGCTGAGAGTTACATCACGCGCGGCGCGAGCAAATGGGGTCGCCGTAGAGGGACTCTCTGTCGTAGACTGGATAAGGCCAATTTGGTCTGGTACCGCTCGTTTTGATGCCCGTGATCTTTCGGGCTAAGATGGTGCGTCGGTCATATGTTCTTACAGGAGTTCTCATTAGCGAAACCACGTTGGGCAACAAGTCCAACCATGGCACGCCCCTCACCATTGGTGTAAGGGAGCTCGGGCGCAGCCCGGGCAGCATGTGGAAGTTCGAAGAACGTATACCTGTGCCGGAAGAATTTGGCACTCCGCTCATTGGCGCGACGCCCGGATCCATTTTGGATCTGGAACTCCGTTTTGAGGCCGTCCATGAAGGAATTCTGGTGTCGGGCAACGTACTTGTCGAAGTGACAGGTGAGTGCTCCCGCTGCTTGGAGACCTTCGAGGATGAACTTGAAGTCGATGTGCAAGAACTTTTCTTCTACGAGGAGCCGTCCGCGGAATTCCTTGAACAGGAAGAAGATCAGCAACGTTGGGTCGAGCACGATTCTATCGATCTTGAACCGGTGTTGCGGGACGCAGTGGTAACCGCCCTGCCGTTCCAGCCGGTGTGCCGGGAAGACTGCGAGGGTCTGTGTTCCGAATGCGGAATACACCTTGCAGATGAGCCGGGGCACCATCACGAGATCCTAGATTCTCGGTGGGCTGCCCTACAGGGCTTAACCGGCGAAGAAAACTAGCAAATAAGTTTTTACTTGTGGGCAGATGCCCGTAAGTTATCGAGAGAAAAGAGTTTGCCGTGGCTGTTCCCAAGCGGAAGATGTCCCGTGCCAATACGCGCGCACGCCGTTCCCAGTGGAAGGCCACCGCGCCTGCTCTGGTCAAGACCATTGAAAACGGACAGGTTGTTTACAGCTTGCCGCACCAGGCCAAGGTCGTTACCGACTCAGCCGGCACCGCACTGTTCTTGGAGTACAAGGGCCGTAAGGTTGCTGACGTCTAAAGACGTCCGTGCGGCCAATTGGTCCGTTCGAGTTAATTAATATTTAGCAGGAGTGTCATGTCCGCAGAAATTCCATCATCGGAACTCACGGACGGACACAAGCTGCTCTTGAAGCGTCTCGGTGTCAGTATTGATGCCGGGACGCTTCGTCTTGCCCTGACACATAGGTCTTATGCCTATGAAAACGGTGGCCTCCCCACCAATGAGCGCCTCGAGTTCCTGGGCGATTCGATTCTGGGATTCTCCGTCACCGACGCGTTGTACCGCGATAACCCGCTGCTGCCCGAAGGTGACCTGGCCAAGCGCCGCTCCTCCGTGGTCTCCACGCGGGCTCTGGCTTCTATCGGCCGCTCCTTGGGTGTGGGTGAATTCATTTACCTGGGCCAGGGCGAACGACTTACCAAGGGCCGCAATAAATCCTCCATCCTGGCCGACACCATGGAAGCCCTCATCGGCGCCACTTACCTGACTCACGGGATCGAAGTTGCCCGCCAGCTGGTTATGCGCCTGGTAGGTCCGCTGTTGGCCGATTCCGCTGTGCTCGGCGCCGGGACCGACTGGAAAACCAACATCCAGGAAATCTCGGCAGCCCAGCACCTCGGCTCCATTACTTACGACATCACCGGCGTTGGCCCCGACCACGACCGCTCCTTCACCGCACGCCTGATCATCGGCGGCCAGCATTACGGCACCGGCACCGGCCCCTCCAAGAAGGAAGCCGAGCGCACCGCCGCCGCCGCTGCCTGGATTGAACTGGAAAAACGTTTCGATCCGAAATCTTCCTCCGCGGACGACGCCGAATCTTCCTCCGCGGGCACGGCGGCTGCCGCGGCCCCGGCGACTGCCGCAGAATAATGCCAGAGCTGCCTGAGGTTGAGGTGGTTCGCCGTGGTCTGGAACGCTGGATCGCCGGGCGGCAAATTACGGATGTTTCCGTTCCTGACCCACGATCGATCCGCCGTCATGCCCTGGGCGTTGAAGATTTCCGAGGGAATCTAATGGGCGCTACCGTGGTGGACGTTGTTCGGCGTGGAAAATTCTTGTGGATGCCACTCAGCGATGACCCCTCGTCTTCTGCCGCGCCGCACACGGCACTCGTGGCCCACTTGGGCATGAGCGGACAGTTGTTGGTGGAATCGCCAGAGCAACCACACGAGAAGCATCTCAAGGTACGTTTGTCCTTCTCACCCCGTTTGGACACACCCGAGGAATTGCGCTTCGTTGACCAGCGGATCTTCGGCGGCATGTTTGTCACCTCCCTGGTTCCCACTGCAGACGGCATGCCCGGTGGCTGCGGCATGGCTGTCGATGGTGGACTGGCGCTCATCCCGGAGGAAGCTGCCCATATTGGCCGCGACCCCTTGGATCCCTTCTTTGACATGGAGGCTCTCCATCAAAAGCTGCGTGCTCGGAAGACGGGCCTGAAGCGAGCCTTGCTCGACCAAGCCTTTGTCTCCGGAATCGGCAATATCTACGCTGATGAGGCGTTGTGGGCGGCCAAGATGCACTATGCCCGGCGCACCGAGACCATGCGCCGGCCCGATACCGAACGGATCATTCATGCAGCCCGCGACGTCATGGTACGGGCGCTTGACGCCGGTGGGACCAGTTTTGACTCGCTGTACGTCAATGTCAATGGCGCTTCAGGCTACTTTTCCCGTTCACTAAACGCCTACGGTCGCGACGGAGAGCCTTGTCCGCGTTGTGGAACGTTGATCAAGCGTGAGAGCTTCATGAACCGTGGCTCGCACTTTTGCCCGCTGTGCCAGCGGTTGCGGTGATGGTGTACGGAAATGGTCATGAAGAGCGTCCTGTTGATGCTCGCAACCTTAGCCGCTTGCTCCTTGCCGGGCGCCCCTAAAACACTTGACGAGGAACAACTCGAGTCGATCTCGGAGAGCGTCACACAGGCGCAGCCAGGCCTGCAATGACACCGAGCAGGCCTTGACCGCACAAAAGATCTCGGCATTTGAGCACTGCTTCGATTGGCGTAGCTGGACACAGGATCAAGTGCAGAATCTGGATGCACGTCTCGGGGAAGTCCGTGGGCTTGGATACGGAGGTGTTCTACGCAACGCGCAGGAACAACGGCCACTATCCGAGTGCCACTCCTTCGCGTCGACCAGCGGTAGGGAACAGCTAGGTAAATTCCTCCGCGGGAATGACGCCGTTTCCGGCGCCAACCAACTACCTGCTAGGTGAGGGATGCTCCCGGTAGTGTTCCGCCAACAGTTCCAGACCCTCATCCAAGGAAACAGCCGGCTTCCAATCGAGCACTGCCTGCGTGTGGCGCTGATCAAACCAATGAGCCGTGGAGAGCTGCTCGGCCAGGAAACGGGTCATGGGTGGTTCGTCCTGGACCCAGCCGCGTGAACCGGCAGCCGTCCACGCCTTCTCAATGACGGAACCGGCACCTCGCGCCAGCCAACCCGGCACCGAATAGCCCGGTGCCCGCACGCCAGCGGCGGCACAAATCCCGGCAATCAGTTCGCCCACCGGACGTGGCTCGCCGTTCGTGACCACCAGCGCTTGACCGTGGGCGTAGTCCATGCGTTCGAGCCCGCGCACGATGGCCTCGGCGGCATTGTCCACATAGGTGGTGTCGATGAGGGCGCGGCCGCCATCCAAGAGGGGAAGACGGCCGGCTCGTGCCCGTTCCACCACACGCTCAACCAGCTGACTATCGCCGGGACCCCACACGATGTGCGGGCGAATGGCGGTGACTCGAAATTCGGGGGAGTCGGCAGCCAAAGCAATTTCCTCAGCCGCTGCCTTGGACCGGGCGTAGTGGCCGCGGGCCAGCAAAGGGTTTGCAGATCCGGCGGAAGCACCAACAATCGAGGATCCGAAGTGAGCAACTGACGGTGAGGAGACAAACACAAAGTCCCGCACACCCTCATGCTGCGCGGCGGCAATGAGCTGACGCGTGCCCACAATATTCGTGGAGACAAATTCGCTCCACTCGCCCGTGAAGGAAACTTTCGCCGCCAAATGCACCACGGCGCCAACACCGGCCACTGCGCGGGCCGCAACATCCGGATCCACCACGGAGCCCTGAATGGATTCCCAAGGAGAATCCACGGCTCGGCGCTGAAGGGTTCGCACCAAGAAACCGCGGTCATGGAGGAGTTGTGCAACGGCACGGCCCAGCAAGCCACTGGTGCCGGTGACCAGCACCCTCCGCTGCAGGGAGGCACTCAAGGCCGGCCAGCCTTTTTGCCCGCCAACATGCGCCCCGCCCACTGTGCGAGCTTGGCCCGATCGATCTTCGAGTTATGCCGAACATCCGTGGGCATCGCGTCAATGACCAGCACGGCGGAGAGCTGCAAACCCAAGGAACGTGCAGCCGCTCGCACATCGGCAGCAAGCGCCACGGGAGCCAATCCCGAACGCTTCACGGCCGGCAAGGTCTCAACGATTGCCACAACTGCCTGGGTTCCGGCCGGGCCAACACCAACAATCGCGGCACGTGCCACGGAGGTGACGAGTTCCACGGCTTGCTCGGCGGCAACCGGAGTCTTGACGCCGTCGGCCGTTGTCAGGATGTGTTCCATCCGGCCCTCAACCCACAAACGTCCTTCCGAATCCAGATGTCCCACATCACCGCTGCGGTGCCATCCGGGAATTGACACGCTGCGCTGCTGCGTGATCCACAAACGGTCGTAGCGTTCCTTGACGTGCGGGGCGCGGACCAGAATTTCGCCAGTTACTCCGGGAGCGGTGCCTGGCTCGGGCATCACAACGCCGTCCGCCGAAAGCGGCGCGATGGCCACAGTGGCGCCATTGACGGGCGTACCAACGCAGACGCCATTGCCTACGCCTGCGGCACGAATGCCCGGCAGGTCAATGTCGGTTACGGGCAGGGCCTCGGTCATCCCGTAGGGCGTGTGCAAGGCGGCGTTAGGCGCCAGTGTTTGGACGCGCTCAAGGAGCGGCACGGCCAGGGGTGCACCCGCTGAAAGGACAAGCTTGATGTCGGCCAGCGCCTTTTGCTGAGCCGGCGAAAGTTCCGCAGCGGTCGCCACAACATTGACCAGGGCGGCCGGGGAGGCAAAAACAACAGTTGCGCTGATGGCAGCTGCGGCATCGGCCAAAGCCTTGGCCGTGAGCGTGCGAGGTGCCGTGACGTCCATGTCCGGGGTTACCGTGGTGGCGCCGAGGGCAGGACCCAACAGGGCGAAGGGGGCAAAGCCGGCCACAAGGGCAGTCCCTGCTTCCAAGCGATACGTTGACTTCAAGGTGTCACGCATCGCGGCCAGCCGGCGGTTGGTGTAAACAACTCCCTTGGCCGGTCCGGTGGACCCGGAGGTGAACAACACAGCCGCGTCGTCGTCCGGCGCGGGTGCGCCGAAGACGGCCGGGGTGCCGGCGAGCCGCACCACGCGGCCGTTGGCCATGAGCTGGGGAATCGTGGCGGCAACGTCCAGAACCGCCTTCTTGGCACCAGCGGTGGACGGCGTAAAATCGTCGGCCGCGATCCGTACACCGGGCCAGTTGTATAGCCGGGCACCAGCTAGCGCACGTTCAATGCCGATCAAATAATCGGGGCCCGCTCCTTTGATGGCGCGGCTCATTCCGGCCGTTCCGAGACCCGCATCGGCCACCACAATGATGGCCCCCAGACGAAGGCAGGAGTAGATCAAGGTGGTCAGGTTGATGCCGGGTGGAACCAAAAGGCTCACCCGGTTCCCGGCCTTGACGCCAAGTTCACGCAGGCCCGCGGCCAGGTCATCAACGTCACGGGACAGCTGCGCCCACGAGAGCCCGCGCGTACCTTCTCCAGCGGGCAGCATGTCAACAACGGCCGTGGTGGTGTCCTCGCGCCGCGCATCCAGCTCGGCCAACATCGGAACGTAGTCGCCCGCGCCGGTGGTCGAGCTTGCAAAGACGCCGTCCGATAGGACGTTTTTCGCCAACCACGCAAACGTTGGGGCGGCGATGTCACGGTCTTCCTGCACCAGGTGGCTGGCACCTTCAAAACGGTGCACATCTGCTTGGGGCAGACGCGTCACCAGATCGCGCAGGTAGCGGTCCGAGAATACCGGGTCCTTGGGGCCCCACATCATGAATGCGGGCACGCCGAGGGTGCCGATGTCTTCCGCGACCGTATCGAGGGTGGTGCGGGACGGGTGGTCGGTTGTGAACGGAATATCCGCCACGAAGTTACCCACGCCAGCCCTGCGGGCAACGGTTTTGTACGGTGCCATGAACGCGTCACGGACATCCTCTGTCAAGGAGGGCTGGCCCAAGCCGTGGGTGATGCGCAAGAAGGCGGTCGACGTCGTCGTGCCCCACTTGTGAACGGCCGGGTGCAGTGCCAATTTCAGTGCCGGGGGCAGCGCAAAGCCGGCCGGGTGGACAGCGGTGTTGGTCAGGACTACCGCCGCGAGCTGTTCGCGGTGGCGGGTGGCCCAGCCGAGGGAGATGAGGCCGCCCCAGTCGTGACCCACGCTGACCACGGGGCCGGTGAGAGCCAATGCGTCGGTGAAGTCGGAGAGGTCGTTGATGCGGTCTGCCAGACGGCGGAAGGTGCCCGTGCGCTCGGAGAAGCCCATGTCCAGCTGGTCTACGGCGATCACACGCCAGGGGCCGCCGGCCGCGAGAGTTGTGGGAGAGGTGGCCTCGGCCAGAAGAGTGCGCCACAGATAGGACCAGGTGGGGTTCCCATGGACGCAGAGCAATGTGCCAACCGGTTCCTGGCCTGTGGCGAGGACGTCGGATTCGTTGTCCAAATAGTGCCACTGGCGTTGGCTGCCGGAGGGGTCAACGTCGGAGGTGGAGGGAACCGCAAGGGTTCGCTGCCATTCGCCTCGGACGCCGGGCCACGGAGCAGGACTGGCACCTTCAGAGTCAGTAACTTCGCCGGACGCCACTGCTACCACGCAATTTCCATCATCGCGGTGTTGAGCCCGGAGCCCACGCCCATGCACAGCACGCGGTCGCCCGGATTCAGGCTCTGGGATTCCTGGGCCAAAGTCATGGGCAGCGAGGCCGGCCCCACATTGCCCCACTTGGGGAACGTGATGGGCACGCGGTTCTTGACCAGGTTCACAGCCTTGATGATGGCGTTCGTGTAGGAGTTGGAGACCTGGTGGGTGACGTAGCGGTCCATGGAACGCCAGTCCCAACCATCCGTGTGGGCCTCGTGCCACGCGTCGGTGACCAGCTCCAGGCCGTTGTCCAGCAAACCCTTGGTGTCGGTGAACATGCCATCCGGGCCGCCCACGCACAGTTCATGGTGCTGGGTGCCTGCACGGGAGACGCCGCCCAGGATGCGGTGTCCTCCGGGGTGCAGATCGGCCGGGCCAATGACGGCAGCGGCAGCGCCGGAACCGAGGGTCAGCGTGGCGAATTCCTTCAGGTAGTCCTCGCGAGTGGACGTCTCGGCGTTCAAGCGGCGGAACGTGGTTTCCTGCGTGGCCTGGGCATCTTCGCCGGCCACGATGAGGGCGTACTTGATCTGGCCCGAGTCGATCATGTTGGCAGCCAGCGTCATGCCGTTGACAAAGCCGAGGCAGGCATTGGCCACGTCAAAGTTCATGGCGGAGGAGGGCAGTCCCAGACCGTTGTGAACCTTAACGGCAACAGAGGGTTCAAGGTTGCGGCGGGTCACGGAGGTGTTGATCAGCAAACCAACCTGGCCGGCTTCGATTCCGGCCTCGGCAAGTGCCTTGGCACCTGCCTCGATGGCGGCGTCGTCAAAGTCAGTTCCCGGGGCCCACCAGCGGCGTTCCTCCACACCAGCAACTCGCTCCAAAAGACGCTTGGAGAGTTTCAATCGCTTCAGGCTTGGGGCCAGACGGGCGTCAAAGTCGCTGGATTTAACCACCACCGGCGCCTCAATGCTGGAGACCGCAAGCAAGGCGGTGTTATGGTGACGAAACGTAGCGTTGCCGATCAAGAGCCAGCCTTTATCTTGGGGTGTTCGGTGTCAGATGGCACTGAAAAACCAGTGACCTGGCCTGGATTTGCGCAGGTCCAGCCTAGATTGGCCCCCCGCGCTGATCAAGACCCAACCTTAACTATGCACCTTTAAGGGGTCATCACGCACATGCACCGCGGTGCATACACGCGCCCCCTTTGAACCGGTACCCGGGTGGCTGGGTCGAATTCACGGTAGATTGGGAGCCGAGAAGTTATCTTGTGCAGGAGAAGAAACCAGTTTGCATCTAAAAAGTCTTACCGTGCGCGGATTCAAGTCGTTCGCCTCGGCCACCACCTTCGACTTTGAACCCGGTGTCACAGCCGTAGTAGGCCCCAACGGGTCCGGCAAGTCCAACGTGGTTGATGCGCTGGCCTGGGTCATGGGGGAACAAGGCGCGAAGACGCTGCGTGGCGGCAAAATGGAAGACGTCATCTTTGCCGGTACCTCCGGCCGCCCACCACTGGGCCGCGCCCACGTTGCCCTCACGATTGACAACGCCGACGGCGCCCTGCCGATCGACTACGCCGAGGTCACTATCTCACGCACCCTCTTCAGGGCTGGCGGATCCGAGTACGCCATCAATGGCACCTCCTGCCGGTTGCTTGATATTCAGGAGCTACTCTCCGACTCCGGTTTGGGCCGGGAGATGCATGTCATTGTGGGACAGGGGCAGCTCGATAAGGTGTTGCACGCAACGCCGGAGGACCGCCGCGGCTTCATCGAGGAAGCAGCCGGAATCCTCAAACACCGCCGGCGCAAGGAAAAAACGCTGCGCAAGCTGGAGGCCATGGGGGCAAACCTGGCCAGGCTGAGCGACCTAACCGGGGAGATCCGCCGTCAGCTGACCCCGTTGGGTAAGCAGGCCGCCGTGGCCAGGCGCGCCCAGTCGGTGCAATTTGATGTCCGTGATGCCAGGGCCCGCCTGCTGGCCGATGACATCGTGACCTTAAGCACCGCCGTCGAACGGGACGAGGCGGCCGAGTTGGCGCTGAAAAACCGACGAGAACAGGTGGAACGGCAGCTGCAGGCCGGCCGTAAACAGCAGGCCGGGTTGGAACAAGCTGCTGCCGCCGCCACTCCCGTGCTCAACGCTGCCCGTGACAACTGGTACCAGCTGTGCGCCACCCGTGATCAGCTCAAGGCCTTGGGTGCCCTCGCCGCGGAACGCCAGCGTCACCTGGGTGCAACGGATGCCGCTCCCGATCCCAGCCGCGATCCGGACCGGCTCGCCGAGCAGGCAGCACGATTGCGCGCCGAGGAAGCCGAGCTGGACATGGCGCTCGAGGAACGGCGCTATGGACTGGAAACGGCCATGGAGATCAAGGAAGACGCAGAGGCAGCCGTCCGCGCCGAGGAACAGCGTGTGCGTGAGCAAATGCGTGCCACCGCCGATCGTCGTGAGGGGTTGGCCCGCCTGGCCGGCAAGGTGTCCTCGGCCCGTTCTCGCGTCGAATCGGCAGAAGCTGAGATTGGCCGCCTGCACCAGAGCAAGGCAGCCGGCGCGGATCGTCACAGCGCCGCTGTGCAGGAGTTTGCCGCATTGGAATCGCAGGTGGCGGGCGTGGAAGCCGGCGAGGCACGCCTTGACGCCGACTACGAGGTCGCCGCCGAGGCGCTGGCCGAACTCGACGCCAAGCACCGAGCGGTGAGCGAAGAGCAGCTCGCCGCTGAACGAGAACGCGATTCCCTGACCGCAAGGCGTGACGCCCTGGCCATTGGTTTGCTGCGCAAGGATGCCAGCGCCCACCTGCTCGAGGCCCGGCCGGCCGGTGTCCTAGCCTCCATGGCGCAGCTCGTCCATGTTGTCCCCAGCCATGAAACAGCCATTGCCGCAGCCCTGGACGCCGCAGCCGAAGGTGTTGCCGTGAGCGATCCAGCAGCCGCGCTCAATGCGCTGGAACTGGTCAAGGAGAACGACGTCGGTCGGGTCACCCTTGTGGTGGCTGGCTCCACCCCTCCGGCTACCAGCTCCTCGAGCGACGCCGTCTCTCGGCAGACTGCAGCGGTGGTGGCGGCTGGTGCGGTGTCTGGTGCCGCCGTCGGACGTTCACAAGTGCAGGCTCCGGATGAACTTGAGCAAGCACTCGATTTCCTCTTGGCTGGCGTTGTGCTGGTTCCCGGCCTGGATCAAGCCAAGGAAGTCCTTGCCCACGATTCCCGGCTGACGGCGGTCACGGCGCAGGGCGATGTCATCACCACGTTCTACGTCAAGGGCGGTTCAGCGACGGCGCCGTCGCTGTTGGAGCTGCAGGCCGCCGTGGATGAGACCGAGACTTCGCTGCGGGCGGCCACGGCGCGAGTCGAGCAGGCCCGCTTTGCGTTGGCTGGGTTGCAGGGGCGGCGCGGGGAACTGGCTCAGGCGGAAGCGGATGCGCTCGCATCGCTTCACGAATCCGACGCACGGCTAGCTGCAGTTGCCGAACGGCTGGGATCGTTGGGGGCTACCTTGCGATCGGCAGCGGGGGAGTCGCAGCGGCATGCCCAGACGTTGAATGCGGCCACGGAAAACTTGGCCCGGGAGCAGCAGGCCTTGACGGAGATCGCCGCGCGGCTGGCCAAGGCCCAAGAGGCTCCCGCGGAGGTGGAGCCCTCCATGGAGGAACGCGACACCTTGGCGGCTGCCGCAACGGCGGCCCGCACCGTGGAGATGGAAACCCGGCTTTCCTTGCGCAGCACGGAGGAGGCGCTCAATACTGCAAGCACCCGGGCTGCCGCCTTGGAACGTGCCGCGGCAACCGAGCGGATGGCCAGGGAGCAAGCCGCCCAGCGCGCCAATCGCAGGCTTTTTCAGGCAAAGAAGGCGGCCGCTGTGGCCGCGGCAACGAAACATATATTGGTGTTTGTCGAAGAGTCCATCACTTTGGCCGAGCAGGTCCGGGATGAGGCTGAGGAACAGCGGGCTACCCGCGAGGTGGAGCTCATGGCCGTCCGTGCCGCCACTTTTGAGGCCGAGAAGGAACTGGCCAAACTCACGGACACCGTCCACAAGGACGAGATGGCCCGGGCCGCCCAACGTTTGCGGATTGAAACACTGGAAAACAAGTCGATTGAGGAACTTGGTCTGAGCGTGGACCACCTTATCCGTGAGTATGGCCCCGAGACGCTCGTGCCGCTGGGTCCGGGTGTGGTCACCGACAAGTGGGCCGCGCTGCGCGTTGAGGTGGACGCATCCGGGGAACAAATCCGCGAGGGCACCCCCTTTGTGCGCGAGGAGCAGGAAAAACGGCTCAAGCGGGCCGAACGCGATCTGGCCGCATTGGGCAAGGTCAACCCGCTCGCGCTGGAGGAGTTTGCCGCCCTTGAGGAACGCCACCAGTTCCTCTCGTCACAGCTGGAGGACCTCAAGTCCAGTCGCAGGGACCTCATGGACATCATCAAAGAGGTGGACCAGCGGGTCGAGGAGGTCTTCACGGCCGCATATGCCGACACCGCCGTGCAATTTGAGCGTGTGTTTGGCCGGCTGTTCCCTGGCGGCGAGGGTCGGCTGGTCCTGACGGACCCCTCCGACATGCTCACGACCGGCATTGAGGTGGAGGCGCGTCCCGCCGGCAAACGGATTAAACGGCTCTCGCTGCTCTCCGGTGGGGAGCGCTCGCTGACGGCCGTGGCACTGCTCGTGGCGATCTTCAAGGCCCGCCCCTCGCCGTTCTACGTCATGGATGAGGTGGAGGCCGCGCTGGATGACACTAACCTGGGCCGGCTCATCACCATCTTTGAGGAACTGCGCGAGTCCAGCCAGCTCATCATCATCACGCACCAAAAGCGCACCATGGACGTGGCCGACGCCCTCTATGGCGTGTCCATGAGGGGCGACGGCGTCTCAACGGTCATCAGCCAGCGGATGGACCGCGCCGCCGCCGGTTAGCTCGCCGTGCAAGGACCGTCCGTCGAGCTTGTCGAGACCCAACGCTGCATCACTTAACGGCGGGTTTCGCCCAACCCTGCATCAGTTTCCCGGAAGATCTTTGCTGAATGCCAGGAAAGGGAGAGTCTCTGGCGCTGCGTCAACGTCGAAATGGGCCTCATAACCGGTATTGAGGTACAGGCCCCTGGCTTCGGGTTGGCGCGGGCCCGTGGTTAGGTAGACGCGGCTGTAGCCAAGGTCCACGGCCGTGGCCTCCAGTTCCGCCAGCACGCGGCGCGCAAGGCCGCGGCGGCGATGTTGTGAATGGGTCCATATCCGCTTAAATTCGGCGGTGTCTTGAGAATAGCGGCGGAAGGCACCGCCTGCCACCGAGACTCCGTTCTCCTGGATGATCAGCACGGCACCGTCCGGCGCGGCGAATTCTTCCGCCGGGTACTTGTTGAGTTCGGCCGCCGCGTTGCCGGCACCGAACAGATCCGCATACCGGGTCTCGTATTCCACGGCCAGCTCGTCAAGGAGCGGGCGGACACGATGGTCCGACAAAGGTAGGGACAAGACGGTGAGGTTCTCGGTGTCTACGGGTGTGCTCATGATTGTGTCCTTCCGCTGAGCAGCGTGAGATCGGTTTTTTCGGCCAAGGCGTGCAACACCAGCCGGGCGAGGGCATCGTTGTCCCGAAAAGGTGCCGCGTTACTGTTTGGGCGGGCAAATGCTCCGGAACCCCACGCAGATGTGCCAGGGCCCACGGCGAACAGAGTCTTGGCTTGTTCGCCACTGGGACCCACCACCTGATGTGACGCCGTAACGAGCAGGCGTCCGGTGGAAACTGTACCGTCGGCGGTCAGCAAATGCTGTTCGGTGCCGCCGCCGCTGCCGTGAAGATGGGTCAACACCGGATTGTCGGAGTTGACCACCGTCGGTGCTGGCAGCCGGGCCTCGATGAATGCCGCAGCCTTGATCCCAGAAACGCCGCCCCCAGCCGTTGCCACAAACAAGCCGGTTGCCTCCTCGGTGGCCACTGTGAGCCCGGGGCCCAAGAACTCCAGAAGACCGGCCCGGTGAATGGCCAGGATCTGGCGCAGCCGGTGTGGTGGCGGTCCGGAGTCCACGAAGCTAAAGAAGCCATGCCACCAACCTTGCACAGCCGCATGCGACCCTGCCGTTAGGCGTTCGGCCGGGACGATGGCCGCGAAGTTCATGTAGGCGCGCAACAGACCCAGGAACAGGGCCAGTGTTTCTGGATGCTCGTCCCCGTCTCGCAACCGAAGGTCCTTGACAATGTGGGCCATCACGGCGTCGCGAACGGAGTCTTGATCCGTGAGTGTCGCTGAGGCCAGGGGATGGTCCAGCTGTTCAAAGTCCAGCCATAGAGAGCGTTCGGGAACAGCGGAGGCGACCAGGGCCTCACGATCGGGACTGTACCAATCCAACCGGGCAAACTGTGAGGAGAAAACCGCCCAATCCGTATTCACCTGCTCCGGGTTGCCAGTGAAAAGTTCCTGGTAGTAAGCGTGTGCTGTGTCCTTGGCAATGAGCGGCCACAGGTGGGTGCGGAAATCCAATTCGCTGTGCTTCGCCAGGAGCCGCGTGACAGCATCTTCGGTAAAGAACGGCGCCGGGCCAAGAGCCTCGCCGCGCAAGGTGGCAGAGATCTTGGAATGGTAGGGAACGCCACGGCGCGAGCCTGCCCACAACCTGGGTTCGCGGCCGGACGGCACATAGTCCAGTTCGCCGTCGTCCTTGGCGATGAAACGGCCGCCGCGCCCCTCCATCAGCAAGACTACGAGGTCAACGAAGGCCAGGCCCATGCCGGAAACGATCACGTCCTCACCCGGTGTCAGCGCGGAATAATCCACATCGGTGGTGTAAGCAGGTGCGGCATGGAAACGGCCGTGTCTGGCCGCGAACGTTGCGAATTCCGCCGATCGGCCGTGCACCTTCGCATCGCTGTGGCCCACGGCAAGCACCACGGCATCTGCCTCCACCCGTGCTCCGCCAGCCAGGGTGACAACATGGCCACCATCGCCGGAGGGTGAGATGACACGAGCGGTGTCGTGATGAATGGTGACAGTGGCGTGTGGTGCGAGAGCGGCCACGGCTCGCCGGAAAAACCACTCCAGATAGGCGCTGTTGAGTTGACGGGTAGGGAAGGATGCGCGCGTCAATTCCGCAGCCTGCACCTTTAGGTGGTGCGGCAATTTCGGCGCATCGCTCAAGGTCCCGGCCGTGATGGCGGCCGCCCATTGGGCCAGATCGGGGCCATCGGCCACGGGACCCGCGCACACCACGGAGGCATCGGTAAACATGGTCACATCCCCGGCCGTGGAATTGAGCATCAGCCCGGGGTCCTGGTCAAAGCGCCAGATCCGGCCTGAACCGGCGCGGAACGGCTCCACCACGTGGATGTTCACGGACCCGGAGCTGAGTTCGGCAGCATTGGCGCCGAGGCGTTCCAAAATACCGGCTGTTCGTGGCCCGCCGCCAATGAAGACGAGGTTCCTATCGTGGCGAGGCATGAGAGCTCCTAGCGCTGCCGGTGGTCTCGCAAGATGGCCTGCGGAGCACCTCTACGGAATGGGTGGATTCCCCATGCTAGGGCGCCGCGAAGGGGCCCAAAAAGGTGGCTGTCATGCCCGTTCACCGCCGTTCACAGGGCGTCATTCTGCGTTCACGAACCGACATGTGACGCCGTGCGTCCCATCATGAAGCAGTGCAACGGGTGCCTTGGACGATGCCCAAAATGGCGCCTAGATTTGCAGCCATCGAGCAAGTAAAGAGTCAGTCAGGCACAGGAAGAATCGAGGTGGCTCATGGGCTACGCACCAACCGAGGTGGGCACATCGGCCACCCAGACAGATGAGGCCGCCCCAGGGCAGAACATCCCAGCAAAGCACGACGCCGGCACGGCAGCTGGCGGCAGGGGTGCCACGGTGCCACCCAAGACTGGGACGGGCGGCGGCGTTCCGCCACGCGCTGTTGCCGATTACTCAGGCTACAAACTGGTAGCCGCCAAACATCCCTGGCGTTGGGTTGGCACGGTGGTGGTGGCCCTTGGCCTGGCAGCGATCCTGTGGTCGCTGGCCACCAACCCGCGCTGGGAATGGGATGTGGTGGCGCAGTGGTTCACGGCAGAATCCGTGATCCGCGGTTTGGGTGAAACGTTGAAACTGACGGTCATCGCCGGAGCGCTCGGCTTTGTGTTGGGCTTTATTTTGGCGCTCATGCGGCTTTCAGCCTCGCCATTGTTGGTCTCGGTGTCCTGGACGTTCTCCTGGATCTTCCGATCCACACCTCTGTTGGTGCAGATGCTGCTCTGGTACAACCTCGGCTATCTCTACGAAAAGATCAGCCTCGGCATCCCTTTCACCAGCGTGACGTTCTTCGAGGTTCAAACCACCACACTGATCAGTCAATTTGCCGCGGCCATCCTGGGCCTGACGCTGAATCAGGCCGCGTACTCGGCGGAGATCATTCGCGGCGGCATCCTCTCCGTGGATCAGGGACAGCTTGAGGCGGCGTCGGCGCTGGGCATCCCGGCCTGGCGCAGATCCACACGGATCGTCCTGCCGCAGGCCATGCGCTCCATTCTCCCCACGGCGTTCAACGAGATCATCGGCCTCGTCAAGGGCACCTCCATTGTCTATGTGCTGGCGTACTCGGAGCTGTTCTACACCGTGCAGGTCATTTACAACCGCACACAGCAGGTTCTGCCCCTGCTGCTCGTGGCAACGCTTTGGTACATCGTGATCACCTCGGTGCTGAGTGTTTTCCAGTACTACATCGAACGGCACTACGCCAAGGGAGCTGTGCGCACGCTGCCGCTGACGCCGCTGCAGAAAGCCAAGAAGTTCTTCACCATCCGCACCAACGCCAAGGACCTGCGATGACCATCACCGAAACACAGGCTCCGGCGCCTACCAGCACACGCGGCCTGGTGGAGATTACCGATGTCCACAAAAGCTTTGGCGCATTGCATGTCCTCAAAGGTGTGTCCCTGACGGTGGAGCCCGGGGCAGTGACAGCCATTCTTGGCCCGTCGGGCTCAGGGAAGTCAACGCTGCTACGCACCATCAATCACCTCGAAAAGGTGGATTCTGGTTACATCGCCATCGATGGCTCCCTGGTGGGTTACAAAAAGCGCGGACACAGCCTGCATGAACTCCGCGAAAAGGAGATCCTCAAGCAACGCACCGAGATCGGCATGGTGTTTCAGAACTTCAATCTCTTTGGTCACCTCACCGCGCTGGAGAACGTGACGGAGGCACCCGTCGTGGCGCAGGGCAAGACCAAAGCCGAGGCCCGCCGTCGTGGTTTGGAATTGTTGGAACGGGTGGGCCTCAAAGACAAAGCACAGGCCTACCCGCGCCAACTCTCCGGCGGGCAGCAACAGCGCGTGGCCATTGCCCGGGCACTGGCGCTGGATCCGAAGATCCTGCTTTTCGACGAGCCCACCAGCGCCCTTGACCCGGAACTGGTCAACGAGGTCCTGGACGTCATTCGCGAACTGGCCACCTCCGGCACCACCTTGATCATTGTCACGCACGAGATGGGCTTTGCCCGCGACGTGGCAGACACGGTGGTCTTCATGGACCAGGGCCAGATCGTGGAGAGCGGCACTCCGGCGGAGATCTTCGCCAATCCACAGCAGGAGCGCACCAAGAGCTTCTTCTCCAAAATCATTGAACCAGCCTTCAACATCTAAGGAACATCTCATGTCACAGCCTTCCCCTCGCCTTCGCACCCTCGCCGTGCTTCCCGCCGTCGTCCTTGCCGGCATGGCAGTGCTGACGGGCTGCTCCGATCCCGGGGCCCAGGCCGCGAGCAGTGATTCGACGACGGCGGCCGCCAACGGTGTGGTCTACAACAGTTCCCCTGAGCAGAACCGCATCCGTGCCGAGAAGGATGCCGCCCTGGTGGCGGAGGTGCCCGCGGCCATCGCCAAGGATGGCAAACTCACCGTGGGAACCACGGCTGGATCGGTGCCGCTGAGTTTTTACGCAACGGACAACAAGACGCCCGTCGGCTCGGAACTCGATCTTGCCCAGCTGGTGGCGGACAAGCTTGGCTTGGAACTGGATGTTCAGGTCACGGCATGGGAGAACTGGCCGCTCAAGACCCAATCCGGTGACCTGGAGGTGGTGTTCTCCAATGTGGGCATCAATGCCGACCGCGTGAAGCTCTTTGACTTTTCCACCTACCGGGCCGCCTACATGGCCTTTGAAGCCAAGAGCACCTCAAACCATGACATCAAGGGCTCCGACGACATCTCCGGGTTGAAGATCTCCGTAGGATCGGGCACCAATCAGGAAAAGATCCTGCTCGCCTGGAACAAGGAGCTGGTTGCCAAGGGCAAGGCTCCGGCCGAGCTGCAGTACTACTCATCCGACGCGGACACCATTTTGGCGCTGGGTTCCGGGCGCACGGACGTCAATATCACGCCCTACCCCTCCGCCGTGTACCGCACCAACACCCGCGATGATCTGAAAATCGTGGGCAAGGTCAACGCGGGCTGGCCCAATGAAACTCTCGTGGCGGCCACCACCCTCAAGGACAACGGCCTGGCGCCAGCCATCACCGATGCCTTGAACGCCGTGATCAAGGATGGCAGCTATGGGAAGGTCCTGGCTCGCTGGGGTCTGAGCGAGGAAGCTCTCCCGGCCGCCGAAACCATTACCGCAGCCAATTACAAGGCAGGCGCCAAATGACCTCGCAGCCAAGGAACGTTCCCGAAGAACAATTCACGCACAGGAGTAACCATGTCTACACCCACTGATACTCGCCTTGATGTATTCACCACGCAGTGGCAGCACTGGCACGACGCCCACGAAAAACTGCGCAGTGATCCCCACGGTTTCCTGGCCGTCACGGATCTGCACTGGCTCACCGCCGACCCCGCGGAGCTTGCCGGCGCGCCGGGGAAGTGGCGCGTTGCGGACGACGCCGTTCATCTCACCTTGGATGCCGGGGAAAGCCTGCTCCGCGACGGCGTGGAGCTCAACACCCCTGAAGCACTGAACGCGGACGGCGAACTGGTCTTTGGGCCCATCGCCGAACGTGACGGCTTCAACCTCGGTTATGGCCAGAGTGTGCTGGAACTGGCCAAGCGCGGAGGCGGATACATTCTCCGACCCCGCGATCCGAACAACGCGTTGCTGCGCCACTACCGCGGCACACCAAGCTACGCCCCGGATGATCAGTTTGCGCTCGCAGCAACCTATGTTCCCTTCCGCCAACCGCGCGAAACAACCGTTGGCGCCGCCGTCGAAGGTATTGCGCATGTGTACCAGGCCCCAGGCCAAGTGAAATTCAAGATCAACGGACAAGAGCTGGAGCTGACAGCATTCAACGGATCGGCACCGGGTACTTTCCAGGTGTTGTTTACGGACCAGACCTCGGGGGACACCACATATGCGGCCAACCGGTCCCTGACGTTTGCTGCTCCGGAGGAGGGAGGCTCGGTGTCACTTGATTTCAACCGCGCCGTGAATCTGCCCTGTGCCTATACGGACCTGGCCACCTGCCCGTTGCCGCCAGCCGAAAACCACCTTCCTGTCTCGATCGCCGCTGGCGAGAAGACCCCCTTTGAACGAGAGGCCGCCGCATGAGCGCCACAGATCAGCCCCGCAAGGGTTTCCTAGCCCTGGAGCTTGACGGAGACGGGGCGCACCCGGCTGCCTGGCGGGCAGCACGTCACACACCTGCCGAACTTTTGACCGGTGATCGGATCAAAGCCACAGTACTGGCCGCAGAATCGGCAGGCTTCCACATTGCAACATTTTCCGATGGTGAGGTGGGCGACGGGGCGGACATTGGGGGCCGGCTCGATGCCGTCCAGCGCGCAGCCTTTGCCGGGCCGCTGACGCGCAGCATTGTGCTGGTTCCCGAGGTGGACACGGTTTATACCGAGCCGTTCCATGTGGCGACCCAGCTGGCCAGCCTGGACTATGTTTCCGGCGGCCGGGCCGGTTGGCTCGTTGCCGCGAGCGGCACCGAACTCGAAGGGGCAGCCGTGGGACGTGGAGCTGTAGAAGGGCGTGCGCTGGTCACGGAGGCGGCTGCTTCCATTGAGGTTGGACGCCGGCTCTGGGATAGCTGGGAGGATGACGCCGTGATCCGTGACGTTGAATCCGGCCGATACCTGGATGTGGACAAATTGCACTATGCAGACTTTGAAACCGGTCCCGATTTCCCAGGCCAGGGGTATTCGGTCAAGGGGCCGTCCATCATTCCACGTCCATTGCAAGGGCAGTTGCCCGTGGTGGCGCCGGCCGCATTGGTGGCCGGGGGACTAGCCGTGGGCGGCCCGGATTCCGGGATTGATGCCGTGTTGGTATCCGCCCCCTCGGCAGATGTTCTTGCCGCGGAGGCTGGGCGTGTCCGCGAACGCTCCCAAGGCGCGGTGGCCGTCATCGCCGAGTTGGACGTTGTCCTCGATGCCCGCGGACAAAGTGCAGCCGAACGGGTTGCCGAACTCGACGCGCACACCCCGTGGACCAGCAAGCGCGCCCGTTACGCAGGCGGGTCGGCAGGCCTCGTGGAACTGTTGACGAACATTCTGGCCACGGCCGACGGCGTCCGCCTGCACCCGGCCGTCCTGGACGTGGATCTCGATGAACTTTCCCGCGTGGTGCTGCCGGAACTACGGCGGCGTGGTGTTTTGGCGCCGACAACAGCCGATGCCACTTTCCGTGACCTGCTGGGTTTGGCACATCCGGCCAACCGCTATGCGCACGTCGAGAATTAAGGACAGACCATGAGTGAGAACAGCGAAATAGGAAACGGCTTCATTCCCAGTGGACAGCTGCAGTTTGGTGTCTTCTTCCAGGGCGTCAACTCAGGCACCGTGTGGAAGGCAACGGAATCGGGATCGCAAACAGACTTTGATTCCTTCCGCCACCTGGCACAGACTGCCGAGCGAGGGATCTTCGCAGCATTTTTCCTCGGCGAAGGTTTGCGGTTGCGCGAGCATCTGGGCCGCCCCCACGCCCTCGATGTGGCAGGCCGCCCGGATGCCCAGACCATGCTGGCGGCCTTGGCAGGGGTAACCAACAAGATTGGGCTGGTGGCGACTCAAAACACCACGTACAACGATCCTGCCCACCTGGCCCACCGGTTCTCCACCCTGGATTTGCTGTCAGGTGGCCGGGCAGCGTGGAACGTTGTCACCACGGACAACGCCTGGACGGGTGAGAACTTCCGCCGTGGCGGGTATCTGGACCATGCTGACCGATACCGCCATGCGGAGGCATTCGTGGAGACGGCAAAAAGGATCTGGGACAGCTGGGAAAGTGGCGCAATTGCCGAATCCGAGACAGCGGCTGCATGGTCCACCCCGGGTTCGGTCCGGAAGGTTAAGCACACAGGCGAGCACTACACCGTTGACTACGCCCCAAGACTGCCCCGGAGCGGGCAATACCGGCCCATCGTGTTCCAAGCCGGCGATTCACCGGAGGGCCGCGACTTCGCGGCCCGGCAGGCCGACGTCATCTTTTCCGCGCACCCGGCCTACGAGGCGGCACTTGCCTTCCGCCGTGACATCGTTGCCCGGAGCGTTAATGCCGGCCGTGGCCCGAATGACGTGCAGATCATGCCGGCGAGCGAGTTCATCCTCGGGGCGACTGCCCAAGAGGCGTTCGAGAAGAAGGAATGGGTTCGCAGCCTGCAGATCGGGCCGCAACAGGCCATTGCCTACCTGGAACAGTTCTGGGGGCGGGAACTTTCTGAGTACGATCCAGATGGTCCGTTGCCTGCAATCGATCCCGTGGTTGTGGAAACCTCCGAGACCCGGGGGAGTGGCTTCCATGGGGCCAAGGCACGCCAATTGGCGGACCAGTGGCGGGCGGAGGCGCTCGACAAGGGATTGTCGATCCGGCAGTTTGTCAGTGGCAAGACCAGTCGGGTTGATGCCACATTCACGGGTTCCTATTCGGACGTTGCCGACCACCTTGCCCGCTATGCTGCCACGGGTGCTGTGGACGGCTTCAACATCTCGCCGTGGCTGGTTCCCACCGGACTGGACGACATCGTCAATCATTTGGTCCCCGAATTGCAGGCCCGCGGCGTGTACCCCACCGAGTATGCCGGCACCACCCTGCGTGATCACCTGGGGCTGCCCATCCCCGAACGCCCGGTCGCCAACGACGGTGCCAGCGAGATAGGGCTGGAACTAGCCGCCCGCCAACTCCAGCTCTAGCAACGCTCGCTCACTTATGGGGCAGTTTCAGCGAACGCTCCTGCACCTCGTGCAGAAGCGTTCCGGAATTCAGCCCCATAAGTGAGCGAGCGTTTGGGGATCGGGTACGGACGACGGCGGGAGGTGACCTTTGAATCAAAGGTCACCTCCCGCCGTCGTACTCCGGTGCCAAACCTAGCTGGCCGGCAGTCCGGGCGGATTCAATTCAGATTCCTTGACGGCCTCGCTGGAAAGACCCCACTTGTCCAGAATCTTGGCGTAGCTGCCATCGGAGATCAGGTGGTTCAGGCCCGCCTGTGCCGCAACGGCAAAGCCATTGCCTTTCTCGGTGGTGACGGCAATGCTTGCGCTCAAGGGCCAGCCGCCGTCGACGATTCCCACCAGCTTTGACTTGCCATCCGTGGCGGCTTTGTAGGCACCGGAGGGATTGGGGCCGAACGTCAGATCAGCACGCCCGGACTGCATCGCCAAAGTGGAGGCGGAGTCGTCGTCGTAATACTGGAACTCGACTGGTGCCAGCCCTTTGGCGACATTTTCCTTGTCCCAGGCCAGAAGGATCGCTTCCTGATTGGTTCCAGATCCAACAATCACCTTCTTGCCGGCAACATCCGCTGCCGATTCCACCTTCGTGATCGGGCTGTCCGTTGTTGCGTAGAAGCCCAACACGTCTTCGCGGTACGTGGCGAAATCAAACTTGAGCTTGCGTTCCTCGGTGACCGTCACATTGGATATGACGGCCTCGTATTTCCCGGACGCCACTCCCAGTGGCCAATCTGCCCATGCCACGGGCACAATGTCCGCCTCGAGACCCAGCGACTGGGCAACAGCGATTGCTACATCCACCTCATTGCCAATGGGTGTCTTGTTGTCAGTTGCGTATAGGCCCAAGGGAGCCGTGCCCAGTGCGACCGCAACGGTGAGCTTGCCGTCCTTCTTGATCTCGTCGGGGACCAGTGCGGCCGCTGCCGGGTCTTTTGTGACGCTGACCCGATCCTGTTGGGGTGTCAGATTGAATGTTTTGGTGCCGGAGGTGTTCGCGGCAGCTGGCGCCGCACTGGCACCGGGGTCCGAGCACGCCGCCAGACCAAGGAGCGCGGAGGCGGCTACGGCGATGCTGAGAGCTGATTGGGTGATGGGATGTTTCATGGTTTCCTCTGCCAAAAGTTGGTGGATTGGTGTGGTGACAGCAACTATCCGGCAGCCTGTGGTCCAGTTACAAAGCGCAGGAAACGCACAGATATACACGTTCATGGTGCGTAGTCCTGCGACTCATCAGGACATGGCGCTGAAGCCATTCAGGCCCGGATTGCCAGGGATTTTTCTCCGCGTGCGATGCAAATATTACGGTTTGCAACACTGCACTCATGGCATTGTGAAACGCTCTAAACACGAAGCCGTCTGCAGGACCCGCAGCACCGGTCACCTTTCACATCAGCAGAAAGACATCATGACATTCAACGCAGCATCACAGACCGGGTTTACCCCAACAGGCCAGCTCCATTTTGGGGTCAATCTTTTGGGGCCGGCCGCACAATTGGGTTTTGATGAATTGCGGACCCTGGCACAAACGGCGGAACGAGGATTGTTTTCACTGTTGACCTTGGACGAACGGTATTGGCTGCGGGAAGATCCCGGAGCCGTATCCGCCACGGATCCGTCCGGCAGCAATGATGTGGCAACGCTGTTGGCCGCCCTTGCCGCCGTAACCGAAAACATTGGTCTTGTCGCGGCGGCTGCCCCTGACTATGACGACCCGGCGGACCTCACCCGCCGCATCGCTGCCCTGGATTCGATTTCCGCCCGCCGGGCGGCATGGCACATCCTGGCCGATGGAGCCATCTACGGGGACGCGGCCCTCGAATCGGACAACGAAGGCATCGCCTCAGCTGACGGGCGCCGCAGCCTGATCGAATCCACCCGGCGAGACTGGGAGGCTTTAGCCAAGGAAGATCCCAAAGGGCCCGTGGAAACGCTGGGTGCCTTCGAATGCGACGGTCAGCTCTACAGTGTGGGTTTGGGTGCGCTTCGCCAATGTGAATCGAGTCGCGGCCCTGTCATCATCCATGATGCCGAATCCGCCCAAGATGTTGCTTCCGCCGATTTCGCCGACGTGATCATTTCGGTGGCGGCGAGCTTGGAAGAAGCCCTGACTTTCAGACGAGATGTGGTTGCGCGCAGTCTACAAGCCGGGCGGGGTGCCGACGCTGTGAAGATTATCCAGACCGCAACCTTCGTCCTGGCGCCAACGGCCGACGAGGCGGTTGGGAGGGCGGACTGGATGCGTGAGCAGTTGCCCGACTCTGTGTGGGACGCACGGACGTTCATTGGATCCTACGCCGGCGTTGCCGAAACCTTGTTGGACTTTGCCCGGTCAGGCGCTGTAGACGGATTCACGGTGATGCCCTGGCTCTTCGCCAACGAACTGGCCGATATTGTGAATCACCTGGTTCCCGAGCTGCAGGCGCGAGGAGCGTACCCCGCCGACTACGCGGCCAGCACCCTTCGGGAGAATCTGGGCCTGTCGGGACGCGGTCCTGGCATCAAGGGCGGCGCCACCCACACACTGCCTGTCATTGAAGTGGGCGATTTGGATGACGTTCGGCTGGATCTCGATTTGCGCATGGAAGTGATTGTGCAAAAAATGCAGGGCTGAATGGGGCCTTTGTTACGCCCCGTCACCTCATGTTGAGTGCCATTGAGTCGTATTGCCGAGGATGTCGGCAACCTTGGCCGGGACGGTGTCGAGGTGATGGTGTAGCAGGACATCCTCGAAAGGAAGCGCCATGTCACCGGAACTCTCCGTCACACCCCAGCAACTACGCAATGTCCTCGGCCACTTCGCCACTGGACTGACAATCATCACCGCGGCGACGCAGGGAGGACCTGCCGGATTCACCTGCCAATCTTTCGCCTCACTCTCACTGGATCCGGCGTTGGTGACGTTCAGCCCGGCCCGTACATCCTCCACCTGGCCGCTCTTGCGTGCTGCGGGACGCTTCACGATCAACATCCTGCCCGCCGAGCACCAGCACCTCTCGGCACAGTTTGCGCGGTCAGGTGCCGACAAGTTCGCCGGCGTGGAGTACACCAATTCACCCTTGGGAAACCCCATCTTGGACCAGGCGTTGGCCTGGGTGGACTGCGAGCTTCACCAGGAGTACGACGGCGGAGACCACACCATAGTTGTGGGGTCCGTGCGCGCCCTGGAAGCAAGGTCAGAGGCCGAGCCTTTGCTCTTTTACAAGGGAGCGTATGCCGGCGTCGCACCGGTTCCTGTCCTGATAGGCACCAACGCATGATCTGCACTAGACAGGTTCGCTGCGCATGAACCCGTCTAGTGCAGAACGGCCGGGTCCTGTTTCGTATCCTTGGCGGGGAGCCAGAAAAGGAAACTAATCAGGGCCACGGCGGTTGCCATGAGGAAGGCCGGGCCGTAGGAGAAAGCATCCACAAGGAATCCGGCAGCGATGGGTCCGATGATGGCGCCCAGGTCTGAGCTCATCTGGAATGTGGCCAGCACCTTGCCGCCGGAGCGTTCGTTGCCAATGATGTCGGCCACGGTGGCCTGCTGTGCGGGGCCCATGAGTCCGCTGCCCAAGCCCGCGATCGCGGAGACCAGGAAGAACCAGAACTCGGTGCCTGTGAACCCCAGGGCGCCCATTGCAAGGCCGTTCACAGCCAGGCCGGCCAAGATCATGGGCTTGCGGCCCCAGGTGTCGGTCAGCCGGCCCGAGAAGGTCAGCGCCACACCGGTGCCAATGGCAAACACGGCCAGGGAGATGCCGGCAACCTCGGGGCCTGCGCCAAGGGCCGCCGTGGCGAACAAGGGCACAAGCGCCATGCGGATGCCGAAGGCTGACCAGCCGTTGGCGAATCCGGATGTCAGAACAGCGCGGTAGGCCGGCAGCACCAGAGCCGTCCGCAGCGGCAGAACTTCCTTGGCTGCCGCCCTTCGTGCATGGGAGGGGACAACGGCCGGGAGCATGGTCGCCACTAGGACCGCCACCAGCACCAGCGCAGCGGCGTAGACCAGGAACGGCAGGTGAAGGCCAAGACCGGCCAACAATCCGCCCACGGCAGGGCCGGCAATGTTGCCCAGCAAGAATGATCCGGAGTACAAACTGGAAACCCGGCCCCTCGCCAGTGGGGGAGCCAGCCGGATGAGCAAGCCCATGGCTGCCACCGTGAACATGGTGGAACCGATGCCGCCAAGTCCGCGGTACACCAAGAGCTGCCAGTAGTTTTGTGCAAAGGCACACGCCGCGGAGGACACGGCAACAATCAGGATTCCCACAATATAGGTGCGACGCTCTCCCATGCGTTCAACGAGCCAGCCACTCAGAGGGGCAAAGACCAGGCGCGTGAAAGCAAAGGCGCTCACCACCACGGCAGCGGCTGTGACGCTGACATCAAAACTTTGGGCGAATTGCGGCAGCACGGGGGCCACAATGCCGAAGCCGATCGCGATCATGAAGGCGGCCGCAACGAGCACCTTGATCTCGCGGGGAAGTTTCACCGGAGCTGGCTTTGCGGAATTGGGGGAAGGGGAGCTGATCATTCTCATCAGCTAAGAGTTTGTCACAGGGTGGCTGAAACTGGCGTGTTGTGGGCACCATGAGAGACTGGGTGAGTGAACGATCTTCTCCCCATCATCCTGTCCATTGTTGTTGGGCTCGCCGTCATTGGCGGGCTCATCCCCGTCTTCCTGAAGGCACGCCGCAACAGCCAGAACTACACCGGCCCCCGCGATGCCAACGACCCGGCACCGTTGGATGCCGCCGACGCCCAAGGCGACACGCTGGTCGCCGATCGCCCGGATACCCAGGCTCCGGCGTCGGACCTTGAAACGGAACTGCTTGAGCCAGAAGCCCCGGCTGCCCCGTCGCTGGAGACTCCACTGCCCGTTGAAGGCCGTCTGGTTCGGCTGCGTGCGCGCCTGTCGAAGTCAAACAACGCGCTGGGCAAGGGCCTGCTGGCACTTCTTTCACGCGACACCATCGATGAAAACGTGTGGGAAGAGGTCGAGGAAACGCTGCTGCTGGCTGACATCGGCACGGATTCCACGATGGAGTTGGTGGATACCCTGCGCGACCGCGTGAAGGTTTTGGGCGTGCGCAGCCCCGAGCACGTGCAGGCGATGCTGCGCGAGGAGCTCATCAAGCTCGTTGATCCGACCATGGATCGCAGCCTGAACATTGACCGTCACGACGGCCGCCCCGCCGTACTCATGGTGGTCGGCGTCAATGGTGTCGGCAAGACCACCACAGTTGGCAAGCTTGCCCGTGTCCTGGTCGCCGAGGAGAAGGACGTGCTGCTGGGTGCCGCGGATACTTTCCGCGCCGCGGCTGCCGAGCAGCTGGCCACGTGGGGTGCCCGCGTGGGCGTTCCCACCGTGAAGTCCGACGTCGATGGTGCAGACCCGGCCTCTGTTGCGTTTGAGGCGGTGAAGGCTGGCATCGACCAGGAGGTTGATGTTGTCATGATCGACACCGCAGGACGCCTTCAGAACAAGGTTGGCCTGATGGACGAGCTGGGCAAGGTCAAGCGCGTCATTGAAAAGCAGGCCACGGTTGATGAGGTGCTGTTGGTGCTTGATGCCACCACGGGCCAGAACGGTCTGACGCAGGCAAAGGTTTTTGCAGAGGTCGTCAACATCACCGGTATTGTGCTGACCAAGCTGGACGGCACGGCCAAGGGTGGGATCGTTGTTGCCATCCAGAAGACGCTGGGCGTTCCCGTGAAGCTGGTGGGCCTGGGTGAAGGTGCCGATGATTTGGCTCCCTTCGACGCAGAGAACTTCGTGGACGCCCTCTTGAGCTAAGCGCCACTGATCGGATGCAACAAAGGAGGGTGCCCGCTTTGGCGGGCACCCTCCTTTGTGTCTTGTGTCTATCCCATTGCGGCCGTTACGGCCGACGTCCGGCAACGAGGATTGAAACGAGCATGGGTAGCAGCGGCAGGCACAGTGCCGTGAGGAAAGTCGGTCCGAGCATGCGGAAATAAATGTCAACTTCACCTTGGCTAAACATGACGTTCCAGAACAACAGCCAGGCTGCAACGACCATGATTGTTGAGGTACGCCCCAGAGCCACAGCCACGAGCCCCACGTTTCTGCGCAGGGCCACCGCCACACCCAGCACGAGAACCAGCAGTTGGAGTCCGAACGCGGCAATGGGGGCCGAACCCAGGCCCCACAGAATCTTCGACACCACAGAGACACGAGTGTCCTGGGAGTACTCTGCCTGGCCGCTTTCCTGAGTGTGGTGACCCAAATAGTTCATTTGCGGTCGAACCAGGGCCAGAACCCCACGTTCTGACAGGCTCACCAAGCGCTCCGGGTGGGTCAGGTAAAAGCCAGCCAATTTCAGGTTGGCAACCTCAGTTGTGAACTGCTCGAAGTTCGGATTGTTGACCCCAGAATCGGCCGTTCCATAACTGGTCCCGGCGTACCGGGCAAAATCAGCGCCTACCCCAAACCACGCCAAATCCCCTTCAGGGTTGGGGCTGTAAGCCAAAACCTCCGCGAAGACTGCGTTGTACAGCTGTGCTTCACGGTCTTTGTGCGCAGTGGCGCCCAAGGCCAGGGCAGCTCCGGCGGTTAGTACAACAATCACCATGGTTGCGGCAATGCGCCGGATGAACCGGTATTTGCCGGTGGCCTCGAGGGTAGTTGAAGCGCCCACGCGAGTACGGGATGGACGCCACCAGAGGGCCAGCGCCAGCGCTGGCAGAATCGCCACTGTTTGCGGATCCGCTGTAAATACACAGAGGGCGGCCACAGCCACGCCTACGAGACCTGGGATGGTCACCGTGTCGCGGCGCCAAAGAAATAGCAGTGAGACAAACAACCCGAAGAGCCCCAGAAAAAGAGCTGCTTGGGGGTATGGGGAAACGAAAAAGACGGCAAAGCTACTGTCTGAGACGACAGCGGTCATTCCAGCAGCTGCCAAGAGGCGGAACGGCAAGCGGCCAGGGCAGGCCACAACAAAACCAGCCAACAACAGTCCAAACACTGCGGCGCTGACAACGGCAATTGCGCGGGTGTCCAAACCATCGCCCCACCCCAGCACCGGCGTCAGGAGCTGGCCCAGCCACGCCAGAAGATGCGGCGAGGAGAACCAGTACAGCGAGTCACTATTTGCCGGACAGGCCTCTCCAACCCAGCTGTGAGGAACCCACTGCGGGAAGATGAACTGGGTGAACTCTTGGTAGCTCCAAGGGCGGACATTGCTGAGTCCCAGCCGGCACATCATCATGAACCCGTCGCCACGGTCTGCGACGCCAACGGTGGAGGGCAGCAGCAGCCGAACGAGGACCACCGTGGCCGCCATGATTCCTGCAACGGCCGCGGCGAGGCCGTGATGTTGAATCCTACGAACGGGGCTGCCCGGGCTGAAAGTGGTCCCAAACCACCGGAATGCAAGGCTGGCATAGCGCTGGCGAGTGGGTTTCTCTGCGACTGCCACAGAAGCGTTTCCAGGATTGGCCGCGGGTTGATTACCGGTTTCGGGACCATCGCCAATTGTGGAAGACGGCCCATCATTTTCAGCTGATGCGCTACTGCCAGCTGCGGAAGTTTCAATCATGGAGCAAGGTGCCCTTCAAAGTCTTGGAGTCTTTCGATCGAACGGCGCATCGAAGCGTTGACATTCCATTTCCCGGCACAACGATTCCGGTAACCGCTACGCCTTCCGGGATGGGGGCGGGAGCAAAGAATTCTTCGGCAAATGGTGTGCACTTGCCCAGAACCTCAGCTTCGGGGGGATTGCTGTTGTTGATGTTCAGCCAAGCGTTGATATCTTCGCCAACATGTGGTTCCGAACACAAGACGACCGTCAGGCTGGGTTCCTTTGACGGTTCTGGAAAAGGCGCGTCCGGGTAGCATGTGCGCAGCCGAGCCGAGGCAGGCGTTGCCATCACGTCCTGGAGTGAGCCAGTGAGCAATACAGGTTCGTCACTGCCGGGGCTCTTGACCACAAGATCGCACCGAACCGTCCGGTCTCCAGCACTCCAAGCGGTTGTTTCTGGAAAGTAGGCTGTGATTCCAAGAGCAGAACTTGTGTCACGGTCCCGTGCACCCAGATAATCGCGCAGCATCTCAACGGTGCAGTATTGACTCGTTACCGCTGCCAAACGTGATGAGTTTGGGCGGGAATCGCTGGCGGCCAGACTGCCCAGCAATTTAGCAATCCGAAACGTCTCGCTGGTGTGATCCGAGGTGCAGGGGACTGCCGGCTTAGTGTCACTCACGGCCTCGTTTTCCTCAGGCGTCGTGAGGAGGTGACATGAAGACACCTCAACGTTCGTTGCGGCAGGGCGTTCAACGGGCAAGGTGCCACAGGCGGAAGTAACCAGCACAATCCCCAAGGTCGCCGCTAGTCGAAAACGTGCACGGATCATCCTCGTGACTGCTTGGCTGACTTGCGCGCAGACATGACCAGCACAATGAAGGCGCCCACGAAACCGATAATCACGACGATCGAACCCAGGTAATGATGCATGAGGTCAAACCCGGTCTGCCCCCACCAGACGAGACCGAAAACGATCATGAGAAAACGGAGAACATTGCAGGCGGCTACGATGATTAGGCTCACGATGAGCGCACGGACCAGCGAGCCGCGTTGGCAACGCCCTGACAATAGAATCAGTCCTGCCGCTGCCAGCAGAGGCACCCACAGCACGGCTGTTGAACAAAGTGCCGTGATATTCAATCCATAGGGAACGTTGTCGCCCATTCGGAACACCACCATGCTGGCAACGCTGTAAACGCTTGTATCGGAGAACAACTGCAGCGTCCCGGCAAAGGCGCGGGCCTCAAGTGTGCGGAGCTGATCCTGAAACATGATCAAGGCTGCAGCGCCGGCAAACAGCATGAGGGCGGGGAAGCCGTGCGGCCGTGGAGCCCTGATCGCTGCGTTCGTTGGCGGGTTCGAAGCGTTTGGCACAGGGACGTGCGCGGGAGTCGTCGTCATTAGGCTTCCTTTGCCAGTAGCTGGGCGTCAGATTCATTGTTTCGGCGGGTCTTGGCCCAGCCATTGCGGCCCGTAAGCATACGGAAACCGGCCCGCAGAACACACACGTAGCTTTGGTACATGTACAGCCAGTAGCCAACGCCCCAGACCAGACCCATGAAAAAGTTGCGGCCAGGTTCTGCTTGGCGGCGGTAGATTGGCCCCCACAATGCGAACGGGACAACACCGGTCAAGAGAATGAGGGGGATGAGCCACCAGGCTTGACTCAGCCACAGGGCGACGCTGCCCGCCGTGACGGCACCGCTACCAATCATCGACAGGAAAAGGGTCGGCCACAGGAACAGGCCAATGAGCTGAACATAGGGAATCAGCAGGAAATAACTGGATTCCAGCGCCCCAAGGTTGGTGAAGTGGGGAGAAACGAAGATGTTCTTGAGGTAACGGCTGCACTGCATGCCGCCTTGGCACCAGCGAGTACGTTGGGTCAGCAGGCGTCGTACCGAGGGCAGGGCTTCCTGCGAGACATGGGTGTCGTGCATGTAGACGGTGTGGTGGCCGGCAAGCATGATGTGGATGGCGAGCTCATAGTCTTCCAGGAGCCCACCGTGCCAGGGGCGTTTGGCGATGTCGGCGACGGCATCCAGTGCCGAGAGCCGGGTGAACTGGCCATTTCCGCCAAGACCCACGGACAGTGTGTGTCGACGCAAGGACTGCATGGCAGCAATGGTGGTACGGAATTCTATGTCCTGCATACGCACAAGGTACCTGGCCATGGCTTGTTTCAGGCGGGAATTTCCGCTGGCCGGGTTGGGGTCATTGCGGTTGCGCATCCATACGGCGGCCTGCGCGGCGCCAACCGTCGGATCGCCAAACGCGAGTGAACCGGAGGCCTGCGCCAAAGCGTTGGGGGCCAGCTCTCCATCACCATCAACGACTGCCACGATGCAGCGGGTGCGGTCCGTGGTGGCCGGGAGCCAGGCATTGAGTGCCGCATATGCGGCGTTCAAGGCATCGCCCTTTCCTGTCCTGGCATTCGGGCGCCTGCGTTGGATCAGATGGATCTTGCTGTTTTCACGCGACATGGCCACGACAACCTCGGCGGTGCTATCTTCACTGTCATCGTCGATGACCCAGATGTGGGCACCCGGGAACTGGGTGACGAGGGATCTGACAGTGTTCTTGATGACCACTTCTTCATCTCGGCAGGGAATGAAGAAGTGCCAATCGAAGAGCGTTGGGTCACCTTCCGGATCCTGTTTTCTGGTCAGGAAGGGAACCAGCAGGATTGCGACGTACGCCAAGAAGGTAACCAATAGGACGAAGGCAAGTGCCTGGGCCGATTCAAAAAAAGACAATATGTCCCCAGAGCTAATGGATGCGGGTAGTGCGGACCCGGGCTTGTAACAAGCCCGGACCCGCACCGTCAATGCAAGGTGGTACTAACTAACGACGTCTTATTGGACGCTTTGCTTCTTCCGGCTGACAGAGCGCAGCAGAAAGAATCCAGCTACCAAGACCACTGCAGCAATGAGCAGGTACCAGCCCAGCGGGCCAGCTCCTGTAGCTGCTAGTGCTCCGGCGCCGGCAGCTGTTCCGCCGCCGCCAATTTTTGGTCCGTACATGTGTGATTGCTCCCTAGGCCATTGCCACGGTGCTGGCTGCACCGTTGCGACGGCGACGAACGACAAACATGCCCAACAGCACGATCAGACCGAGGCCACCAGCGATGGCCAGGCTGTCCTTGTTGACGACCGGAATCGCAGCGGTGGTCAGGTTCGGTCCAACGCTTGCCGAAGCCAGGTCAATTGTGGTCAAAGAACCATTGAGCAGGCTCAGCTGAAGTGCTGTCTGAGTGAACGTGCCTGCCGTGGTGCTTTGTACGTTGACCTTCAGTGCAGCAATGTTGCTCACTGCGGCACTCAACGGGGGTAGCAGTGAGGTGCTCAAGCCGGTCAGCAGGGGATTCAGAATTCCCTGTGCCGTGGCGAGAGCAGCGCGGGCGACGATGCCGAGCACACCCGCGGGGATTGCTGCACCAACACTTGTCAGGAGGTCATTTACGATTTTTGTAAGCTTGGCGACTACGGCCTGCGGCAGGTACTGCAACAGGTCGGTGCCGGCGGGCAAGGCATTGATGTTGGCAACTCCAGCAGCTGCGAGCAGCTCGGCTTCGGTGATGGCAATCTTGCCACTGGCCAAGGGGTTGGTGATGTCTACGCCAACGAGAGATACGGCGGCCAAGAGGGTGTTGATCGCCGGGTTAAGCGTGTTGGCAACACCTTGAATCACGGTTCCACCCACGGATGCGCTGACGCCGGCTACGTTGTACTGACCAACCGGGGCTGCGTCGACGTCCTGCTTTGCAGCCGCGGCTAGTACACCGACCTGGAGATCAATGTTGACGAGGTCGGCTCCACCCAGCAAACCGGCCGTGCCAACCATGACGCGAGCTGCCGGCAATGCCGGATCGCCTGCGACAGGAAGGTTTCCGGGCAGGGTGACCAGCGACGGTGCGCCGGATACCAGGCCGGAGAAGGCTTCAGAGGAGCCATCGTTGACGGCGTGGCCGTACTGGCCGACAGCGCCAAGCTGGATGATGCCATTGTTGCCAAGCAACGGAATGTTGCCAGCACCAACGTTAAGAATGCCCAGAGCGCTGAGGTCCAACGGCTGGTTGGCAACTACGTCTGCAGTCGTACCATCGTTGATGGCAGTTGCCGCACCGTTCTTGAGGTCAAGAGCGAAGTTCGGGTAGCTAAGAAGCGACCCGTTTAGCAGCTGGCCTGATCCCTGGCTGATGACGTCTCCGGGAGCGGCCTGTGCAGGCGCTCCCGCCAACATGCCAAGTGCCAGAGCGGCAACGGTTGCCGTTCCAACGGCGCCCGACCAAGCGCGCACAGTTTTAGTCTTGTTCATTTAGTGGTTCCCCTAATAATTTGACTTTCGAGTACCTCAAGTACCGCCAACCGAAGGCTTAAAGCAGCTCTTCGATCCCCCCAATGGAACCGATTATTTTGCGAATGATACCGACAAGTCATGTCCAAGGTTGGTAGTGGCGAAACGGAACATACCGAGCGTCTGTCAACATTAATTGCAATGAAAAAATACGGGGAAAATCAGATCTGACAGCGGTCAGTTGAATTTCCCGAGACCTTTATGTAATTGTTATGATTTCCTTTTTAGCGGTACTGCGTGCTTGCTATCACAAGGCAATCACAGTCAATATTCTCTCATCGGCAGTCGGAAAACCTGAGTGCCAGGCGGCTAAAATTGATTAGCCAAGTGGCTAAAATGTGGCGCTAATAATAGCCAGTTGGCTTTACCGGCAGCCTCGATTTAATTCGCTTCTGAGATTATCTGACTAACATTGGGACCGGTCACTTGGTTGGCTGTGTACAGAGCGGAGTTGGCATCAGTGATGGAATCTATGTGCCAGCCATGACATGGGCGCGTCACAGGACTCTGTTTGATTCGAGATAGGACGCTGGCGCGCTATTCTTGGAGAAGTAGGCTTCGGGGGAAATACGTTATCGCCTCCTTCCATGCACGTGTGCATGGTGGGTAGCCGGATGTCACGTACCAATGCAATCTCGACCAGCCGGGTGGATCGTAAAGATCGTCCAGGCTAGTCCGGTAAGCGGTTACGTATTAGCTGCATGGATAAGGGTTGGAAAATGAATGTCGGAACTATACAGACCGTAGCGACCCTGCAGATGGCAGTCGTCGGATGCGACTACGTCACGAATCTCGGCCTGTCCCAACTCTTGAACCGCGCCAATTACATCAATGTGTTGGCTTCCGTGCCCAGCTTGCCAGCTCTCAATTCGGTCATGGAAACATCTAACGTGGATCTGGTTCTCATTGATGCGGGCATTCCACTCATGGACTTGATGCACATTTGCCGGGAACTTGCCGCGGCGGAAACCTCGCCCACCGTGGTGGTGATGGGGGACCTGCCCTTTGAAGTTACCGAATCCCTCATCTTTGCCGGTGTTAGCGCAATCCTGAACAATGGCGTGGTTGCGGAAGATATTCCCACTGCTTTGCGCATGGCTCATCGAGGTGGCGCAGTGTTAGTCAACAAGGGCTCCCGTCTTGCCTTGATGGAGCGCAGCAACAGCTACGATATTGGCAATCGCGTTCGCTTTGACGGCCTCAATACTCGCGAACGAGCCGTGGCCCTCGGCGTTGCTGAAGGGAAGTCCAACGGACAATTGGCCTCGGAACTTCATGTCAGTGAAGCAACGGTGAAGCTTCTGGTTTCAAACGTCATGGGTAAGCTACGTGTTTCCAATCGAGTCCAGATCGCCGTTGTGGTCACCAAAGCCCGTCTCGTCTGAACAGTCGGCTGCATGCACCGCGTCTAGCGAGACTCGGCCGAAACATGCCTGTTACAAGAGCGTCGATTGTCCTTTACAAAGACCTTAAAAATGTAACGTGACGGAAATGATTCGGGTCTCACTTTGAAACACGCAGGACCCAACATTGTAAGAGTCCACATTGCACGGGCCCAAAGAAGCGGCCGGCAGTAACTCTCGCAAGGAAAGGCCAGAAGCTGATGAATACTGGCGATACAGCTTGGGTCCTAGCATCCGCATCTTTGGTGCTTCTGATGACCCCAGGACTAGCATTTTTTTACGGCGGCATGACCCGGGCAAAGGGTGTGCTGAACATGATGATGATGAGCTTCGGCGCCATCGCCGTGGTCGGCGTCCTCTGGGTCCTCTTTGGATACTCGGCAGCGTTCGGTAGCGACGTTGGCGGCGGACTCCTGGGCAACCCGTTCGAAAAGTTCGGTCTCCAGGGTGTTCTTGACACCTCAGACACCATGCCGCTGGTGGGAACCATCCCTGAGATTGCCTTCGTTGGCTTCCAGGCCGTGTTTGCCATCATCACCGTAGCCCTTATTACCGGTGCCATTGCAGACCGCGCCAAGTTCGGTGCCTGGATGCTCTTCGCCGCAATCTGGGTCACAGTTGTCTACTTCCCCGTAGCTCACTGGGTCTTCTCCTTTACCGAAGACGCGGAAGGCAACCCCACAGGTGGCTGGATCGGCCAGGGTTTGGGTGTTATTGACTTTGCCGGTGGTACTGCTGTTCACATCAATGCCGGTGCAGCAGCTCTGGCCCTGGCCCTGATCCTGGGTAAGCGCAAGGGCTTCGGCAAGGATTCGAGCCACCGTCCGCACAACCTTCCGTTCGTTATGCTCGGCGCCGGACTTCTCTGGTTTGGCTGGTTTGGTTTCAACGCCGGCTCCGCCCTGGGTGCCAACGCTGTCGCCGGCTACGCCTGGATCAACACGCTGGCCGCACCTGCCGCAGCAATCTTGGGCTGGCTCTTGGTTGAAAAGCTCCGTGATGGTCACGCCACTTCCCTCGGTGCCGCATCCGGTGCCGTAGCCGGCCTGGTAGCCATCACCCCCGCATGCTCGGCCTTGACCCCGGTTTGGTCCCTTGTCCTGGGCCTGATCGCCGGCGTTATCTGCGCACTGGCAGTTGGCTTGAAGTACCGTTTTGGAATTGACGATTCACTGGACGTTGTAGGTGTCCACCTTGTCGGCGGCATTGTCGGCACGCTGTTCATTGGGCTCGCGGCGGACGAAAACTCGCCGGCAGGTGGCCAGGGTCTTTTCTATGGTGGCGGATTCGAACTTCTGGGCAAGCAGGCTATCGGCGCATTCGCAGTTATGCTCTACTCCTTCGTGATCGCGTTCGTCATCGGTTGGATCATCAACAAGACCATGGGCTTCCGTATCTCGGACGAACATGAAGTAGATGGCATTGACGTCGCCATTCATGCAGAATCAGCTTATGACTTGGGCGGCCGCAACTCCGGTAGCTTCTCGCCCCTCCTTGAAAAACTCCCTACGGCTTCCGGGTCCAAGGAATCACGTAGCGTGGAAGCGAAGGTAGACGCATGAAACTAATTACGGCGATCATCCGCCCGGAACAACTGGACGATGTCCGCAACGCCTTGGAAAGCTACGGTGTTCAAGGACTCACAGTCAGCGGCGCGCACGGCTACGGCCGCCAACGCGGCCACACCGAGGTTTACCGCGGTGCCGAGTACACGGTGGACTTGCACCCGAAGATCCGGATCGAAGTCCTTGCCAGCGATGAGCAAGCTTACGATCTCATGGACATCATCGTTGCCAGCTCCAACACCGGTACCGCAGGTGATGGCAAGGTTTGGATGATCGAGGTTTACGAGGCAGTCCGGGTCCGGACCGGCGAACGCGGCGTAGCCGCCATCTAAGTAAATTCAGTGGGCCCACGCGCCCGTGGGTTTCCTGGCTGAGCTTGCGAGGTTGGGGAGGGTGCGGGGAACGACGGCGGCCGTTGGGTGAGTTTCAAAACTCACCCAACGGCCGCCGTCGTACTTGTGCCTGCTAGTCGCTGCTGGTGGTCCACTGCGCCGGACCCGTGGTACCGGCTGCGTATTCCTCCATGGGGACCTCATTTGCCTTCCATGCGGCAAATGCCGGCTCCACGATCCGCCAGCATTCCTCTGCGGTGTCGCCGCGAACGGAGAGGAGTGGATCCGCGCTGAGGACGCCGTCGAGCACTTCACCGTAGGGCAGAAGGGGGTCACTGGCCAGCTTTGCCTCCAGCTGAACGCGATCCAGCGTGAAAAGGTCGCCGGGGCCATTGACATCCAGGTCCAGGGTGAGAGTCTCCGGGCCAAAGCCAATGTGAAGGCGGGTGGGGGAGTCAGTTCCCTTGAAGCCCACGGGAAGGTGCGGAACTGGTTTAAAGGTCACCACGGCCTCTTTGCGGGTTCGTCCCAAGGCCTTGCCGGAGCGCAGAATGAATGGGACACCGGCCCAACGCCAATTGTTGACAAAGACCTCCACCTCAGCCAGCGTCTCCGTGCCATTTGCCGGATCCACGCCCTCCTCGTCCAAATAGTTTGGGACGGTTCGTTCGGCAATGGTCCCTGCTGTGTAGCGGGCACGGCGGGTGTGTCCGGCGAGGTCGCCATTGCGGCCTATGCTGCTGGCTCGAAGCACCGAGGCAATGTTGGAGCGGACATCGTGCTCGTCAAGCGTGGCCGGCGGCTCCATGGCCATTATTGCCATGATTTGCAGGAGGTGGCTTTGAATCATGTCGCGTCCGGCGCCGGCATGATCGTAGTAGCGGGCACGGTTCTCCAAGGTCAGGGGTTCATCAAAAACAATCTCGACTTTTTCAATGTGGTCGCCGTTCCAGGAATGCTCCAGCAACCTGTTGGCGAAACGCAGCCCCATGATGTTAAGAACCGTGGACTTGCCCAGGAAATGATCAACGCGGTGAATATGATCCTCCTGGACGAGCCGGGCCAAGGTGGCGTTCAGGAGTTGCGCCGACTCTGTACTCGAACCAAACGGCTTCTCCATGACCAGCCTGGTGCCGGCGGGCAAATCTTTTTTGGCAAGAATTTCACAAGCCTTTTGACTCACCGCGGGCGGCAGCGCGAAGTACAACGCCACGGGCCCCTCGATATCCTTCAAGAACGCACCCAACGCGCCCTTGGCCGTGACATCAAGCTGGTGATAGGTGCTGTCCTTTTGAACGCTCGTGAGCTCGGCAATACCGGCCTCAGTTGACGCGCCGCCAGGTCTTAGGGCATCGGCGAAGCTGTCCGTGAGCCGTTCCTGCCACTGTTGGGCTGGCCACGCATCGTTTCCGGCACCCACCAACTTCAAGCCAGGGGCACGGCCGGAGGCAATAAGCCTGGCAACACCTGGCAAGAGCAGCCGCCCGGTGAGATCGCCGGAAGCACCCAAAATCACCAATGTCTTAATGCGCCCGCCTGGGCTGGCAGCGGCTGCCGGGGACCCGGCGTCGTGCGTGGCGGTGGACTGTGGACCGGATTTGGAAGAGGTTTTCATCACGGAATCAGCATGCCACTAAGCCGCGGCAAATTCAGCCCACTTGAGCCGGGCATGTTTGAATATTTACCCACGGGAAAATCGTAGGAAGTCAATCGGAATCCGTTGGCGACGCGTGCAGCGAAGGGGCCCGCAAGTTGGTACCCTTGATAGTTGAGTCCCTCAGGAAAGGGAGTGGGGCAGCGAAAATGCTGGCCCGCCGGTCTCATCCTGAATATCGAAAATTGCCGCGCCCCTTGCGCGGGCAGGCCTAGCTGCCGGTCCGCGCGGGCGTCGGTTAATCCCTGACGAAAGAAGTACGCGGCGCGTGTTCAACTCACTATCTGATCGGTTGACAGCAACCTTCAAAAACCTCCGTGGCAAGGGCCGGCTCAGCGAGGCCGACGTCGATGCCACAGTGCGCGAGATCCGTCGCGCCCTGCTGGATGCCGACGTTGCCGTTCCCGTAGTTCGCGAATTCACCGCAAAGGTACGCGAACGCGCACTCGGTGCGGAGGTCAACGACGCCCTGAACCCGGCGCAGCAGATCGTCAAGATCGTCAACGAGGAACTTGTTGCCATTCTCGGTGGGGAAACCCGCCGCATCAACCTGGCCAAGAACCCGCCCACCGTGATCATGCTGGCCGGTTTGCAGGGTGCAGGCAAGACCACGCTTGCCGGAAAGCTGTCCAAGTGGCTCAAGGGCCAGGGCCACAGCCCGCTGTTGGTCGCCGCGGATCTCCAGCGTCCCAACGCCGTCAAGCAGCTCCAGGTTAACGGTGAGCGCGCGGGCGTTCCCGTCTTCGCCCCGCACCCAGGCGTCAGCAGCGAATTTGAAAGTGCCACGGGCGATCCCGTAGCCGTCGCCATGGCCGGTTTGGCCGAAGCCAAGTCCAAGCTGTACGACGTGGTCATTGTTGACACCGCCGGCCGCTTGGGTATCGACGCCGAGCTGATGAAGCAGGCCGCGGACATCCGCGCCGCCATCAACCCCGACGAAGTGCTCTTCGTCATCGATGCCATGATCGGCCAGGACGCCGTCAACACGGCCCAGGCGTTCAACGAGGGTGTCAACTTCACAGGCGTTGTGCTCACCAAGCTCGACGGCGACGCCCGCGGTGGTGCCGCCCTCTCGGTGGCTTCCATCACGGGCAAGCCCGTCATGTTCGCCTCCACCGGCGAGTCCCTGGACGACTTTGAACTGTTCCACCCTGACCGCATGGCCAGTCGCATCCTCGACATGGGTGACGTACTTACGCTCATCGAGCAGGCTGAAAAGAACTGGGACAAGGGCGAAGCCGAGCGGATGGCGAAGAAGTTCGCCGACCAGGAAGACTTCACCCTGGATGACTTCCTGGCCCAGATGCAGCAAATTCGCAAAATGGGCTCCATGAAGAAGATGCTCATGATGATGCCGGGTGCCGCCGGAATGCGCCAGCAGCTCGAGAACTTCGACGAGCGTGAGATCGACCGCGTCGAGGCCATTGTCCGCTCCATGACCCCGCACGAGCGTGTTGCGCCGAAGATCGTGAACGGATCACGCCGCGCCCGCATTGCCAAGGGTTCAGGTGTTCACGTCTCCGAGGTCAACGGCCTGCTGGAGCGCTTCGGCCAGGCCCAGAAGATGATGAAAAAGATGGCCCAGGGTGGCGGCATTCCCGGCATGCCGGGTGTTGCTGGCCCCGGCGGCTTCAACAGCGCCCGCAAGGGAAAGCAGGGCCCCAAGAAGAAGGCCAAGTCAGGCAACCCGGCCAAGGCCGCGGCTGAGCTGAAGGCGGCGCAGGAGAAGGCCAACGCACCCAAGGCCCTGCCCACGGGTGCCGCCTTTGGTGCCGGCGCCGAAGACTTTGATCCGGCAAGCCTGAACCTGCCCAAGGGATTTGAGAAGTTCCTGGGTAAGTAGTCTTGCTGCGCTGGAAGGCCCCGTTCGCTGCGTTAATCTTCGACGCCGGACGGGGCCTTTCGCTGTCTCGGCGCGGCGGTGGCTGGTCGGAACGACGCGACAGACTCACACGATGTGGGCGACACCTAACGCGCAAACATCGCGGCCAGGTGGCGAAATCGGGCAACTTGCCAGCCCCATCCGGTAATCTGCACCAATGAGTAAAACCCGGATTGTGTTTGTGCACGGCATGGACGGCTATGGGATTGCAGCCTGGCCCGCCCAGCATCTCTTGGCCGGGAACTATGATTGTCTCTTTCTCAAGCGGACTGGTTTTGACGCTACCGAACCACCTGTAGCAACAGATTTTGAGGCCGACGCCCGCATCGTTACTGACGCATTGGGACAGGGCGGACATCTTGTGGCCCATGCACAAGGTGCCATCGCCGCAGTGATGGCAGCGGTGGAGCGCCCTGATCTGGTCAAGTCGCTGGTTCTGGTCGAGCCGGCCTTGCTGTCACTCACGGCAGAACTTCCGGCAACTACGGCCTACCGCGAATACGTTGAGCCACTGTTTGCCCGCAGCGCCGAACTCACCGACACCGCCTTCTCAGCAGAGTTTCGACGATTGACAGCATCCATGGCAGGTACCGCAGCGGTGCGGACGGTCCCGGCCGAGTCATCAGCCAGAATTGCCGCCCGCATCCACCTGCAGGCACCGCAGTGGGAAGCCCCATTGCACATAGTTCCCGGAGTTCCCACGCTTGTGCTGACCGGTGGGTGGGAGCCTCTCTATGAAGAGATTGCCGAGTACCTCACCACGACGGGGGCCCTTCACCGCATGGCCCCGGGCGGCCACCGCCCACACGACACTCCTGCCGGGGCTGCGATGATCACTGAATTCATCGCAGCCCAAGAGGACGCTGCCGGCGCCTAACCCGGCGCATTCAACTGCGGGGGACCACCAAGTCAGGCAGATACACCTTGGCGCCGGAATCCAGGAATTCTGCGCTCTTGGCAGCCATGCCACCAGCAATGGCCTCTTGTTGCGCCGCTGATCCGTAGGTATCCCTGATGTCTTGGCTGATCTTCATGGAGCAAAACTTCGGACCACACATGGAACAAAAATGCGCCGTCTTGGCTGGTTCTGCCGGGAGCGTCTCGTCGTGGAAAGCTTCAGCCGTGGCTGGATCCAGGGACAGCGAGAACTGGTCACGCCACCGGAATTCAAACCGTGCCTTGGACAATGCGTCATCACGGTCCCGGGCGCCGGGATGCCCTTTGGCCATGTCGGCCGCGTGGGCGGCGATCTTGTAGGTGATGACACCGGTTTTTACGTCGTCCTTGTTGGGCAACCCCAGATGTTCCTTGGGCGTTACGTAACACAGCATGGCCGTGCCGTACCTGGCAATCTCGGTGGCGCCAATTGCGGAGGTGATGTGGTCATACCCGGGCGCAATGTCCGTGACCAGCGGCCCCAAAGTGTAGAACGGCGCGCCGTCGCACAGCTCCTGTTGGCGCTCAACGTTCTCCCGGACAAGATGGAACGGGACGTGGCCCGGCCCCTCCACCATGACCTGAACGTCGTAGGTCCAGGCCCGCTTCGTTAGCTCGGCAAGGGTGTCCAGCTCGGCAAATTGGGCCGCGTCGTTGGCATCTGCCGTTGAGCCAGGCCGCAGACCGTCGCCCAGGGAAAACGCAACGTCGTAACGGGCAAAGATCTCGCACAGTTCATCGAAGTGCGTGTAGAGGAAATTCTCCTGGTGGTGGGCAAGGCACCAGCCGGCCATGATGGATCCACCGCGGGAGACGATCCCCGTGACGCGGTTGGCCGTGAGCGGGACGTAGCGCAGCAGCACCCCGGCGTGGATGGTCATGTAGTCCACGCCTTGTTCGCATTGTTCGATCACGGTGTCACGGAATATCTCCCAGGTGAGGTTATGGGCTTCGCCGTTGACCTTCTCCAATGCCTGATAGATGGGAACGGTGCCGATGGGAACCGGAGAATTGCGGATGATCCATTCACGGGTGGTGTGGATGTCATCGCCGGTTGAGAGGTCCATGACGGTGTCCGCGCCCCACAGCGTGGCCCACTGCAGCTTGTCCACTTCCTCGGCGATTGAGCTCGTCACGGCCGAGTTGCCGATGTTCGCGTTGATCTTCACCAGGAAGGCCTTGCCGATGATCATCGGTTCGGACTCGGGGTGGTTGATGTTGCTGGGAATGATGGCCCGGCCCGCCGCCAGCTCGCTGCGAACGAGTTCCACGGAGCAGTTTTCGCGCAGCGCCACGAACCTCATTTCGGCAGTAACGACGCCGGTCCTTGCGTAGTGCATTTGGGTCACCGTGCGCCCGGCTTCGGAGCGCAGAGGCGCCCGCTGCGTGCCTTGCCATTCCGCGGAGGCGGCGCCGCGGCGCTGGGCCGAACGGCCGTCGTCGAGCAGTTCACGCCCGCGGCCTTGGTAATTCTGGGTGTCCGCCCGGGACTTGATCCAGGGATCCCGCAGAGGTGGCAGTCCGCGGACCGGGTCACTGCCTGGCCCCGCGGTACGGTACACCTGAATGGGTGGGTTGGGGCGGCCGGGTGCGGACTCATCCAGAGAAATGGATGTTACGGGAACGCTTAGCCCGTGCTGTTCATCCTCAAGATAGGAAAGCGTGTGGGCAGGGCTTTGTTCGGTGAAACTCATGGGTGAAACTCACTTCCTTCGCCGGCATTACCCGGACAGGTTCAACGGTCCAGGGCAGCTTCAGCCCATGTCTCAGCCCCTGCTTCGGGGCTCCCGTGTGGTCAGAGTCGAAGCTACACGATCAACGGGGTCCGATGTCAAGCCGTAGGATCGGTGCATGCTTGAAATACGTCCCGCCGCACTGAGTGAGTTTGCGCTGCTGCCCTCCATCGAGGCCGAGGCAGACGCGGCTTTTGAAACACTGGATCCACCGCTGAGCACCTCCGATTTTCCGCCGCCGGCCCTGCCCGCCGATTACGCGGCTGCCTTTCACATCATGGTGGCCGGGCGGCCCCCGGCGGGCTTTGTTCGCTTGGAAATTGTTGACGGTCAGGCGCATCTGGAGCAGTTGGCAGTGAGCCCCGAGTATGCGCGACAGGGTATTGGCAGAGCTCTCGTCAGCGCTGCCAAGGCATGGGCACTCGAGGCAGGTTTTCATTCCATGACCCTGTGCACCTTTGCCGATGTCCCCTTCAACGCACCCTTCTATGCCAGTTGCGGATTTAGTGAGCTTCCCCACAGTGAGTGGACCCCGGGGCTGGCCAGGATGCGAGAGCACGAGGCTGCGCTAGATGCCGCGGGCAGGAGGGTTGTCATGAAAATAAAACTAACCACCCAGGAATAACTTGAAGCTTCAAGTAGTTTGCTACTATATGAGTACAACAAACCTTGGAGACATCATGACTGCACGCAACGATCTACTTTCCGCCGACCTTACGATGGGCACCGTGATGCTCAAGGTTGGTGACATGACGATGATGAGCAACTATTACCAGAAGGCCCTCGGTCTGGACATCGTTGCCGAAGCCGATGGAGGCCAGTATCTGGGCCGCGGCAGCACCCCGCTGGTGCACTTGCAGCCTGCCGGCGGCCTCCACATTCCCGGACGCGGTGAAGCCGGGCTGTTCCACACCGCCCTGCTGTTCAATGACCAGGCGTCCCTTGCCGCAACCGTGGCCACCGCTGCCCAGTACAGCCCCCAGGCATTTGCCGGCAGCGCCGATCATCTAGTCTCCGAGGCCTTCTACTTCACCGATCCTGAGGGTAACGGCATTGAGCTTTACTGGGACCGCCCGCGTGATTCCTGGGCTTGGAGCAACGGTGAAGTTGAGATGGACTCCCTGGCGCTCTCGCCCCAGCACTATCTCCAGCAGCACCTGACAGAAGAGGCCGTTGTTGGACAGCGCCAATCCGGCGCTGACATTGGGCACGTCCACCTGCAGGTTGGTGATGTGAAAACGGCCGAGAAGTTTTACGTTGACACGCTCGGCTTCGAAAAGACCTCCAGCTTTCATGGCCAGGCCCTGTTTGTTTCGGCCGGCGGCTACCACCACCACATGGCCATGAATGTTTGGAACAGCCGCGGCGCCGGTCCGCGTAAGGACACGTTGGGCCTGGGTGAGGTGCTCATCCAGCTGCCGGGCCAGGACGACGTCGGGGCCCTCCACGAGCGTTTGGCCCACCATGGCATTGCGGTTGCCAATACTGGCGCCGAGATCACATTTAACGATCCGTGGAGCAACCAAATTCGCGTTAGTGTTGATTCCGGACAGTCCGCCAAGTAATAGGTGGGCGCCCTGGCACTCCTGCGTGTCGGACCACCAACTTGAAAGGCTTGTGCGTGGCCAATTATTCTGAGTTCTTCATCGCCGACCACCACCAGGCAGTAGCACGGGCCAAGGCTCGGCAGTCCGGAAAATCGCCGTCGATCGATGTTCCCGTGCTGCCAACGCCGGGCCTGAGCGATTTTGAAATTGAAGTACTGGGCGAGTTTGCCGTCAAGAAAGTCCACGCAACAGGCGTTGGCGCAGAGCTGAGCCTGGTGGACATCGAACTGGACACCCTGTTCGCCGTGCCGGATGCCCTGCTTGAGGTTTTCGCCGAGCTCAACGCACCCGAAGATCCCGAAGAAATTGTGGAGTTGGCTGCCGAATGGGCCGCTGCCGAGGAGATGGAGTCAACTCCAGAGGTGACCGAACCGTTGTTGCGCGCGCTCACCGCAATGGCGGCCGCCGCCCTCGCCGCCGCGGAAGACAACGCCAAGATGGGGCTGTTCTTCTACTCCGCGGACTAATCCCCGCGCCGTCCTGAAAAATGACACCGATCCCGCTTTCCGATGCCGAAATACCGGTGTCGAAAAGCGGAATCGGTGTCATTTTGCGTGGAGCGTCGTGCGTTCGGGGCCAGCATGGGGAGCAACACGCGGCAGGTGGGCAGCAACACGTCGCGCGGATCGGGTATTTTCTGGCATAATGAACAGGTACTCGATCCACATGGCCCCTCTCTCCGTGTGATGATCCTGTCCTTAGGATTCTGAAGAACGGCCCGCCCCACGGGAGCGTGAACCGGAATTCGCCCCTTTTTCGAAACAGGAGTAACCACAAAAGTGGCTGTAAAGATTCGCCTTAAGCGCTTTGGTAAAATGCGCGCCCCGTACTACCGCATCGTTGTTATGGACTCACACTCAAAGCGTGACGGCCGTGCCATCGAAGAGATCGGTAAGTACCACCCGACCGAAAACCCGTCCTTCATCGAGGTCGACACCGACCGCGCTCAGTACTGGCTCTCCGTCGGCGCTCAGCCGTCTGAGCCTGTTGCCAAGATCCTGAAGATCACCGGTGACTGGCAGAAGTTCAAGGGAATCAAGGGCGCCGAAGGCACCTTGAAGACCAAGGCCCCGAAGGTTGCATTCGTTGCTCCTGAGGCCAAGAACGTTGTTGTCAAGGAAGCCATCACCAAGAAGGCCAAGAAGGCTGACTCGGAAGAGGCCGCTGAGAGCACCGAGGCCGAGTAGTTTGTTGGCTGAAGCGCTGGAGCACCTAGTTCGCGGGATTGTTGACTCTCCCGAGGACGTACAGGTGAGCGTCAAGAACAACCGCCGCGGGGAATCCCTCGAGGTGCGAGTTCACCAAGACGATCTGGGCCGGGTTATTGGCCGTCAGGGCCGCACAGCCCGTGCCTTGCGCACGGTGGTTGCAGCCTTGGCCAATGGCGAACCGGTACGTGTTGACGTTGTCGACACCGACCGCCGCCGCTAACCTGCGTCAAAGAGCCTGGCACCTCCACAAGGGGTGTCTGGGAAGTTTTCAGCAGTAAAGCCAAATGTTTGGCCCCGGCACCATAATGGTGACGGGGCCAAACTTTTTCCCCAAATTTTCAAGCAATACATCATTCCAGCAGTACTTAGGAGTACTCATGCAGGTTCAGGTTGCCCGAATTGGCAAGCCCCACGGCATCAAGGGTGAAGTGACCGTTCTGGTCCTCACCGACGCCCCCGATTCCCGGTTCGCAGTCGGCGCCGAGTTCGTTGTGGAGCCAGCAAAGATTGGCACCCTGACCGTCAAGAGCTCGCGCTGGAACAAGGACATCCTCCTGCTGGGTTTCGAGGGCACCACCACCCGCAACGAAGCGGAGCTGCTCCGTGGCGCAACCATGTTCTTTGAGTCAGAGGATGACGAGGACGACGACGCCTGGTACGAACACGAATTGCTGGGCCTTGAGGTCCGGGTTGGCACAGAGAAGGTTGGCAAGGTGACGGGCCTGCGGACCCTGGCCGTGCAGGATCTGCTCATTGTCGAAGACAATGACGGCGATGAAGTCTTGGTCCCGTTCGTTGATGAGATCGTCCCCGAGGTGAACATCGAGGAAGGTTACGTCTTGCTGACTCCTCCTGCCGGCCTGTTCACCGTGAATAAGGAAATCTCTGCCAGCGATGAAACCGGCGAAGCAGCGGATCTGAATGGCTCGGAAGGATTGCCTGAGTAATGCGTTTTGACGTAGTCAGCATCTTCCCCGAGTACCTTGCGCCACTGGACCTGAGCCTGATCGGCAAGGCCCGCACCGAGGGCCTGCTGGAATTGAAGGTCCATGACCTGCGCAGTTACACGCAGGATCGCCATCGCACGGTGGATGACACACCCTATGGTGGTGGCGCCGGCATGGTCATGAAGCCGGAACCCTGGGCTCAAGCCCTGACGGACATCGCCGCAGCTTCTCCCTCGTCCGACGGCGTGAAGCCAACCTTGATTGTCCCGTCGCCTGCTGGCGAAGTGTTCAACCAGGCGCTGGCCTATGAGCTGGCCGAAACCGAACACCTCGTGTTCGCGTGTGGCCGTTACGAAGGCATCGACGAGCGTGTCCTTGAATGGGCAGCGGACGATTACATTGTTCGCCCCGTCAGCCTGGGCGACTATGTCCTCAACGGCGGCGAAGTCGCTGTGCTGGCCATGGTTGAGGCAATTGGCCGGCTGATCCCCGGTGTGGTGGGCAACCCTGAGTCCCTCATTGAGGAATCACACTCCGATGGTTTGCTCGAATACCCGGTCTACACCAAACCTTCCAGCTGGCGCGAGCGTGACGTCCCCGAGGTTCTCCTCAGTGGAAACCATGGCAAGATTGCCAAGTTCCGCAAAGAACTCCAGCTGCGCCGCACCTCCGAACGCCGCCCGGACCTGATCGCCGCCCTCGATGTCTCCAAGTTCAGCAAAGCGGACCGCAACATCCTCTGGGAACTTGGCTACGCCGTCGTCGATGGCAGGGCAGTACGCCGCGAAGGCGAGTAGAGCCCGCCACCCCGCTACACAGGACTCATCATGAACTAAGCCGCCGGATGAATTAGTCTGGCGGCTTCGAGTATGGCAAAATAAGTAGATGTGCCTACTGGGCGCGTTCCTGCCACAGGGGGAGCGTTCGTCAACAGAGCGGCACACCGGTGAGCCAACCTAGGCGATCCGGTCCAATTCTTTCGATCCCCGTGACTGGCCGAGTGCCGTCCGTGGGGATCGTGACACAAAGTAAATGACCTGTGGCGTTTACCTGGAGTGAGAAAAATGCATCTTCTCGATTCAGTCGACGCAGCCAGCCTGCGTACCGACATCCCCGCCTTCCGCGCCGGTGACACCCTCAACGTTCACGTGAACATCATTGAAGGTTCCCGCGCCCGTGTCCAGGTATTCAAGGGCTTCGTCCTTGGCCGCCACGGCGATGGCCTCCGCGAAACCTTCACGGTTCGCAAGGTCTCCTTCGGTGTCGGTGTAGAGCGTACCTTCCCGGTACACTCCCCGGTTCTGGAAAAGATCGAAGTTGTCACCAAGGGTGACGTTCGCCGCGCCAAGCTGTACTACATGCGTAACCTGCGCGGCAAGGCTGCAAAGATCAAGGAAAAGCGCGACAACCTCCCCACCAAGTAACAAAGGGGAGTCGCACTTTGACTCAAGCGAAACGCCAGTCCAGGAAACTGGGCTGGCGTTTTGTTTTTTTGGCAGTGGCCTTGATTTTCGTGTTCCTGGCATTGGTGCGCAATGTCTGGGTGGATGTGTATTACATCCCGTCCGAATCGATGGAGCCCCTGCTGCTGGCCGGAGACCGTGTTCTTGTGTCCCGGACGGCGTTCGCCACCCAGCCCATAGAGCGTGGGGATGTGGTTGTCTTTGACGGGCGCGGATCCTTCAGGCCTTTGAAGTCCGGGGCCGGTGATCTTGCCGATGGCATCGTAGCTGCGGGGCAATGGCTGGGGTTCGTGCCCAACAACAATGTTTACGTAAAACGCGTCCTTGGAGTCGCCGGCGATACCGTCAAGTGCTGCTCGGCCAGCGGCCTCTTGGAAATCAATGGAGTTCCGGTAACTGAGAGTTACCTATATCCCGGTGATGAGCCCAGCGCGTTGACATTCGAGGTGAGCGTCCCGCAGGGTAAGTTGTGGCTTATGGGTGATCATCGCAGCGTTTCACTGGATTCAAGATCGCTCCTTGGCGCGCCCGGTGGCGGCCTGATCTCCACCTCGCGAGTCATCGGTTCGCCGATTGCCAACGTTTGGCCCCTGGGCCGGATCCACGCAATCTACAGCGACGGAACGGCCCTGCCCTAGTAGTTGACCTTGCTCCTGACCGCTGCCCACGGACTTCCATAAAGAATTCTTTGACCTGACTTTGCTAAGGAAATAGACGTTGATGCAAGAGAACGTGCCGGAGAACAATGGTGGCGAGCCGCCCCACGAAAGTGACGGGCAGGGAACAAACCGGGACCACGTCCGCCAAGATTGGCGCGGACGCCGTTTCAAGGCACACAAGCACGCAGAGGGCACCAATGCAGAGCACCGCGCCGGCGATGGTGCCGGCCACAACGACCTTGAGGCGAACGACGACGGCACGGCCACCGAGCGCTTCGGCCGCCAGGCCTGGGCCTGGGGCAAGGAACTGCTCACCATTGTCGTCATTGCTGTGGTGCTCTCCTTCTTGATCAAGACGTTCCTATTCCGGGCGTTCTACATCCCCTCCGGTTCCATGGAAAATACTTTGGAGATCCATGATCGGATCTTTGTGAACCTGCTGGTTCCGGAGCCCTTCTCGCTCAAGCGCGGAGACGTTGTTGTCTTCAAGGACACGCAGGGATGGTTGCAAGCCCCCGACACCGCCGCGGATCCGGTCAGTTGGCTCGGCGAGGTTGCCACCTTCATCGGCCTTGCCCCTGACAGCTCCGAGCAGCACTTGGTCAAGCGCGTCATTGGCCTGCCAGGGGATCACGTCATTTGCTGCAATGCCGAAGGAAAGCTGACCGTCAACGGCGAAGCCATCACTGAACCGTACCTCTTCCCGGGGGCGTCACCATCGGAGACCACCTTTGACGTTACGGTCCCTGAGGGACACCTGTGGGTCATGGGTGACCACCGCAACAACTCTCAGGATTCGCGCTACCACGACGCTTTCAATGGCACCGGATTTGTCCCCATCGAGGATGTTGAAGGACGCGCCGTGGTGATTGCCTGGCCCATTACCCATTGGGGCTTCTTGGGCAATCACCCCGAAGTTTTTGACAAAGTTCCGGACCCGACAACCAACAGCGTTGGCTCGGCTCCGCATGTTGCGGCGGGCCAGTAGTGGCCGCCGCGGCGCCCACACTTGATTGGGAACGTGAGCTGGCGGAGCAGGGCTACGCTGTCGTGGCGGGCTGCGATGAGGTGGGCCGCGGGTCTCTTGCCGGACCTGTAAGCGTTGGGGTGGTCATTGTTCGGGCCGCAACGGCGGTTGAGCTGCCCGGCGTGAAGGACAGCAAGCTCCTGCGTCCGGCCGTTCGCGAGGCATTGGCGCCGGCCATTGAAGAGTGGGCTGCAGCCAGTGCCGTTGGCCATGCTGCCGCACATGAAATTGATGCGCTGGGCCTCGTCAGCGCCCTGCGGCTTGCAGGAACCCGGGCCTTGGCACAGGCGTCCGCCATGGTGATGCCCGATTTTGTGATCTTGGATGGCAATCAAGACTGGCTTTCCGAGCCTGAACAGGGTGACTTGTTCGGGGCCTCACTGCCCACCGCGGCGCCCGCCCCATGGCGGCTCCAGACTCGGATCAAGGCCGACATGACCTGCTTGTCCGTTGCTGCCGCCAGCGTTTTGGCGAAGGTGGAACGCGATGCCATCATGACCGGCCTGGCCCAGGAGTTCCCCGCCTTCGGGTGGGACGCCAACATGGGGTACGGAACGGCGGGGCACCGAGCGGCCATCGCCGCCTGCGGTCCTACTGACTTCCATCGAAAGACGTGGCGACTTCTCTAGATTGTGCACACTTTGTGCCGCTTGGCCGCGCCCGTTGGGTAAGTAACGCGCATGTGATGGATGATGGAACCATGAGTGCTGAGGATCTGGAAAACTACGAAACTGACATGGAGCTGCAGCTTTACCGCGAATACCGTGACGTGGTGAACCTGTTCAGCTATGTGGTGGAAACCGAACGACGTTTCTACCTGGCCAACCATGTGGATTTGCAGGCCCGATCCGCCGACGGTGAGGTGTACTTTGACCTGACACTGCAGGATGCCTGGGTCTGGGACGTGTACCGCACGGCCCGCTTCGTGAAGAACGTGCGGGTCATCACCTTCAAGGACGTCAACGTTGAGGAACTCATCAAGTCTGACGACCTGCAGATCCCCAAGGATGGCCAGCTGGGCCCGCTGGGCTAAGGTGCCCTGCGCCCGCTCCGCCAAGGATTAAAGGAAAGGACGACGCCGGAACGCAAGTTCCGGCGTCGTCCTTTCCTTTAATCCTCTAATCCTCTAATCGTCGATTCAGTCCTTCGGGGCGTGTTCTGCGTCGTAGGCATCGCGAGAGCTGAGGATGGATGGCATGTTTTCCTTGGCCCAGTCCTCCAGGGCCAGCATAGGCCCGGCAAGACTAATGCCGGACTCGGTCAACTCGTAGTCAACGCGCGGGGGAATCTGGGCGTACATGGTGCGGGCCACGAGGCCGTCGCGCTCAAGACCACGCAGTGTCTGCGTCAGCATCTTCTGGGACACGCCATCCACCGTTTTGGCGAGAGCGGAAAAACGCAGGGGCCCATGCGCCAAAGCCCCGACCACCAAAACGCTCCAGCGGTCGCCAATCCTGTCCAGCACCTGCCGTGAAGGGCAATTCCGGTCGTAGGGATCCCACATTGGCTCATTCATAATTCTCTTCTCCACACTGGTTGTCCCAATGAGTCTAGCAAATACTTACTTCCCATTAGTGTGTTACTCTCTATTGGTAACCAAGAAAATGATGTGGCGCCTAGCCACCCACAAGGAGATCCACCATGGCAAAGATCAACGTAATCGGCGGAACCGGCTACGCAGGAAGCAACATTGTTCGTGAGGCTGTCAAGCGGGGACATGACGTCACATCCTTTAGCCGCAACCTCCCCGAAGTTCCTGTTGAGGGTGCAAAGTACGTCACCGGGTCGGTGCTCGATGCCGATTTCTTGGCGACGACCGTCACGGACGCCGACGTGGTGATTCATTCCTTGTCTCCCCGCGGAGAGCTGGTGGGAAAGCTTGACGGCGTTGTGGACCAGCTGCTACCGCTTGCAGAGACCGCAGGTGTACGCCTTGGCGTCATCGGTGGCGCAGGTTCCCTGCAGGTTGCCGCAGGAGGCCCCTTGGTCATGGACACACCGGGTTTCCCGGCCGAGATACTGCCCGAAGCCAAGACCGCTGGTGCGCTCCTGGAGACGCTGAAGAGCAGCGAAGCAGATCTTGACTGGTTCTATGTCAGCCCTGCTGGTGGATTTGGTGGCTTTGCCCCGGGCACGGCCACGGGCACCTACCGCACCGGAGGCGATGTCCTGCTCGTAGACGATCAGGGAAACTCGCACATCTCCGGTGTTGATTTCGGCTTGGCCATCATTGATGAGGTGGAGACGCCGGTGCACCGCAACCAGCGCTTCACTGTGGCGTACTAAATCAATTTGACCTTCACATGGCGGTGTTGTGCCGCGTAAGAGCACCACAAGGTTCTCAGTGCCCGGTCGGGTCTTTCCGGCCGGGCACTGTTGTCTGTTCCTCCACAAGCGGCGGTGACAGGGCGACTGCCCACAATTGGGCCACGTGGCCTTTCGGGCGCTCCCGAAGCCAGCCAAGCTGGCAGTGGAGGCAAAGATGAGAACAAAGGATGAGCTCGGTCTGAGCGGTGAACAGTTGGCGGCCGACTATCTGGAAGATCGCGGAATTCGGGTCATTGACAGCAACTGGCGATGTTCCAGCGGCGAAATCGACATTGTGGCGCTCGATGGGCAGGATCTGGTCATCGTGGAAGTAAAAACGCGTCGATCGCGGCGGTATGGCGATCCGCTTGAAGCCATTACCAAGGCCAAACTCTTGCGCCTGCGAACCCTGGCTGTGCTGTGGGCGCGCGACCACAACCGCGTTGTTGGTGCGCTGAGGATCGACGCCGTGGGAATTATCATGGGTGGCCGGCAAGAGCCTAGTATCGACCACATCAAGGGCGTGGCCTGATGGGAATGGGTCGATCGTTGGCAATTGCCCTTGTGGGACTCAACGGCCACGTCATTGAGGTTGAGGCGGACATTGGCCAGACATTGCCAAACTTCATTCTCCTGGGGCTGCCAGACGCATCGCTGAGTGAAGCGCGCGAGAGAATCCGTTCGGCGGCTCAAAACTCCGGGATTCCTCTAAGCCGACGCAAAATCACCGTGAACTTGGTTCCGGCGTCCTTGCCCAAGAAGGGCTCCGGCTTTGATCTGGCCATTGTCATGGCGGCATTGGATGCCGCTGGCGATGTCCGTGGGACCGGCAGAACGGTTTTCATTGCCGAGTTGGGCCTCGATGGTCGATTGCGTCCCGTGCGCGGAATCCTACCCGCTGTCATAGCGGGCCTTGCAGCAGGGCATGCCGAATTCGTGGTGGCGAAGGCCAACCTTGCCGAGGCGCAGCTTGTTAAGGGAGCAAAGGTGCGCGGCTATGAGTGCCTCGCCGAGGTAGCCGTGGACTTTGGTGCGGATCCCCATGACCTACCGGCCGTGGATCGCGAATGGGTCTCCGGCCCCGAACCCGGCGGAACCGCCCAGAGACAGCCACACGCGCAGGAAAGCGTTGATCTGGCCGAGGTGGCTGGACAACCAATTGCTCGCCTTGCTTTGGAAATAGCGGCGGCTGGAGGGCATCACCTCATGATGGTGGGCCCGCCTGGATCGGGTAAAACCATGTTGGCTGAACGGCTGCCGGGGCTGCTGCCGGATCTCAATGACGCCGAATCCATGGAGGTCACAGCAATTCATTCCCTTGAACACAGTGCCTCCAATCTGGTTGCGCTAATTCACCGGCCACCCTATGAACGCCCGCACCATTCCGCCAGTACGGCAGCCATCATTGGCGGCGGCAGCGGCATACCCAGGCCAGGGGCAGCGTCGCGTGCGCACAGGGGAGTGCTGTTCCTGGACGAGGCGCCCGAGTTCGACAAGAGAGTCCTTGATGCACTCAGGCAGCCGTTGGAGAGTGGGGAGCTGGTTCTGCACAGATCCGCTGGAACAGCAGCATATCCGGCGCGTTTTCAGCTTGTCCTGGCCGCCAATCCTTGTCCGTGCGGCAAGGCCACCGGCAAAGGGGTGCACTGTGAGTGCACCCCGATGGCGCGAAGGCGATATTTCGGACGATTGTCTGGTCCATTGCTGGACAGGGTGGACATTCAATTACAAGTTAATAAGGTCCAGCTGTCCCAGCTGGCCGACACCGAACCCCGAGAATCCAGCGCCCAAGTTGCCGAACGCGTGAAGCTGGCCCGGGCTGTCGCCGGTGAGCGGCTCAAGCCTTGGGGATTGGTGCACAATGCGGACCTCACCGGCCGGATCCTGCGAGGTCCCCTGCGTCTGGGCGGGCATGACACCGCACTTCTGGACAAAGCCATGGGTGTGGGTGTGCTCAGTGCCCGCGGTTACGACCGTGTGCTGCGCCTGGCCTGGACAGTGGCCGATCTGCAGGGCCTGGAACGCCCTGGCAGCGATGAAGTAGGGCTGGCTCTGACATTGCGACAACGAGGAGAAGGTCTATGAGCACTACGCACGGCAGCAGCACAATGGGCGCGAGCGCATGGTCAGGCAAGGGCCTGCGAGTCGCCAGGGCGGCGCTCACCCGGTTGATGGAACCCTCAGACCTGCCCGGGCTTGCCTTGATTGAGGTCCTGGGACCGGAGGAGGCGCTAGGGCTCATTGAGAGCGGTGCGGCCACTGACGCCACGACGGAACGGGATATGACAACCGTATTGGCTGCGGCCGGTACCCAACGGTGGGCCGGTCTGCCAGAGGCGTTGGGACGTTGGCGGCCACGGCTGGCAGATCTTGCCCCGGAACGTGATCTTTAGACAGTCGAGCGGTTCGGTGGACGGCTTTTGATTCCGGAAGATGACACGTGGCCACTGGCTCTTCTTGACTTAGAACTGAAGGCACCCATCGCGCTGTGGTGCCGCGGCTCCCATGATCGAATCCCGGATCAGGACAGGTGCATCGCCGTGGTGGGATCTCGGGACAGCACCAGCTACGGAGCCAATGTCACAGCCGAGATTGCCAATTCCCTGGTTCAGCGGGACTTCACGGTGGTCAGCGGAGGCGCCTATGGGATCGACGCGCACGCTCATCGAGGAGCATTGGCCGCTTCGCCGGATGTCACGAGGCGGTCAGGCGGTGAACGACCCCCCGCCAGAACCTCAGCTGTCGATGCCGAACAGCAACGAGAAGCACCGCCCACCTTGGCCGTTATGGCTGGGGGAGTGGACAGGTTTTATCCCTCCGGCAACGACGATCTGCTGCATGTCATCGCCCAGAGGGGACTCGTGGTCGCCGAGGTGCCGCCGGGTACAAACCCCACACGATACAGATTCCTGCAGCGCAACCGGCTGATCGCCGCCCTGTGCTCTGTCACGGTTGTCGTGGAAGCACGGTGGCGATCCGGGGCTCTCAACACGGCACACCACGCGGAATCGCTGAGCCGTTTGGTGGGGGCAGTGCCTGGGTCTGTCTATTCGGCCAATTCTGCTGGCTGCCACAGACTGCTGAAGGAGGGGGCGGCAGTTTGTGTCACCGATGCCGCAGACATCGCTGAACTGGCCGGCTCGATGGGACAGCATATGGTGGATGAGCCGATCGCCCAGGCAGCTCTGCACGACGGGCTGGGCACCTCTGATTTACTCCTCCTTGACGCCCTGCCGCTGCGGACAGCTACAACTCTGGAAAAGCTCTGTGTGGTTGCGGGGTTGAGTGCCCCTACCGTCCTGGCAGGGTTGGGCAGGCTGGAAGTCTTGGGCCTGGCCGAGCGCTTCGCGGGAGGTTGGAAGCGCCACGGGAAATAGCCAAAGGGCATGGTGTGCATCGCCGTCATGGCCCATGAGTTCCCCTGTGATGCGTGGGAGGATGCGTCAGTGAAAGGGGTCTGGGCTAGTCCACGGCGGGGCAACTTGCCCCAGGCACCGCAACAGCGCACAGTGGGTGTGTGGACTCCGAAGAACGCGCAGCACTGCCGCCAGCTCTAGCTCAAGCCGCCGACGCGTTCGAAAGGTACCTCCGCGCTGAACGGGGCAGGTCTGAACACACGATTCGTGCCTATCGCGGGGATATTGATGCGCTCTTGATCCACGCCGTCACCGAGGGCATCAGCAACCTCGGTGAGGTTGACTTGGCACAGTTGCGACGCTGGCTCGGCGAGCAGAGCGCTTCAGGGCTGGCACGCTCCACCTTGGCCCGCCGTGCGGCCACCATTCGAAGCTTTACTGCGTGGGCGCTGCGCGAGGAGATCATTTCCGTGGATCCCTCCTTGCGCCTCAAAGCTCCCAAAAAGGAGAAAAACCTGCCAGCCGTCTTGCAACAGCAACAGCTGGGCCGGCTCCTTGAAAACTTGGCCGTCGCAGCCCAAGAACAAGACCCCATAGCCCTGAGGAATCTAGCCATGGTCGAGTTTCTCTACGGGACGGGAATCCGTGTCGGCGAACTGACAGGACTGGACGTGCAGGATGTCAACCGCGAACGGCGCACCGTCAGGGTGCTCGGAAAAGGGAACAAGGAACGCGTGGTTCCCTATGGTGTTCCGGCCGAGGAGGCGCTGGGCAGGTGGCTGGACCGGGGTCGCAACGCATTGATTCAAAGCCAGAGCGGGAGTGCCTTGTTTCTGGGGAAACGCGGCGGTCGGATTGATCAACGCACGGTCCGGTCAGTTGTGGACAAACTTTTTGCCTTATTGGGTGACACCTCGGCCACTGGTCCGCACACCCTGCGCCATTCGGCCGCCACACACCTGCTCGACGGCGGCGCCGACTTGCGGAGCGTCCAGGAAATTCTGGGCCATTCTTCCTTGGCGACAACGCAGCTTTACACCCATGTTTCGGTGGAACGTTTGCGCGAAAGTTATCGCACAGCACACCCACGTGCATGAGCTTGGGGAGGAAATGCGCCTTCGGTTGCGACGGATTGTCCTGACGGTGGCGTAATCGGCCCGGCTACGGCACAATGATAGGGAGCCATAGCTCAAGAACTAAAGGTCGGGTTTCAAACCCGGATAATCAGGGCCGGTAGATGCCAAGCTCTGCGCAAGACCAAGTTTCATCCTAAGAAGGTCGTTGGGGAAGACGCACCTACTGCAATGGAGGATGGAATGAAGGTAGAAACCACGCGCGGGGTTTTGTTTGTACACTCAGCCCCGGCTGTCATGTGCCCGCATATTGAATCGTCCATTGCAGCCGTAATGGATCAACGCTCGGACTTGCAGTGGACTGCACAGCCCGCGGCGCGCAATGTGCTGCGCACCGAACTTGCCTGGCGCGGCCCTGCTGGCACCGGCGCACGGCTCGCTTCGGCACTACGTGGTTGGGCCAATGTCCGCTACGAAGTCACCGAAGACCCGAGCCCGGGAGTGGATGGATCACGCTGGTCGCACACCCCTGAACTGGGCATCTTCCATGCCGTCACCGATGTTCATGGCAACATCATGGTGTCTGAGGATCGCATCCGCTACGCCTACGAGACTGGCAAGGGTGATCCCTCAATGGTCTATCAGGAGCTCTCGCTGGCACTGGGTGAAGCATGGGACGAGGAACTCGAACCCTTCCGTCACGCCGCGGCTGGGGCGCCTGTCCGCTGGCTTCACCACGTTGGCTAGCCAAAACTAGAATCCAAAAAACAAAGAACGACGGCGGCGCCCACCTTTTGGTGAGAGCCGCCGTCGTTATTGTCCCTGCAAAGGGGAGCCTAGGCCAACTCGACCTTGGGGCCCGTGCTGCGGATGGCTACAACTGCATTGTGGCCTCCGAAGCCGAAGGAGTTGTTCAACGCCATGATCTCGCCGTCGGGCAATTCACGAGGAGTGCCGGTGACGACGTCCAAGGGAATTTCCGGATCCTGATTTTCCAGGTTGATCGTGACAGGGGCCAGGCGGTGGTAGACGGCCAGAACCGTCAGCACAGACTCAACGGCGCCTGAGGCGCCAAGCAAGTGGCCCATCTGGGACTTGGTGGCTGAGACACAGACGTTGTTGACGTGATCGCCCAGGGCAGACTTCAAAGCCGTGTACTCGGGACGGTCGCCAACAGGGGTGGACGTCGCGTGTGCGTTGACGTGGACCACGTCTTCCGGCAGTGCCCGGGCATCGAACAGCGCAGCCTTGAGCGCGCGGGTTGCACCCAGGCCCTGGGGGTCCGGAGCTGTGATGTGGTACGCGTCGGCCGTGACCGCAGTGCCGGCCAGCTCACCGTAAATACGTGCGCCGCGGGCAATGGCGTGCTCTTCAGCTTCCAACACCAGTGCACCAGCACCTTCACCCATGACGAATCCGTCGCGGCTGATGTCGTAGGGGCGTGACGCGGTCTCCGGGGAGTCATTGCGCTTGGAGAGTGCCTGCATGGCGGCAAAGGAGGCCAACGGCATGGGGTGAATGGCTGCCTCGGCGCCACCGGCCATGACAACATCTGCCTTGCCGGAGCGGATGAGCTCCAGTCCGATGTGCAGGGCTTCGGTACCTGATGCGCAAGCGGAAACCGGTGTGTGCGCACCGGCGCGGGCGCCGAGGTCAAGGCTGACTGCTGCTGCCGGGCCGTTGGGCATCAACATCGGAACCGTCATGGGCAAGACGCGGCGGGGCCCCTTTTCGCGCAGGGTGTCCCATGCGTCCAGGAGTGTCCAAACTCCACCAATGCCAGTTGCGAAGGCCACTGCGAGGCGGTCGTGGTCGATCTCCTCGATGCCGGAGTCCTTCCAGGCCTCACGGGCTGCCACAACGGCGAACTGCGTTGAGGGGTCCATACGCTTGGCTTCAACGCGGCTCAGGACATCTGTTGCGGGAGTTGTTGCTTTGGCCGCGAAGTGAACGGGCAGATTGTACTTTTCCACCCAATCATCGGTCAGCGTGTGGGCGCCGGAAACACCCTTCAGGGCGTTCTTCCACATGGTCGGAACATCGCCGCCAATGGGCGTCGTTGCTCCGAGACCGGTGATGACTACTTTGCGGGCCATGATTCAACTCTCTAAAAAATTATGGGTCAGGGCTAAAGGATGGTGATGTGGTTGGCCGGCGTCCTGCTCCTCCGGCCAACCACCATGCCCTGGACCACTTGCGTGGCCAGGGAACAAGGCACAGGGCTGCTTAAGCCTGTGCGCCTGCGATGAAGCTGACAGCGTCGCCGACGGTCTTGAGGTTCTTGACTTCCTCGTCCGGGATCTTCACGTCGAACTTCTCTTCGGCGTTGACGACGATCGTCATCATGGAGATGGAATCGATGTCCAGGTCATCCGTGAAGGACTTCTCCAGTTCAACGGCCTCGGGGGCAAGACCGGTCTCTTCGTTAACGATTTCGGCCAATCCAGCCAGGATTTCTTCGTTGCTAGCCATTGATGGCTCCTTTTCTTCTTTGTGCTGTGATCAAGAAATTGATCATGTCAGGCATGCTGATCCAGCCACGGTTGTGGCTGGATGCGTTTAGGGAAGGCGCACCACTTGGGCACCAAACACCAGTCCGGCGCCAAAGCCGATCTGAAGCGAAAGTTTACCGGAGAGCTCCGGGTTCTCCGCCAGCAGGCGGTGTGTTGCCAACGGGATGGAGGCTGCGGAGGTGTTTCCAGCATCGGCGATGTCCCGGCCAATGAGGACGTGTTCGGGCAACTTGAGCTGCTTGGCCAGTTCGTCGATGATGCGCATATTGGCCTGGTGCGGCACAAAGGCGCCAAGATCCTCGGCCGTGATGCCGGCGGCATCCAGGGCCTTTTTTGCCATCTTAGCCATCTCCCAGACTGCCCAGCGGAAGACGGTCTGTCCGTCTTGGCGCAGAGTTGGCCACAGGGTGGCGTGAGCCTCGTCAGCGGCCGCCTGGGCGACGTCGTCGCCCTTCATGGCCTGTTCGCTGAAATCGCGGACGTCGGTCAGGGAGTGGGTCATGCCGATGGTGTCCCACTTGCTGCCGTCCGAACCCCACACGGCCGGGCTGATGCCGGGCTCATCGGAGGGGCCAACGACAACAGCGCCGGCGCCGTCGCCCAACAGGAAGGAGATGGTGCGCTCGTGGTTGTCGATGACGTCGGAGAGCTTCTCGGCGCCGATGACAAGAACGTAATCTGCCGTGCCCGAACGAACCAGCGCGTCAGCCTGGGCCACGCCGTAGCAGTAGCCGGCGCAAGCGGCGGAGATGTCAAAGGCAGGCGCGGGGTTGGCCCCGATCTTGTCTGCGATCAGGGCAGCGGCCGACGGCGTCGCGTAGGGGTGCGACACCGTGGAGACCAGGACCGCGCCAATCTGGGACGGTTCGATCCCCGCGTTCTTGATGGCTTCGGTGCCGGCGCCGACGGCCATGTCCACCACGGAGACGTCCTTGGGGGCACGGTGGCGGGTGATGATGCCGGTGCGCTGTTGGATCCACTCGTCCGAGGAATCGATCCACTGGCATACGTCTTCATTGGTCACGATCACGGACGGTCGGTATGCGCCAATGCCCATGATGCGTGAGCCTGTGTGGATCGGATTTTGCTTCAGCGTAGGGGTGCTCACAGTGTTCCTGCTTCCAGCGAAGAGTGTGCTGCCAGCAGTTCCTGTGCAGCTTGAAGATCATCGGGCGTTTTCACGGCGACGGTGGTGATGCCGCTCATTCCACGCTTGGCCAGACCGGTCAGCGTGCCGGCCGGAGCCAGCTCAATCAGCCCCGTCACGCCCATGGCGCTCATGGTTTCCATGCACAGGTCCCAACGGACCGGGCGCGAAACCTGGGCGATCAAGGACTCAAGTGCCGCTTCTCCGGAAGGTACGACGGCGCCGTCGTAGTTGGAGAGCAGCGGCACCTTGGGTGCGTGGGTGGTCAGGGACGGTGCCAATGCCTCCAAAGCGGAAACCGCAGGTGCCATGTGGTGCGTGTGGAACGCGCCCGCAACCTGGAGGGGGATGACCCGTGCCTTGGCCGGCGGAGCTGCTACGAGGGCGGCAATTTGTTCCAGCGTGCCGGCAGCAACAGTTTGGCCCTTGGAGTTCATGTTCGCCGGAGTCAGCCCGGCTGCTGCAATGGCGGCAATGACCTCATCCGGGTCGCCACCCACAACGGCGGCCATGCCGGTGGGTGTGGCGGCAGCGGCGTCGGCCATGCGGTTGGCACGCTCACGCACAAACGCCATGGCGTCCGCGTTGGAGAGCGTCCCGGTGAGAGCCGCAGCAGTGATTTCACCGACCGAATGGCCTGCGATGACCACCGATCGTGGGGTCAGGGCCCCTGGTGCATCGGCACCTAGAAGTGCCTGAGCCGTGATGAGCCCGGCCGCAACGATCAGGGGCTGCGCAACCGCGGTGTCCTTGATGGTTTCGGCGTCTGAGGTGGTGCCGTGGGCCAGCAAATCGATGCCGGCTGCATCACTCAAGATGGCCAATTGTTCCTGTACACCCGGGCGTTCAAGCCATGGTGAAAGGAAACCGGGGGATTGGGAGCCCTGTCCAGGGCAGACTATTGCAAGCACATTAACCAGCTTTCCAAACTTAGGGGCTTTTGACGGTGTTTCCCCACACCAAGCTCTTCAGCACATTTTGTAGGAAGTCTACAATGACTGCGCTGTTTGGTGACAAAGGGAGGGAAGTTTTAGGCGAAATCTACTAACGGTTCACCTCGCGGGCCGAGGTGGGCTTGGTGTCCAGGGGCTTTACCGCAGTGGTTTGGTGGCATAATTTTTCGATGGCGTGGCGAGCCTGCCCACGATGACGGCCGTCTGCAACACAAAGGCTTCCCGGGGGATCAACGGATCCCAGCCGGTGACGTCACATACCCGCCGCAAGCGGTAACGAACCGTGTTGGAGTGCACAAAGAGTTCCCGGGCAGCGGCCTCAAGCGAGTGGCCGCCCTGCAGGTAGCTGCTGAGGGTTTCAATGAGTCCGTTGGAAGCTGCGATCAAGGGCCGGTAGATGTTCACAATTAGCGCCCGCCGTGCCGATTCGTCCCCGCCCATGACTCGTTCCGGCAGGAGGTCATCGGCTGAGACCGGACGCGGTGCGCCGGACCATCCCTTGGCAACCGAAATACCGGCAAACGCTGCCTTGGCAGATGCAGTTGCATCCGACAGCGTGGCGGCCATAGGGCCGTAAACAACCGGGCCAGGGGCAAAAAGGTCGCTGAGGCGCAGGTACGCCGATTCAGGGTCTTTCACATTGCCCAGAACCAGAATCAGTTTGTCGCCCTGGATGCCCACCATGACGTCCTCGGCGAAACGGGCGGCCGCGCGTCGCAGTGTGGCCAGGAACAAGGCATTGGCTTCCTGCGGGGCAGGTCCAACCATGATCGTAATGTGGCTGTGACTGGTCCAACCCAGGGCTGAAATACGCGATTGCAAGGCGTCCGTGTTTTCACCGCGCAAGATCCCGTCCACCGCCAAGGCCTCCAAGCGCGTATCCCACGCTCCACGATTTTCTGCGGCACGCGCATAAACATCGGCGGCGGCGAAGGCCACCTCGCGTGAATAGCGGAGCACCGCTTCACGAAGAGCCGTCTGCTCCTCCGCGGCAGCCAGCTCCGGAACACGATCTTCCACCACCTGGACTACGGTGCGGATTAGTTGCAGGGCCCGTTGGAGGCTGATGGCACGTGTCAGCTCGGTGGGTGCGGTGCCGAAGACATCTGAGAGGACCCAGCTCGGTGATGACGGCTGCTCGTACCAGGAGACGAAGGCCGTGATGCCATTTTGTGCGACCAGGCCAAGAGCTGAACGTTCATCGGCACTGAGCCGTCGGTACCAGGGCAAGGTATTTTCAAGTTCGCTGCGCATCATGGAGGAGAGCGATCCCACGTTTGCGCGCAGGCGCTCCAAAGTCTCGGTGCTGCCGTGGACCTTGGTGGGTTTGCGCGGGGCCTTGGTGGCCGGGGAACCCTCTGCCGGCGACTCTGTCACCGGTTTTTTTGTTGCTGCCATGATTCGAGGGTATGTCCTTGAGGCCCGGAAGCGCTATTTGTGTGAATCCCACAACTCCATGATGAGTCATGAAGCGGGCTTGCGCACTTAAAAGCGAAAGGGTGGTTGGTGTTGCTGTAGAGGTTCTACAGCAACACCAACCACCCTTGGGGCAGAAGACGCGAGCGTGGGTGTGGGGCTTAGCCTTCGCCGCCGGCGTTGCCGGTGGTGCCTGCGTTGACGTTGAGGAGATCGTATTTCGCTGCTGCCTGGGCGGCGGCGTTGGGGTCGATCTTGCCTTGCTTGGCGAGCATCTGCAGGGTGCGGACTACCACTGAGTGGGAGTCGATCTTGAAGAAGCGGCGGGCCGCGGAGCGGGTGTCGGAGAAGCCGAAGCCGTCGGCACCGAGGGTTGCGAAGTCATTGGGCAGGAACTGGCGTATCTGATCCGGCACTGCTTTCATGTAGTCGGTCACGGCGATGACCGGGCCCTGGGCATCAGCCATTTTTGCGGTGATGTATGGGACGCGGGCTTCTGCTTCGGGGTGCAAGAACGCGTCCTCTTCGGCAGCAAGGCCGTCGCGACGCAGCTCGTTCCAGGAGGTTACGGACCAGACATCGGCTGCTACGCCCCATTCGGTGGCGAGGATCTGCGCAGCTTCCAGGGCCCAGGGCACGGACACGCCGGAGGCCAGCAGTTGAGTGCGGGGCCCGTCGATCTCAGCAACCTTGAGCTTGTAGATGCCCTTGGTGATGCCCTCGACGTCGATGTTCTCCGGCGCCTTGGGCTGGCTGATCGGCTCGTTGTACACGGTGATGTAGTACATGACGTTGGGATCAACTGAATCCTTGCCGTACATGCGCTCAAGACCGGACTTGATGATGACGCCGATTTCGTAGCCGTAGGCGGGGTCGTAGGTGACCACTGCCGGGTTCGTGGAGGCCAGGATCGGTGAGTGCCCGTCAGCGTGCTGCAAACCTTCACCAGTGAGGGTGGTGCGCCCTGCTGTGGCGCCGATGATGAAGCCGCGGGTCATCTGGTCACCGGCGGCCCAGAAGGAATCACCGGTGCGCTGGAAACCAAACATGGAGTAGAACACGTAGACCGGGATCAACGGTTCACCATGGGTGGCGTAGGCGGTGCCGGCGGCGGTGAACGCTGCCACGGAACCGGCCTCGTTGATGCCGGCGTGCACGATCTGCCCAGAAATGGATTCCTTGTACGCCAAGACCAGGTCGCGGTCCACGGAGAGGTAGTTCTGCCCGTTGGGGTTGTAGATCTTCGCGGTCGGGAAGAACGCATCGATGCCGAAGGTGCGGGCCTCATCAGGGATGATCGGCACAATACGCTGGCCAATCCCCTTGTCACGCATCAGATCCTTGAGCAGGCGTACGAAGGCCATGGTGGTGGCTGCCTGCTGCTTGCCGGAGCCGCGGTTGGCAACCTCGTAGGTTTTATCGCCGGGCAGTTCCAGCTCGGTGTGCTTGCTGCGACGCTCAGGGACGGAACCGCCCAGTGCGTTGCGGCGCTCCATCATGTACTGGATTTCCGGCGTATCCATCCCTGGGTGGTAGTACGGGGGACGGTACGGGTCGGCTTCGAGGACCTCATCGCTGATGGGCAGGCGCAGGTGTGTGCGGAAGTCCTTCAAGTCCTGCAAGGTGAGCTTCTTCATCTGGTGCGTGGCGTTGCGCGCCTCGAAGTGGCTGCCCAGGCCGTAGCCCTTGACGGTGTGCGCCAGGATCACTGTGGGCTTGCCCTTGAACTCGGTCGCTGCCTTGTAGGCGGCGTAAACCTTGTGGTAATCGTGGCCGCCGCGCTTGAGGTTCCAGACCTCATCGTCGCTAAGGTGTGCGGCGAGTTCCTTGGTTTGCGGGGTTTGCCCGAAGAAGTGCTCGCGGACGAACCCGCCGGATTCGGCCTTGTACGTCTGGTAGTCACCATCGCGGGTGGTGTTCATGACATCGACCAGGGATCCGTCGCTGTCGCGGTCTAGCAGGTCATCCCACTCACGGCCCCAGAGGACCTTGATGACGTTCCAGCCGGCACCGCGGAAGAACGCTTCGAGTTCCTGAACGATCT